>NZ_JBHFQF010000002.1:0-486770 GCF_041949955.1 Geomicrobium sp. JSM 1781026 | reverse complement strand
AAAGGTTTATATCCGTCGACGCCTTCTAGATACTCTCGGACGACACGCGCTTTTAAATCATCACTATATTTAGTCATAGGAACACCCCAAACGTTAGTTTTAGCTCTAACTTTTGGGGTGCAGCACCCGTTTTTTGACCACCGTTGTTGCACTTATGCTCTGGAGTACAAGCATCCGCCTGAAGTGGAAAGCAACAACAGACTACGCAACGAGGAAAATGTTTAGTTCATTCTATATAGATCGCCAACCTCCTAGAAATTCCAAAAAACGAGTGTAGGTCTCACGACCGGCTTCCATAAACGGCTGTATGCAACGAGAAGTCCATCGATTGGAATTATAATGAGGCCAAACCGTTCATTGATGAGTGATTTTGTTTCCAATTCAACCATTTTGTAAATACAATTGCTCATCCTTGGAGCACGTCGACCGGTTCTCAGGCCTTGCAAAAACGGCGGAAATCCTGCACCTCATTCCATGTTATTTGTATGTTTTATAATCTCCCCTAAAAAGCTGCTACCAGATTCGGTCGCTTGTAAATGAAAGTACTCAGCAAGTGTGGCGCCAATGTCGGCCATCGTTGTGCGAGTGCCGATAGAGACCGGAGAAATTTGTTCACCGATGACGAGGATAGGTGTATATTCGCGGGTATGGCGGGAATGCCCAATCGTTGGGTCATTGCCGTGATCAGCGGTAATGATTAAAATATCATCAGAGTTCATGAGGTCAAGGAAACTTTCTAACCACTGATCGACCGTCTCGAGTACACTCCGATACCACTGAACATCTTCGGCGTGACCTGCGAGGTCCGTTTCTTGGACATTCACAAGGAAGGCAGCATCAGTATGTGCCTTCTCATATTGCTCAACTAATGTTTGTAGTACGTTGCTCGTATCCACAACAGGGTTGGCGTACCCACCACCGTGCAAAACGTCTGCGGTTTTTCCGATACGAAACACGGGAAGTTGTTGCTTTTCGGCAATGGACTGAAATTGTCCGGCCATATTTACGCCATATCCCATATGATAAACTTCGTACCCTTCTCCATAAACACCGGATTTGGGTGTGTCTACGCCCCATTGCCCAGGTTCGTTTTCTTTCACGACAGACAGAATACGCTCAATCGACGTGTTCGGTCCTCCAAAGGCGATGACCCGACTCACATCCACCGATTCACGAACGCATCGACCAATATTTCTTACCTTTTCAAACGAAATTTGCTGTAGATCTGCAGTTACGTTAATGATGTTGCCATATGCTGATTCTAGGTTGTCACCGATCAACACGAATTGTTCAACGAGCAGAATTGGGCAATCGTCCCACGGATACCGGACATCGTAACCGGCTCTTGTAAGTGCTGTGGCAATCGTTTGATGAACATCCTTCATCAGTCTTTGTTGCGGGCGTTTCGGGATCGTCCCGACCAACTCTTGATGCCCCATATACGTATCAGCACCCCAATGAGCCAATGCCGATTGCCCGTAGGCGGCCACTTTACTCGGCTTCCCTTCCGTAACAGCGGTTAGCCCCAACCGATGTAAAGCAGGTAGCTGAGCACCGACGTGCTTGCACGTATTCGCACCTGAATCTGGTGAATCCTCCATCGCACCGACACCAAACCCGTCCAACACGAGCAACGTTGCTTTCGCCACGTCTAATACCTCCTTTCAAAATGGACAATTTTTGGTTTGCCTGCTTGGATCCCGCTCACGAGAGCAACATTTGCACGGGTCACGAAGATTTGCGTTCGGAAAGCATACACGACGCTTTCCCCAGGGGCATAGTCTTCGTTTTCATCTAGAGAGCCGTAATAATCGATATACCCAATCTTCGGTTGCTTCGCCCGTACGGTTCGTAAGTCACGGCTCGCCGTCCCTACACATGCGCTTTCAATATTGCCGCGCTCGTAGAACCCTCCCCCAATGACATAGTGGTCGTGGGATACTTCGCTCACATAAACAATGCTTGGTTTTTCTTCCAGCTGAAAGTTCACCGCATGGGACGGCGTCGTTCCGGTCAACGCATGGCCTGGCTCACCGTGTGTCACCCCTAATTCTTTGAGCATCGGGATCGTCTCACAACTCGTGGCACTCGGTGCATTCACCTGCCTGACATCAATGCCTTCGTCTTGCAATAACGCCACCGCGCGATGCAACGTATGAACATTCGTCGTCGGCACCAGTTGTTGATTCTCTTTTAATTCAAGAGCAGGGAACGATGTGACCCCTTCGATACGAATGCCAGGTAGTGCGAGAAGTTGTGGCAATTGTTCAGCTAAGTGCGCCAACTGAAACCCGCCTTCTTGAGATGGGTAAACACGGTCTCCGCGCTCAATGACGCGCAACAATACAGGTTGCACGATGCCAAGAGATACGGCTGCCGCTGACACTTGCGCGGCACGAGCTGCCGAAAAAACGGTGACCACTTCCAGGTTCATCTTCAAAAGGTCCGGCCATTGATGCTTGCCTGGTTGAACGAGATGTCCGGCGTGACCGACGGCGATTCCGCTCTCGTGTAGCCGGCTGGCTTCGTTCCATTCCACGGCGACCGCTTTTTGAATGCCGTGATTGGCAATCCATTGTGCAAGCTTAGGAATACGCCCGAGCTGCTTTGTCATAAAGTATAATGAGAAATCATGCTCTCGTGCCTTTTCAGCAAGAGCTCGCGTATTCGCGGCAACCGTATCCATATCAATTACATACGTGTTCGGTGGAATATCTGCCGCTTGGTGAAGATCTACAGCTGAATGAATAAGATTTGGGTTTCTTTTTTTTGTCGCTTCGAGAAACATGAGCTATTCCTCCTGGACATCATCTAGCGCACGACGCAGGATATCTAAAATATGTTGTGCGTGAGATTTCATCGGATTGATGCGCAAACCGTAATCTGCCAATTCGGGGTGAGAGGCAATAAAACTGCCGGATACCCGGTAAACCATAGGCAAAATTTCATATCGAGATTCAGCACCGACAGGGTAGACAGCTGCGCCATGCACCCCACTACGCTCGATCACTCGTTTGGCGATGGGGGCCTTTAATTCAACAATGACGTTTTTCGATTGCGCATTCGTCATGTACGCCGCCCTCACCTCAGGAATTACCCCATCATTTAGTTGTTTGTGCAACGCTTCGACTTGCTCGTTCTGTACCGCAAGTGACACAGGGGCAAACGTCATCATTCGCATCAAGTCAAGCGCTTCAGGCCCTTGGACTTGCCCTCCACCCGAGTAATTCCGTTCATGAACGACATCGATTCCTTCACGCTTTCCGACGATCACACCAATCCCTTCAGGTCCGAGCACTTTAAAACCAGAAAACGTTGAATAATCAGCGCCAAGCTCCACACCAATGGCAGGAACTTTCAAGGAACAATAATTATCATCCGTAACAATTGGCAAATTGGGAGACACTTCTCGCACGGTTTGAATGACCCTTTCTAAGTCATACGTATCTTCTGGTTGTTGACGAGCATGTTGTATATAAAACAACTGCGCTTCTTGATTCCTTAGTACCGTCTTCAGCTTCTCTGTATCGTGAAAATCAACAACAACCGCGTGAAAGCCTAACATACGAAAGGTTTCTTTCGTCGTTGTGTACATCGGTGCATCATGGACGAAAATCGTATCCCCCGGGTTTAAAAGCGCCGCCAAAATTGTCCGAATGGCGCCTGTCCCTGACCCACGGACGAGTGCCGCCGACTGACTTTGAAAGAAGTCAGCTAACATGCTTTCCACTTGTACGGTTGTCTTTGGTCGCTTGAACTTCGGGTGTACGCCCCGATCGCCGCCTTGAAAAATCGTCTCTCCGTTAAAATGGCGACTCATCGTTTCGACCAAACGAAATTGCATATCTTTTGCTTCTTCGATACTAAGCGTTCGTAAAATAGATGACATCCGTCACGACTCCTTTATAGAAAAAGCGGAAGCAGGATTGTCGACAAATAAATTTCTTATTTCCTCGTTTGTAAGTCCTGCGGACAATAAGCGGGGAACAAAACCTTCAAGTACAAGCCCGTACCCGGGTCCACCATACTTCTTCCAATGTGATTTTCTCGTAAGGTCTGCTGAAAGCAACACTTGCGACCCAAACCCTTGATCTAACAATTCAAGAAGGCTGTCGAGACGGTCTTCGTCTGGACGATAATTCGTCTTTCCAATCGTATCAAAAGCCACATATGCACCCGCCTGTACCGCATAAAGAACGGATAAAAAATCTGTATTCAAATCTTGATGACCGATGATGACTTGGGACATCGGCACGCCAATCTGATCAAACAAATCGATCTGCTCTCGTGCAAGCGTTCCGAGTGTTGTATGTGTCGTTACAGGTAAACCTGTCTCGATGGCAGCCATCCCAGCTCCTCGTAGGAGTTGCTCTTCGATCGGCTTCATTTCCTCATGACTCGTACCGACTTCACCAATGACGCCCGGAAAAACACCGTCAATACCTGTACGAATTTCCGAAACGATGTGACTGGCAAACTGTTTTGCCCCCCATCCTGCCGTAAATTCCGGTAGATAAGGATCTTTATAAAAGCCTGTGCTCGCAATAATCTTTACACCAGTTTCTCGGCTCAAGTCGGCAAGCAGGGGCGTATTCCGCCCCATGCCATCATTGGTTACTTCTACCATTGATTCTCCGCCTGCCTCACGAAAGGCGATTAACTCTTTGACCATCCCGTCCGGATCATCCAAGCAAGTATCCGGGTCTTTTTTCATCCTCGATAAATCAATTGTCAAGTGTTCGTGCGCTGCACAAACCCCTAATTCTTCTGGCGTAATTCGCCCTGTCACCGTTTGGATCAACGTTCATCGCCTCCTTTACATCAGCCCAATGACTGCGAAAATGTTTGCAAGTATACCGATGGCAATCGCACCAATGGGTCCAATGGCCATGCCGACGATCGGTCTACCTCCGGCTTCATTCAACAAGTACAAGCCGGCAATAAAGAAGAAACCAAAGCCTGGCATAATGGCATTCGCGGCATTCGCACCACCAATGAGAAGCGCCACTTCTAACACTTTCGTCATCGCTGAACGGATATTCTCTCCAGAATTACGGATGCCCGGATATTTATCCATAAAGCGGGCGATCGCATTGAGTAAGAATACTTCACCCATAATAACGAGTGCACCAATAACCGCCGCCACCCATACATTCGGTGCGAACAACCCAACAACGAACACGAGCGTAAATCCAACTGGACTGTACACCCCAGTCACAATGGCAGTACTCGCAACAAGTGGAATAAACCCTAGTGCTCGAGCTGCCGCCGCTATTCCGGCATCTGTTTGATTTCCTTCAGCAAGGACACTTAGTGAAATGGGGTCCCCTGCCATTAACCACATGTTCGTCGCAGCTGCGATGAGTCCACCAATAATCATGAAATAAATAACATGTTGTTTTATGCGTTTTACTTTTTCGCTAAAGACACTCGCCAAATCAATGCCAGAACCACCTTCTTCTGGCTTTTCTTTCATCGCAAAGACGAGCAGGAAGGCCATCCCGGCAATAAGCGCCATCCCTTCCTGGTTCAAAGCGACGACCGAATCTCCAAAGGCAATAAGCTCGTTTTCATTAAGCCAAACAGCAAGTTGTCTGACAATCGCTGCAACCGCAAAGGTCACGATACCTTTTTTAATGCCAAATTGGAACGCAACCGCTAAGGCTGGGAATACCATGAACGCAACAACGACCGGGTTTCCGACCTGCTCAAGCGGTTCAAGGAAATTCACAGGTAAGTATTCGAACAGTTGTACAAATGCTTCAAGCCCAATAAGAATCCCTGCTCCATATGCACCCCCGACGGCAGCTGCCACAGCAGTGCCCCATCGGTTTTTCGGTGTCATCAGACCGATAATATCGGTTCCTAGAAAGATGGCATGAACGAGGATAATACTCGCCGCTAACGTAAATGGAATTCCAAAGCCAATCACGAGCCCAAAACTCATCGCAAAAGCAGTTAACCCAAGGTCACGTCGACTCATCGTCCCTTCAATATGCTCAGAGACGATTGGACGCAACCCATCGTTAAAGACCGCAATATTACGATTGGAAAGAAGTGCACCGAGTGCACCAATCAATATGATGATAATCATATCCATCCCCATTGTAATGACCCTCCTTTAGCATGATTTTGCTTGTAAAGCGTTCATAATCATCTGAACAGCATCCCGCTTATGATCCGCAGTGAATCCAAACGCCTTTTTCCCTGCATTCACCGCTTCTTGAATCTTCTGTTCATTCGGTTTTCGTCCAGGCATTGATACCGTCTCACATTGCGGACCACCTAAAATGGCTCTCGCCATCGCTAAGGCACCCCCACCACCTGTTGCACACGCCCCAACGTAGTAGTCTGCAGCACCCGACTTCACTGCCATTGCCGCCTCTACATCTGACTTAACAACCGTTTCTACATCCCCGCCAAACTCTTTGACGAGCGCTTCTACTTCTTTCTTGTCCACTTGTCCACCAATCACTACTTTCATTCGTAACGCCTCCTATTGATTGAATAGTGTTGCATAATGAATTTTAAGAAAAATGCGTTCCTCTTCAGGCAAATTACTACCTACTTGTTCTTCAATCCACACCAGTTCGTTTTGTATTTCCGGTTTTATACTCATTGCTTCTACTTCTTTAACCAATGCAGGCGCTGGCTTATCCAGCTCCTCCCCGCGCTCCATGCGGGTCAATGCAGTTGCCAGATGCGTGACAAGCATCGTGACGTGATCCGTAGATGCGTTCTTCGGTAAGCGATCTGCGGCTTTAGACGTAATGCTCGCCGCCTTTTGGCTAATCACATCTCCATTTAGAAGAAGTTCCAATCGTTCTTGAATACTCATGACGTCTCTCCTTTCGTTTTGTTCAATGTACAGTATTTTGTATATTAATCATAAATTAATATCGAGGATGCCGGCTACCCTTTTCTACTTCAAGCTGTACTTGTTGTACCCGCAATGCAACTAATTGACCGACTCTCTTTTCCACCTCTTCATTCGTTCCATCAACGACAAGAACCGCTTCGCTAATGCGATTCGCTAACTTCCCAGCTTCTGTTGTTTGAAAAGGCATCCTGTGGACACTAGGCTCAAGACGCAATTCATCTTGGTTCCAAATTGCTGCATCAATCACTCCTTCACGAAGTAATTCAAAAAGTTGCATATAATTGGCTTCATAATACGTCACGTCAATTCCTGCACACTCATGCTCGGTAAGAACAAATTGATCTGGTGACGAATAGTCAATCCCTACCCTCATGCCCGCTTCAATCTGTTTCTTGCTCGGATCGTGCAAAAAGACTTCATGGCCTGACACGTAGCTTCCTTGACCAAACAAAACAGACATGTTCAACGAAGCATCTTCACCCACCATCTGCTCAGCAGCCATACGAGACATAATGGCAAAATCATATCTGCCGGACTTCAAGGCTTCCATACGTTGGAACGCCCCGCGCATATACGCAAGATTGGTTCGAACATTCTGTTCATCAAACGCTGCGATCAACCCTGTTGCCAAACCTTCGTACTTTCTTGAGTACGGCAAAGGCATGACACCGACAAGCGGACCGATACCTGCTACCTCGAGCAACTTCGGCATATCTTTTTGGACGACATATGTACCTAAATGTCCCCTCGCTTCAAACCCAACCGCACGGATATTTTCTAACAAACGCAGCGCTCCTTGAACGGTGCCCCTGCCCATTGAAAACTCTGCTACCAGATCGGTAACCCTCGGAATGCGGTCTCCTACTTCCAAATGAACAAGTTTCTTTGCAATTTGTTTAGCGGCAAATCCATTCTTTGAATAAAGTTGTTCCCAGATGCTGTTCATTGATCGCCCACACTTTATATTTTCATATTGTAATATACATTTTATAGTATTCTGTATATTAATGCTAGGTTGATTTTATTCCACCTATTTCACTGCGACGACACTTAACCGTTTCGTTTATAATAAAACCACATGAATAATTGAATAGGAGGCTTTGAAGTGTTTAAACAATTCCTTGATCAGATGCACGACGGGATGCTGATTATTGACGAGCATGCGAATGTACGATATGCAAACCAATCGTACTATGAAATATTAGGCATAAAACAGCGTGACATTACGAACATGCAACTTGAAGATATCCAATCTAACACGCGAATTGTAGATGTGCTAAAAACGGAGCAACCGCTAATTAATGTTTCGTTCGACTTTAAGCAGACTGGGGTGAGAATTGTTGCGAACATTACACCGGTTTACGATTACAATAAAAAGAAAATTGGGGCGATGTCTGTCTTTCGTGATTCAACGAAAACTCGTCTTTTAGAGGATGAGTTACGACAATTAAAGGGATACACAGCGTACTTAAAAGAACAGCTAGGTCATGTTCCTTCCCGTCGTTTTTTGGAGAGAATTGAGTCACGGGAACCGATCTTTCGCGACATTAACGAAAAACTATTAAGAGCTGCCCAGACTGACTCTGTGATTCTCCTTACAGGAGAAAGCGGAAGTGGTAAAGAAGTCGCCGCCGATGTGTTGCATGGACTAAGCTCGAGAAGTGCAGAACCTTTCATTAAAGTGAACTGTGCAAGCATTCCTGAAACTCTCATGGAAAGTGAATTCTTTGGGTACGTAGAAGGTGCGTTTACTGGCGCAGTCCGCTCGGGTCACAAAGGTAAGTTTGAACTTGCTCATGGCGGAACGCTCTTCCTTGATGAAATCGGGGACATGCCGTTGCCTTTGCAATCGAAATTATTACGGGCACTACAAGAGAAAAAAATTGAGCGAATTGGCGGGGAACAAAGCATTTCCATCGATGTGCGAATTATTGCAGCTACGAACGCAAATCTCTACGATCTTGTGAAAATGAAAAGGTTTCGAGAAGACTTGTACTATCGATTGAATGTAATTCCTATTCATCTCCCACCATTACGTGAACGCAAAAGAGATATATTGCCTCTATCTACTGAGATTATTAATGATTTTAACCAACGGACAAACAAGCAATTATCGTTATCTGCTGAAACAAAAACGCATTTTCAAAGCTACACTTGGCCCGGAAACATACGTGAGTTGCGCAATGTGCTAGAACATGCTTTTGCAATGACAAATACTGGGGAACGAATTCAAAATGACCACTTACCGGAATATATGATGAAACGTTCCACAAGTGCTTACTCACCAAATGAAGAATCCTCGTTTCTTGAGCAGTATTTACGATTCGAAACGATCGAAAAAGAAGCCATGATTGAAGCACTTGATCAAACAAACAACCACCGATCTACAGCAATGCAATTACTCAATATGAGCCGACGAACCTTTTATAATAAACTTAAATATTATGAGATCGATGACTAACCGTATACAAAGTATACATGTTGTATACTTTGTATACGGTTCTAGTGGTTTTTTGTGCATAATGTATACACGTCAATATGTATGTACTATCCGTAAGCGTTTCCAAAGTTGGAACGCTTTTTGCATTTCAATAACACGACTAAATACATAAAAGGATGGGAAGCCATATGACTTCTAAATTTTCAAAGTTTCATGAACGCACAATTGAAGAACGAAAGGAATTGATATTTTCGACGAGCAGATTAAAAAAAGAAGAACAGCAGTTATTTGAGAATGAACAGTACGATCAACTGTCCGATCAATTAGTCGAGAATGCTTTTGGAGTCATGGAAATTCCACTTGGCGCAGCGGTCAATTTTGTCGTGAATGGACAGGAACGCATTATCCCTATGGCGACAGAGGAGTCCTCAGTGATTGCTGCAGCGAGTCACGGAGCGAAACTCACACGACCAACTGGGGGCTTCACAGCCCGCTTAGAAGAAAGCGGAATGTTTTCTCAAATTCAAATTCTAGGTGTATCGGATGTTCACCATGCGAAAATGAAGATCCTTCAGCACAAACAAGAGCTGATCACACTCGCAAATGATCAAGATCCTGTACTAAACCAGCTTGGTGGAGGAGCTTACGACATCACTGTACGAGTACTCGAAACACCACCGGCGATGATCATTGTCCATCTTCACGTCCATACTTTGGATGCGATGGGTGCGAACGCCACAAATACGATGGCTGAAAAGATTGCACCTAAGATTGAAAAGATTGCCAATGGCGAAGCCAGGCTGAGAATTATCTCCAACCTCGCAGACAAGCGGCTTGTACGTGCATTTTGTGAAATCAATAAAGAAGACATCGGCGGCAAAGAAGTCGTACAGAAGATTGTAGAAGCTTGTAATTTTGCAAAACGTGATCCTTATCGTGCAGCCACTCATAATAAGGGCATTATGAACGGCATTACACCCATTGTGTTAGCGACGGGGAATGATACAAGGGCTGTTGAAGCAGGCGCCCATGCGTATGCAAGTCGAAACGGATACTACACTTCCCTTACTCAGTGGGAGATGAATGAAGCCGGTAATCTCACAGGAAGTATTGAATTGCCAATGGCCGTAGGCACAATCGGAGGAGCGACCGCTGTTCATCCGAAAGCACAAGCAAACTTAAAAATCCTCCAAATCCAATCTGCCAACGAACTCGCAGAGATTATCGCATCTGTTGGACTTGCTCAGAACTTAACCGCCCTTAAAGCGCTATCGACTGAAGGCATTCAAAAAGGACATATGAAGCTTCATGCCAAAAACATCGCTCTAATGGCTGGGGCCAAAAACGAGGAAATAGCTGAAGTAGCACAATACCTCGTTAAAGAAGGCAAATTCAGATCAGATATTGCTGAACAATATTTAACACAATTGAGAGGTGAACGAACTCATGGATGAAGAACAACGCAAGCCTTTTGTTGAAATTTGGGCAGACCATGTCGGGATTCGTGATATGGTCATTGCTATCTTACTCTGTGTCGTCCCTGCAATGGCGGGGTATATTCTGGCGCCTAGTGAGCCCCCGCTGCCACTCGCTCTCGGGCTCACCGGTGCTTTCATTGGCTTTATCATCGCATGCATTATTATTAAACCAAAGCGCAAGCTCCATGAAGAGCAAGCGGAAGAATAGAGGGAAGTACAGATGGATCCAGTCATCATTTTACAAATGATTTTAGCAGGCGTCGCAGGGGCGGTCATTTATACGATCATAGGCGTCGCCCCAGGCACAGATGAAACCGCTGTGCTTGCCCCCGTCACGCTGGCGCTTATTCTAGCAGGCTTATCCCCTTATGCCGTGTTGGCGTTCTTTATATCAGCGATCACCGCCAAAAAATTAACGGATTCAATTCCTGTCGCTGTCGCGGGTATTCCTGGGGGAGTTATGGCGGCCCCGATGGTCGAACCCGCTATGGTCTTAAAATCTCACGGTTTATCTCATCAAAGCATCAAAAAAATGGCTTCCGGTTCAGTCATCGGTACAATTATATCTATTCCTGTAAGTATCGTACTTGCCATTTTCATCATGCCTGTTGCAGATGTAATCGTTGGATATGAAGGGCTTATCTTCTTTCTCGGTGCAGTGTTTCTCGCACTGTTAACAAAAAATAAATGGTTATCTTTAGTCGCCATACTGCCGTTTGCTTTATTAATCCAAGGGTTAAGAGAGCTGTACTGGGCAACCGGCATTATTCCAGAAGATTCGACCGTGTTTATTTCCTTCTTTCTCGGCATTACGATTGGTCCAATCATGTTCAGCTTGTTTGAATTATTAAATCGCGATGCCAGAAACGCCTTGCCTCGCTATGACCATAAAGTGATTACATTTAAAGAGTCTAACGACAATCGGGGGTTCCCTAACCCATTCAAAATACTCAATAAAAAAGAAGTGGCTTCCGCTTCTACAGGTTCTCTACTTGGATCCCTTACATTCTTCCTTTCGCCCGTCGGTATGACAATCTTTTATGGCGAGCTTCTTTCGAGGAAAATTAAAGACCCAGTAAAAAGAGCCTCTCGTGCTATCTCTACGATGGACAGTTTAACGAGTGCAACGTATATGGCCGGGATTTTAATCCCGCTGATTGCGATTGGATTGCCACTCTCTCCAGTCGCAATCGGACCAGGTAACGCCTTATTTAATGCACCGCCTGTTTTTGATACAAGCAACAACATTCACCATCAACTGTCCATAGGTGAAATTATTATCGCTACCATTATCGGTGCTTCCATTGCCATGATCTTCACGTACTACGTTGCCATGAGATACGCCAACCAAATTTGCAACTTCGTCTTCAAGCTCGTCCCGCACGAAGCATTAATTGGCTTATTTATGGCTCTCGTTTTTATGCTTGCCTACATGGATGCCGGATGGGTTAATATCTTTGGCGTCGTCCTCATTGGACTAGTCGCAGGATTACTCCACCGCAACGGCGTAAACTACGGTGTATTGTTTATGATTTTATACGCAGCTCCTTGGTTATTAAGCATAATTGGAGGGTAAATCAAAGAACAGAACGTCAAAGAATTTTCATACCTCAAATCACGTTACACCCTCGTCCCCACATCGTCACTTTACGATGTGGGGACGAGGGTTTTCGCATTATGTTCAAAAGTATAACAGCGGTTGGAACTTCATCGTCCCAATTTATCTCTAGAAAAAGACTGAACATACTCCCGCCACCTAAACATCAAACCTCTCAATAGCTTCCTTTAACTCCTTGTGTTCTTTACTATACGTACTAATGGACACTCCTTTGACTGCCGCCTCCCACCCTTGGCGCATACTCCTCACTCCGGCTTTCACACCGCTCGGGTGAGAGAGAATACTCACCTTATCCCTCCTCTCCAATTAATAGAAACAACCGTTTCTGCTAGAATGGACGTAGATTAGGCGAACAACCATTCCAAAGGAGTTGCCCAACATGAAATGGGAGCATTTATTTCCAGAAAAAATTTTAGATAGAGGCCATGCGTATTACGCTGATGAATTGGTGGAAGACCTTGACGTATCAGCAACCGTGATCCAAGCGAATGTTATAGGCAAGGATCTGTATTACGTACAAATAAAACATACGGATGGAGTAATAGGGGCGATGTATTGTGAGTGTCCTTATGCGCTAGAAAATCAGCATTGCAAGCATATGGCGGCTGTCCTCTATGAATTCGATGAGGGAAACGATTTGAATCACGTCGAAAGTACCCATATGACAGAAGACATTTTTCATCTAGTTGCACGAGCAGATGACACGCTGCTACGGGGGTTTTTAACAGCGATTTTGTCAGAAAACAGTGAACTACTCGGGCGCTTTAAAGGAGAACTAGGCGTACCTCTGTCAGAAAGTGATGTTCAGCGCTATAAGCTAGAAATTAACGACATTTTTGCAGAGTACGAGGATCGGCACGGTTTTATTGGCTATTACCAAGCGAGGGAGCTTTCAATGGACCTCACTGACTACCTTGGACGACATGTACATTTACTGATTAACACTCGTCAAGTTTCTGAAGCCTTTGAAGTCGTTAATCATACGTTCAGAGAACTGCATAATTTGGCAATTGACGACTCTGGTGGGGAAATTGTGACCATCTTGAATCATTGTGTCAGGCACTGGCAAGAAATAATTAGCCGTGCTGATGAGGCACAAAAAGTTGACATGTTTGACTGGTTTATTCAACAACTAGACGGGCACGTCATTGATTATATGGAAGAATATTTGGAAGCTGTCGTATTCGATCATTTTAAGGAGAAAGCTTTTCTCAAAAAGAAAGAACAGCTCGTTGATAAGAAATTACATCAGTTGTTTCGTACAGAAAGAATCGCGTATGACACTGACAAATGGTTGCTGCGAAAAATTGAGTTATTGGAACAGCAAAACGTCCAGCAAAGTGAGATCGATGACTATTGCAAACAATACCTCCACTTCAACGGAGTGAAAGACTATTATGTCGAACGATGCCTAGAGCGTAAAGACTTTCAAACAGCTGTCGAAGTGTTAGAAGAGAGCAAAGTCAGAAATGGAGATCTTCCAGGAATTGTCGCTCGAGACAGTGTAAAATTAAAAGATTTATACAAACAAACTGGAAACCACTCGGCTTATCTCCAAGAATTATGGTACTTAGCCTTGAACCATCACGCTGGAAACGTAGAGATTTTTAACGAGTTAAAACGACAATATACTGTGGAAGAGTGGGAAAAGCAACGCGAAGTGCTTTTCGAACAGCTTCCAACGTACGCTCCCATCCACAGACTGTACCACGTGGAACAGCTATACGACCGGCTACTCGCATTCGTCCAATCATCCTCATCGATCATGCTGCTAGAGTATGAACATGTTCTAAAAGACAAATATCCCGAAGCACTGCTAGAAAAATACGAATCAATCGTTCAAGCAATGGCCGAAGAAACCGCCAACCGAAAGAACTATCAACAGATCGTCAAACTTCTAAGAAAAATGAAACCCTATCCCGACGGCGAAAAACGCGTCGCCGCCCTCAAAACAAAGTGGCAACAGCAATACAAAAACCGCCCGGCAATGATGGAAGAGTTGAATAGGTTGTAGGGAAATGGCTATTTGTTAGTGCATAACGAGTGGGCGACCGAGTACTGAGAGATACTTGTAGTAGAAGCGAGCAAAGCCCTGGATCCGTCTTACAGATCCAGGGCTTGTTGCTGGTGTTTTATTTCAGTCGATGCTGGGTTCGATGCCCCACCCCCACAACCAAAGGGGAAACGTATTACAATCCACGCGCACCCGCACGGGGTGCGACCCTCTTCGGAGCTTCTCATGCCGGTATCGTCACTATTTCAATCCACGCACCCGCACGGGGTGCGACGAGCCGGTCTGCGTCCATATGCTTAGGCATTGCACGCTCATTTCAATCCACGCACCCACGCGGGGTGCGACAGTTAGTTGATTAATCCTCTTTCCTTCCAGTCCTTATTTCAATCCACGCACCCGCACGGGGTGCGACCGATTATGGCTTATAATTATACTATAACCGTTATATTGTCTGCATATTCAATCTTCTATAGCTTTTTTACATATGACAATTCCACTCTCTGTTACATAGTTTATCACAATTGACCGAAAATTTGGTGCGGGTCACCTAGGGATTTTATGTTCGCTTGGGGTTCGCACTGCTAGTTTCACTTTCATTATACATTACTTTGTATATGAATTTCATAAGTTCAGAAGCACCTAAGTAAAATTTCAATCTATTAGATTTTGTTCAACTAAAATATTTTGATATATATTACTTTTCTATTTAATTTTAGTATAATATACTCAAGGAGGTGAAAAAATGCCACAAGAAATCACTCATATCAGAGTAAGCGATGAAAATGCACAATCAACAGAAAGAATTGTACAAGTAAGACTTCGAAATAGTGAAGAACCTACTACTGAAAAGGTAGTTCACGACATTAGAAATGAAAATGACTCTTATTTCTATACAACTTCATCCTCTACAAAAGCTGAGGTTGAAGCTGTTCCCAGCAGTACAGGACGATACTATATTCGAACTAAGAAAAACGAAACTACGAAAGATAATTTATTAATGCTTCCTAAGTTTTAATAAAAAACCAGCCCGAATTATATTTCTGGCTGGTTTTTTATTGAGTTAATCTAACACTTTTCTCCATATTGTTATTAGTTCAGGTATAACGTTTTCAATTGTCTTATAATTATTCTCCAGAAATATACTAGGATTTACGCCAAATGAATAAGAAAAATTTGATGGTAAGTCTGACATTTCATTGAGTATTTCATTTTCTACATACTCATTGTCTGTATCGATATGATACATAATTTCATCAAGATTAATCTTCCTAGCATAAACCTCTATCGATTTAATAAGTGCATCTTTAATAATTGATTCATTCACTAGTTTCATATTGACTATGACTATAAAATCTATGACATCTAATATTACTTTTTCTCTACCTATGACTCGAAAGTTAAAATAAATGTTGATCGCATTTATTTCGTGCTTATTTTGAATTGTTACAGACCGATACTTGTTGTATGGTTTTACTTTACAATCAACACCCACTTGCTCAAACAAAAGTTCTAAATACTTAACATTATCCGGACTGAATATTTGATGTCTTAAAAATAGCGGGTTACTTTTATTCCTCTCATATATATCATCAAATTCGACAAATGAAACATCATCTTCTATAAGATCTTTAATACTACAATCCAATGCTTGTGCCAAGTCACTAGCAATATTCATTGTAAAGTTTCTAGTAGTATCATTTTTCATAGCCCTAATTGTATTAATGCTATTAACCGACATTTCACTTAACTTATTTAAAGATATCTCTCTTTCCTTCATTAGCTTTTTAACATTATTCTTATAGAACATTAATTTCACACCTTAATTCAATTTTCATTACATTTTAATTTATAGCTATGAAAATATTAACCTCCATTCTATTGTAGGCCTGTTACTTCCGTAACTTAATAGTATTAAATGCCTGCCATAGTCGCCTAACTGTATATTGTAATGCTACTACTCAGTATGCCTAGTCACATAAGCACAGTCCCTCTTTCATTTGCCCACATGTGCAAATTGATTCGTTTTTTAATAACTAACCATTTGCTAAATGTAGAAAAAGGGTCTATTACGCTGTACTGAATAGGCATGAGTAACTAGTAACTGTCCCTGTTATTTACCTCACAGTAATGGACAGCCACTTAGACAAAGGTCGATTTCAATTAAAAATATACAAATGTGACCGACGGAATAAAACTCACAGTTGCAACGAATGTATTGATTGCATACTCACGACAAAATAAAAAGTATTAATTTTCAGTTAACTAATTGACATGATACTACTCAAGTAGTATGATTATTTCAATTAACGTTGAGAGGTGATTCTATTGAGGTACATCACTTTTATTGATCCTGATGGAAATACGAGTATTGGTTTGTTGAAGAACAATCACGTCTATGATTTTCGGTCCATAAACAATGAACAGCTACCTACTACTATGCTAGATTTTATGAAGAATCATGAACAGTTCACTCCATTAATAGCAGACACTTTAACAAGCCAAAGCCCAACATACGAACAAAATGAGGTTACGTTACTCCCGCCCATTCCTACCCCACCGAGCATTCGGGATTTTATGGCGTTTGAGGAACATATCGTTAATGCAACGAAACAAAGTGGCATTACGCTTGCAGATGAGTGGTATGAGATTCCTGCCTTTTACTTCACAAATCACCTTGCACTATCTGGTCATAAACAAACCATCGTCCGTCCCCGTGACTGCAAAGCGTTGGATTATGAACTAGAAATCGCGTGTGTCATTGGCAAAGAAGGGATAAACATAACAGCAGACGAGGCAGAAGATTATATCTTTGGATACACCATTCTTAATGATTGGTCAGCACGCGATTTGCAAATGAAAGAAATGAAGGTAGGACTTGGGCCAGCGAAAGGTAAAGATTTTGCCACCTCTATTGGTCCCGCTATCGTTTCTAAAGATGAATTGGATTCTTTTAGAATTGGAGATAAATATGACCTCTCCATGAAAGCAACTGTAAATGGAAAGGAGCTTTCAAAAGGTAACTTCAAAGATATTCACTATTCTTTCGGCCAAATGATTGAGCGCGCTTCTTCAGGTGTGCGCCTGTATCCAGGTGACATTATCGGTTCAGGAACGGTGGGAACAGGCTGTTTACTCGAATTAGGACGAGATGTACATCGATGGTTAGAGCCTGGGGACGTTATTGAACTAGAAATCGAAGGAATAGGTAAGTTATTAAATACTATTGTTGAGTAGTTAAACTAGGAGAATTAATCATGGACAACGATGAAGTCATTGAAGTATTGAAACAGTATGGTTTTACGATGTATGAAGCAAAAGTTTACAGCTCTTTAGTCTATAAAAGTCCTGCGAACGGAAATATGATCGCAACCCATTCTAGCGTACCTAGCCCAAAGGTTTATGAGGCACTCAGGAATCTTAGTAAAAAAGGGTTTGTTTTCCTTGTTTCAAGCGGAGATAAGTCTACAAATAAACTATACACGCCATTACCATATAAAGATTTGATCCAAAGGATTGAAGAACGAACGTACGAACAAATTCGCTTTCTAGGTGAATCTCTTCAAACGATATCTGACCAACATGAAAAGACATGGCCCGACTTATTTCATGTTGAAGGGTATGAAACCTCAATGGATGCTATTGTTACTAAGATTAATGAAGCCAAACACTCGATTCTTTTAAGTGGTTGGTCCAAAGAAATTATAACTTTACAACCTTTTTTGTTAGCAGCTCATAAGCGAGGAATCCAAATTGTTAGTTTGCATTTTGACATGAATCCAACCCTAAACACTATTCCTTGGAGGTGTTTTGACCACCTGTACACAGAAACTGTGATGAAGCGTCACAAGAATGAACTGACATTAGTAATTGATAATCAGACCTCAATTAATTTCGAAGCCAATCCTCACCATGCGAATACAGTTATGACCAATCATCAATTTATGGTACAGACTTCTGTTAATTACATTCGACATGATATTTATGTTAATCGTGTTCTTCGTGATGTTGGTGAGCACAAGTTAAAAAAGCTCTATGGGGAAACGTTGGAGGGGTTAATTGACGACTTTTAAACCTCTTCATTAATTCAAGTTTTTGTAAGCGCTTTATTAAATTGGAGGTGATTTCTATGAGTTTTAATCTTTTATTTTTAGTCATGTTACTTGTTTTTGGCTTTATACTTGTTGCCGCTTCGTTTGCTACAAGAAAATGGATTCGCAGTTCCAATGACTACTTAATCGCTGGACGTGAAGTGGGCTTAATCGTGAATATCTTTGGTGTCGCTGCCATTGGTTTTGCAGGAACCATGATTTCATTAGGCCCCGGTCTTACCATCCTGTATGGTTTTTGGGGATCCATTGCTTTTGGCGTTGCCTTTATGTTTATAGGATTGGCACTATATGGGTTTTTCTTCACTCCTTATATACGGCGCTCTGGAGCTCACACATTACCTGAATGGCTTGAAATGCGGTTTGATGCAAAAACGCGGCTCTTAATCACGATTTCTTCAATCTTTGGCTTGCTTGGAATTATGGCGAATAATGTTATTTCCATGGCCATCATTACAACCGAATTTACCGGATGGTCATTATTGTTAACCCTTGCTGGAATTTTCTTTGTGTTTTTATTCTTCACGTACATTGGTGGTTTTTGGGCCATTACATTAACAGATTTCATTCAGATGGTTATTGGTTTGATAGCCATGCCAGTATTGCTTATCTCGATCATTATGCAATACGGAGGAATGAGTTTCATATCAAATAATTGGCCAAGTGGCAGTTCATTTTTAACTGGAGGGATCGGTGGAGAATCGATTCCCATCTTTTCGTTGCAATATCCGAGTATTTTGACTTTCATTGTAATGTTTGGTTGTTTTCTCGTGTGGGGCAACAACTACTATTGGTTAAGAGCTTCTACTACGAGAGATGAGAAAACAGCAAAAATGTCATACATTTATGCTGCTCTATTACTAGCCTTAGTTCCCTCACTAACCTTAACCATTGTCGGATTATATACTGGAGCTGCTTTCCATGAGCTACTACCACCGTATGGAACCTCTGATCCAATGGGAGCCTATGGCTTAATGCTAACATCATTGCCTATTGCCGTTGCAGCGATCGCCTTATTAGGAGCACTTGCGGCATCAATATCAACCTCTACAACTGCTTTAATTGGAGCTTCTAGTACGGCTGTGAGAGATATTTTCCAACGTTATATTAGGCCCGATGCTACCGCTAAACAACTCATAAAGCCATCAAAAATCATTACGCTTGTTTTAGGGTTACTCGTATGGGGATTAACGTTCTATCCAGGAGGACCGTTATATTTATTTGCATTTTCGACCGCATGGCTAGGACCTCCATCCATACTCGTAGTTCTGGGTATTTGGTGGAGACGCACAACGATGAAAGGGGCGTTTATCGGAGGGTTATCTGGTATTATAGCTACAACTTTAGCGACGCTGTTAGGCGATGTTGCCGGCATCATCCCGATTAGTGAATACACCCACATAGGGATTATTGGTTTAGTTGTCACCTTATCCGTTACAGTCCTAGTTAGTCTAGCTACCCAACCAAATTATTATGGCAACAAAGATTGGAGCTTAGACGCTCAATCGGATAAAGTAACAATTGAGAAAAATAGCTATGAAGAATCCGTACTTTTGCTAATCTACAAAGGTTACAACACCATGGTACAAATTACTGATATGCTTGGCGTAGACTCGTCCGTGAGTAATAAAGCCATTGAGAACTTGGATCGTCAAGGTTTCTTGCAGCGTCATAAGTTAACAGGGCCTGGCTTTTACTCTTTTACATTGACTGAGCGAGGGAAAAAGCATAGTCAACCTCTTGTTACTTTAATTACCGAAAATCTAACACGAGAAGAAATTAATTTCATTGAACAAATTGACGCTGGAATTGAACACTTTAACAACTATATCGATACTGAGAATTTAGAGTCATTAAAGATCTCGGCTATGTTCTCGAAATTAAAAGAAAACAACTATTTAATTGAAAAAGGATTATGGAAACGGAAAATTATCGTCAGTAAGAATGGAAAATCGATCATTCAAAAGTTCGGTAATTCAACCCAGGAACGGCAAGCGTAGCAATATATTTTCATTAGGAGGGCATGTAGATGACAAAGAAAATGATTGATTTAAGCGTACCGATGGACAACCGACTAAAAGAGCCTTTTCCACCTAAAATTAAGTATGATTCTCATGCGAACGGAGCAAAGCAAGCAGCCGGCCTTTTAGGGCTAAAGGCAAGTGATTTCCCTAACAATGAAGCTTGGGCTACTGAGACCGTAACATTAACCACTCATACAGGAACACACATCGACGCCCCGTGGCATTACGCTTCTACAGCAGCAGGAAAGCCAGCAAGAACTATTGACCAGTTACCCATTGAATGGTTTTATGGAGACGGAGTACTATTTGATTTCAGTGATAAACATCCAGGATATGAAATTCAAACCCAAGATCTAACCGACCAACTTGAAGAAATGAATTACGAATTAAAACCATTAGATATCGTGCTGATTCGCACCGACACTGATCAATATATTTATACTGATGAATACTTGGCCTCCCAACCTGGAATGTCCGCAGATGCGACAAGATGGTTAATTGAACAAGGTATAAAAGTAATGGGAATTGACGGTTGGGGCTGGGATATTCCGCTCGCACTACAAGCAGAAAATTATAAACAAAACCCAAGAGAAGGTGTACTTTGGGCAGCTCATTTCGTCGGAAAAGAAGCAGAATATTGCCAAATCGAAAAGCTCGCAAACCTAGATCAACTGCCAACTCAACACGGATTTAAAGTAGCCGCCTTCCCAATAAAAATCACAGGAGCGAGCGCAGGTTGGGTTCGTCCCGTAGCAATCATTGAATAGTTCGTCAGAAGCAAGAGACCAGACTGTAATTAACATTAGCAAGCGAATGCATACAGTGCAATTCATAACTATAACAGCATGAGGTATCAACATGTTACTGCCTGCCGTATGCCAGTGAAAATTGCAAAAGAAGTGATTTTCATTTCATTGCGGTAGGCATTCTTTATGCCTAACCGTCTTTACAAACTAGCTGTTCAATATGTGGCTCTTCCTGTATGTTAATACTCCCTGACTCAACAAAACTTTCCAATAATATATACTAAATTATCACATAAAAAGGAGATCATTACGTAGAATCCTCCCTTTCTATTAATGGTTTTAGCAATGTTCTTTCAATAACTAACATTTATTTTTTCTTTTTCCATTTTATCTGTCTACTGCTGTCCCATTACGTTTAATATACTATTTGTCCGTTATTCCCTACATTTAACAACCAGCAATTAACGTACACTATTTTAATCGTGAAAAGAACGCAAGAGCCATTCCTGCGCTCTAATGAATTTCCTATAATAAACAATATTAAATATCGTACAAGAATAAATAAGGATACATACATGCGCTATTCCAATAGTTTACATGGATCACTTCATAAGCAACAAATACATATATCTTTTCGGCTATCTAAGTCTTATTAATAATCACCTTGCTTATTTTGCCTCTTCATTATAGTTACCAATAATTGATATTGTTTTGTCTGCCACTTCACTACCGAGAGATCCATATAATTCCTTATCACCGATGACATAAAATTCCTCTTTCGCACGGGTTGCTGCTACATTCATAATGTTGGCTTCAGAGACGGCCCAACTAGCTGCACCACTGCTAGTAGAATCTGCTCCTAACACAAAGTAGACAATCTTTGCTTCTTTTCCTTGAAACGTATGTACGGTTCCAACGTTAACCGGTTTTCCGTTTTCTCTTTTTGTGAAATTAATGTCATCTAGCACACGTGCCACTTTAAAAGCAACGTTCCTAAATGGTGTGATGACATAGATGTCTTCAGCTAAATCCGGGGTGTCTTGCAAACGATTCGTAATTAGCTTTTTAAGTAAGAGAGCTTGGTCTTTGACATACTTGTCAATGGCATTTCCTTTTGAATCAAACCAATCTGATTTACCTTGTGCAGCATCTCCTTCTTTGCCTTGAACCATTAAATTGTTATACGAGATTTCATTAGAAATGGTAAACATCGGATAATTTGATCGTCGGTGCACCCAAAGAGGAATACCAATCCATTCTTCTTCATCTTTTTGAAAGCCAAACTGACTCGTTGCATCAACAAGTGTCTGAGTCGATGCATCACCCGAGACGAATGTTTCATTCACTTTGTAATGCCTTCCTATCAAGCTCAAAACAGGTGAATCTAATGTTAATACAGGCTTAATTTGCGATGGATCTCCAACGACCATCACCTTTTTACTTCTAAAGATGGCCCCAACACTCGCTTGTGGAAGTGCTTGACCAGCTTCATCTATAAATAAATTCTCTATTGAGTTTTCATTCAGGTGTTTAAACATCCGACCAAAACTAGCAAACGTTGTGCTAATGACAGGGATCGTGAAGTTGATCCATTGCCACGACTCAGCAAGGATTAGAAGTCCATTTTCTTTTGCAATGTACTCAGACTGTCTTTGCCAAATCATCCTCGCCTTCTTTACATTCTTTCTGTTCTCATAAAGGAATTGTTTCCGTACTTTTAGTGCTAAAATAAAGAGCTCTGATTGTAAGGTACGGAAATGATCAGAAAACCAAGGGTTGGATTTTTGGAGTTGATCATAGGAGAGTGAAAAATCAAGTATCCTCCTATCACTTCCCTCCAATTCTTCCGTCAAGGCTGTTATTTGCTGCTCTAAATTTCGCAAAATCGTTTGTTCAGTACTAATCCATTGATTGAATTCAGCCTGTGATTCTTCAATCCTTTTCACTGAGCTCTCTACTCTTTTTTCATAGTCATTTATTTGCTTTTCCAATTTCGACTGCGTCTTAATTAAGTCTGTTTGCTGTTCAGTCAGCTGATTCAATTTGTCATTTGCGCTCGTAAGCTCATTCATATATTCGTTCATTTCCGGCACCTTTAACAGTTTTTTCACCCAGAAAAGGCTTGGCTTTTTTGCGATAATGACATTATAATTCCTTTCAGCTTGAGCTTTTACATTTTTTCGATCTTCGAGTTCGATAGATTTACTGGCATGTTTCTTTTTCAAATGAGCCTTTTCCTGTTCGACTCTTTCATTGTCGTCTCTCTCTCTTTTTTCAAAGGAGGCTAAGGCTTCATGCTTTTGCTTTTCTTTTTCATTAAAAGCAGCCCGTTGCTCAGTATACTCATTTTTTACCTTTTCAAGAAGATATACCTTTTCACTGAATTGTTGTATCGTTTCCCTTTCTTTTTTTAATCGTTCAGTAAGACGAATAAATTCCTTATAAACATCTTCATTAGTTTGGTAGTCATCTTCTAAATTTCCCTCAATTGATTTGATATGTAAGAGAACGTTATTCATATTTTTTGAGGTGCCACCCTCTAATGAAAAGGTTCCCCAATTCTCATCTTCTACATGTTCAAAGGCATGAGCAGGATGTTTTCCAATCCCTTCTCCCTTTACTCCAAAGTTGGATAAATGCTTAAAATAATCAGCCTCAGCAAGCTGCTTTTGAAATTCTTCTGAGATCTGTTCGTTCTTCGGCAATTCTCTAACAATGTTTTGAACCGCACCGTTATTTGAACTGGCAACAACGATATTCTTCTCAGAAATAATGTGTGGCAAAACACCCAATTTGGCATTTTCCCAGTACGTTAAGCTACCATCTATACGTTTTGTAGATAAAGCGACGATTTCCGATGCTTGTTGCACAACTAAATCCGCAAAAATATCTTTAAGTAAGGTGGTTTTACCTGTCCCTGGTGGCCCATTTACACTCCGAATGGGGTTACGATCATTTGATGCGAGATTAACCGCAACCTGTTGCATAAAGGACAATGCAAACTTCGGATTACTCGGGAAACGTCCAAGAGGGAAAAATTTCGGCTGTAAAATACTCTCAAAAGCATTTCGATTAAAATGAGCGGACTCTTTATTGCTGTCAAGATTGTGGCGAGGTCCTACAAACCCATTAAAATAGCGATCCAAGTTCTCATTCGACTTTTTCTTTGCTTTATTCAAATCCTCTATAAAAAACGAATGGAGTTTAGGATCACTATTCGCAACATTATTCACGAATTGATAACGAAAATGTTCTTTAGACACCACGTATTTTGTAAAAAGTTCCTTCACTGTTTGATTAAAGTCTTCTTCAAATCTCTTTTTCAGATCCTCTTTAAAGTTCTCTTCAAATCCGGTGAAGTCTTCAGGGAATTCTTTGTATTGTTGAACATAGCCACTCATCGTAAAGAATAATTCGTCTTCTTTGAAATTAAGTTCGTTATCAAAGCTTAATAAGAAGGTGAACTTCTCAGATTTACTTACCTCTTCATACGATTTTTCAATTTTAAATTGACGCCGCAACAATTCAATTACTTCTTCAAAATTGAAAATACCGAAATAAAGAATAAGACCAGATTTTTTAAAACCCTTGTCTGTAATGTTTCGTTCTTCTTTTTGTTTTTCTAAGAAGCGTGAGAAAAAGCTATGCCAATCTTCTTCCTGAGTACGTAATGGCACTAAAGAAGAATCTTTTTTATTAATAGAACCTTCCGACAGCTGTTCAATCATAATCCACGCATCTAAAATATCGTTTCGTCTATTCATGTGCCCCCCTGAATATATGTATCTGTTAACTAATTTCCCACAACCTGATTTGTGATGCAGCCATACATTCTAGCAGCACCAATAGGAGTAGATCTCTTGAAAATTTTAACATAATTATGGGATTTTAGCAGAGAACCGGTCACTTCACTATTATCGTGCGACTTGCTATAGCTGTAGCTTTCCGTATATTCTCTCCGATGAGGCAAAATCGAATTCTTATTATTTTCAACCTTTTTTCATGTTGGCAAAAAAGTTAAATTTTACCTCACATTATAGAAAGAGGAGATGAGAATAAATGAACCTACGTAGAATAATTTTTTCGGATTTTTTATTTTTAATCTTTATGGCTTCAAGGCCCCCCGTTATAAGTGCTCAAGAATCTTAGGAGAAGTACCCTGACAACTCTGATAAGACCTTCATGACTGACGAAGATTTCTATGAGAAGGTTGTTGATAAAGAAGAGTATAAAGAATTCTCAAAGGCAAAACTAAATGTTAGAGAGAAAACATCTTTTAAGGACGTTAACGCTCTGCAGAAAAAATACCACATTCCGTCATCTTTAGAGGGTAATGGATTCCAACCTGATAGACAATTTTATTTATTTATCTCAGTATCTCAAGATGGGAAATCAGAAATTGATGCGATAGATGATGCAGAGAACGAAAGACTAATTACTCATCATAATAATTAATGTCGTCACTTACATCGCTAGAATCTCCTTGTTTGAACGAGAGACCTTGGCACTTATTGTTTACAGAGCTACTAGTTTACTTTTGAAGGGGTCGTTTCTGATTCAAATGCAATGAATAAGAAGCTACGTAATATGACTACTGGAAAACTAATCAAATTCCCCCTTGGTCCAACTGCGACTCCATTATTTTTGGATGGAAAAGATGAAAAAACAATTGATGATTTCAATGCCTCTCCCTTGAACGTCTAGGTACACCGGAAGACTTTTCTGACACAGTTACATATTTAGCAACTTCAGAGCAAAGCCCTGGATCCGTCTTACAGATCCAGGGCTTGTTGTTGGCGAGAGCCATTGTAGCTGGTGGTTTATTTCATTCGATGCAGGGTGCGACATTTCTGATCGTACAAAAAGATACTACAACTTGGTATTTCAATCCACGCACCCACACGGGGTGCGACCAAGAGCGAGCCACATGTCGTTAAACTTGTGCGGTATTTCAATCCACGCACCCACACGGGGTGCGACATACTCAAACCTAACGTATTTGCCGAAGGAGCCAATTTCAATCCACGCACCCACACGGGGTGCGACACGTGTTTTGGGGATCGAAATTGCCGTTGAGTTTTACAATTTCAATCCACGCACCCACACGGGGTGCGACAGGTACACGGATACTTGACCATTTAACAAGGGGTTTATTTCAATCCACGCACCCACACGGGGTGCGACTGCGATTATAGCTTATAATTATACTATAACCGTTATATTGTCTGCATATTCAATCTTCTATAGTTTTTTTGCATATGACAATTCCACTCTCTATTACATAGTTTATCACAATTGACCGAAAATTCGATGCGGGTCACCTAGGGATTTTATGTTCGCTTGGGGTTCGCACTGCTAGTTTCACTTTCATTATACATTACTTTGTATATGATTTTCATTAATTCAACACAACAATTGTATACAACATCTACTTTGTACCGATTCGTCAGAGATCTTTACCAAGAGCTCTTGTTGTATGATTTGTCAACTACTATACATACCAAACGCTTCTCTACTTTAATTGATACAGATATTCTATTTTGTTCGCCTCCATGTGAATATAAACGGCGAAGAACTCTACTATTTTCAATTCATTCGTCTCGTAGGAAGTGTGACTTTAATCAACTAACTACCCAGTTAGTTGCGTAAATTTCAACCCACGCAACCATGCAGAGTTCGTCTCGGAATTACCGTCAAAATTCTATCACCCAATAATTACAATCCACACACCCATAATGGGTGCGACTTATCCAATTGTCTTAATAGCAAAGCATATTTCTTTTTCCATCCATGCACGCAGGGTGCGACGCCATTACTACGCAACTAACTGGGAGTAATGTTTAATAAGTAGAAAAATATGTTATATGATATGTGCTTCTGATGAAAAAACAAGTTGTTTGTTATATACTGGAAAATATCACTCATCTAATGCTCAGTTCAATGCTTCTATGTTTTCAATTCTCTCGAAAGATAGTAAGGACCGGTGATGATGCTAAAAGAACAGCAAATTGTGTCCGTAAGGGAACTGTTGTCTTTAAACTTACGTATCCCTGAATATCAGCGTTCGTACAAATGGAAAGTATCGACAGCAAATATGTTGTTTAATGACCTTCTCCACGCTTATCAAAATGGTATTAGTGAATATCGAATTGGAACGGTGATTCTACATAAAGACCCTTCGGGTAAATTCAACATTGTTGATGGCCAACAACGTCTTACGACATTGACCATCTTGCTTTTTTGTCTCGGTAAAAACACGATGGACTTCTCGCTTTTGTCTGAAGAGTATGATGATATTTCTAAAAACGCCATACTTGAAAACCAACAGTTATTCACCCAAAAGAAAAATGACTTGGAAAATAGGTTGAGCGATTTTATTCAGTATATCGAAGAATCCTGTTCGATCGTTAAAGTCGTGACTGACTCAGAGCAAGAAGCTTTCCAGTTCTTTGATTCGCAGAACAGTCGTGGGAAGGCTCTGTCACCACACGATTTGTTAAAGGCGTATCATTTACGGGAAATGAGCGGTTCAGATGAAGATGGGACTGGTAAAATCGTTGATCATTGGGAAGAGATGGACCAACGACAACTTGAGGCATTATTCTCTGATTTTCTTTACCCAACCATTCAGTGGTCAAAGAGACGAAGTGGCATCAATTTTGATACGTCAAGAATTTCCATATTTAAAGGTATAAAAATGGATACTACACATCGTTATGCGAAATACCATCTTGCCTCTCATATTTATAGTGAACAATACAATATTAGTCCTTATCGCCACCTAATAAATGTCGAACTCCATGCTTTTCAACTCACGCAACCTCTTATTGCTGGAAGACGCTTTTTTCATTTTATTTCTTACTACGACAAGTTACTAAAAGATATCACAGTGAAAATTGAAAAAGTATTTTCACTTGATGAACTTCCGACAAACGGTGCAGGAAATGTGTATGCGAAACGTTTGTTTATATGCAGTCTACTTTTAACAGCTGACCGCTTCTCCATCGATGCACTCTCAGACTCTACCATAAAAAAACTCTATTCTTGGGCATACTCAATTCGGTTAACGATGCAAAACTTAACGTTACAAACGATTAACAACTATGCGTCTGCTTTAGATGACAGTAAAGTTAATCACGACATCCCACTATTTCTACAAATTTCAGAGATGCACTCCCTAGACGAATTAAATCAAATCATCCTCGATCCTATAGAAGAAATTCGTTCAACCCAAGAAAGTCTCGAACCGGTAATCCGTAAAATAAAAACGATTAACATGGTGGTGATCGGAAATGAAGAAGCCTCGTGAAGTGGAAGAACTGTCTGTAAGTAAAGTTTTTACTACGCATGAATACGTAGTACCAATCTATCAACGTAATTATGCGTGGGGACAAACTGAAATTGAACTGTTGCTTAATGATATTGATTACTTTCAAGTCACTAGCAACACCGATAATTATTTTCTTGGAAACCTCATCGTTAACAAAAGAAAAAATGACCAGTTGGAAGTCATCGATGGGCAACAACGTCTTACAACATTGTTTATTTTGTTGACTTACTTACAGTTACCCAGAACGAACATACTTGAATTTCAAGCCCGTAAACGTTCGAATTACACGTTAGATGTACTTGAAGACACCTCTAAACTTCGCTATGGAACGTATACTGAAGAAATTGTCCAAGGTTACGCAATGATCGAGAATTACTTTAAGACTTTCTCGGAAAAAGAGAAAGACCACTTTAAGAAAAAGCTTGACTCGGTAAAGCTATTACAAGTACAGGTTCCTCCAGATACAGACCTGAACCATTACTTTGAAATTATGAACAATCGCGGTGAACAACTGGAATTGCATGAGGTTGCTAAAGGAAAGCTATTAAGCCAATTATCTTCCTCTGAAGAAGAGAAGCGATTAGCTGCTACGATTTGGGACGCGTGCGCGAACATGAACAGATACGTCCAAATGAACTTCGACAAGTCGATACGGGATTGGCTCTTTGGAAGTCAATGGTCCACATTTACGTATAATAATTTTGACGAACTGCTTGTTGCATTCCAGTCATTCGAGAAACAGACGCAAACAAATAAACGCACTCAATTGTTAGACATTCTAACAACAGCAAAAAAACCAGTACAAACGAACGAAGCAGAGACGATTTACGAAAGTACTCGTTTTGAATCCATATTAAGCTTCCCGAATTTCTTACTTCAAGTCAATGCCTTAGATCATTCAGAAGATGAGGAACAAGAAGAGCACTTACTTAATGATCAACATTTATTAAGTATTTTAAGTGAGAATTTCATGAGTTCCACTTCTGCAAAGAAGTTTATCTTTAATCTTTTATACGCCAGAGTTGTTTTTGACACATTCATTATTAAACGAGAGTATTCCGCTAAGACCCAAGACGACGGAAAATGGTCACTGCAGAAGCTCTCAAAACAGAACAAGTATGACGCACCTAAATACAACTCAACGTTTGCCAGACACCAAGATCAATTAAGAAAGTTACAATCATGTTTACGTGTAACATACACTTCTCCACGAACAATGAAATGGATTCATTACACGTTACTTCACTTAATGCAAGCGGCATCAGAACAAAAAAACAAGCTCCATAACGACCTTACCGAGAAACTAGTCAGTCACCTAGAGCAGTTTTGTATTAGCAGACTAGAAAGAATTGATTTTGCAGAAACTACAGGTTTTCAAATCCAGCGAATCGCCTTCACGTATTTAGATTACGTACTTTACCGAGATAACAAAGGCGATCACATCTCTTCTGAATGGGATTTTCAATTTAGAAACTCAATCGAACATTTCTTCCCGCAACAACCTAATGGTGAATCCAACAAATGGAGCGAAGAAGACGTTCACCACTTTGGAAACCTTGCACTCATTACAGTCCAAGATAATTCCAAGTTCTCAAATCTACCACCAACCGGGAAAAAAGAAAGCTATAAGAATGTCATTGAACAAAGTCCCAAGTTGAAACTTATGGCAAATCTCTCTAAAGACTGGACGCCAAATCAAGCCCGCATTCACGGTGAAGAAATGATTGAAATCTTAGAAGCAGAGATTCAGCGCTTTAGGTAATTCCTAAATCAACACTGGAAAACCTTGGTGAATTTGCTCTACATCTGTTAGGGTTGTGCAACCATGTGGTCCGTCCCACGTTTTTTACTTAAGTGGTAGGATAGCTGAGCAAAAGTGTAAAATCTTATCAATCAAAAAGTGTCAACTTCATTCTAGCGTTTACAAGCCTTATCTCTGCACGATTAACTTGCATTACTAAATTTGAAAGGAGTTTATCTGAATGAGCTGGATTGATGATCGTATCCATGAAGCCAGGAAAGACCCTGAATTTGAAAGAGAATGGCAAGCCTTAAAAACCCAAAAACGCATAGCTAATAACCTGTCACGATTGAGAAGTGAACAAGATTTATCTGTTCAATCACTAGCTGCAAGATTAAATGTTCCACCATATCTACTCTCTAAAATCGAATCCAGAGATATAGACGTATCCGAAGACCTCTTACAAAAACTTGCAGAGCATTTTAATGTTACCGCTGATGAACTAAAAAGTGACCCAACGTAACAATGGACATCTTATAAAGTTACATTACTACTTAGGTGGCTTAAAGCATGAAGAGGCTATCCTTATGCTTTAAGCGGCTCTTTGCTTTTGAATTTTTAATTGCACCACAAAATATTTAATAAATAGCCTTCCATATAATGAGGAATCATGTGAACTGAGAGTGTCACATTCATAAACAGTCTACAAACCTTTAAATGCTTTTATACGAAGTCTACACTTATTATTATTATAAAGTTCAAATTGGATGTAAAAAAATAAAATTCAAAAATAGAACTATACAAATCAATACCCCAGGCGCATCAACTAATAAAAAAGTATATAGAATTGTACTACTTATAACTAAAGTTGCTAATGATAATAAAACTCATTTACATTCTTTTCTTAAAATTCGCAATAATTAAAAATTAACTAACCCCAATGCGAATGTGATTTTAAAAATCGCAAGCTCCTTTAAATTACTACTACTAAATTATTTCAATCCTCGCACCCACGAGGGGTGCGACACTATCCAATTGTCTTAAAAGCAGAGCATATTTCAATTTCAATCCACGCACCCGTACAGGGTGCGACATAACATCAAATCTTGGTTGCAAATGTGTTTCCCCATTTCAATCCACGCACCCATACAGGGTGCGACCCGGCGCACTGTCGCCGAACTAGAAACGGGCGTAAGAATTTCAATCCACGCACCCACGCGGGGTGCGACAATACTGAATGCACCAATTTCAATCATCACTTTGTAATTTCAATCCACGCACCCACGCGGGGTGCGACACCGACTTCATTGCGCATACGGCGGGAAGGGGAGCATTTCAATCCACGCACCCACGCGGGGTGCGACAAAAACAATATTCTTACGCATGCATTCAATTTTGATTTCAATCCACGCACCCACGCGGGGTGCGACTGCGATTACAGCTAATAATTATACTATAATCGTTATATTGTCTGCATATTCACTCTTTTTTGCTTTGTTCAGCGCATCTATCATTGTATCTATTACATACTTTATCACAATTGACCGAAAATTTGGTGCGGGTCACCTAGGAATTTTATGTTCGCTTGGGGTTCGCACTGCTAGTTGTTCGGTCGTGACAGTATAACTGTGAATACCTTAAAGGAATTGCATGCATATTTTTGATACTCAGTATTAGTTGCGAATACTGTTATGCCCAAGGGTGTTGACGAAGTTCCAGTCCTAATGATGTCTTGAACAACACTCCATCCCCTTTGGCAAATTCTCTTAGAGAAAACCACCCACCATTAGTCTCAACAATAGGATCAACATAAACAAGTGCTTGGTTTAATTGTTCAAGGAGATCATTTGCTTTAGAAACTTCCATATGTTTGCATCTGATAATAATATCGAAATCACTATACTCATTCATAACGTTTGTTCTGGTGGCAATTTCAAAGCCAACGCTACCTATTGGTCCCCAGCTATATTCTTGCAAGACTTTTTTTACGTATATAAAAGTTTGTTTGGCTTTCTCTAAGTGAAGGTACTGGCAAGGATAACTCTGTAATTCATATGGCGTTATCCTTTTAATCACAACTGAAGGATTAACGGTTGTAGCGAACCGTTCACTACGATTGCTGCCTCTAATACCGATGGGGATCGCTGTAGTAGTTTCAGCACGTCTGACAACAACAAAAGGCACTTGTTGAAGAGAGCTTTGAACCCATAGAGGAGCAGAAGTATGCTCTTTTAAGAAGGCTATAACATTTATTTTCAATAAATCATGTGGCGTATACAAAACCCCACCTCCTAAAAAATAAATATTTCGAAAAGTATGGACAATTAAGTATATATCCATTATAATCGAAAACCAGTACACAGTCGACTGTATACCATAAATTGAAAACGCTTACAAAAAAAAGGGGTGCGCGATGGTTATCTATGGTGTTGCCATATTGGCGGTCTGCATGATTGTAGGAATGTTATTCGGTGAATGGTTAGGTTTAGCAATGGGTGTGAGTGCGAACGTTGGTGGAGTTGGAATTGCCATGTTGTTACTTATTTTGTTAGTTGATCGCTTAAAAATTAAAGGTCGCTTAAATGAAGCAACACAGATGGGTCTTGGCTTTTGGAATGCGATGTATATTCCAATCGTCATAGCTATGGCTGCCAACCAAAATGTCGTTGCAGCGATTGGTGGCGGTCCTCTTGCCATCGTTACAGGTATAGGTGTCGTCATTATTTCATTTTTAGCGGTTCCGCTCGTCACACGCATTGGGAAAGGGAAGCAAGAACCTCTTGATGACGGGGGGCGCTCTCTATGATTGAAGCCATTGAGAATGTTCTTGTAGGAAATGGTCTTATTTTCGGCTTTGCAATCGTTGGGGCGATTATGTTCATCGCTTATACCCTATCAAAATATGCAACTCGAGGGCTTGTCCACGGTTCATCTATTGCGATCATTATTGGTCTAGTGCTTGCCTACATCGGTGGTATGTTAACGGGTGGTGAGAATGGATTAGCCGATGTTTCACTTTTTGCTGGGATTAGTCTTCTTGGTGGAGGGATGATGCGCGACTTTGCCATTGTGGCAACGGCTTTTGGGGCTGATTTTCGAGAAATTAAACGAGCAGGCTTCACAGGCGTTTTTGCGCTTTTCCTTGGGATCATCCTTTCTTTTACAATTGGTGTCATCTTCGGTCTACTGTTTGGTTACACTGATGCGGTTAGTTTAACGACGATTGGCGCTGGAGCAACAACATACATTGTTGGACCCGTGACTGGGGCTGCGATTGGGGCAAGTTCAGAAGTCATTGCCATTAGTATTGCTGCAGGATTAGTGAAAGCAATTTTAACCATGAGTTTGACTCCCTTCTTAGGCAAGTACATCGGTTTAAATAACCCTCGTTCTGCCATGGTATTTGGAGGATTGCTCGGAACGACGAGTGGTGTCGCAGGAGGGCTTGCTGCATTAAACCCAAAACTCGTTCCGTATGGAGCAGTAACCGCTACGTTTTACACTGGACTTGGTTGCTTACTTGGACCTTCAGTATTGTATATGATGATGCGCGTAATTTTTGGTGGGTAAAGAGGCGATGCTTTTATGAAAACCGCTGTGTTATTTCCTGGTCAAGGATCACAACAAAAAGCTATGTACGATCCTTTTCGAGGAACAAAACCGTTTGAAGACATCAAAAGATTGCTAGAAGACGAACTAAGGGAAGACATTGATGCGTATATTGAAAACTTTAGCTCAACTAGACACGTGCAACTTGCACTCCTCGTCGTTGGCGTGAGTAGTGCATATGAATTACTCGAATCGGACATTGTGATAGATGCTGTTGCAGGTCATTCTGCAGGTGCATTTGCAGCTGCGGTTATGGCAAACGTCATCACACTAAAAGATGCGATACATCTCGTTCAATTACGTGGGACTTTAATGGAGCAAGCTTTTCCAACGGGTTACGGCATGATTGCAGTTCAAGGGCTCGATCTGAACTTCGTTCGTGAACTCATTGAACGAGAAGAGCACGTGTTTTTAGCTAATGAAAACGCTCATGAACAAGTCGTATTATCAGGTAAGCGAAACGCGCTAGACGCGATTTCTTCTGTATTAAAACAAAAAGGCGCACGTCGCATTACAAATCTATCCGTGACAGTTCCCTCACATAGCCCTTTATTTTCTGACGTTGCAGATACGTTACTTGAACGGTTCAAAACCTTACGGACGTCTCCTCCGAAATATCCTTTTGTGGCCAATCAAACGGGCAAGCTACTGCGTCAAGAAAAGGGCATTGTAGAAGACCTTGCTAGTAATATTCGTTCGACAGTTCGTTGGCAGCGAGGAATGCGTATGCTCATTGAGCGAGGGGTTCAAAATTTCATTCAAGTACCCCCAGGTAGTGTCTATACAAATCTACTAAAACATGAACAAGGAGGAATACAGGCGTTGTCGCTAGAAACCATTGGGTTAAGAGATATTCAATCGTTAATCAATACACAGAGGTGAAGAAAATGGAAACAATCATAAAGGGAAATTGGACAAAAAAGCGCGATGCAAAACGGGAGAGGCTCGCGAACGTTTCATCGATGATGGACCGTCACTTTGTTCATCGTGACAACATCATTCCTTTACTTGAACGTGTGATTCAACCATACGACCGTGTTGTCATTGAAGGGAATAACCAAAAACAAGCCTCCTTTTTATCCAAAGCACTTTCGCAAGTATCAACTGAAAGCTTGCATCATCTGCATATCATTATGTCCAGTGTTTCTAGGCCAGAGCATTTAGATTTATTTGAAAAACAAATTGCAGACCGACTTGACTTCTCCTTTTCAGGTCCGCAAAGCACCCGCATTGCTCAGATGATTGAAGATGAGGAGATCAATGTTGGGAACATTCACACATACATTGAACTGTATGGAAGATTATTTATCGAGCTCATTCCGAATATCGCCCTCGTTGCTGCCGACCAAGCCGATGTGAATGGCAATTTGTATACAGGAGCAAACACCGAAGAAACCCCAACGATTGTTGAAGCGACGGCATTTAAAAATGGTATTGTCATTGCACAAGTCAACGAAATTGTTGAAGAGCTTCCTCGGGTAGATATTCCATCCTCATGGGTGGATGTGATCGTTCAAAGCGATGAGCCCTATCAATTAGAAGCACTTTTCACTCGTGACCCTCAACACATTACCGAGATTCAAATACTAATGGCCATGCTTTCCATTCGCGGGGTATATGAAAAGCACGAAGTTCAATCATTAAATCATGGCATTGGCTTTAACACGGCTGCAATCGAGTTGTTACTACCGACATACGCACAATCACTCGGGTTACGAGGAAAGATATGTAAACATTGGGCAGCGAACCCCCACCCTACCCTCATTCCAGCAATTGAGAGCGGTTGGATAGAAAGCATTCATTCATTTGGCGGCGAAAAGGGAATGGAAGAATATATATCTGCTCGCCCTGATGTGTTTTTTGTCGGAAGCGACGGGACAATGCGCTCAAATCGAACGCTTTGCCAAATGGCAGGACAATATGCAGTCGACCTATTTATCGGTTCTACGCTGCAAATGGATTATGTCGGCAACTCTTCAACCGTTGTTCGTGGACGTCTCGCAGGATTTGGTGGTGCGCCGAATATGGGGCACGATCCGAAAGGCCGCAGACATAGCACAAAAGCTTGGCTGGATTTGCAAAATGAACAAGAAGATCTCATTCGAGGACGAAAACTAGTCGTACAAATGATGGAAACACATCAACCAGGGAATCGCCCAGTGTTCGTTGAGCGTCTTGATGCGATCAAAGTTGCCAAAGAAGCGAAACTTGATACACCACCTGTTATGATTTATGCCGACGATGTGACACACCTTGTGACGGAAGAAGGCATTGCCTACCTATACAAAAGTGACAGCCCTTCAGAACGAAAGCAAGCGATAGCGGCAGTGGCTGGTGTGACGGAGCTTGGCATGACGAGTTCTGTTCAAGAAAAGCGTCGATTACGAGACTTAGGCATCGTGGCAACCTCAACTGATTTAAACGTAGACGTCACAAAAGCCAACCGTTCACTACTCGCTGCTAAAAGCATTGAAGAGCTTGTCATGTGGTCTGACGGGTTGTATCAACCCCCTGAGAAATTTAGGAGCTACTGGACATGAGTGTTGCTACCGCTGAATTATCTCGTCAAAAACTGCGTGAACATGTCACTCATGCCGCTCAATTCGCATTAAGAGAAGAACTTGCACTAACCTTCAAACCAGGTCTTATCGATCAAGCGAATAACGGTGCTCACTACGACATGGACTATCAGATGATGGAAGCATCATGTAACGTGATTGCTCCATACTTTGGTGTGATGGCTGAATTGGCTTATCGTCAACAACCTTCATTTCAATTACGAGAACAATTGGCTGAGATCGGCTTAGAAGCGGAAAGGAAAATGCTGCACGTCACTGGAGGCGTTAACACGCATCGTGGAGCAATTTGGTGCATCGGTCTTCTGGCTGCCTCCTATGCAATGGGAATGGGTTCACCAACATCGATTTTAAATCGAGCTGGAAATCTTGCTAGAATAGAACTAAAGTCACCATCAGAACGCTCAAATGGGCAAGACGTCTTTCATCAGCACGGGGTACTTGGAGCCAAGGGAGAAGCTCAAAGTGGTTTCCCACATGTGCAATTGGCTCTTAGACCATTGCCGCTAGCACATCGTTCATTGTTACCACAACACGTCCGATTGCTAACGATCATGCGTAATTTAATGGATACGTGTGTAATCCACCGAACGGGTATGGCTGGTCTACGTTACGCACAAATCCAATCACAACATGCACTAAATGGTACCCTCACTCTCGAAGAACTTGATCAACAGTTTATCAACCGCAATATATCACCAGGAGGTAGTGCAGACTTATACGCTGCTTCCCTTTTTATCGAAAAGTTAGGAGGAAGCAACGATGGAAGAGTATCAGTACACATATGAATCAACGCAGACGATTGAAAAGCGTGTCCATGTTGGTGTCGTCGGTTCAGGGGACGCAGAAATCCTTATGGAGCCTGCAAATACAAGTAGCGTAACCGTAAAAACGAATGTTGAAGGGTTTAAGAACTTATGGGAAGATGTTTTGCAAAGGTTTATGGAAGAAGCAGACGTTTGTGCGCAAATTGAAATTCATGACTTTGGTGCAACACCCGGCGTTATTCGTCTACGGTTGCAACAAGCATTAGAGGAGGCAAAATCATGAAAATCACAATCCCCCAATCATTAGCCGAATCTTCAGCACGAGACAAAGCTTTTGCACTACTAGATCAGAACAGTGCTTATGAACTTCTTGGACCTTTTGACCGTTTACGTTCTCCTCATTTAGAAAAACAAAACATCGTTCCGCAAAATGATGATGGTGTTATTGTCATGAAAGGCACCCGAAACAATTATCCTACCTGCGTAGTCTCAATCGAAGGCAACTTTCAAGGAGGTGGGATTGGTGAAGTTTCTGGAGCTAAGATTGCCGCTGCTTTAGAACTCGCGTTAAGTGATCTTAAAAATGGAAAAGAGCTTGACGTAGTCATCATATTAGATACAGGGGGGGTACGCCTCCAAGAAGCAAACTATGGCTTACTTGCCATTGCAGAAATTCAGCAAGTGGCGGTCCAACTTCAAGAATACACGCCGATTATAGGCATTATCCCTGGACGGATCGGTAGTTTTGGTGGGATGTCAATTACAGCTGGCCTCTTTAATGCACTCATTATGACCAAAGAAGCGAGGCTCGGTCTGAATGGACCTGAAGTAATTGAACAAGAAGCAGGTATTACAGAGGTAAACAGTAGTGATCGTAAAGCGACGTACTTACGTATCGGGAGTCATTCTAGAAAACAGCAAACATTAATTGAATTTCTCGTTGACGATGCTGTTGATGCCATTCAGAAAGCGATTGATGAAGCAAGGGGCATGACAGAGAATGCGCGAGTGACAAATAATAAAGAAAACCTGTATCATCTACTAAGATGTGACGTGACCTCGAAAAGTTCAAGTGAACAGAATAATCCGTCTATAGACTCTAGGGGTTTGACTTGGTTGGAACAATTAGCCGATATAGGAAGCGTTCAATCAACAAACGTTCCAACGATACAAATCGGTCAAGTAACGTTAGATGAGCCGGTTCACGTACTATCGATCACAAAAGACAACACTCATCGTTTCCCACGAGTAAGAAATGGGGAGTTTGGTTTACTAGAAGGTTACGCAATCGCCGATGTAATAGACCAATGGATTGAAGCGGACGCTAACCGTGAACGAAAAACACCCATTATTGCAATTGTTGATGTTGTAAGCCAGGCATACGGACATCAAGAGGAAGCACTCGGCTTACATCAATCATGCGCAGCGGCTGTTCATGCGTATGCCAGAGCTCGTCTACATGGGCATAAAATTGTTGCTCTTGTCGTAGGCAAAGCGTTGTCTGCAGCTTTTCTAAGTCATGGGTTGCAAGCGGATCGAATTGTCGCTTTTGACGATCCATACGTCCAAGTTCATGTCATGTCAAAACAATCAGCAGCGAAAGTAACAAGACGTTCATTGTCTGAATTAGAGCGATTCACAAAAGATGTTCCTGCAATGGCTTATGATATTCAATCGTTCCACTCTCTCGGTGCAACCGACTCATTAATTAATAGCATTAACTTTGATCAACCAAGTGAAAAAGATGCAGAGCAAGTAAAGGACCAACTTCTGCACCAACTTCAAAGCATCAAGAACGAGCAAAAACACCACCTCTCTCATCACCGATTACGGAATGAGCGAGCCAAGCAAACACGAGCAGCGTCCATTATTATTCGTGAAGAAATGGCCAAACAGTGGCATATAGAAGGTAGGAACAATGATGGAAGAACTAAATAAACATTCCTTAGCAAAACAAATCGCAGATCAAATTTCAATGAAAATCATGTCTGGCGATTTAAAACCCGGTGATAAATTAGTTGAAAAAGACTATGCCGATGAATACGGCATAAGCCGCGCCCCGATCCGTGATGCCTTATATTTACTCACCGCCGAAGGGTTGGTTGAAAAAGAAGCAAGAAAAGGAGCAGTCGTTCGCACATACAGCTTTGAAGAAATCAAAGACATTTTGGAAGTACGTAACTTCTTAGAACATCTAGCAATGGAGCGGATCGAAGAGCGAGGCATTGATCAAGATTACGTCACCCGAATGCAAGACCTTGGAACAACAATGCGTGAAGAGACCGACGTGTATCACTATACGTACTACAACCATCAATTCCATTTACTAGTAGTTCAAATGAGTAATAGTAAAATGATACTCGACTTGTACCACCGAATCGGATCCTCTTTACTACGTGTTCAAGCCATTGCATTCTCCGAGCCAGGAAAACTAGCAAAATCAAAACGAGAACACGATCTATTAACAACATACCTCAAAGATAACCACATACAAAAAGCAAAAACATTATTAAACACGCATACCGATGACGTATTAAAGCTATATGAACAGTTTCACAATAAATAAATTCATAGTGAATAACCCGGTGCCGGCTGTTTAGAACAGCCGGCACCGGGTTTGCAAAGAATATTTTTTAGTGATGATATATTTATTTTCTCAATGCGTAGATACTATGTTAGGTAATTGTCCAACAAGCCAACGAAACGTCTTAATTAGCAACTATGGGTTAGCGATTTTTTAAAAGCCATAGATATACATCGATCTTCTGTACGTTATTTAAGAAAGGGGCTTATGAAATCGACTCTTATATTTTTGTTTCGAATTTTCTTCGGCAACTTGCATAAAGTTTTCATTTTCATTAAAGTGAATTTCATGAGCTGGATTACTAGCTTTAAACTCCAATTCTTCAGTGATATTAAGTGATGTCTTTAATTCATAGAGAAAAGTTTCTTTTGTGCGGTCATCGTTGTAAAACGGAAGACCAACAATTCGATAATTAGTATTATCCACTAAAATGCCTTTCTCATCCTTTTCTTTAATATTTTTCATGAAAGCTTGCTTCCAACCCTCTTTACCATTATCAAATAGCCCATTGGAATCTAAAAATTGACTGCCTTTAGGCTCAATAAAGAATTGCCAAGAAACATTTCTAGTCTCAGAATCATTTGCAAACATGATGAAGTCTGGCTCGAATGCATTACCTTTATCAAAACTATAAATTGTTATAGCTTTCTCATTTCGTAGCAAGTATATATCGGTTAATTTTGTTTCAAGGTCATCCATGTGTTGTTTAATAGTTCTAACAACTAATTTTTCCTCACTTGTACCAAAGTTATCCGTATAAGCATACCAGTCAAGTTTGTCAATATCCTCAAAAAAATTAGTTTCAGTCATGTCCTTCTGAGAAACACCGCTCTCCTTATTGTTATTCGAGCCAGTTACATATTTGCGTTGAATTCTCTCACCGAAAATATCTTTAATTTTAACTGCTTTAAATTTTATAGTTCCTTCGTACTGCTTCTGAACATTAATGTATTGATCTGCAATAGCCCGAAAGATTGCATTTGAAATAAACAGCTTGTGGTCTTGAGATAGATTTACTATATCCCCTTCATCTCCAAAAACAATAATAGATACTTTTTTTCGAATTTCATTCAAGAGATCTTCCAAAGTTGGTAAACCAACATAAAACTTATGCAGTTTCTCAAAGTTAAAATCTTTATTTTTTAGGTTTGCTGCTGCTCTCAAAACATTAAGTGTGATTTCTTTTCCGACTTTAAATTTTCGACTGTCCTGCCTTTTTCTAACTTGGAAAACCTCCATCACCTCGCCCTCAAATGCTGCAAAGTCTCCAACACCAGCGGTTGGAAGGTAAACTTCCAGTACATCTGGAAGAGTGATTAACCAATCTTCCCCGAATAAAGATCCTTGCACTGTTGGATAGGATGACTTCTCAACTCGACTATTCACCCATACGACACCATTCTTATAAGTTCCTGTTTTCTGAAAGGATCGCTTCAATTTGATTTGCCTTACCACCATTGTTTGGTCATCATAGATTCCAGATTCACGAAGCACTTGCTTCAATTCGGAAATATATCTAGGGTTGTCTTTCGAATGATAGTGAAGTTGTTCAATTACTCTTAGTTCTGAGGCTTCATCATGATCAAATTTCCGCTTGTATTTCATAGCTAAGTCGTTATTGATGACAAATGGATAGTAACGAGCTCCCCGACCAATAAGTTGCTTCTCTGCATTAGTTGTGGTCCCGGGTTTAAACCCAGCCTTAGTTGTACTTCCATCACGAGTATCGTAGAGACGAACGATATCAAATAGATTTAGTACATCCCATCCCTCGTTCAACATATCAACGGCAAAGATAGCACGAATCTCATTTTTAGGATCTTCCAAAGTGTTTAATTCAACTAACTTATTACTCGTCTTATTAGCACTATCAATAAGCATTAATCTTTCTTCGCGAAAATCATCTATTAATTCGGCAATTAGATTCTCATTAGTAATGCCATTTTTATCAAAAAAATCAAACGCCTGTGTCAAAATGCCATCAAGACCAGTTGAAGATTGTTTTTGTTGTTCAATTTGTTCAACTGTTAGGGATTTCAAAATTCCAAGGAATTTAGATAGATTTCTTGAACTCTCTGTCTTCAATTGTGACTTAAATAGAATGAGTGGCTTTAAGTTAATTCCATTCTTTAACGCTACTTTCTTCCTGAATTGGCTGATTATTATTGCTTGGATCATACGCACATCAACTTCATTATTTACCAGGTGGAACAAAACATCTTTACTATAACCATCTAATCGGAAATCTTGAAGATCATATTTATACAGTAAGTGATCTTTATACTTTGCTACGATATCAGAGTTGGATAAATCTATCGTTGCTGTGAACTCGAAAAGGCACGATTTCCTTGCATTTCTCTGAATATTATCAACTGTTGTAGTCCAGCTTGTATTATCCTTTTTCTCACCTGCATTGAGACCGGCATTCAAATGATGTGCTTCGTCGGCGAGCATTACAACAGAAATATCCTCGAACTGTTCGTACGAAAGACGATTTTCACGAGGTGAATTCAAGTCTATATGAAGTTGCTGGATTGTTGTAAATAAGATGTTAATTGCATCTTCATTGGAATCCGAAAAATCTGTAACTTCTTGAATTTCAACTAACTCATGAGCAATCATTATGGAATCGGAAAACATATATTTTCCTGAAGTTGAATCCAGAAAGTTAGACCGCGTTTTTTCGATAATGTTAGAATTATTTACAAAGAATAGAAAGTTCCTTTCACCCTGCTTATACTTCTCCAAAATCATTGCCGCCATTATCATCGTTTTACCTGATCCAGTTGCCATATTAAAGAGCAAATGTTCTGGGTATTTCCGTTTTTGCTCTTCTTTATGCACATAGTTCAAATAGCGACCAATACCTTCTGATTGATACTCACGCAATTCATGCCTAAGATTTTCACTGATATAATGTGGAACTTGACTTTTAAAATAGTTATAAGAAATTCCTAACCCACCATCATATTTTTCGTATAAGAACTGCGTCATATCTACTTTTCACCTCCGTAGAATTGGCGGTTTAACAATCTGTCTTCGGCACTAATACCATACGACTGGTCCTCAATATCAGAATAATTCACATACAAGTTATTATTATCGATGATTTCGCATAGTAATTGCTTTTTTTCTGCAAATGATAGTCTATTGAATTCTAAAGACTTCATTTTTTTTGGATTCACTCTATATGAAATAAAAGAGGATTTCTTCGCTAATTCAAATAGTTCAAGTAGCCCACTATCGTCAGTTGCCACTTCAATTCTATCAACAAATTTCTTTGCATCATTCTTAATTTCACAGTAAATAAATGAACCACCTCCAGTCCATTCCTGTATCTTAGAAACACCACTTTTTTCTCCATTTATAACTGATTCCAGTCGGGGGATGGCAAGTTCTTTGATATAATCTAATTGCTCAATACCAATATATCTACGACCAAGTTTATGGGCAACCGCACACGTTGTACCACTACCTAAAAAGAAATCCATGACTATATCGTTCTCAGAGTCAGTTCCCATCTCAATAATCCGCTTGAGAAGTTTCTCAGGTTTTTTTCCACTTTTTAGATCTACTTTTCCTTCTTTTGCAATCCCTTCATATGGTGTGTCTATCCACATATTTGTTGCCTGGACACTAGGCACCATTTCACCATTTATATCTCTAATTTTTTTCTGATAAAACGCCATTTCTTGACCTTTATATACATATACATCATATTGATCCTTTCTTCTTACTATAAAGGTTTCATTGGGGATTAATTTCGATTCATCTCTGACTTTTTTTACTTTTGCCCCTGCATTATCATTTATTGTAACTAGTCGAAATACTTTATCTGAATTTTTTAGGGCATATTCAGCCATCATCCCTAAAATTAACTTCTTATTATAATTTTTTTTAAATTCTTGTAACGTCAAACCTAAATCATTAGCGATGACATCTTTAATGTTACTTATATTCCAATTTTTAAAATCATCGTCTTTATTGGTTACTACCCATTTATAGTTATCATCGTAGCTCGCTTCAACATATTGGCGATTATATGTCCACTTAGATTTATTTTTTGCAAAGCCAATAATATATTCTGCTGTTTCAAAAACTCCAGGATTAACACTCTTAAAACCTGAAGGTGATTTTGTTTTCACCGTAATCTTATTAATGAAATTGTTGGTTGTTGGTGTGTTAAAAATCTCCTTCATCAACAAATGTAGTTCTGCAACACCATCATCACTAATTTGAGCAAAAATTGCACCATCCTCTGACAGTAACTCCTTTGCAAATTCTAGACGATTTTTCATAAAAACCAACCAAGTTGATAATTTAAAATTTGAATTGTATCTAAAAGTATCCTCAGGTTTACTACCATTGAAATAATATGGTGGATCGATATAGATCAATTTAATTTTTCCTGCGAATTTTTCTTTTAGGCTAGACAGCGCTACTAGATTGTTGCCTTTTATAATTAAATTTTCATTACCTGAAACTTTTTCTACTTTGGAAACGCCTGTCGAATCATGTAAAGTGAAATTTGAGAAAGCTTTTGGTTCCATTAACCTTGTCACCTCTGTTGGTGACAAAACCTCATTAAAAAACATTTCTTCTCTTCTCGCATCTTCTTTATTCTGCCCACCTTCAAGAATACAATCTTTGTAAGGCCAGTTAAGAACAATTTGTTTATTTTGAGAAAATAAATCAGCCTCACCTTTATATCCTAGTCCAATTTTTTGCTTATAATTTGTATAGCTATCAGGCAAAAATGCCTTGTTATTCAAGAACTGAAGAAAAACCTCAACCTTAAAAATAAGACCTCCATTGGTCGAAGAGAAAAAATGGGCGCTTAACTTCTTGTTTGATTGAAGGGTGTTTAAAAGTTCAGTGTCGTAATTTCGCGCTAAATGTCCCACTAAGTTTTTGTTAAGAGCGTTCTCAACTATGTATTTTTCTTTTGAAAGCAACAAATCTTGCAGTTCTTTATTCATACGTCAACTTCCTCCTAGTTGATTTTATTTTGATATTGGCTTGTTTCTATTGCATTAGGACTGCGTTTCATACTCACTACATATAGCATAATTTGTCGTGAATTTTGTAAATTCTTTCGTTTCTATTCTATATTTACGAACCCTCTAATGATAATATCAACTTGTTGACTAATTTAACTAATTCAATAATTCTATTTCTTATTTAATAGACTGATCAGATTTGATAACCTCTTTTCTTAAAGAGCATAAAGGAGCCAAATGTATATCGATGGCTTTAAAAATCATTAACCCATTGTAGCTCATTAAGACGATTACAAGCGAGTTTCGCAACATAGTAGAGAAAGTGAACAAGGTCGAAATGCACCTTCGATCGTTTTTCCGTACAGTAGCAAATTTTGTTCATTTAAAAGAACTTTTTGAGATAGCCAATCGCACGTTATAGAGCCGCTCGGAGATTGTAGACACTTTTTTACCCGCCCCCTCCCCACTATGCCACTTCCACGCGTCCTCTATAATTTTCCTGAGCGATCCGTATCGGGGCTCCCAGCCTAACATCTGTTTCGCTTTTTCTGATGAGGCGATGAGTTGTGCAGGGTCGCCGTCTCGGCGTTCTTTAACTTCTGCTGGGATCGGGTGGCCGGTAACTTCTCGGGCCATGGCAATGACTTCCTTCACTGAATAGCCGTTACCGTTGCCGAGATTGAATATATCGCTCTCTTTCCCCGCACGCAAGTAGTTCAACGCGTCATGATGCGCCGACGCCAGATCCATGACATGAACGTAATCTCGAATACACGTGCCATCCTTCGTCGGATAGCGATCGCCAAAGATGTACACTTTCTCCCTTTGATTATTAGGAACTTCTAGAATTAAAGGAATCAGGTGTGTTTCTGGGTCATGGCGTTCACCGATTGCACCACTTGGGTGTGCCCCAGCAGCATTAAAATACCGAAGTGATACGTACTTCAATCCATAAGCGTGGTCGTACCACTTCATCATCTTCTCCATCGTTAATTTCGTCTCACCATACGTGTTCGTAGGTGAAGTCACGTCTTGCTCCTTAATCGGAATCCTTTCAGGATCTCCATACGTAGCCGCCGTCGATGAGAATACGATCCAATTGACGTCGTTCCGCCTCATCACATCTAACAAGCACATCGTGCCGTACACATTATTATGATAATACTCGTGAGGGTGTTGACCACTTTCACCAACCAATGAGCTCGCTGCAAAATGTATCACCGCCTCTATAGGGTGTTGATTAAACACGTGTTCTAAAGCAGCAGTATCTCGAATATCCAACTCATAGAATATTTCATTGCTTAAAGAACCCCTATGCCCAGTGTGAAGATTATCTACAACAATGACCTCCTCTCCCAAATCAGTAAAGTGCTTCACCGTATGAGAACCGATAAAGCCCGCACCGCCAGTAACTAAAATAGCCATGACCCACCTCTTCTCTATAGAAAATAAAAAACCGTCGCCTTATCGTGTACTTGGCAACGAGTGTTGTCTATAATGCGATATTCTTTTCCGTAATTACTGAGCTACGGCCTACTGAAAAATAATTTAGCTTTGCTACTTTCATTTCTTCGATGTTAAAGCAGTTTCGTCCATTAAAAAAATACTCACTTGAGCATCTCTATAAATTATTGAATATTATGTTTAATTCTTCAGTTATTTATAACTTTTAGTTCCGCACCACTGAACAATGGTTTACGATATCATCCCAAATTTCAAAAACACGATAATTGTCCTCTTCAACTAAATTAAACCCAGTTTGTACTTCAATAAATTCCAGTTCTGATAACGCCTTAACACCGTGCTTTGCTCTAGCTGGAATGCGCAATACATCACCAGCTGCTACAGGTATAATTTTGTCATCGAGTACAAACTCACCTTCCCCTTTTACAATTGTCCATACCTCGCTTCTTGATTCGTGATATTGATAACTTAAATTTTTCCCAGCAATTACACATATACGCTTCGTTAACATCTCTTGTCCATCTTCATAACTAGCTGAATCTACAACTCGGTACCATCCCCATCTGCGCTCCTCAAACATCGGACGCTGCTCAAAACCTTTTAACAACTCTTTAATACGTGGACTAGCCGATTTATCAGTCACGAGTATACCATCAGGGCTAGCAGCTATGACAATGTCATTTAAACCCAACGCAGCGACTGGTACATCAAGCTCATTAATGATGTGCGTGTTAGTAGAATCCGAACTAATAACCCCTTTACCCAAAACGGTAGTTGCCATTTCTTCCGTTAATGTATTCCACGTTCCTAGGTCTTTCCAATCCCCTGCATAAGGTAATGCAACGATATGATTTAATTTTTCAACTACTTCATAATCAAAACTGATCTTCGGTAATTCACTATAACGATTTAATAGTTCACTATAATTAATAGGTAATCCTTTATCGACTAGTAGGTTAATAATAGTATCTAGCTTAAAAGCAAAGACTCCAGTGTTCCAAAGAGCATTGAAAGATAACAAGTGTTCAGCTTTTTCTTCAGTTGGTTTTTCTTGAAAATGGCTAACTTCAACATGAGCTTGTTTTGTTTCTTCAGGAACAATATACCCATATTTAGAAGAAGGATATGTAGGCTGAACGCCAATTAAACCTAATTGCGCGTTTGTATTATTTAATAATTCTTCAAGTTCTTTAACCTTATGAAAAAACGCATCATCAACATAAGGATCTACAGGAAGAACAGTTACAACTTCTTCAAGACTCACTCCCTGCACTGAATACAAATAAACTGCTGCAAGAGCAATTGCAGGGAACGTATCAAGTCGTTCAGGTTCAACAATAAGGGGAACATTTTGTCCAAGTTGATTTGTAATCATATCAACTTGAGGAAAGCTCGTTGCTATAATCGTCGAATTATCAAGTTCTACACCTTTCAGTTGCTCCCAAACTCTTTCTACCATTGAAGCATTTAATCCATCTTTATCTTCTAATACTTTAAGAAATTGCTTAGAGCGAGCGTCATTTGATAATGGCCATAGACGTTTACCTGAACCACCGGATAATAGTACTACTTTCATTTACACACATCCTTTACATCTGATTATACTTTTCAAGTACAAATTCTTTAAATTTACTCTTAAATATATCTGGAGAAAAATTTAATGCATGATCGCGTATTTTCAGATAATCAAATGATTGACTTTCAAATTCTATAACAGCATTTTTAATAGATTCTACATCTTGCTTATAAAAGAAGATACCGGTTTTTAATTCTTTAGTATTTTTAACCGTTTCAAGGGCCCCCCCTTTCCCATACGCAATTACTGGTGTACCACAAGCTTGAGATTCAACTGGTGTTATGCCAAAATCCTCCTCAGCAGCAAACACAAAGCCTTTTGCACGTTGCATATAACTAATTAATTTTTCAAAGGATTGATACCCTAACAGTTCAATATTACTTGCTGCTGTTTCTTTAATTTTATTAAAATCAGGTCCATCGCCAATTACTATCAACTTTTTATCGGGCATATTTGAGAATGCTTTAACAATTAAATCCATTTTTTTATAAGGTACCATTCTAGATGCTGTTAAATAAAAATCTTCTTTTGGAATATAGAAGGAAAAGGATGATACATCTACAGGTGGATAAATAACTGTAGATTCTCTACCATAAACTTTATTTATCCTCTTCCCAATAAAAAAAGAGTTTGATATAAAATAATCAACTCCGTTTGATGTTCTATAATCCCACATCCGCATATAGTGCATCATTATTTTTGCAATTATTCCCTTTAATCCAGTATTAAGATTAGCGTCTTTGAAATACTGATGTTGTAGATCCCAAGCGTAACGTATTGGCGAATGAACATAAGATATGTGGAGTTGATCTGGTCCTGTAATAATTCCCTTAGCTACCGCATGAGAACTTGAAATTATTAAATCATATGTTGATACATCCAGCTGTTCAATAGCAATTGGCATTAAAGGAAGATAATTTCGGTATCTCCTTTTTGCGAGTGGCAATTTTTGTATAAATGTTGTATTCACAGGTTTATTCATAATAAACGAGCGTTGACTATCATCTAAAAAATCAACGATACTAAATAAGTCAGCATTAGGATAAATTCTCAATAATTGTTCAACTACTTTTTCTGAACCTGCATAAGTAGTAAGCCAATCATGCACAATAGCAACTTTCACGATTTACATAGCTCCTTTAATAAACTTATATGTTCTCCAGCACTTTTTTCCCAAGTGAATTTTAACGCATTTTCTTTTCCCTTATTTATTAAATGCTTTTGTAAATTTTTATCATTAAGTACTTTTTCTATGGCCTGTGCTAAATCTGCTGAATCAGTTGGGTTGAAATAAATTGTCGCATCACCACAAACTTCTGGCATTGATGCAACGTTAGAAACTACTGTTGGAACTCCAGAAGCCATTGCTTCTAATGGAGGCAAGCCAAAGCCTTCATATAATGACGGAAATACTAGTAATTGTGCATTACTAATATAATTTTTTATTTCAAAATCTGATACATATCCAGTAAATTTAATTTTATCATCCATTTTTTTCAATTGTTCAGTTAATAGCTTATTATCTCCATTAATAAAGCCATCCTTCTTCCCAACAATAACTAATTCTATTTGAAATTGATCTTTTATAAAATCAAATGCCTCTAATAATATTCTTAAATTCTTATGTGGCTTTACATTTCCAACAAAAACAATATAAGGACTTGAAATCTGAATATTTTTATTCAACTTAAACCAACTAGGAGAAACCCCGTTATATATAGTTTTAATTTTCGAATCATGAATTCTTAAAGCTAAATGCTGCAATAGTTCTTTTCTTGAAAATTCAGACACAGTTATAATATGATCAGCAGAATCTACAGCATTTTTATATAGTTTTTTTGAATAGTATCGTTTCAATAAACCTCCTACTTTTTTTGCCATAGCTAAGTGAAAAACATCATGAATGGTGACCAGTAATTTACCACGATAATTTATTGGCACATTAAAATGTGGAACCCATAACAGGTCTGTATAATTTGGAACAAATTCTTTCAAAGAAATTTGTTCTTTGATCGAATAAATATTAAAGTCGCAAGCAATCACTTCAACATTCTTGAATTCATTCCAGCCAAGTTCAGAAATTTCATGTTCTTGTCCAATTAATGAAATATGTATTCCCTCTTGAATTATATAAGGAATAATATTTTTTAAATAAGTTCCGATACCGGAATTATTTAACATCCTAACATCTATAGTTACATTCATAATCTTTTATCCCTCTTTCAAACTTCTACTTCTTGTCATCAAATAGATTATCAGAGCACAAATATAGCTAAGTATTGTGCCTATAGCTAAGGTGTGTACGATTCCTTGGTTAAATAAAAAAGTCCTCCATAATTCAAACATACAATAAAGAAAAATATACGATATTAAAACCAGTGCATTACTATAATTACTAAAATGTCCAATAATAACTGAGTATACAATAACAGTAAAAATTATTATAAAAAAAGAATAGAAGCCAATGGAATCAACTAATAAAACTAGCGATGAATTTGTAGTTAATGCATCTTCTAAATTGACAAAGTATCGATAAGTACTTATGAAATTCACTTCAATACCGAGCAAACCATGAAACGTTTCTGGTATGATAAAACTAATTAGTTCAGTTAATGTCGTAGTTCTATTAAAATGTTCAATGTTATTCAGCACCCCCAAGGTAGCTTGGAAGGGAGTCCCTAAATAAGTCATTATTTCAGCTAAATTCATTAATATAGGATTTTCTATATTATAATGATCTCTGTAAAAGTTAGCATTTCTAGTATAATTAAAAATTGTTAAGGCGAAAAACATAAGAATGCCAAGAGTTATAAGTATACCTCTTTTTACTTTTATTCTTTGCTGAATAAGACTGCAAAATAGTAAAACCATTAACATTACTATTGCTAATCTAGAAGATACTAGTGCAGTCATTAGGACAGCCACTATGTTTATCCAATCAAGAATGCTTTGCTGCCTTTTAATTAATTTCAATATTGCCAATGCCCCACTTACTATAGTTAAATACCGAAGAGAATGTAGTCCCTGTGAATAGTTGTCATATAATGTATATTTAAGTTGATTAGCATTTGCATCTAAAATATCAAAAATGAAATTAGGATTATTAACAATTACAGTGACATAGGTAAACAAAATCCCGATTATACTTAAAATTGATATAAAACGATAAAAATAGTTATTCACTATTAAGCTACTTTTATTCAGCATTTCTATAGGTTTTATTTTTTTCCCAAATGAGTAACCTATGTAAGCGAAAAAAATTACCGAAGTATACCAAAAGAGTACTAATAAGATAGATTTAGCTGCCAAATCCTCTTCAATGAGAAAACCTTTACGAGTATCAATTGGAAGCCACCATAGTATAAAACTTGACATTACGGTCACAAAAACTATCACATGGGGCTTTAAAATATTATTCATAAAAAATATCAACTCACAATTTATTTATGAAGTCCAGAAGTTTATTTGTGTTAGAACTCCAGGATATTTCTCCGACGCTACTTGCTATATTGTCCTGATCAATTTTTTCTTTCAAAATATCGCTTATCAGAGTATGCAAACTTTCCACATTGTCATAAAAATACACATAATCTAAATTCCGCTCTCTCAAATCATTTAAATTTTTACTTACTACCGGTAACCCAGAAGCTAAATATTCATAAAGTTTCATGGGACTCCTTCCTTGGTTCGCAGGATGATCACTAAGTGGCAATAATGCAACATCACTGTGTTGAAGAAAAGAAGGTATTTCAGAATAATCAATAGACCCAAGGAGTTTTACATTTTTGTGCTTTTTTAATTTTTCTGCTTCTTTAACATTAACAATTGGCCCAATTATAACTATTGTAAGATTGCTATAATTTGAAGCCAATTTGCTAACTACACTAAAATCAAATCGTTTATCTAATGCTCCGATATATACCGCAATAAAACCAGCTATTTCTTCGTATTCTTTTGGTATTGGTGATTTTTTTTTAAAATGATTAAGTTCTCCTGCATTTTCTAGAGTAATTTTAAATTTTTTATCAATTAATTGGCTAATATGCTTGTCGACTGTAGGTGATGTACTTATAACACCATCACAAATACTTAAAATATTCTTCTCAGCTACAGTTACAATTCGATCTTCCATTATTTTTTCATATATATCTGTAGGTCTATAAATAAGTTTATTGTATTCGATTACAGTTTCTAGACCAACCATAATTGGTTGGTCTAAAATTAAGTAATCAACTTCTTCATTATTAAATATTTCTTTAACCTGTTGAGATATTTTACGCTCAATAGGTTTTGTGAGGAAATTTAAACCAAAAACATTATATATGTAGCGAGAGTATTTCCATGGTAAACCTCTAGAATATGGAATTAGTTGAAATAAATTATCCGATTCTACCATCAATTTATTCATGTTTCTAATCTTATACCTTGTAATACTATCCTTTTTTAATTTATGAAATAATGTAACCGGAGTACTAATATGAAATACTTTATGTCCTCTCATGGAAAGCTCCTTAGCATAATGATGAGAGCCTACAACAAATGGACCTCCCATATTTGTATGACTTAAAAAGACAATGTTTTTCTTCTCCAATTTTGCGCACCCACTTACTTAACTAAATCTTTATTTCATCAAAGACATTGTGTTTTTGAATTTCAGTTAATCTTACTTTAATTTTACTACTCTCATTACTCTTATTTAATTCAAGCTCCTCGACTTTATCCAATAGATCTTTGATTACAAAGCTATTTTGAACTTGGAATAAGTATCTCTCTTGACCAAAAGCCTCTAATAACTCCTTATATTTAACTGCCCAACCAAGCACCAAAGCAGGAGTAAATTCTTTATAAGCGTGTATTATTGAATGGTATCTTGAAGCAATTATAAAATCCATTTCTTTTAAGAATGTCTCTACATTTGTACATTCAACAACCTGATTTATATATATTACATTATTATCATTATTAAAATCTTGCTTTATACTTTCACAAATCTCACGGTCCTCAGGGGAATGAAAAATTAGATATACTGTTTTACCAAGACTTAGTAATTTCTCAACCAATTCTTTATAAATCTTATTTAAATTAATGTCCACCTTATGATCTGCTAATTTTTTGTTTGGAATAATAGCTACAGAATTTTTTCTTGTATCTGAAGTGACTTGAGACTGAGCATCATTAAGAAATATTTTCTCTAAGTCATATTTCTTGTTTGACTGTAAAACAATATCATAACTTCTTTGAGCATTTAAATTATATTTTTTTATTTCACTAAGTCCTGCATCTTCACGAGCATATATTTTTGGATACTTAATATATTTTTTTAGGAGACTTTTTACTACAAAAGCTTGGACTCTTGAATAATTAAATGGTCCAAACGATTGAGGCAATAAATACATAGGCAATTTGAATTTTTTTGCGATCTTAATATTTAACAAATACTGAATAGATGGTTTAAATCCTCTTTGAGATGAGAGAGCAAAACCACTAATATCTACCATTAAAATTGAGTTCTTTAATTTTTTTGATAGATTTGTATCGTGTCCCCTCAATATTCTGGATTTATCTTTAATTGACCACGGAAGGATTTCAAAGTTATATATATTTTTTTCATTTTCACTTCTATTATAATCCATCGATGATAACAGTATGATTTTGGCATTAGGATATTTATTCCCCAACTCGCTTATTACTGTAAAAGTCATTGCTTGGGCGCCTTTATTGTACAGTTCTCCCCCAACAATAGTTATATATTTATGAATCAATTTAATTCCTCTTTTCTCTGTAATTCATTTTCAATGCTTTTACTTTTTCATTAATCCAATTAACCTAAATACTGGATCTAAAATTGCTCTAATCATCATTATACCTGCGGCCCTAGTCTTTTTAGATAAGAAAGTAAACAATAATGTTGAAATTGAAAATGACAAGAACGTTCCAACAGCAGCACCGATACCTCCATAAATTGGTATTAACCATAGATTAAGAAATATATTTGCAATTGCTCCCAAACCATGGCTTACTAAAGAGAAAATATACAAGTCTTCGTTAATTAACCACTTGGATAGTAGTGCTCTTAAAAAAACAAAGACAGCAGTCCAGATATGTATTTTTAATATAGTGGATCCATCAGAGTATTCAGAACCATATGCGATGTTTATAAGTGGAGAGCCGATAAACATTACGATTATAGCTAACGATAAAGCCATATAAAATAACAGCGTATATATATCTTGAAGTTTTTTATTGTAATGTTCTATACCTTGTTTTTTTGCATTGATTATAGAGGGGAATTGGGAAGTAACAATTGCTACTGGAACAAAAAACCATACTTCGGAAAGCCTTACTGCTGAACTATATATTCCTACTGCACTATCAGAATCAAGCCATCTTAACATAATTTGATCTGATTTCAAGTAAATCATAGCCGCAACTCCAGAGATTATAAGTGGCCATGATCTTTTTAACAATTTTTTCGACAACGTAAAATTGAATCTCCATCTTAAGGGTGAACCAAAATTCCATATGTAGAATGCAAAAAGCAAACAATATATAATTACAAATTCAATTACAACTATTACTGCAAAACCAATAATCGAAACGTTCATGTAAACTAATGTCATATTTACCAAAAATATGACTATAAGAGCAATAATTTTTGATATAGCAGTAAACTTCGATTTAACTATTGATTGGAAAAAGAGATCAATTACTTCTAGACAATCCAATACAAGCCTCAAGCTGATTATTATCAAGACTGTACGTGCTATTATGTTATCTTCTGTAACATATAAAAATGTTGTTATAATTAATAATGCGACAATGCCTGCTACAAACCTCATAGTTAAAGCACTGCCTAACAATTTATCCCTATCTTGTGGATGATTAACAAGATCCTTAACTAATAAGCCTGATAGCCCTAAAGATGTAAATGAGATGGCTAGTGTAACAAATGCAATCGCATAGTTTAGAATGCCAAAATTTTCCGGACCTAAATGCCTAGCTATTAATGCGAACATCAAGAACCCTAATGCCATCTTAAAAATTCTTTCACCTAACAACCAGAGGGTACTACTAAAACTTGCATTTGATAATAAAAAAGTTATATTGTCTCTAATTTTCAATTTTTTAATCCCCTAATATCCCGCTAGATTAAATTATTCAAAAAATCAAATGTATATACTTTTATTAATATGCACCTTTCCGAGTTATAACTTGATAGAAAGTCTTAAATAATATTTTTATATCAAGCTTTAGACTTCGATTATAAACATAATAAAGCTCTACATCTATTCTCTCAGGATAAACAACGTCACTTCTACCACTTACTTGCCAATAGCCAGTGACCCCAGGTTTAACAGAAAGGAATTTGTCTAAGTGATCTCCATATTCTTCAAGTTCAGGCTTAACAACTGGCCTTGGTCCAACTAAGCTCATCTCACCCTTTAATACATTGATTAACTGAGGAAGTTCATCTAAACTAGTCTTGCGTAAAAATTCTCCTAATTTAGTTATTCGGGGATCTTCTTGAGGTTCTATTTTGTAGTTGTTTTCAACATACTTTTCATATAAATTCGTGTCTCTCTTTAAACGATCTTCTGCATCAATTGCCATGGAGCGAAATTTATAAATCATAAACATTTGACCATTTTTTCCTGCTCTCTCTTGTTTAAAAAAAACTGGACCTTTTTTTGCTTCAAATAAATAGCAGGCTAAAATAACTAAAACAATTGGAAATACAATAATACTGGTAATGAATGCAACAATAAGGTCCATAGCTCTTTTCATAAAAATGTACCCTTTTTCATCCTTGATTGTACTTTCATTTTTTGAAATTGAAATATTATCACTATCCGTATATACACTTTCTCGCGCACGCGATGTGTTCAAAATAATACCTCCCATTATTGAACTGAACTTTTTGCGCTGCCTAGGTAGCTTTTCATTTTCTTCATTAAATCTTCTCTCAATTCGTCATTCTGCATCGCAAACTCTATCTGCGTTAACACAAAGCCCAATTTCTCCCCTACGTCGTAGCGGGTTCCTTGGAAGTCGTAGGCGTATACTTGTTGTTCTTCGTTTAATGCTTGGATGGCATCGGTTAGCTGAATTTCTCCACCTGCACCGGTTTCTTGGCGATCGAGAAAGCGAAAGATGTCTGGGGTGAGTATGTATCTGCCCATAATGGCTAAGTTTGAAGGTGCTGAACCCACTGGTGGCTTTTCAACAAATTGAGCGACTTGATATAACCGCTCCTGTTTGGATAACGGATCAATGATTCCGTATCGACTCGTTTCTTCATCTGCGACTTGCTGTACACCAATGACCGATCTTTCGACTTGCTCAAACTGGTCGATAAGTTGCTTTAAACACGGTGTATCGGCTTGGACGATATCATCTCCGAGCAAAACGGCAAATGGTTCATTGCCAATGAATTTGCGCGCACACCAAACGGCGTGACCGAGTCCTTTAGGTTCTTTTTGCCTTATGTAATGGATTTCTACTTTCGATGATGCTTGTACTTTTTCCAATACATCGAATTTTTCTTTTTCGATGAGTGTTTGTTCAAGTTCAAATGAATTGTCGAAATGATCTTCAATTGCTCGTTTTCCTTTGCCGGTAACGATAATGATATCTTCAATTCCTGAGGCGACGGCTTCTTCGACGATGTATTGGATCGTCGGTTTATCGACGATCGGAAGCATTTCTTTAGGCATCGCTTTCGTAGCGGGTAAGAATCTTGTGCCTAAGCCGGCTGCCGGGATGATTGCTTTCTTCACTCTACTCATGGTTAACTCCACCTTTTTTCTATACAATACGTGTGAAAAAACACTGCGCAATAACTCAGGGAACGGCTCAATTATTCTGCACTATCTTTTCGGGTTTGTACCCAGAGGCATCTAACCTCTCCTCACACCGCACTAGTGACAAGTTTGTCTAAGGTGGTTTGTCCACCCACAGTACAGCCGAGTGTCTCCGTTGATAACGGTTAGGAGACATCACCGAATTGTTTAATTTCCTATATTTAAAATAAACCGAATACCTTTTTCTTTTTGATTCGAGATGGTTCATTCATCATAATATGTTGATGTGCGACGGCGAGTTCGGCATTTTCTTGAAAGAAAAGAACGGTTTCGTCGCCGAAATCGCCTTGGATTTGTTTGTATGCTTGTTGCAATCGGTTTTTGCGTCGTTTCATGCCGTGTGTATCTGATGCGATAAAGTGTACAAGTTCATGCTCGATCAATGAATTTGCAAATTGCTTCGTTGCTTTTCCGAACTCACCAGTGAGGCTGCCGGCTGTCAGTTGGGTGGCGACGCCACTATTTACGATGTCATACAACCAGTTCGGCTTCGCTCGAATCGCGCTGTTTCGTTCTGGGTGCACAACGATCGGTGTGATGCCACTTTGCAAAACGTTATATAGCAGTTGACTCGTATATGTGGGTATTTGCTCGCCAGGCAGTTCGACGAACAAGTACTTGTCTCCGTCGTTTAACGTGAGTAATTCTTTCTCGTAAACCCCTTCTAACATATCGCCATAAATCCGTGTTTCTTGCCCCGGTAACACGGTCAAGTTGACGTCTTCATTAAATAATCGGCGATTAAAGTCTTCCACTCGTTGTAACACTTTCTCCCGAGAATTCTCGTAGTGTCTTAGCCGATGATGAGGTGTGGCAACCATCGTGTGGATGCCGCTCCTCACCGCATCTTTCGCCATGGAAATACTTTCCTGTAAATGAGGAGATCCGTCATCGATACCTGGCAAAATATGACAGTGAATGTCAATCATAATCGTGTGCATCTCCTTTGCGATCCACTTGGATGTATCTATTGTAACAATATACTAGGAAAATACAACCATTTTTTCACAATAGAACTAATAATTAGCCATTAGTTCTAGCTGCCGTAATAATACGCATATTGTTTCCCTGTACGTGCTTGTCGATTTAAGACGGCACCGAGCATTTTCACGCCGCTTTGCGCGAGTCGCTCGACTGCTTTCTTTCCATCGTCAATTTCTGTTTCTCCACTACTGACGATAAGCATCGCCCCGTCACTCAGTCCGGCAATGATTTGGGCATCGGTGACGGCAATAACGGGAGGTGTGTCGATCACAATGTAGTCATACAGGCTTCGCGCTTCGGTCATCATCATCGTCATCGTCTTTGAACTAAGTAACTCGGATGGATTCGGTGGGATCGGGCCACACGTGAGCACGTCCAAATCGTCAACATTGGTTGGTTGGATTGCTTGGGATAAGCTGCTTTGGTGAGTGATCACTGAACTTAAGCCGCGATGGTTCGGCACACCGAAGGAGTAGTGCATCGTCGGTTTGCGCATGTCGGCGTCAATGAGCAAGACACGCCCACCTTGTTGGCTCATCGTCACGGCAAGGTTCGTATTCACGGTCGTTTTGCCATCGCCAGGGCCAGCGGACGTACCCATGACGACTTGCATTACGTCATCAACGGCGGCGTATTGGATGTTCGTACGAATGGTGCGAAACTGCTCAGAGATCGGCGACCGCGGTTGATCTCTCGTAATAATACTTCTACGACGATTCGCTTTCTTAGGTGATTTTCTCTTCAACACGACGCGTTCGCTCCTTTCTTGTCGCGGTCTCAGCGTCTACCCGCTCATCATCTTCATTGAAAACTGGAATGACACCGAGTAAAGGCAGTCCGAGTTGATCTTCTATGTCTGATTGATTTTTAATTGTGTTGTCCAAGTACTCTAGCAAGAAGGCAAGGCCAATCGCTGCCATCATTCCAACAACAAACGCAATCGCCATGTTTAAAAGCGGTTGTGGTGACACGGGCGACTGAACTTGCTCGGGCCCGGCAACGGACAAAATGCTCACATTGTCAATATTCATAATGCTCGGTATTTCCGCTTCAAACGTGTTCGCGACTGTGTTTGCGATCGTGATCGCACTCGCCGGGCTCTCATGTTGCACCGAAACCGACACCACTTGCGAATCCCCTTCAGAACTGACCGTAATCTTATCCTGTAGATCGCTAACCGATTGTTGCAAACCTAACTCGTTGATGACGAGATCCAATATCGCCGGGCTCGTCATGATGACGCTATATGTATTGATCAGTTCAACGTTCGTCCGTAAGTCATTCACATTCACCGGTGTCTGACTGTCGGTCTCTTGATTCACGAGCAGTTGCGTTGAGGCTTCATACTCAGGCGTGAGCACAAAGTAGCTAACTACCCCACTCAAGCCGACTGCTACGAAAGTAATAAGGAAAATCATAAGCAACCGCTTCTTAATGGTTGCAAAAATCTCTTGAAGGCTAATCGTCTCCTCCATAATGCCCCCCTGAAAAAAAGTTACCTAATTATGAAAATTTTTGGTAGAATGAAAAACGATATAGAAAGTATACCTTTTATGACAGATTTAGACAATATGATGAGCTTAATTATTCACGAATAATTTACTACATATTTCAAGAAAAGGTGAAAAAGTATGAAACGTTTATTCATTGTTTTAGGGTCCGTGCTCGGTGTATTCCTCGTCGCTGCGGGAGGATTCGCATTTTATGTGTATTCTACTTTCTCCACAACGGCGAATGAAATGAACACTTTGGAACGAGTCGAACCTTCGCTCTATCGCCCAGAGCCCGTCAACATTGACGCGAAAGAACCCGTATCCTTTCTGCTGCTCGGGACCGATGACCGCGAAGATGAAGAAATCTCGGGACGAACGGACACGATGATCGTCGTCACCGTCAACGGTGAAGATGAATCAATGAAAATGTTAAGTATCCCTAGAGATACGCGCACTGAAATTGTCGGACGTGGCACGCAGGATAAGATCAATCACGCGCACGCCTTCGGCGGTGCGGAGATGGCGATGCAGTCGGTAGAGAACCTGCTCGACATCCCGATTGATTACGTCGCTACGATTAATATGAATGGTTTCCGTGACATGGTGGATGCGGTCGGTGGCGTTACTGTCGACAATGATTTCGCGTTTGACATGGACGCGCATGAATTCAGTGAAGGCGAGCTTGAGCTCGACGGCGACGAAGCGCTCGCTTACGTGCGCATGCGATTCGACGACCCACAGGGCGACTTCGGCCGGAACAACCGCCAACGCGAAGTGATCGAAGCGGTGTTGAGTGAAGCCGCCTCACTTTCTTCTATTACAAATATCGGCACGATTGTGAGCTCCGTTGGAGACAACGTCCGCACGAATTTAGAGTTTGGCGACATCACCGACCTCGCCGGCTATCAAGCGAGCCGCCACAATATCGAACAGCTCACCTTAACCGGCGAAGGCACACGCATCGACGACATCTACTACCTCGAAGTCCCCGACGCCGAAATCCAACGCGTCCACGAAGAACTCGCCACCCACTTGCAGCTCGACACATAAATGCAAACCCCCGTGCTAGCGTCTCTGTTCCGACGTTAGCACGGGGGTTATTTTCGTTATGGTTACGCTAGTTGCTGTCGGCGGGTGGGGGGCCGATGGGAGAGCGCACTCGTTTTCGTTTCGGCTCCCGGCGGCGGGGGCGACGGTCGTTGGCACTCTTCTCCTTAGAATCTGCGCTCTAGTTGGGACAAACTGCGATCAAGTTTTGCGTACTCGGCGCTAATTTCGTTAAAAAGAGCAAACTGGAGTGCAGAATGACAGGTACAAACACACCTACGCGGGGTGCGACGCGATGCCTGTCTCGGGAAGTTTTGAAGAAGGTATTTCAATCCACGCACCCGCACGGGGTGCGACCCGTTCCATTCCGCTGAGGTACTCCAAGTGCCAAATTCAATCCACGCACCCACACGGGGTGCGACCAAAGCTGTCTTCTCCTGATTCAACATAGTGATTAATTTCAATCCACGCACCCACGCGGGGTGCGACCTTAGCATAATGACCGTGGAACAGTCAGGTACATCATTTCAATCCACGCACCCGCACGGGGTGCGACTTCCATATTGGCGGTCGATACCGAAGGTGTTTCTATTTCAATCCACGCACCCACGCAGGGTGCGACAATTCAGGGTGAAAATCAAACTCTTCACCGCACAAATTTCAATCCACGCACCCACGCAGGGTGCGACTGTAGCGGTTTTCATGACATTAGTCATATAATGATTTCAATCCACGCACCCACGCAGGGTGCGACATATTTCATCCAATAATTACATGGATGGACTTACATTTCAATCCACGCACCCACGCAGGGTGCGACTGCGATTATAGCTTATAATTATACTATAACCATTATATTGTCTGCATATTCAATCTTCTTGTGTTATTTTGCACAAGACAATCCCTCTATCTATTACATAGTTTATCACAATTGACCAAAAAGTTGGTGCGGGTCAGCTAGGGATTTTATGTTCGCTTAGGGTTCGCTCTGCTAGTTTAACTTTCATTATACATTACTTTGTATATGAATTTCATAAAATTCACTTGCGGCACTCTGTAGTTAGCTCCTCTTCCACCATTGCACCAGTTGTATTGTAATACAGAAATTCGTCTATCCATTGGTCGTCCTTTTCTCGTCAAAGGGTGCCCTCAATCCTTTTTCTTCAGCAAGCTGGATGTCTTCTACTTTTTGAATTTAAGAATTAAACGAGCTTCCGGAGAAACTCGTTTATTTTTATAGCTTCTTTTCAGTCGGCTTCGTTAGATTAGGATTAGATAAAAAAATCTATTAGCCGTTGATTGACTCTTGTAGTCGTTTAGCCGCCACATCCATGTTTCTAGCATCTGAGCCTTCCAGTCAATAAAATTACTAACTTAATACAATCAATGAAGAGAATTTATCTATTTTTTCTACCTAACGAATAATGCATTTTAAAATTTTCCCATTTTATTTAAGCTTGGTTATATAACCTCGACATAAAAAGTGTGTCATCCTAATTAAATAAACAATAAACCGTTGTGAAGCTGTTATTGTCTCACCTTACTCATCTTCAGCAGATATTCATCTCGCTCCACGAGTCTCGATTGAATCACTTCATCTGAATACGAGTAGATGCCTTTGCTCGTTTTGGTTCCTAAGTTCCCATTTTCAATCGCCGCATCAATAAACGATGGTACTTGTTGTTTTGCTGAAAGCTCAGGCGCCAAGTTCTCCACGACACTCTTCCAAATATCAAGTCCTCCAAAGTCTGCCGTTTCAAGAGGACCCGAAAAGCCCCAACGTAAGCCAGGTCCTTCTGTCACTGCAAGATCAATACTTCTTGCATCTGCAACACCTTCTTCTAACAAATGAAACGCTTCACGAACGAGGGCGGCTTGCAACCGATTGGCAATAAAACCAGGGACATCCTTTTGAAGTAAAATTGGCCGTTTGCCAACCTGCTCCATAAAGTTCATCACACGTTTCGCAACATCTTCGGTCGTTTTATTGCCTTTGACGACTTCAACAAGCGGAACGAATTGAGCAGGGTTAAAAAAGTGCGTCACGATAAATCGTTCAGGGTGCGCGACGTTTTTCGTTAATGCTTCAAGTGAAAATGTTGAGGTGTTCGATGCGATAATTGTTTCCTTTGAAATCGCTTCTTCAAGTTTTTCATACAATTCATGTTTTAAATCTAGTTTCTCAGAAATGGCTTCAATCACGAGATCACTGTTAGAAGCGGATTGTATTACATCCGTCGATGTTGACAATGTCATGAGCGTCCGCTCTTTCTCACTCTCGCTAATCGCTTGTTGTTCAACTTGCATTGCCAAATTTGCAGTTATTAGTTCTGTGGCTTTTTCTAATGATGATTCATAAACGTCAGTGAGAACGACGGGTACATTTGCTTGTGCTACCAGCTGGGCAATGCCATGACCCATCACTCCTGAACCAATAACAGTTACTTGTTTCAATGGTCCTCTCTCCTTTACAAAACACGAGGCTATTGAACCGTATAGCCGCCGTCAATCGTATTTGCTTGACCGGTAATGCCTTTAGATTGCTCACGAGCTAAAAAGAGAGCATAATCGGCAATCTCCTCGGTTTCTAACAATCGTCGTTGCGGAATGAGCGGGTAAAAGACGTCTTCTAACACTTGCTCTTCACTGACGCCACGTTCTTTTGATAAGTCATCTAATTGTTTTTGAACAAGATCAGTACGTACATAACCAGGACAAAGAGCGTTAACGGTAATCCCATCTGCTGCTCCTTCAAGAGCGGTTACTTTCGTTAAACCAATTAATCCATGTTTTGCGCTATTGTAAGCTGATTTCCCCGCATAGCCAATCAATCCGTTAATACTTGCCATATTAATAATACGTCCGTATTGTTGTTCTTTCATGATTGGGAACACTTCTTTAATAAAGCGGAAAGGCCCAGTAAGCATAATATCAATCATTCGTTCAAACGTTACCGTTGGGAACGTCTCAACCGATGAAACATATTGCATTCCCGCGTTGTTGACGAGAATATCGATTCGACCAAACGTCGTCATCGTCTCTTGCACTGTACGTGTAATGTCTGCTTCACTTTGAACATTACACGTAATCCCCATCACTTCGTACCCATCTTGTTTAAACTCTTGAACTCTTGTTTGCAATACTTCTTCGTTCAAATCACTAAGCACAACTTTCGCTCCAGCGTTAACATAGGATTTTGCAATTTCTAGACCTAATCCATTTGCTGCTCCTGTAATGATCGCAACGCGGTTTTCTAATGATGTCATAATATCGCCTTCCTTTATTATTGTTATTAGATACCTAGTCCAAAGGAGAATAAAATAATTGCAAGAATTACTCCAATGATTGGGACAAGTACTGTAACCATCGCTAGCGGTCCATACGCAACGCGGTGTGATTCACCACAAATAGCTCGAATCGTCGTTACAACGTAGCCGCCGTGTGGCAGTGTATCCAATGCACCAGATGAAATCGCAACAACACGGTGCAATGCTTCTGGGTTCACACCTGCATCAAGATAATGAGGAGCAATAAGCGGCAATGCAATTTGTTGCCCTCCTGAAGATGATCCTGTAAGACCAGCAATAACTCCGACGGCAATGGCTGCACCAATAAGCGGGTTCCCATCAAAGCCAGTCACAATATCAACCGCTGCACTAAACGCAGGTGTCGCTTGTGCGACTGCACCAAACCCAACAACGGCTGCAGTATTCGTGATCGCAAGCAAAGCACCCATTGTTCCTTTTGAAGCAGATCCCCAGACATCCGTTAAGTATTTGCGGTTTAAAATCCAAGTCGTAAAAATACCACTCGCAAGTGCGATAATGAGTGCAGAATGTTCCAGTGTGTCATGGAATAAAAAGGCAATGACTAACACAACAACAAGTGGAATTGCGGATAACAATGGGCTTGGTAAATCTTGTTCGACTGGCTCTGGATCACCTGGACGATGATCAAACTTCTCACCTTTTCTCACTGCTCGGTTAACCATCCATTTAAGTAGGTAATACCCAAAGAAAATCATAAAAATTGCAACAATCAAGCTCACTTGCCAACCTGCATAAGGTGACGTCCCTAAAATCGGCATCGGAATCCAGTTTTGAATTTCTGGTGAACCTGCTGAAGTCATCGTAAACGTCACTGAACCAAAAGCAAGAGTTGCTGGAATAAAGCGCCTCGGTAAATTACCTTGACGAAATAAACTTAAAGCTAACGGAAATACGGAAAAACCTACGACGAATAAACTAACGCCTCCGTAAGTTAAAATCGCACACGCAGCAACAATCGCTGCAATCGCATACTTTACGCCGAGTTTATCAATGACAAACTTCGAGACACTGTCTGCTGCTCGTGCATCTTCCATTACTTTTCCAAACATTGATCCGAGCAAGAACATTAAAAACCATTGACCGACAAAATTTGCAAATCCGGTCATATAGTTTCCGACAAGGTTTGGATCTCCTTCTGCTACAAGCTGAGGAAACAATGGAATACCACTAAAGACAGCTAAAAACAGAGCACACAAAGGGGTCGAAATTAATAAGTTCCACCCTCGCATCGTCAAAACGATAAGTAATGTTAGACCCCCTACTAACCCAATTAAACTGAATAACACCTAGATCCCTCCATCATCCAAAATTGAAAGCGATTACATAATACTAATGCAATAAGTGTGCCAATTATTAAATGTCAAGAAATCAAGGGTTTCTAAGCATGGACACCTTTCACATTCCATAATTCCGGAAAATTTTCCTGATTTATGGAATGTTATGTTTCGAACGTTTTGCATAAAAGCTTGATTTACCAATTCCTAAACTTGAAGCCGCTTTTGTTGCATCCCCATTTTCTTTCGCAAGCGCCGCAATGATCTTGCGTCGTTCCTCTTTCTCAATCGCTGTTTGCAATGTTTCTTCATCTGTGTCTTCTTCAGAAAGAATCGCTGAAAAGCTAAGGTCGTTCGTTTCAATCCATTCATCTTCCTTACGAATCATCGCCCGTTCTAGTACATTTCTCAACTCACGTATATTCCCAGGCCACGTGTGCGATTTTAATTTCTCTTCGGCTTGTCTTGTTAGCCCAGCAACTGCAATTCCCATCTCTTGCTCAAGCTCCCTTAATAAAGAATGGGCAAGGGTTCCAAAATCATGAAGGCGATTCCTTAGTGATGGGATATGGATGGGCATTACGTGTAGACGATAATATAAATCCGCTCGGAAACTTCCTTTCTTTACGAGCTCCTCCAATGATCGATTCGTAGCAGCAATGATACGAACATCAACAGGCTCAGGGGCGATGCCACCAACCGGTTCAATTTCTTTTTCCTGTAAAACCCGAAGTAACTTCACTTGCATCGCTAAAGGCATTTCACTCACTTCATCCAAAAATAAAGTTCCCCTATGCGCTAGTGCAATTTTTCCGATTTTGCCACTTTGTTTTGCTCCAGTGAATGATCCTTCCTTATATCCAAACAATTCAGATTCAAATAACGTCTCAGGAATCGCCGCACAATGAAGCTGAACGAAAGGACCCAATGAACGTTTACTTTCTCGATGAATGGCATGGGCAAACAACTCTTTTCCCGTACCACTTTCACCTTCGATTAGTATGGTTGTATCTGTCTTCGCCGCTTTCATCGCTAATTTCCGCGTTTTGTCAATTTGCTGGTCACTTCCCACGATTCTATGGAAACTATATTTCGCCTTTAACTGCTCATTCGGAGATTCATAGAGTTTCGTCTTTAAGAAGTCACGAAATTGCGAGTTCATCTTAAAAAGATCATCTAAATCTTGAAACATGATCTTACCAACGACGGCAACGATTTTGTTGCCAATAATAATGGGGATACGATTGGCGATCATATGATGGCCATTAATCTCTTGAACGTTTGCAATCTCTGGATAGCCAGTCTTAGCAACAATATGCATGCGGGTGTTTTCTACAACTTCAGTTACATGCTTACCACGAACATCATCTGCAGTTTGGTTAATAAATGCCGCATACGTTTCATTGACCGAAATAATAATTCCATTATGGTCAACAACAATGACGCCCTCATAAGAATGTTCCAAAGCCGATCGATAGAGCTGTAGTTCGTTATGCAAATCTTTATTTTCACTTGCTAACTGTTTTATGTATTCAAGAACAAAGCCTTGACTGCTAATTTTCATCACTGTCACTCCTCTCGTTAATTATAATCAGAGCGCAAATATTTTTTCCACCTGAAAAAATCACCATAGATCGCTTTTTCTATGTAGTGCAATTGTAAGGTAGCTGGAGCGCAGAATGCCACGCCAAAACGCCCAGACCCGACGTGCCGATATGCGTCAGCGGGTGTTTCGGCTCGGTTCTGCCTCCAAACTGTTACCTAGTTGCGCCCATCTGTGCCCCAGCTTCCTCACTTTTTCCGCTCAACGGAAACTTACGCACAACTCGAGTACAGATTCTCTAAACTAGGTAACAGAATGAGCTCCGTCCCACGGAACCAAGATCCAAATTGCCATCAGCACGAGCCGCGCCGAACCCAGACCGGTTTAGCTTCGGCACCGCTGGGGCCGACATGTCGTCGGCACTCTTCCCCTGAGAATCTGCGCGCAAGTTTTGCGAAATCGTCGCTAAATTAGTAAAAAAGAGCAAACTAGAGCGCAGAATCCCCACCAACCAAAAAACCAGGTGTCTTCTGAAAATATCCAGGAGACCTGCAATCTAGATCGCAGGTCTTACGATCTAGACCACACACCCCACCCCTCCCTCTGCGCTCACATGAGTAAGGGTTTTCTCTGTACATCCGCACGTAAACGATTTACGATAGTGGTTGAAATTGCGTTAATATTTAGGAGGTTTTAGTGTGCAGGCAAACCGAAATCGTTGGTTGATTGCAATCTCTGCGATTGCGCTTCATTTGTCGATTGGCTCTGTGTATGCGTACAGTGTGTATCAGAATCCGATCAATGATTCTGTAGGCTGGAGTATCACGTCTGTTACGGTTGCTTTTACGGTGGCGATATTTTTTCTTGGGATGTCGGCGGCGTTTATGGGCAAGTTTGTTGAGCGAAATGGTCCGAGGAAATCGGGGCTTATTTCTGCGCTGCTCTTTGGTTTAGGAACGATCGGTGCGGGTTTCTCAATTCAAATCGAAAATTTCGCAATGTTTGTTACTTTTTATGGTGTAATTGGCGGGATTGGTTTAGGGATTGGTTACATTGCGCCGGTATCGACACTCGTGAAGTGGTTCCCAGACAGGCGCGGGCTCGCAACAGGTATGGCGGTGCTCGGTTTTGGTTCAGGGGCTCTTATTACGAGTCCGTTGGCGGAGTTTCTGATGAACAATGTTTCGATTGCATCAACGTTTTACATATTGGGTTCTTTATACTTTGTCCTTATGATTGCTGGCGCGAGTTATTTGGCGCCGCCACCAGAAGGTTGGAAACCAGCCAATATGCAAACGGACTCTGAGAAAGAGAAACCACGTACGGCGGCGACCGACTTGGCTCAATTGACGGCGAATGAGTCGCTCAAAACGATGCGTTTTTATTTGTTGTGGGTCATGATGTTCATTAATATCTCTGCGGGGATCATGCTGCTTGCGGTAGCGGCCAACATGACCGAGACGATCACCGGCGCTTCAAGTGCATTTGCAGCGACCGTTGTCGGGGTGATGGGCTTCTTTAACGGCATTGGCCGTATTGGTTGGGCAAGTTTTTCCGATTATATCGGGCGAGCGAATATGTATATTGTCTTCTTCGTCATTCAGCTCGGCGCGTTTATTGCCCTGCCGTTTACGACGAATGAAGTGATGTTCTCGATTCTGCTTTATCTCATTATGACGTGTTATGGTGGTGGATTTGCGTGCTTGCCTGCATTTATCGGAGACTTGTTCGGTACGAAGCAACTTGGCGCCATTCACGGCTACACACTGACCGCTTGGGCGATGGCAGGAATTGCGGGTCCAACGGCTGTTTCAATGACGTTTGAGCGTACAGGAGAATTCACCTCTGCGTTCGTATTGTTCACGATCTTGCTTGCCGTTGCGCTGTTTGCGGCCATTCTCATGAAAGTGAACATCAAGCGCGTGAAGCAAGACACGACAACACAGATGAACGTCTCCGCGTAAATTTACATCGTCTCCTCAATGCCTCATAATAGCAGGACAGCAGGAGGTTTTGATGGAGACAATTACACGAACAGAACGGTTACACGTGCGCAAGATGACGACAGACGATCACTTATCATTAGCACGCATCTTTGAAGACACCGATTCGATGCACTATTATGCTGGCAAAACACCTGACGCGTCGTCTTGGCTCGATTGGACACTTGAGAATTACCGAAAATACAATATCGGGATGTGGGTCGTCGAGCACGAAGAAGACGGGCGCTTTCTCGGTCAATGCGGCATTGTGCCCCACCGAATTGATGGTCATGTAGAAGTAGAAATGGGGTATTTGTTCGTCAAAGCGGAGTGGGGGAATGGGTATGCGAGTGAAGCCGCCCGGGCCTGCCTGCGCTTCGCGTTGGAGACGTTGGATGTTCCGAGAATTGTGTCGTTGATTGATGAGCGTCACGCACGGTCGGTGAACGTTGCAACCCGCGCTGGAATGGTGAAGGAAAAAGAACTGCTTCACCGAAATCGGCACGTTTCCTTGTACGCCATTCATCAAAATTAAAAACAAAAAACCCGCAGGCGGCGCGGGTTTTTTATCTTTCGGTCGTTTGAGTTGCTGTACGTGTAATGAGTAAACCGTATAACAATGTGAAGACCATGCCAGAAAAGCCAATGACTTGAGCTACGATGCTCGTCACTTCTGCATTCGTTAGTACACCAAATACTAAGAACGAAATGGACAGAAGCATTCCGGCGATGATCAATAGGAGTGTTCCCATTCTCATCTTTTCTCACCTCTTTTATTCTCTCTATAACTGTTCTATGCGCACCCCTCTTTTTCCATGAATATCCTATTCCCTAATTCGAGCTATGCAAAACGTCATATTTTGTCGGAATATTCATTATTTACTACTTATTAAAAATATGCTGTGTCAGCTTCGCTATCAGATTCAGCGATTTGTGATGCGCGAAATGTTATTCTTAATACAATACAGCAATATCTATAATGTGTCAATAATTATTTTCAACATTGGACAATGTGTTCGGTTATCCGTTATGATATAAGAACTAATGTTCCCCTTTTTGTTGTACAACCCACACCAATTTACTCTTTTTGTCATATACAAGCAGGGAGGGGTGAGTTCTATGCATGTTCAACTTGAAAAGCTGGAAACCGAATGCCCGCAGATGAAAGCATTTATTCACAAAAATCGTGAATTGTTTGAGCAGCCGATTATCAAGCAGTTCTTAAATGACCCCGGGGCGCGTTCGGTTTTCATTCGCAGTATCTGTCAACCTTCTGAAGAAAATCAGAAGCAACTCAACCGCATGTTTAAAAGTTTCTATGCCAATGTTCAGTTAACCGCTTATTTGTCAAAGTCGTTACACTGGACGGCGGTTGACTATGATCAAAAACGCCGCAAAACCGGCGAAGACCAACCACTTATTTTGGACAACCTATTAGGTTCAGGCACACCGTATTATGAAGACTATGGTCACGTATTTGAATCCGAAGATGTGACCTCGTGGAGTGCAGATCCGAAGTTATCAGAAGCACTTAAGAAACTAACACCCAGTCAGCAACAAATTCTCATCGGTTACTATAAGCACGGGCAAAGCAACAAAGAAATTGCGGAACAAATGAAAGTCAGTCAACAGGCGGTGTCTAGAATGCGCTTACTCACCATCCGTCATTTGCGTAAGGTGATGGATGAAGGTGAGCGTGATGTTTGAGCTAACCACGTTTGTTGAACTATTTGCCAACTATGGTTTTCCTGTCGTCATTTCCTTTTACCTTTTATTTCGGTTTGAACGTCGCCTCGAACGATTAGAGCAACTATTAATACAGAGAGTGAGTGAAGAGAATGATTCAGAGAAAGAAATTGGATGAATTGATTCACGATTTTGAGCCAAAAATCCGCAAATGCTTACTGCAAACGTCCCCAGATGAACGAGACGATTTGCGCCAAGTGTTGTGGCTAAAACTGACTGAACTATCCACGAATTTCAACTCAGACAACGCGCCGAACTTTGATGAGTTTCGCGCACAAGTCGAAAACCGCTAATCGGTCCACAATCGTATCATAGCCGAGCTATGATACGATTTTTATCGTTCTCCGAACGATTTCTCAATCCAAACAGCCGCAAGCGTGCCTTCGCCCATCGCGATCGTGACTTGTTCAGCATGCACACCAACGTCACCTGCCGCCCAAATGTGATCTACATTCGTCATTTTCGTTCTAGCATTCGTAATCAAGTGGCCATTCTCCATCCGTTCTGCCCCAAGCTTCCTAGCTAAATCGGAGTGCACATCGATAGACCCGAAGGCGATGAAGGCATGGGACGCTTCTAACGTATTCCCGTTCTGCAATTCAACACCTTGAAACTGACGATCCTCAACTAGAGGACGTAAAATGCTTTCTTCAATATAAGTGACGTTAAGGTCCTTTAATTTCTGTTGATCTTGCTGTCTAATCGGTTCTTTCTCGTGGTTAATGTATGTGAGGTCGCCCGTCCACCGGTGAAGGCGCTCGGCCATATGGACGCCAGCTTTTCCGGAGCCGAGGATGAGTGTGGGTTCGTTTTCGACTTCGTGTCCGTCGCAGTCCGGGCAAATGTACACGCTCAATCCGAAGCATGGCTCGAGTTGGGGAAACGGGTTCTGGTCGGACACACCCGTTGCAAACAGCAGTCGGCGCGCTTCGAACGTGTTGCCATTCTCGGTAGCGATTTGGAATCGTTCAGGACTATGCCGGTGAACGTTGGTGACGTTTTCCGTCACGTATTTCACCCCTAACGCCTCCGCTTGCTCGATGCCAATCTGGCGAAGGTCTTTGCCACTCACCCCCTCTGGCCACCCGAGAATGTTGCGGTATTTCAAGCATCGGGTTGAGCGCCCTTGTCCTCGGTCTAAGACGAGCACCCGTCGGTCATAGCGCCCGAGTTGAATGGACGCTTGCAGTCCGGCAATGCCGCCTCCGATAATAATCACATCATATAATTCCATCCCACACCTCTCCCTTCATTCCTATTGTGCTCGGGAGAAGATGCGGGTATTCAATACAAAATGTACAGGGCAAAGGAGGGTTTTCTGAACCCGTTGCCGCAGGGGATGCAGGCAAGACGAACGACCGTTCTGCGCTCGAGTTTTCCCTATCTGCGCTCCAGTTTGCTCATTTTAACGAAATTAGTGCTGCTTTCTCCAAACTTGATCGCAGTTTGTCCCAACTAGAGCGCAGATACCGAGCTGAAGTGCCAACGACTTGTCGGCCCCAGCGGGGCCGAAACGAAACCGGTTCGGGTTCGGCGCGGCTCGCGCCGACAGGATGCTAGGTTTTTGCCGCGGAAATGCAAAGGAGGGTTCATTGAACCCGTTGCCGCAGGGGATGCAGGCAAGACGAACGACCGTTCTGCGCTCGAGTTTTCCCTATCTGTGCTCCAGTTTGCTCATTTCAACGAAATTAGTGCTGTTTTCTCCAAACTTGATCGCAGTTTGTCCCAACTAGAGCGCAGATTCCAAGCTCCAGTGCCAACGACTTGTCGGCCCCAGCGGGGCCGACACAAAACCGAACTCGGTTCGGCGCGGCTCGCGCCGACGTCTTGTGGGTACTTCGGGGCGGGGATTGTACACGTGACCCGGTAATCTGTTACCGTGTTTGTCCATTTTGTTCCCTAGTTTATGAGGATAGACTGCTTTTGCTGCAATTTTTCTCAACTTGAGAACAGATCAATCGAAACTCGAGCACAGTTTCCACTTCAACAAGCTTACATTGGGCCTTGAAGAAATTCTTTCGTTCAACTTATATAAACCTTATTTGAACTCGCTTCCTTCACACAAAAAAAGTGCAGCGTGCCCAGCCGAGGCACGCTGCAAAGTAGGTATTGCATAAAGGGGATGTTGAGAGCAAAACATCATCGGGTTTTTGCCTATGACGCCTTCTCATTAAGCTAATTGATAATGAATATCAATGTCACTTACTATATTATGGTATGTTCCATTATAAGTCAACCCTTAATTGAAAATTATTCTCAGTGATGTCTCTGCGACCTCAACCCCATTGATAAACAACGTGAACCGATGGTCCCCCGTGTAATGCTTGCGTGTGGATAAATCTTTAAAGCTGTGAGTGCGCACCCGCTCGACTCCAGTCCCCCCTTGAATCGTCGAGTCCGTTAATAAAAACTTTTTTTGCGATGTTTTCCCTCGTGCCTTCACAAAATCAATGGCGTACTCCACCCGTAACTTTGCTTCGTCTGTTGCTTCAAACCCATAGTGAACGGTTACGTCATCACCAATCGCTACTTCCGCTGGCTCGACACGGATATACGCGTTTTGTGCGAGACGACGATCGCTATACCCAAAGAGCTCGAACGCTTCCGGGATCGAGCGCCGCAACAGCGTCCGACACGCATGGCGAATCACCCAATCCGTATCCTTGTGCTCCCCTTGCCACGCCGCCGCAACTCGCAACACGTATTCTGGATGATCCTTCGAGATATCATTCAAGTGGTTGGCCACACTTCTCCTCACATAGAGAGACGGGTCGGCTTTGAGCGTTTCAAGAATTTGGTTTGTGCTCGCCGGGTCTTCGATAAACATCGGTAACGATTTCCCCCACGGCAACCGGGGACGTGTTCCCTCACTCGCGAGTCTGCGCACGTGCTCGTCCTGATCTTGCGCCCACTTGTACATCTGAGCGAGCATGTATTCGGGATCCTTCAAAATAAACGGCCGGACCGCAAACTCCGCCGTTGAGAGTTTCGTCCAACGCTCGAGCATCCGCATCGACAACGCCCAATCGTCCATACCATAAATCGCAATGAACTCTGGAAAAAAAAGATAACGGCCGCCTTCGCACGTATCGTCGATTCGAGCTAACGTGTCACACGCTTCCTCAAATGTTCCCGAAAGATGCTCTCCTAACACCCGAGCAATGTGCCTCATGCGGGTGAGCAAGGAATAGTCGTCCCACTCTGTTATGAAGATATCCGCCAGAAATGCTTCCGGATGGAACTCAGCGTCTACAGTGCTAACCCGTTGTGCAAAAGACGCTAAAAACTCGTGATCGTACATATCTTTTAATGGTTCTGCCATTGTTCCTCTCCTTACTAATTAACGTAATTTAAAGTTGATAGACTTCTACCCTGCTTCCTATTGAATAATTATCACTTTCTAAATTATTTTCATTTGCTATATATATCAAGATATTTTGATTGCTACTAACAACTCAATTCATGTAATATACCAGTCGAATTTCATCTATTTCATTGCATCCTGAAATGTAATAACCATCTACTACATGTTCAATTGAATGACATTGCGTTGAAAAAGGTTCAAGATTTGAATAGTCATCTCTTGAAGAATCATATTCCATAAGTAAGCCATTATCTAGGTCATATGATAAATCTATAAGTATCGGATCACCTTCTTCAGTAAATTGCGTTACCCTTAGAGAAGACTCTTTATCGCTATTCATATCAACAATAAAATTCTCCAACTTATATAGATTTTTTAAATTCCCATGACGATCGATAACATCACCATTTCCAATTGCACTATTTAAATCATACCCACACCCGTACAATAAAAAAACTAAAGATAATAGAAACAGCTTTTTCATGGCAACCTCCAATATCTTAAAAGGAGATTATCATCACCTATATTTTCGTTCCTCTCCTTAACATATGGACCTGACATCCAAAAATTAATGAATTTCATTCCAAATAAACTTGGATTCTCAGCATGAAAGTACCTGCTTTAAACCAGGTTCATTTGCTATCCGGAGCAAAAGTACAATTACCGTTCCCTTCGCGCCAACATCCGCCTCGCCACTTCTTTTCCGATTTCTAGAGAAGCTGTTGCCGCTGGTGAGGGCGCATTTACGACGTGCAACGAACGTTTGCCGGTCACGAGGTGAAAGTCATCGACCATCTTCCCATCAACGGTAAGTGCTTGTGCTCGCACGCCACTCGGCGCAGGCTCAAGGTCTGATGCGGTCACTGCTGGGACGAGCCGTTGCAAGCTTTTTACGAAGTGGGGTTTGCTATAGGAACGGACCATCTCGCCAACCCCCGTTTTCATATACTTACGCGCAATTTTTAGAAAGCCTGGGTACGCCAGCACTTCCCCGAGATCTTTAAGGCGAATATCCGTCTTACGATACCCTTCGCGTTTGAACGATAACACTGCATTTGGGCCGGCTTCGACTTCACCATCAATCATCCGCGTGAAGTGGACACCGAGAAACGGGAAATCAGGATCAGGCACCGGATAGACGAGGTGGCGGACAAGGTCACGCCGCGATGCTTTTAACTTGTAGTATTCCCCGCGAAACGGCACAATTTTCATATCAAGATGAATCCCTGCCATACGCGCCACTCGGTCGCTTTGCAACCCGGCACAATTCACTACGTACCGCGCCTCCACAGATTGTTTGTCGGTCGTAACAACGACACGCTCTCTCGTCTCGTCGATGGCGCTCACCGTTTCTGAAAGCGTAACAATCCCCCCGTTTTCTTGAAAGAGTTCAGCAAGTTTGTTTGTCACTTCTGTATAGTTGACGATGCCTGCTGTCGGTACTCTGATCGCAGCGAGGCCATTTACGTGTGGCTCGATTTTGCGAAGTTGGTCGGCACCCAGTTTCTCGACAGCTAAACCGTTTTCTAAGCCTCGTTCATAAAGACGCTCCAACCGCGGCAGTTCGTCCTCGTCGGTGGCAACGATTACTTTGCCGCAAATGTCGACGTCAATGTGATGCGTTTCGCAAAACGCGCGCATCGACTCACTACCGGCGCGCGCGAATTTTGCTTTGTAGCTTCCCGGCGTGTAATAGATGCCAGAATGAATGACGCCGCTGTTATGCCCGGTCTGATGACGAGCGAGCTCTGTTTCTTTTTCAATTATCTGAACGCTTGCGCCAGGTTCAGCCTGTTGTAATGCATAGGCGACGCTTACACCGACTATGCCGCCGCCAATAATTACATAGTCCATTCTACTCTCTCCTTTATGTAGCATATTCTTCAGCTAACATGCTCATTAAATGCTGGTCATAATACGTATTGTTCAGGTTCAATGCTTGTCGACGTGTTCCTTCATGTGTAAACCCTGCTTTCTCGTAAGTCCTGATTGCCCTTTCATTATGTGAGAACACTTCGAGCTCGAGTCGGTTCAGTTGCAGTTCTTGGAACACAACGGCTAGTACAAGCTGCACAGCTTTCGTTCCGTACCCTTTGCCAAACCATTTTTCGTGATGAAGGGAAATTCTAAGATGGGCAGACTGATTCGTCTCGTCAATATCCATAATTGTTACATCGCCGATGAGTTGACCATCGGTTTCGTGACAAATCGCAAAGTCACGGCGGCTCGTATCCATATCAAACTGCGCATACGCTTGTTGGACTTCTTGCATCGTAAAGGTCCGCTGCGTACCGGTCAGGTGAAGGATCGTTGGATCTTGGCACGACTCATACAAACCGTGTAAATCATCTTCTCGAATTTCTCGTAAATAAACCATAGGAAGATTCTCTCCTTTTCAACTGCTGTCGAATGTTGTAAGATTCAATTGAATGAAAGCACATACACAAAAAGCGAGGTCTTGCTGTGAATGCAACGCACTTTTCCCCATACTTATCGTTTGACCGCAACCTATGGTCAGATTTTCGTAAAAAAAACGGCATTTCGTTGGATCACGTTGACTTAACGGAGTTGCAAGGGTTAAACGAGCAGTTATCACTTACTGAAATTGATGACATCTATGTACCCTTGTCCCATTTGTTACGTCTGCATTATATGAAATCACAAGAATTGCACCGAGATACGAATACATTTTTGCAACAGCAAACGAAGAAAGTGCCTTTTATTATCGGTATTGCCGGGAGTGTTGCTGTTGGAAAAAGCACAACAGCAAGAATTCTTCATAACCTTATCGCACAATGGCCGAATCAACCGCGGGTTGAACTCGTCACAACCGACGGCTTTCTCTATCCGAATGAAAAGTTGGAAGAACTCGGCATCATGACGAAAAAAGGATTTCCAGAAAGTTTCGATGTTGCGTATCTGTTCCGTTTTCTCTCCAACTTAAAGTCAGGACAAGAGACGGTACAAGCACCGCTCTATTCACATATGAAATACAATGTGTTGGAACACGAACAACAGACGTTACACCAACCTGACGTCGTCATCGTCGAAGGAATTAACGTCTTGCAACCTCCTAAATTAGAAAAGAATCAGACAAAAACGTTCATCTCCGATTTTTTCGATTATGCGATGTATATCGATGCTGAGGAAGAGATGATCGAGCATTGGTACAAACATCGTTTTCAATTGCTTCGTCAAACCGCCTTCCAAAACGCGGAATCGTACTTTAATAAATATGCGGACTTGAGTGATGAGGAAGCGTCAGAAGTCGCCGATCGCATTTGGAAGCAGACGAACCGGGTGAACTTGCTCGAAAATATCCTGCCGACGAAAAACCGCGCAGATTTGATTTTACGTAAAGGCGAAGGTCACGCCGTCGAAGCGATCCACGTCCGCAAACTATAACTGGAGATTAGCCCATTCGCGCACGCTAGGAATGGGCTTTCGGTGCTTCTTTTAATACGTCGATAATCTGCTCTGTCGCCTTTAATGCTTCTGGGAAGTTGAAAATCGGATAGATGTGCACCATTTTCGGCGCCTCAATGTAGTGAATATCCACACCTTCAGACTTTGCTTTCTCAACGAACTTCCGCGCATCCGGCACGAGAATGTCGTGCGTCCCCATCAATACCGTCATCTCCGCATCTACATGCAAATCGCCAAACATCGGACTCAGTCGGTAGTCCGTCCGTTCCGTATCTCCCGCATACATCTCGCCGGCTTCAATCACTCCCGGAAGTGCCAGAAACGGATCGAACCGATCCACCTTCTTAATCCCCGGATTCTCCATCGTCATATCGAGCCACGGTGAGATCATAATCACCTTCTCCGGTTGCGGCAATTGCTGTTCTTTCAAGTACTGGCACAGTGACAATGCCATGCCCCCACCTGCTGAGTCTCCCATAATCACTTGCGGATTTTGCTCATTGTAAATCGGCAACACGAAATCATACGTCTCATCAAACGTATGCTCGGGTGCAAGTGGGTACAACGGCACCGTGATCTTGCACCCTAGCGCCTCTACAATTCGTGCTAAAAAATGCCAATGTTGCGATGTAATGCGATTTACATACGCCCCGCCGTGCAAGTAGAAAATGTGCAGATCACTCGTTTGTTCTTTCGGTTGAATAACGTAATAGAAGTGCCCGTCCTGTTCATGCTTTTCCACATCCAACTCTTGCACGATGACACCTGGCGGTTCAAATTCTAACAACCGTCTCGTCTGAATGCCCCGTTCCAGTTCCTCGCCTGTCTTTTGCCAAAATTGCTTTCTGCGTGAAAGCCGGAGCACAAGCTTAAAGAACTTGCTCTGATAACTTTCCATCAGGTCCTCCTTTTTTGTAAATTCTATCATTAAATTTCGTGTGTGTATAAAGAATACCCTTTATGAGTGTATGATCGGTAGGCATTACGTATGTACGCGGGCGGGGATGGTGCACGACCCCACCTCTCTATGATACGATTCCAGCAAAAAAACGAAAAACTGCCCGAAAAGGCGAGGGAATCGTCTTTTCGGGCAGTTCGTATTACATGCCTGACGTAACGGCTTTAGCTACAGCTACAGTCCGCTTTGCTTGGTTAGCAATTGCTTCATCCAATTTGTTTTCTTGAATGTTTCCTTCGCCATCCACAGTTGCACTTGTTCCGTATGGGTTTCCACCAGACTCGAACGTGACTGGATCTGAATACCCTGGCGCTGCAACAATCGCTCCCCAGTGGAACATGGTTTTGTATAGCGCAAGCACAGTTGCTTCTTGACCACCGTGTGCGTTTTGCGCGGAGCTCATTGCACTAACGACTTTGTTTACGAGTTTTCCTTGCGCCCATAGGCCACCGGCTTGGTCGATGAACTGTTTCACTTGACCAGGAACGTTACCAAAGCGTGTCGGTACACTCCAAATGATTGCGTCTGCCCAATCAAGATCATCAATTTTTGCATCTGGAACATCTTTCGTTGCTTCATAATGAGCTTTCCAGGCAGGGTTCGACTCGATTGCTTCCATTGGTGCGAGCTCAGGAACTTTGACGAGCTTTACTTCTGCACCTTCAGCCTCTGCTGCATCTTTTGCCCAGTTGGCCATTTTGTAATTTGTTCCTGTTGAGCTGTAATATACGACGGCTACTTTTACCATGTTATCTGTCTCCTTTTTTTCTGGTTCTATCGTTTCTTTCCCGAATAATCGTGCTAAAAAACCCATGCGTATTCTCCTTCACACCTCCTAATCGGAATTAAGGTGATTGATTGTCCGAACTTCGGCGGGATGCAGTTGCGACTCGATCTGTTCTCTTTTTGGCTCATACCACTCGGGTAACTTGAGCTGCTCACCCATTGTTTTATACGATTCATCATGAGCAAAGCCTGGTGGGTCTGTCGCGATTTCAAAAAGAATCTGTCCGTGTTCTCTGAAGTAAATCGCATTGAAATACTGTCGGTCTTGAACCGGAGTCACTTGATAACCTGCATCGGCGACATGGGACTGCCACTTGAGTTGGTCGTCATCATCTTTTGCCCGAAATGCAATATGATGCACCATGCCAACACCCATCCGACCCGGCCCGACGTTTTCTTTTTTTAGGTCAATCGTGTTTCCAATGTCTCCTGTGGACGTAAAGCGAATCCACTCATCATCTTCAGTCATTTTTTCGTAACCCATCGTTTGTTCGAGCAATTGTGCCGTTTCATTCGGATTGACCGACAGAAGCGTGGCACCTGCAAATCCTTTTATCGCTTCAATATCCGACACACCATTAAATGGCCACGGATTATTCCTGCCACTTTCTTGTTCAACAAGTGTGAGTTGTAAACCATGAGGATCGGTAAACGCCAAGTGCGTCTCCCCGAGTCGACTCACTTCCTCGTAGTCAATGTCAAATTTCTCTAATCGCTTTTTCCAAAAATCCATCGTTCGCGGCGGGATGGCAAAGTCTGTCGTTCCCACTTGCCCGCCACCAATCCGCCCTTGCATCGCATTTGGCCAAGGAAAGAATGTCATAATCGTTCCTGGACTTCCTTGATCATCTCCAAAGTAAAGATGATACGTCCCAGGATCATCAAAGTTTATCGTCTTCTTCACCAAGCGTAACCCTAAAACACCTGCATAAAAGTCGACGTTTTCTTGAGGTTTTCCAACAATCGCAGTGATGTGGTGTATACCTTTCGTGTGCATACTCAAGCTAAGGCACCTCCTACGAATAATATAACCAAACCGAACTCGGTTATTTGCATTAAATGAATTCATTTAGTATGAATTCGAGATAATAAACGAAAAAAACTCCGATTCGTTTATCTTTAATTCGAGATAATCGTATCAAAGAATCCAATGAAACGTCAAGGAATTTTTTTTAAGAAAGATTTTTGGCGTGTCCTCCAAGCTTTTTGAGCAGTTGAATCACTTCGTCTTTTTCCGATGCTGACAGCCCTTCCATAATGGTTTCAATGGCCTCAACATGGCATGGAAAAGACTCATCCATAAAGGTTTTCCCAGCTTCCGTTAACGTGACGTATGTGATTCTTCGGTCACTCGGACACGGTCTTCGCTCGGTGAACCCTCGTTTTTCAAGCTTATCAACAACGTACGTTATGGAGCTGCTCGCAATTAATACCTTTTCCCCGATTTTTTGGACGGGTTGATCCCCTTTATTATATAAAAGCTCAATGACGGCAAACTCCGTAGGGTTTAAACCGTGCGAACGTATATCAATTTCCACTTTCTTCTTTATTGATTCAAGCGCTCTCGTAAGAACAACAAATAACTTTAGCGAACGCTCTTGATTTTCATTAAACATCATAGTAAACTCCTTTCCATCTCTAGTATAACACGCAAGGTTTAAGTCATCCATGAAAATATCTCGAAATCGAAATAAAAACGGAAGAGTGATCCTATGAATGAGATCGAGAAACAAGTAGTTGAAAACTTCAAGCAAGATGAAAACGTCATGATTCTTGTTTTTTCACAGTGGTGTACGAACCACGACCTCGATCCACAAGCACTTTATAAAGAGGCTTATCCACAACAAGAAATTCATCCAGAACATCTACAAACCTTTGCACTCGCAGTGCCAAAAGAAGAAGCTGAACCCATCGCTAATGAAACCGTGCTCGGTGTACTCATGATGTTTGGCAATACCGATCTTGCAGCAGTCGTTCAGCAAGAAATAGACAAACAGAAATAACGCTTCGTATAGCCTTTACGTTTCAGGGAAAGTTATCTCTAAACGGATGAGAATAACATGAAAGAGCCGTGTAGCCGGCCTGCATTACTCATGATGCTGTCAGCTTGTGCACCTAAAGGAGAAACAGACACAGGTCATCACATGAGTGGCGACGACCTCAACATGAACGTCCAAGACGTAGGCCTCACGCAATTCATTAATCCAGCAACAGACCCGAGATAAATCGGCTTGGACCATCATAACTAAAAAGAAAAAGGACGTCGACATCGTTATAGTCACGTCCTTTTTCTTTTGCACCTAGAGTGCGAGCCACTGCGTGCTTACTACCTTTTGAAAAAATATAACCCAACGGCTTTTTGCTATTTTAGACGCTCCGTCAGACGACAACAGACGATCTCAAAGGCAGGTGAGCAAGGTCGCTATGCACATTCGTGTAGCACAGCTGCCTCCGCGCCGGAACCTAATAACGCGGGTTCTACGTTTCGTGTCGCACAGACGCCCTAGCTGGAACGAAAATCCCACGGCTCTCACTTTTGTTCCGCACAGACCCTCTAGCCGGAACGAAAATCCTATGGCTCTCAATTTTGTTCCGCACAGACACCCCTCGCAGGAACGAAGTGATAGGGCACTAGCAACGAATTGTACCGAAGAGGCCCAAGTGCCTCATTAGTTAATTTATGGGGCACTTGGGCAAAGAAAACTATCCTTTTAAAATCGATCGACACATATATGCAGTCAACTACAACAAAACGAAATATACGTGACAGTCGAGCCCTTATAGTGACCTGTTTCACAGCTAGATTGTCACCTAAAAGAGGCAGAGATCGTAACGGTGCTTGCGCCAAGTTATGATCAACGTTCATGTCTTTATACTCGCTACCATCTCAGTGCCGATCAACGATCAGCACTGAGACTGTCGAAGTGAAACAAAACGAGCTTAGGCATACACTTGCTAGGCGTTTACCCGTGAAAGAGCGATCGAGATAATCGCGTTCTGTAATTTTCTTTTGTCCAACTCATATCGCTATTTAGACCGAATACTCAAGACTTCATCGACGATGCCCCATAGGAAAAGAAGTAGAGCTATAATCCCGATCACAATTCCGGTCGTGAACAAATACCCAAAATGGTCGTTTGTAATTTCAATTGACCGCTCAACACCCATAGGGCTACCTTGTGAAAGCCCAATTTGCACGAATCCAATTAAATACGTGCCTAAATATACAAATGCTGCAACAAGTGCGAGTATAGAAGCGCTCACTATTTTGTACATGTAGAATCACCCCACCTCAATAGATATAGATTTACTCTGATGTTGGAGTTGATACCATGCCCCTCATTAATCAATGTATTACGACTCTATTCCACATAAGCATTAAATCCCACTTTTATAATATCATATATTCTTAAAAATTATAATTGTATGACTTATCGTTTTTTAACTACTGCAGAAGCATAGAACAACCTCGATAAATATTCGGGTCCTCTCACTTAACAATCACCCTTCATTGTAATATTAACCAAGATTGAGGGACTCGCACGGGTATTGACATGACTGGTCGGTTTTGCTTCGTCACCGGAGGTGGCGATTGTTATATATACTAAAGGTTTCGGCTGTTTCCCTACTGCATATATAAAGGTACTCTGAATAAAAGTCACATAGAGGCAGACTGGACAGGCATTAGGATGTTACCAAGGAGGTCTTTCTCGTATCGGTATTTTTCCACATTCTGGTATTTAGATACCGCCATGAACTTCGTTTCGACCTTACGCTCCCATATTCTGGTACTCCATTGCCATTACCAACCCCGGTTCGGCTTTACGTTCCCATATTTTGGTACTCCGATGCCGTTATGAAGCTCGTTTCGGCATTACACTTCCATATTTTGGTACTCAAACGCCGATACAAACCCCACTTCGGCCTCACGTTCCCATATTCCGATACTCCGATGCCGATACCTACCCCGTTTCGGCTTTACATTCCCACATTCTGGTACTCAAACACCACTACCAACTTCGTTTCGGTCTTACGTTCCCACATTCTGGTACTCTAATGCCGATACCTACCCCGTTTCGGCTTTACGTTCCCATATTCTGGTCCTCTCATGCCGTTGCGAACCTTACACTACTAATATCCCCTGCTCGGCATGCTTCCCCCGCACTCACTCGCTTTACTGCTGTTCGCACGAGAAGCCCGAACGCTCAACATCATTGTTGAGCGTTCGGGCAGTATCTCTCAGCTTAACGGTGCACACACATTCTGCAACCTACGCTTTTCGGTACACGCGCTCCCAAAAGCGCATCGTTGCCATCGCTGAAATAAAGTCGTCCGCGAAGTTCGTGTCATCCTCGTCGACCAGTACACCTGGCTTGCCGCTAATGCCCGTCGAACCGACAATTTCCGCTCCTTGACCGAGAGCCCCGATTGGCTTGAAATGATTGTACGTATCGCGAATGAATGTCCGGGCTTTGCGCTCAAAGTAGCGGCTCGGCTCTTTGCCGCCAACGACGAGTAGACCGTCATATAAAAGTGGAGACCCCGTTAAGAACGTGTCATCAATTGATACACTCACCCCGTCTGTGCCTTGAACGTCTCCGAGTTCTTCACCGATAAAGACAGGAATCAGTTCAGCCTCTTCGAGCTGTGCGATGATGCCTTCAGTCAAAGAGCCGGCAAATCCTTTGTCAATGATGACCCCGACTTTGAGTGTGTTCGGATACCGCACTTGATTCATGAGGCTCAGTGCTGGCGATGATTCTGTCACATCAACCTGTTTCTCTTTCGGTCGATTCACAGCCACTTCTTTTGCAACGATTGCCGCTAACTCTGAAGAGATTCTTCCTAACATATCCACCACATGCTGCCTGACATACGGTGTTTTCACTTTCCCGAGCTCAAAGGAAAACGCCTCAATGATGTGATCCTTTTCAACAGGACTCATACTGTTCCAAAATAGGCGAGCTTGAGAATAATGGTCTTTGAAACTCGGCGCTGTTTTTCGTTCTTTGAAGCCTTTTACCGTGGAACGATATGTGCTGAACCCGCCTTCTTCTGGCGGTACTTCCGATGGCGTATTGTCCGCCAACGAATTTTTATGGTAGGCGACTTGCCCCCGGTTAATCGTAATCCTGCCTTGCCCATCCCGTTGATTATTATGGATCGGGCAGACCGGACGGTTGATCGGCAACTCCTGATAGTTCGTCCCGACCCGGTAAAGTTGCGTGTCGGCATACGAGAAAATTCTCCCTTGTAACAACGGATCATTAGAAAAATCAATGCCCGGTACAATTTGTCCTGGGTGGAGCGCAATCTGCTCCGTCTCTGCAAACACATTATCCACATTGCGATTCAAGGTCATCTTCCCGATGATTTGCACAGGTACTTCTTCCTCTGGCCATAATTTCGTGGCATCCAAAATATCAAAATCAAACATAAACTCATCATCTTCCGCAATCACTTGAATTCCCAGTTCATACTCCGCAAAATTGCCCATCTCAATATTTTCCCATAAATCTCTACGATGGTAATCTGGGTCGGCTCCGCCAATCTTTTGCGCCTCATCCCACGTCAATGAATGCGCACCGAGAACCGGTTTCCAGTGAAACTTCACAAAATGGGACGTGCCCTCACGGTTCACTAGACGAAACGTGTGCACCCCAAACCCTTCCATCATTCGAAAACTTCGGGGAATCGTGCGATCCGACATGATCCACATCATCATGTGTGCCGACTCCGTATTGCTGCCGATGAAATCCCAAAATGTATCGTGCGCCGTCTGCCCTTGCGGAATCTCATTGTGCGGCTCCGGCTTCACCGCATGAATCAAGTCCGGAAACTTAATGCTATCTTGAATAAAGAAAACAGGAATGTTGTTTCCGACGAGGTCGAAGTTTCCTTCCTCGGTATAGAACTTTGCCGCAAATCCCCGTACATCTCGATTGGTCTCGTTGGCGCCCCTTGAACCTGCCACCTGTGAGAAGCGCACGAATACAGGTGTAACCTTGTTTGGGTCTTGCAAGAAGGAGGCTTTCGTTAAATGCGCCAACGATTTGTACAACCGAAATTCCCCGTGGGCACCGTATCCACGGGCGTGTACGACACGTTCTGGTATACGTTCCCGATCAAAATGCCCAAGCTTTTCTTGAAAAAGAAAATCCTCATGAAGCGTAGGTCCGCGCTCACCCGCCTTTAATGTATTCTCGTCGTTCGATATTTTCGTTCCTTCATTGGATGCCATTTCTTCGCCGTCGTTATTTTGCGTAAACTTCTTTAACTGTTCGTCTTTTTTGTTCCAATTCCGTTCCATTGCATACACCTCCAATATGATGTATATTTCTGCTCATAAAAAAAAGACCCGCGCCTTTTCGCAGGTCGTCAGTAGATTTCTTCCTCTACATCCCATGCATTTTGTTGTTTTCGGATATGAACAATTTGCCCGATGTGATAGCTCGTGTGAAGCATCATGTTCGTAAACATCATCCCCCACGTTTCCGACGTGCGGTCATGAATATTTCGTTCCCAATCCCGGTCGGTTGTGCCTTGAATTCTAAGGAGCCAATCGTCCATAATCGTCGTCAATGTCGCGACCGACACGTCCCAATCCAAGTCATCCCCACTCAGAAATGTGTCATCATTACGTCCCTCGATCGGTGGCACCGGTTCGCCATTGAAACGGTCCAAACACCGCCCGTTGAACGTAATTAGATGATTGACGATTTGATGAATACTATGGCTCGACGTCGATTCTTTCCAATTTGCCTGCTCCTCTGTCACACCCATTAGCGATTGCTGCAGACAAGCAAACCAATGGTTCTCATCATGACATGCCGACAGTTGCCTAAGAAACACCTGTTTCGTTCCCATTGAAAAAGCACACGTCCCCTCCCATACCGCTTTAAATAGAAACAATTCAACACCGATGCGAGTTTTCCTGCAAATTCTTCACAGGCAATTGCGGTGAGAAGAGGTGCAGTTGAGCAATCGACACTTCTAGTGCCGAAGCAAAACCACTACACCCGTCGGCACCTCCGGTGCCGAACCAAAACCGCTTTTTCCTCGGCATGGTTCATGCCGACAGGTCATTGGGTTTTCAGGCCAGGGGCGAGGAGGAGGCGCGTGAGGCCCGGTGATCTAGATCGCCATTCTTCTAAATTATGTAAAAAGAGCCAAGCTCCCTGCCCCGACCCTTGCCATATGGTCTAAAAATGATCTAGATCACCCTATTTTTGATCTAGATCACCTGTTTTACCAGCTATTCGGAGCAATTTACGCGATCTAGATCGTTTTGGGTGCGATCTAGATCGCGGATCTCCTAAATAATCCCAATAAACGGCGACCGTCGAAACCTCCGGTGCCGAAACGAATCCGCTTTTCCCTCGGCATGGCTCATGCCGACGGGTCATTAGGTTTTCAGGCCAGGGGCGAGGAGGAGGCGCGGTAGTCTAGATCGCACAATTCCTAAATTATGACAAATAGAGCAAAGATTTTGCCCGATCCTTGCCGGTACGACCTAAAAACGATCTAGAACGCGAATCTCCTAATGTTTACCAGCCACCCCCGCCCCATGACTACGGATGACGGGCGAATGTGGACTTTGCGAGCTGGATGATGGTCATGTCGTCCATCGGCGGATTGTGCAAGCCGGCGCGCACGTCGCGGTAATAGCGGCCGAGCGGGTTGTCCGCGGCGAGGCTTTTTGCGCCGACGACGCGCATGGCGAGATCGACAATCGACAGTGCATCGTTAACGACGCTATGCTTGACTGCGCCGAGCTCACCTTGCATCTGCTCGCGCTCAGCGCTCGTGCTCTCATCCCATTTTCTAGCGACACTGTATAAAAAGTGGCGACTACGCATGCGGAGCAGTTCAGCTTCGCCGATTTTTTGTTGCACGTTCGGCAAGTCGGCAATCGTCCCGTCGATGCTATTCGGCGAGTAGTGATTGGCGGCATGGGCACTATAGGCAAGAGCGGCCGTAGCGATGCCTAAGTACGTCACGGGGATGTGCAAAAGCCAGCCTGCGGGTGGTTTCGGACCCCCACCAAGCGTCTCAACGTAGTCTTCTTCACGCAAAGCGACGTTTTCTAAGATGAGGTCGTCACTGCCTGTGGCGCGCATACCGAGTGTGTCCCATGTATTGTCCACACGCACACCGGGCAGGCCGGCGCGGACGAGGAAGTTTCCGACCTGTTCTGTGCCTTCGATCGCGGCGCTCACGACGAAGTAGTCGAGCGTTGGTGCGAGTGTCGTGAACGTCTTTCTGCCGTTTAAGAGGTAACCCCCGTCTGCGGGCGTAGCGGTTGTTTCGGGACGACCTCCGCGGGTCGGGCTGCCCGTCGCCGGTTCGCTGGCGGCGTTATTTAAAAGCGCGCCATGCTCGACGACGCGCGCCGCAACTTCACGATAAACGTGATCACGCCACGTCTCGTTTTCACCGAGGCTTTTCATAATTCCCATATGCCAGCCGATGGAGAGGGCAGTCGATCCATCCGCTTCGGCGATGATCTCTTGCAGTTCAAGCATTTCTGTCAGTGAAATTCCTTTACCGCCAAACCGGGTCGGGACGGTGAGTCCGGGGTAACGACTATTTCGTAAGGTTTTAAAGTTTTCGTGAGGAAAGCTACCTGCCCGATCATGCTGTTCCGCTCGGGCTTTGAAGTCTTCAACGATTTCTTTTAGGGCGTCTTTTCTCTCGTTTTGGGTGGTGTATGTGAATAAATCGCTCATCGGATCATCTCCTTTCACTAAATTGTACTAAATCTATCGGAATAATTCAGCTACATGGTTTTGGATTGTAGTGATAAAATATGAAACATAAGTGATCTGTGTCTCGTATAGGGATAAGCACACATTTTGGAAGGGAGATACATTTATGACAACGATCTTAGTAATTTTACTCGGTGTGATTATTGTCGGGGTTGTGGGTGTTGGAATCTTTTGGTTCAGCTCATATAACCGTCTCGTGAAATATCGCATGTGGGCAGAGGAGTCTTGGGCTCAGATTGACAACATGTTAAAGCAACGGTACGACATGATCCCGAACCTCGTTGAAACGGTAAAGGGATATGCGAGCCATGAACAGGAAACGTTCACTCAAGTAATTGAGGCGAGAAATAAGATGACTTCGTCAGACGCCACGCGTAATGAGCAAGTGCATGCGAACAATGAGTTGGAAGGGACATTAAACCGGTTGTTTGCGCTTCGTGAGGATTATCCTGATTTGAAGGCGAATGAGAATTTTCTTCGCTTGCAAGAGGAGTTAACGGCGATGGAAAATAAGCTAGCCTATGCGCGACAATCGTACAACTCAACCGTGCGCGATTACAATATTGCCGTCCAGTCGATCCCGACGAACTTTGTTGCGGGTGTTCACAACTTTATGCAATATGAAATGCTTGAAACACCAGAGGAAGCACGTCAAAATGTCCAGGTTCAATTCTAAGAGGGCGTATGAATCGACTAAAACAGATCCGACAAAATAAAACGAAAACCGTGTTCATTGTGACGGGCTTTGTCATTTTTGTATTGCTCGTTGGCGCAGCCATTACGTATTTTACCACCGGTGAAATCTTCACAGGAATCATGATTGCCATTGTACTTGGTGGTGGGTATACGCTGATGATGATTATGTCGAGTACGAACGTTGTCATGAGAATGAATCATGCCCATGAAGTGAAAGACCGAAGTGAAAATATCCCTTTGTGGGAAGCGGTCGACAACATGGCGATGGTTGCTCGCATACCGCGGCCACGGCTATTCATTATAAAAGACCCGAGCCCGAACGCATTTGCAACCGGCACGTCTCCGAAAAACGGGGCGGTTGCGGTTACGACGGGCCTACTTGATACACTCAATAACGAAGAGGTGGAAGGCGTTATTGCCCACGAAGTGGCGCACATTCAAAACTACGACATTCGTTTATCAACAATTGCCGTGGCGCTTGTGAGTGCTGTCGCCATTCTTACCGACATCGGTATGAGGATGATGATCTTTAACCGCGGTGGTGGCAATAACAAACAACACCCGCTCATGCTTATCGTTGCCCTCGTGCTCATTATTCTCGCACCGGTTATTGCAACGATGATTCAACTTGCGATCTCGAGAAATCGTGAGTACTTGGCGGATGCATCAGCGGCAGAGCTAACGCGCAATCCACATGCGCTCGCCTCCGCACTCCGAAAGATTACCGGCGTTGAACGCCCCGTCCAAGAAGCATCAGGCACTTCTGCTTCTCTGTACTTCGCGGACCCTTTAAAGAAAAAAGTGGCAGGATTATTCTCCTCCCATCCACCTCCCAAAAACCGCATTGAACGATTGCAAAACATGTAGCATCGGTGGGGGAAAATCGTTAGGTTAAATGAATCCTAAGAACCTACGACCTGTCGGCATGAGCCATGCCGATGAAAGTGTGGTTTTGTTTCGGCACCAAAGGTGCCGATTGTCGTTAGGCCTTGGGATTATTTAGGAGATTCACGATCTAGATCACTCCCCCTTCCCCTGCCTACCCTAAAATCCAGCAATCCCAACAGTCTGCTTGTCTATTTTTTGCCACACAATGGTTAGCATTCATGATATAGTGATTGAAAAAGAATGTTCTGACAAGGAGAGGCTCTTGCATGACACAACAAACTTTAGAAGTGATTCCTACAACGACCAAAAAAGCAAAGCCCGACCCACACGCACTTGGCTTTGGTAAATACTTTACTGACCATATGCTCATGATTGATTATCACACGGATAAAGGGTGGTTTCGCCCACGGATTGTCCCATATGAGCCGTTAACGCTAGACCCGGCGGCGATGGTTTTTCATTATGGGCAAACGGTATTTGAAGGGTTGAAAGCCTATGTTGGTGACGACGGAACGGTGCGTTTATTCAGGCCCGAGGAGAACATGCAACGACTCAACCGATCAAATGACCGCCTAAGTATTCCTCCCCTCGATGAAGAGGCGGTACTCAGCTATTTAAAAGAGCTCGTAACAATTGAGAAAGACTGGATTCCGACTGCAGACGGCACTTCTTTGTATATCCGTCCGTTCGTGATTTCAACAGAAGCGAATTTAAGCGTTGCGCCTTCACAAACGTATACGTTTATGGTGATTTTGTCTCCGGTTGGCTCGTACTATCCTGAAGGGATGAACCCGGTCAGTATTTTCGTGGAAGACCATTACACACGTGCTGCACCTGGTGGGACGGGCTCAGCAAAAACCGCCGGCAATTACAGTGCGGCGTACAAGGCACAAGACCGTGCGACGGCACATAAGCGGTCCCAAGTGCTTTGGTTGGATGGCCTCGAAAAAAAATACATTGAAGAGGTTGGCAGTATGAATGTGTTCTTCAAAATCGATGGTGAGATTCATACACCTGCGATTAACGGAACGATTTTAGAAGGGGTCACGAGAAAAAGTGTCATCCAACTGCTCGAGAGCTGGAACATGCCGGTGCACGAACGGAGAATCTCTTTAGAAGAAATTCGTGCCGCTCATCAAATTGGGACGCTCGAGGAAGTGTTTGGTACAGGTACGGCCGCTGTCATCTCACCGGTTGGTCTACTTCAATACATGGACGAAGAGCTAACGATTAACAACTACGAAACCGGCGCGACTGCCCAAAAGTTGTATGATACGATTACCGGTATTCAAACGGGCCGTATCGAAGACCCATTCGGTTGGACGGTACAATTATAACGCTTGTTCGATGATGTAGAGCATGCACCGATGTGCATGCTCTTTGTCTTTGATCGGCTTCGAGGTCGGCTCTACACCGAGTAAATCGTGCCACTCGGTGGGCAGTTTTTCGTGTCCAAAAACGAGCGCCGCTCGTTTTGAAATGATGTCTCGGTGTTCGAGCGTATACCATTGCCTGAGCACCCCACTCAAACACCAGTACACATCTTCTTCTGTTACAGGTGCTGGATGATGACGCCAGTATGTATTCATATTCTCTTTCACATAGTGAACGAGTTGTTCGTCGGTCGTTCTGCTTTGGAACACGTCATATGGTGGACCGTACAATCGGATGCCTTTCTTTTCTAACAGCCACCACGTCACGGGTGGCACACCCCTAATCATTGCTGGCTGCTTCCCATTAACATAAACCACAGAACTCCTCGTTTTACCGACATCGTCAGCCCTCACATATATCCCTTCCATTTCCGGGTGATGCAAAGGGCCTAACTGATCGATTTGCTCACGTGTGAACGGCTCACGAATAACCGTCACAAAGTCGATGTCACTCACGTCTGGCCGATACTCATCGAGCGCCAATGACCCGTGAACGTATACGCCGATTAACTCGTTCGGAAATTTATGTTTCAATTTTCCGATATATTTTTGCATAATATGGGTTGCGTGCGGATGCAAACGATCACCTCCTCGCCCCATTGTACCACCTTCTTCGTTGCAGGTACCCCGCTTTTTTGCTACGATGAAGAAACGACAATGGAAAAAAGGATGCACCTCTATGGCCAAAAATGATAGCCGAGTTCTCGCTCAAAACCGCAAAGCCAATCATGAATTTTTTATTGAAGAAACAATTGAAGCTGGCATTGTTCTGAAAGGAACGGAGATTAAGTCCATTCGCGCTGGACAAATGAACATTAAAGAAAGTTTCGCACGCATTGAAGACGGCGAAGTGCTTCTTTATCAAGCGCACATTAATCCTTATGAACAAGGGAATCGTCATAATCACGACCCTGTGCGCACGCGAAAGCTTCTCATGCATAAACAACAAATTAAGAAACTTACAGGTAAAGCAGGGCAACAAGGGTATGCGCTTGTCCCGCTGAAAGTTTACATTAAAAACGGATTCGCAAAAATTCTTATCGGATTAGGAAAAGGGAAGAAGAACTACGACAAACGGGAATCGTTGAAGAAAAAAGATGCAAAACGACAGATGGAAAAAGTAATGGGTCAACGGATGAAAGGCATGGAATAAGGAGGCTTCGTTGCCTCTTTTATTTTTCACTGTCTAAAAATTACGCGTATTCAAGGAGAGTTCAACATGTATGTCACGCAACTCATTCTCTCAGTGCTTAGCCTCGTTCAGATCGTCACGTATGTGTTTAGTGTGCTTTTTGTATCTGGGTTGGTTGCCTTTATCGCTCCAGAAGGTGGGTGGATAGTTATTCTGGTGATGGGGGGAATCATTTTAATCCCTATCGCTTTAGTGACGATCGGTGCGTTAGGTACATTCAACATTCATAAAAAAAAAGGACGTGCGGCCAAACAGCTTCTCATTACCGGTTTGGTTGCCCTCACCCTCTCTTTAGGAATCAGCATTTTCCCTGAATTGGATGTACAGCTATTGATTAGCTCCTTAATGATGAGTGTTCCGATTACCATTGCCGGGCTACTCGTCCTCGGTGATCACAGGGAAATGAAGGCGGACACGAGCGAGCACTCCGCTTAAAGCGTCATTTCTTTATTTGCACGAGCATGGCGAGTGATACAATGATGACGATGACAGGCAATAAATAATAGCCCGCAATTGAGAACCCGTGCGTCGCGGCATCGCTTACCATCACAGCAACCATAGCTACAATGACGGTTATGAACAGGGCCCGGCGTATGTTCACGGGTGAATTCTGACTAATGCGCAGTCCGATCCAAAGAAGCGCGCCAAGCAGCGCAAGAAAGATTACCAATTGAAACACGAGAATAAATGTGAAAGTTGCCATAAAAAGCCCCCTTGTCTTCATTCCTATGAGGACAAGGGGGCTTTCATACGGCATTTATGTTGATTTTTTCGTTGCTCGCTCTAATGCACGGCCGAGCATCAAGAGGCCGTCGTCTACTTGTTCTTTCGTTACCGTAAGAGGTGGGATCATACGGATGACTTCTCCTTTGTTGCCACAAAAATAAAAGAGAACACCTTCTTCAAGTGCACGATCAAGAATATTCATCGCTAGCTCTCCGTCTGGCTCACCGGACTCCGGATGAACAATCTCAATGCCAATCATTAACCCAACCGCACGGATACTACCGATGACTGGATATTTGGCTTTAAGTTCGTCTAACTGTGCAGCTGCATATGCGCCGACTTCTTTTGCGTTTTGCAACAAGTTCTCTTCTTTTAGAATTTCGAGAGTAGCAAGCCCGGCACGACACGCAATTGGATTGCCACCATAAGTGGTCGCATGACTTCCAAGTGGCCACTGTTGCATCAATTTGTGCGGGGCGACGGTCGCACTAATCGGTTGACCAGACGCCATTGCCTTCGCAATGGCCATAATGTCAGGCACAACATCAAACAAATTAGAGGCAAACCATTCTCCCGTTCTCCCAAACCCAGTTTGCACTTCATCAAAGATGAGTAACAGATCATTTTCGTTACAAATCTCACGAATGCGTTGCACCCAGCGCTTTGGCGGAATTACGTATCCGCCCTCACCAAGCACCGGCTCCATAATGACACAAGCCACTTCCTCAACATCAGCCGCATGAGCAAATAGCTGATTGAATTGGGCATCCAGCTTCTCGATGGCCACCTGTTCATCGTCTGACGGATCATAGTAAGGAATCTGGTACGAAGCGCCTACCGGCTGGTGCTTACGATACTTCGCTTTTGACGTACTGACCGATAATGAACCGAGCGTACGTCCGTGGAAACCTCCCGTAAACGAGATGGCATACGGCTTATTCTTCACGTGACGTGCAAGTTTTAACGCCCCTTCAACTGCCTCTGTACCGCTGTTTCCAAAGAAAAAACAGTCAAGATCACCAGGCATGACGTTCGCCAGCTCATCGGCGTACTTCAAAATCGATTCGTACTGAATAACCCCGATCGGACCGTGGGTCAGTTCATCGGCTGCATCCTTAATCGCTTGTACAATCTTTGGATGACGATGACCGACGTTCGTTACGGCAATACCCGACGTGAAATCAAGATATTTCTTTTTGTCCACACCGAAGTAGTAGACTCCTTCTTCTTTAACAACAGGCAAATTCGGATGGTCCTTTGCCATACTCGGCGCGAGACGTTCCGGTAACTTCTCTAATAGATTGTTCCAGTTCGTTGACAACGTAAACAGACTCCTTTTCTTCACAAGACGAAACTCGATCTTTTATTATACTTAGAATACGATAAAGTGAGCAATGAGCACAACAATGGGTAATGTGATGATCGTACGAATAATGAATAGCGCGAGCAATTGCCAAAAGTTCACTGGAATCTTCGAACGGATAAGCATCACACCGATTTCTGACAAGTAAATGAGTTGCGTCAACGATACCGCACCGACAACAAAGCGGGTCAACTCGCTTTCAATTCCACTTGCAAGAATGGCCGGCAAAAACATATCGGCAAACCCAACGAGAAGCGCTGGCGCCGCTTGTGCCGCTTCAGGGACTTGCATCCATTCCAATACCGGGACGAGCGGATAGGAAATCCACTGGAAAAACGATGTAAATTCCGCAATGATTAGGGCGAGTGTACCGATTGCCATCACGATCGGTAACATACCTAACCAAATATCCACCGCATTGTATACCCCTTTTTTCACAATGTTCGTCGGCTTTTCCGCACCATCCGCTTTGGCAACCGCCTTCGTCCACGCCCATGAAAACGTTGACGTGTCTGTTGGGGCTTCCTCTTTAATTTGCTTTCCCACCGGCTCATAATATTCATTTTTCATCCAAGAAAGCGGCGGGATCCGCGGGCAAATGACCGCTGCTACAAACACACCAACGAGTACGGTCGCGTAAAACGGCAGAAACATCTGTTCAAGTTGGAGTAAGGACGCAATTATTAAAGCAAAACCGATGCTTGTAATCGTAAAGTTGGTCACAATGACCGCTGATTCTTTCTTTGAATAATAGCCATTCTCATACTGATCAATCGTAATGAGAATGCTCACCATATTATTTCCCATCCACGAAGCGACAGAATCGACAGAAGCACGTCCAGGCAGTTGAAACAACGGGCGCATTACTTTATTCGCCATCGTTCCTAGCCATTCCATTAGCCCATAATCAACGAGCAACGGCAATAGCATACCCATAATAAATGTCCAGACAGCGAGCGTTGGCAACAAGTTCGTTAATACTTCACCGCCAGTAAATTCGCTAAGTAAAAACGCCGGGCCCCATTGAAAGTACACCATTGCAGCAAACGCCGCACCGACAAGTCGAATGACGAGCCATATCGGATGGACCACGAAAAGCGGATGCAGTTTTGAGCGCACCAGCCATTCTGGTTTTGCAACCGTTGCTAACAGAGACGCCACACCGGAAAACAATAACACAGCCACGAGCAATTCGACGATGATCGGTTCGGTCCAAGCCAACACGGCATCAGCCATTACCGCAATAAGAACTAACCATTGACCATCTGCTCCGACCGGAAGAGGGATGAGGAATAACATCGCCCCTATAATCGTTGGTATTAAAAATTTCATCTTAGAATATATCGATAACGTTTCATTTGTTGATGTCGTAGAATTCATTGTGCTCCCTCATTTCTATTCATTAATATACAATAACAAGGATAAGTATGCAATTGTAAATTGTTGTATAATGAAAACTATGAATAACCTCAATAAATTCCAGACACTATTTATTCTACTAGCCATCCTACTTGGACTTCTCTTAGGGCAGTTCTCTGCTGTCGAACAGAATGCAGAAGTTTTCATTGTGCCTGCTCTTGTACTGATGCTTTACGGACTGTTTCTTACGATCCCGTTACAGTCTATACGTGCGTCGTGGCGCAACAAAAAGTTTTTGACAACAACGATTGGGATTAACTTTCTTTGGTCCCCGCTGCTCGCATTCGGTCTCGGGGCACTATTTCTATCAGACCATCCAGCACTATGGATCGGTTTTATGTTGCTCATGGTGACCCCTTGCACAGATTGGTATTTGATCTTTACAGCGATGGCAAAAGGGAACGTTACCCTTGCCACATCTGTTCTGCCAATGAATTTACTATTACAAATCGTCTTACTTCCTATTTATATACTCGTATTTGCTGGAAGCTTCCAACTCATCTCTTTTGAAACCTTACTATCGAGCATTGTCATCGTCTTCGCTCTCCCCTTTCTCGTAGCGGGAGTGACACGTTTCTTTCTATCAGAAAAGAAGTTGGAAGGATGGGTACGCGTTTGGGATCACGCCCAAGTGTATTTTCTCATGCTGGCGATTGTGGCGATGTTTTCGTCTCAAGGGAGCCTGTTGGTTCAAAACGTCGAAGTGATCGGTCTATTGTTCATTCCGATCGTTCTCTTTTTCATCGTTAATTTCTTTGTTGGGAAATGGACGAACCGTCTTTGGCGGTTTAATTATCCCGACTCTGTGAGCTTACAAATGACGATTATTGCGCGCAATTCCCCAGTAGCGCTTGCGTTCGCTGTCGCCGTTTTTCCTGACACGCCGCTCGTCGCTCTCGCTCTTGTGATCGGGCCGCTGATCGAGTTGCCGATTCTCGCCCTCCTCGCCCGCGTGTTGCTCCGCTCAAGAGCTTAAAAAAAGCGTCCACACTTCATGAGTGAGGACGCTTCTTTCTTTATGCTTTTTCTTCGTCAAACGTTTCGCCGCGCTTTTTTTCCATTCTTGTGATGACAACAGAAGCTGTTGCATCACCGGTAATATTCACGGCGGTACGTGTCATGTCTAGAATACGGTCAACGGCAAGGATGAGGGCAATGCCATCAAGCGGAATGCCGACGGACTGTAGCACCATGGCAAGCATGATAATGCCTGCACCCGGAACACTCGCTGTTCCTAAACTTGCAAGTGTCGCAGTCAGGATAATCGTGAGTAATTCTGTAGCGCCTAAATCTACGGCATACACTTGGGCAAGGAAGATGGTAGCTACCGCTTGCATAATTGCGGTTCCGTCCATGTTAATCGTTGCACCGAGTGGTAAAGTAAACGAGCTGATTTGTTTAGGCACGCCTAAATTCTCTTCTGCTGACTTCATCGTCACTGGAAGTGTTGCACTGCTGCTCGATGTACTAAACGCAACAGCCATTGCTGGAAAGAATCCTTTGAAAAACTCGATTGGGTTTTTCTTCCCCCAGAAATATGCGAGCCCACCGTAAACGACGATCATTTGTATAAATAACGCGAGTACGATCGCTAACATGTACATAAACATCGATTCGAGCGCGTTCCAACCGAGTTCTCCGATGGCTGAAGCGATGAGCGCGAATGCACCAAATGGGGCAAGCAACATGACAATCTTCACGAGCCAGATCATGACGTCATTTGCTTGTCTAGCAAGGTCGAGCAAACCTTTCGTTTTTTCACCGAGCATCGCAATTCCAAACCCGATTAAGAGGGCAAAAACGATAATTTGTAACATTTCTCCAGATGCTAACGCTTCTACTGGGTTAGAAGGAATAATGTTAATGAGCGTTTCCATCACTGGTGGAGCTTCGTTTGGCTCATACCCTTCCATGTCTTGCTGCATAAGGCCTTCCGTACCTGGTTGAAGGAGATACGCAACCCCAATCCCTATGCCTAGCGCGATTGGTGTCGTTAGTAAGTAAAAGCCCATCGTAAAGCCGCCAATACGGCCTAGTTTTTTTACATCACTCATGCTCGCTGCCCCTAAGACGAGGGAGAAGAACACGAGCGGAACGACGAGCATCGAGATCGCTCGTAGAAAGATATCCCCTACCGGGCTGAGCACATAATAATCAATCGTTGAAAATGCTTCTTCTGAAAGAAATGCATTTAAAGAAAGACCGACAACAAGGCCGGCGATTAGAGCAATAATAATTTTTTTCGTTAAACTCATTAAAAATCCTCCCCTTACGCACGACAAAGACCTATCCTAAAATATTTCTTAATCGTTTCACAATATAATCTTTTCTGTTAAATCGATCATAAGAGAACGAAGTGCTTTTCTTTTAAACAGTAGATACATCATATTATGTAGTGAAAGTATTTGTCCACATTTTTTTCAAAGAAATACGCTAAAAATATTTTCTGAATATAATATAAAATTTGTTTCACCCCGTGACAACTAGGGTATAAAAGGATAAAGTATAAAACGCCACTACAAATACAATCATCTCAAAGGAGAAAATATGCCACAAATGAAGAGGATTGGTCCAGTCTTTTATTTATCCGCATCGGTCATTTTACTGATTGTCATCTTCGGTGCTCTTAACCCTAGTATGCTCGAATCCGCAACCGCTCATGCGCAAGACTTTATCTCCCAAGCATTCGGCTGGTATTATCTGATTATTGTATTTATTTTTGTGGTTATTTGCCTCTTTTTCATCGTTGGACCTTACGGGAAGATTAAATTAGGGAAAGACACAGACAAGCCTGAGTTTAATTATGTAACGTGGTTTGCCCTACTGTTTAGCGCTGGGATGGGAACAGGTCTCGTATTTTGGGGAGCTGCAGAACCGCTCTCTCATTACCTAATTGATGCCCCAACCACGACTGAAGGTTCAGCTGCTGCTGTATTGGACTCGATGAGTCACGTGTATTTCCATTGGGGCCTACACGCTTGGGGAATTTATGCGATCGTGGCGATTTGCCTGGCTTACTTTAAGTTCCGGCTCGATGCACCAGGCCTAATAAGCGCTACACTTTCACCATTGCTGAACACGAGTGGTACGACAGGAAAGTTTATTGACATTGTGGCAATCATTGCAACCGTTTGTGGTGTTGCGACAACGCTCGGTTTCGGGGCGACACAAATTAACGGTGGTTTGACATTCATGACAGGAATTGGAGAAAGTTTCCTGTTTCAAGTGCTCATCATTATCGTAATTACAGCGTTATTTTTGCTATCCTCTTACACAGGAATTCATAAAGGCATTAAATATTTGAGTAACACGAATATGTTGCTCGCCGCTTTTTTACTTATTTTTGTCATGATTACGGGGCCGACACTTTTTAACCTAAACATTCTCACCCAGTCGTTCGGTCAATACCTACAAACCATTCCGGAGATGAGTTTTCGGGCTGCACCTGATAATAGCGATTTACGCGCTTGGACAGAAGACTGGACGATTTTCTACTGGGCATGGTGGATCGCTTGGGCCCCTTATGTGGGTACGTTCATCGCACGTGTGTCCAGAGGTCGAACCCTTCGTGAGTTCACCATTGGTGTGTTGCTCGTCCCATCAGTTTTAAGCTTCATTTGGTTTGCTTTTCTCGGTGGAACGACCATTCACGCTGAACAAACATTGAATTTAGGGTTAGATGAACTCGCAACCGAAGAAATGCTATTTGGCGTTCTGACTACCTTACCCTTTCCAACCATCATGTCAATATTGGCGCTCATATTAATTGCCGTATTCTTTATCACATCTGCCGATTCGGCATCGTTCGTTCTCGGTATGCACTCGACAAACGGTTCAACGAACCCACCGACACGAATCAAGATGACATGGGGATTACTTCTATCGGCAATTGCTACGATTCTACTCTACTCCGGCGGTTTGCAAGCCCTTGAAAACACGATGATTGTCGCCGCTTTTCCTTTTTCCGTCGTTATGATTCTGATGGTTTTGTCGCTGTTTAAAGCGTTGAAAAACGAAAAACGCAAACGCACTTCTTCTTAATGAAGAATGCGTTTGCGCAATTGAATGAGACCCGGCTGTAATTTGTCGGCTAATTGTAGCTCTTCATCTTGACTAAGAGAGACCCATTCATAGTCATAGAGCCAGCCGTTATCTTTATCATTGCTTTCAACAATGACTTGGAATGCATCATGTGATTGACCGTTAAAGCACAGATGATAGTTATGCCGAATAATTCGCTCACCGGTCGTTCTTGAAATATATTCGTTATCCCCTAAGTAGGATATGATTTCAACATCAGTGAGATCAGCTTCTTCTTTCACTTCACGAAATAGAGCCGTTTCCAAATTCTCGCCAGCATCGACGGTTCCTCCTGGAACTTCCACTCCTGCCCAAGTTGTATCATTGGACGTCATCGTCAACAACTGCACATCTTCGTTCACCGTTCGCGTAATATACGCCGTTACTTTCTGCTGAGAAGCCGTCATCCCGATCAAGCCTTTCTATCGTCATCCTCACATTATAACATGTTCAAACGTTTAAAACGGTGACTGAGAATCGTTAAGTTCCACACGTGTACCCGTGATTTATCGTGACTCAAAGAACTTCACTGCATTCTTTGGTAAATGATTGCCCAAAATATCCTCGGCGTCGGAAAGGTGCCCGCGATTTACGGGTAGACGCCCACTTGTAGCTATATAGAATGAACGAAACATTTCCCTAATTGCGCAGTTTGTTGGTGCTTTCCACTGCATGCGGATGCTTGCAGTCCAGACTACAAGTGCAACATCGGTGTCGAAACATCTGCCACCGTGTTTTCTATGTACTCCAGAGCATAAGGGCAACATCGGTGGTCAAAATACGTCCGCCGTGTTTTCTTTACACTCCGTAGCAGAAGGGCAATATCGGCGGCGAACTCCTGCCTTCTGGCTAGAGATCACTAAAAAAGAGAAATTAAAAATCATATAAAAGTGTTTCCCTTGATATAAATGGTGAAAATTCCATCATAGACGCTTTCTATGATGGAATTTTCTTCATTTAAGAACAATTTTCGTCAGGAATCCCCACATAGAAAGGCGATATTCCCACATAGACGCTTCTATGATGGGATTCTTAACGGTCGTAACACGGTAAATGGTTGATATCCCCACATAGATGTAACCAATACATCGAGTTAACGAGTCACTTATGAAGAGACACGTTAATTTTTCAGCGCCCGCCTGGGCTACGGTGTGGCGAAAGAAGTCCAAATGCCCCATATCTTCATATTTGTGACACTTCAGAATGAAAAATCATGATTTTAAACGTGAATGCGCACATAAACGAAGTCAACTGTCACATATATTGCGATTTGTGACAGTTGCGTGCCGAAAGTGCCCGGTTTGAGGGTTGGATTGTCACATATGTGACCGGCCATCACATGCTTGTGCCAGGTGGTGAGCCTCGGTCCAACTTTTCACCCTTCGGCAAACGTTTTACGTGTTGGCCGCAACCCTTGCAGTGACGAACAACGATCGGCAACGAGATGAATTTCAACACGCAATATACAAGCACTCACTCGCACAAATACCCATCTCGATCATTCAATTCAGTGAACTTCTCTAGTTCAACTTATATAGACGTAAACCGCAATTCGTTTCTCTAACTCTTTTATGTAACCATTCAGGTTAGGCTTAGTCGGAACTCTTTTTTTTTCGGCAATTCAATCTTCTACATCGATATCCACCCGATCGCCAAAAGCGTCGACCGATGTCAAACGGCTGCTCGTGAGTAACGAGCAGCCGTGCGTAGCAAAGGTCGAGCACGAACCGGGACAATCTACCGTTCAGATTGAATGGTTTCATGAATCAATGTTTCGTCAAATGGATCTTCAATGAGCGTTCCATTAATTATAATCGTTGGGGTCCGTTCAACATTGTATTCTTGAACAAGATCAATATCTTGTTCGACTTCTTCTTGATATGTCTGGTCAACGAGATCGCTCGCAAGTTGTGCAACATCAATATCCGCTTCAATATCTTCCGCAATACCGAGTAAAACTTCTGCACTTACCCATTCTTCATCGTGGGCAACGTTCTCTGGTTGGAAGTCGTATATCGCTTTGTGATACTCCCAAAATGCATCTGGATGACGATCCCATACCGATTCGCTAGCCAATGCCGCAAGAAGTGACTCTCCACCGTGAAATGGCGCGTGAATGAAGGCGAAATTTGCTTCACCGGTTTGGATGTATTCATCGTACAAGTTCTCAAAAACAGTTTCATCCCATACTTTACACGCTGGACATTTGTAGTCCCCAAATTCAATAATGGTCACATTTGCCTCTTCATCACCAAGTATTGGCTGTCCTTCAAGCAAAGGCTCCGTAACATCTTGAGTGCCTCCAGACGAATCAAAAAGGAGAAACCCAGCAACGACAAGCACAATAACTCCTACGGTAGATGTGACTAACCATTTCATATGTACACCACTCCCTCTCGTCCATCATACCCGTTTCACCATTCTTTGATAGCCTTTCGTTTGACAACTTTTTTACATGTGAATGTGTAAGGTGAAATAATGATTTCACTCAATTTGATACGACCTTATTCTTCGCAAGCCGCGTGATTCAAACTTAAGGAATAAAAGAAGACAGTCGTTCGTCGGTCTGTTTCCATAAACGTGTCTTTGGAAACAGACGTCCATGGATTGGAACCAAAACGGGGCCAAAACGGGGATAGTGTGTGATTTTGTTTCCAATCCAAGCTCTTTTGGAAGCAAAAACGGTCTCACACAAGCACGAACAGCGAAAATAAGGAAAATTTAACGTTCAACACCTTTAGTTTGCCCAGCAGAACACAAAAACAGCCGCCCCTTAAAGGGACGGCTGTGAGTTGTTAGTTTGCGTTTTTTAAGTTTGCAGGCTGACATGTAACAATTAATACGTCAGCATCGGTATCTGTGAATTCGTTGAGAGTAACCGGAATATCAGTGGTCGCAGGATGATGATCCATGGCAAAACGCATGAGTGCGTAATCTCTGGAACATTCTCTCCAGTCTTCAGGCCCGTTCTCCCATACTCTTTTCTTGTAGATACTCATTGCCTTATTTTTCGTTGGTGCTTTAATCAAAGCATAAAATGGCGCAAAAAACTCGAAGTATTTCATCCCTAATCCCCCAACATTACAGTCTCGCGCTGCTGCAATTACAGCTTATGCAGCCAATACGTGATCCGGCCATAACTATGCCCAGCAGCACGGAAATCGGGCTCTCGTCGAAATCAATGTGACATTTTATCGACAATCTTTATTTGTTGAGCCGGGGATTACGATACTCCTATTTTCAGGCCATGTCAATACCTTTTTAAAAATCTCTTTGTCGCTATTCGTTGCTTAGGAATTCTTCGATCTGTTTCATGTGATGTTGATCGTGTTTTGCAAACATTTTTGCGAACGTTTCAACCGAATATTGCCGTTTGCCATCACCGATAGTAAACCGTACATTCGGGTCAATCGCTAACAACTGACTGATCAGTTTCTTTCTCGTTGTAAGAAACTGATCAAGACTCGTTTTCACATCGAGGTTTTTGCGTATTTCAATCGCCTCATCATTAAAGGCTTCATGATCAGGAAACGCCGATAACCGTGCACCTTCTTCAATTGCAGGTACCCATTCGCTAAGAATGTGCGTGTCCCAAGACTCTAGATGACCAACCACTTCGCGGACCGACCATTTCCCTTCTCTCATCGGTTCGATGAGTCGATCTTCTCCAACTTCATACAGCTTTTCAATCGCTACCATCGAGTTCGTTAATGATTCAAATGTCTGTGCCATTGAGATCCTCCAATATACGAAATGTATACCCTCATTTTAAATGAAAATTCTGTTATTTACGAACGTTTTGCCTCGCCCTTTACGCATCGATTAAAAACAAGATATAGTACTAGCGTAGAATGAACGAGGAGTGACACACCATGAGAACAATTTTCGCCTATGGGCACGCAGCACTATTTTTACTTTTGATCATTCCTAAGATGTTTTGGCTTCGTCGTAAGCCTAGCGAGCAGGCATATAATGAAGCAAACCGCCTGACGAAAAAATTATCAGATCGAACGTTACGCATCGCAAGTACCGATGTAGCCGTTCATGGCCAACACAACGTAAAAGAAAAAGAATCGTATTTATACGTTTCCAATCATCAAGGTAACTTTGACATCCCGCTGCTTTTGAGTCACGTGAATATTAATCTATCGTTTATTGCGAAAAAATCATTGCAGAACGTTCCGTTGTTCGGCACGTGGATGACGTATAAGCAATGCATCTTTTTGGATCAAGAAAAACCACGTGAAGCCATTCGAAAATTAAAGGAAGCAGGCGAGATGGTTCAAGCTGGGAAATCAGTATGCATTTTCCCCGAGGGTCATCGCAGCAAAGGAAGTTTCTTAGGAGAATTTAGCAATTCAGCGGCAAGAATCTCAAAAAAGATCGGCATCCCCGTTTTGCCGATCACGATCGATGGTTCTTATAAAATTTTGGAAGAAAACAATGGGCAAATAAAACCCGCTCGGGTGAATATTCACGTCCACCCTCCTTTGAATCCTGAACAATACGGGACGACTGCCGAGTTTAACGAGGTGATTGAGAACACGATTGCCGCACCTCTAAGGCTAGAGAAAGAAAAGAATGGCAATCACCAACACTAAAACAATCGGGACGACGACGGTGTACATTAACGTGAGTAGATTGAAACTGCTCTCGCTACTATACCGGTCTTCCCCTGGGTTTTTGGCGATGGCAAGTGTGACGCCAATCGTAAGCGCAGAACCAATGAGTAATAATAGAATAAGCCAACCGTTTACCATGAAATGATTACTCCCATTTTGACACCGGTTTGACGTGGTGATCTTCGACGATCTGAATAAGCTCTTCAGGGGACTCGGCGACGAGGATCGTATCTCGGTACTCCGGTTTCATGAAGCCTTGCTCAATCGTATGCTGGAGCATCTCAAGAAGCGGATCAAAAAATCCATTTACATTTAAAATGCAAGCGGGCTTTTCATGATAGCCAAGTTGTGCCCATGTGAACACTTCAAACCACTCTTCTAACGTCCCCGCACCTCCTGGAAGGGCGACAAACGCGTCGGCTAACTCGGCCATCTTCGCTTTACGCTCGTGCATCGTCTCAACGGTATGAAGCTCTGTGAGCCCTGCGTGCGCAATTTCAACATTCGTTAAGCGCTCAGGAATCACGCCATATACTTTACCGCCTTTGGATAAACAACCGTCTGCGACTGCACCCATGCAACCGACTCGTGCACCACCGTAGACGAGTGTCTTCTTTTGTTCTGCGAGTCGCTCCCCAAGTTCGCGGGCAACGTTCATATAAATCGGATCGGTCCCTGAACTAGATCCGCAAAAAACTGCCAGTGATTGGACATTCATTGTTGTAGCCTGCCTTTATCTCTCATTTCGTACCATTTTATCATGATCTGTTCTTAAATTCATTTTCACACACTTCTTCCAACCAGCTGTTCATGTATTGCAGAAAGTTAGGTTCCGTCCACAAAGTCAATGCCCGCTCTTCCCCTAACCGCTCAATCTCAGTTGCCACAAACTGCTCTCCGATGACATAACCTAATCGCGGAATCTCAAATTGTTCGCCACCTCGAATTGAAAACCATTCTCGAACCATTTGTGTACTTGACTGCTGTTGTAGATCCTTTAAAAACGCACGGGCGATGCCCGGAAGTAGCGTTAACGCTTTTTGGTAGCCGTCCTCTTTTTGAGCATCGAATGAGAAGTACTTAAAATCAGGAAGGCCGGAGACGATTTGCTTCGAAAAATACATCGCCGCTCCTTCTTGAAACGCGGAGATGCGTGGATCCTGCCACATCATCTCTCCCCAATCGCACCCCAATTGATCGGTCAACATATGGTGGGCAACATGCCCGAGTTCATGAGCGACGATTATTGATAGACTCTCTTCATCTGCGGGCAACTGTTCAAGTGCGAACGTTATGTTTGGGACAACTTCTCGCTCTGCATACGCATTTGACCCATACACACCGACAATCAGCTGCACAGAAATCGGAAATACGAGGCTGTATTGCTCTTCATACGCTCGGGCTGACCGCTCAATAATCGGAATAATCTCTTTATGCACACGTTCGATGTGGTCAATGGCGTATTCCGATAGCGCGAATTCTTTTTGTTCTATCGTGTTTTTGCAATGATATTTTCGGTACGATTTGAACGTATTAGAGAACGCACGTTGATAGTTGTGCAAAAACGCAAGTGACGGTTCATACAAGCGAACAAAAAAAGGAACTGTGTCGAAAATCTTCATTCACGTCGACTCGCTTCAAACTGCTCAAGATCTTTGAGCGTGTGCCATACACGAACTGTTTGTTCATCAAATTTCTCTGTTTGCGAAACAGGCAACCATTGAACCGCAGCGACTTCTGTCCCCGCTCGCCTCCCAGCTTCTACATCAGCCGAGCTGTCGCCAATATAAATCGTTTCAGTTGCCTCAACACCTAACACCTGCATGGCACGTTCGATTCCTTCAGGATGTGGCTTAGGCTGTCGCACCTCATCTCCGGTAATCGTGACATCGAAAAACGTCTCTAATCCAACTTTTTCAAAAGTGAGATCAAAAGCTTTTCTACCTTTTCCTGTGACGATTGCTAACCGATAACCTGCATCTTTTAGCGAGCGAATCACACGAATGATCTCCTCATCTGGCTGAATATACAACTCATGATCCCGCTCATAACGGCTCAAAAATTCATGAACCGCTTGCTCTTTCTGCTCGGTTCTCAAGTGTTTTCGTAAAATGTCCACCTCAGTCGGACCGAACATTCCGATGATCTCATCATTAGTTATGTCTCGCTTGTCAAATTCTTTAAATACGCGCCGAAAACAATCAAAACATAATGGCAACGTATTCGCTAACGTCCCATCGAAATCAAAAATATATGCTTTCATGTCTCCACTCCTAAATCTGCCACGCAGACCATTTCTGTGTACTCACTTTTTATCGTTTTATCAGGTTCGTGCTGCAAATCCGCTTCGACACGCGCTCTTCCTTTTTCATAATCACGATCATTCAATATCGACAAGATAGGATAATTCCTTGCCTCTAAACGCTCCACAACCTCCGGCAAAGAGAGCACTTCCACGTGATGATTGATCGTCAATTGCACTTGAAAATTTCGGTCCTCTAACTCCTGAACGAGCCGATGTTTCGTCCAATACCGTTCAAAATCAATCGCATATGCCTCCGGAAAGTAGTGATAGATCCACCATTGTTTCATATCTTCAGGAGAAGTATTTCCGATTGTCAGCCTGCCATTATCTTTCAATACGCGGTGCACTTCATCTAAGGCTTGCTCTTTTTGAATGAAATACTGAAAAGCATCGTACATCGCCACATAGTGAAACCATTCTCTATCATAAGGGAGGTCCTCTGCATAGCCGTGGCGATAGATAATTTGTGATGCTCGACCATTTGCCTGCTCTAATAAATATGGGGATGAATCCACACCGTGCCAGTTCATCCGTTCTTTCGAAAAGTTACCCGACTGTTTAATCAAGTAATCTCCCGTACCACAAGCCAAATCTAATATGTTGTACATCTTTTCTTCTGTATTTTTTATGTATTCTGATAAAAAAGGGTCAACAAGGTGTTCAAACGTATCTTCCACAAACGTTCACTCTCTTTCATGACGAATCTCACTTTACGAAGTGAGTTACAGCCGTATTTATATACTGTTTTTCGTCAAAAAACTACAAAATCCTGCTTTCTTCGCACAATTCCTTTGTCAAGATCGATCGGGAAGATGAACAAGGCATCGTTCGCCTCGTCCATTATATCCACGCAATCGCTTCCCATAAGTGGCCATCTGGATCTTCAAAAAGGGCTGCGTAACTAGAAGCATCCTTCTCTGGCCATTGTACAACTTGCCCTCCTGCAGCGACCACTCGTTGCAAAATCGCATCAACATCATCTGCAAATTCAGCAGCATGGGTAAGCATCATCTGACTCGCTTTTGCTCCCACATTTTCTAATAAAACGAGGGAGAGGTCATTCTCAAAAAAGAACGCCACATGATCTTCATGGATAACCATCTGTTCATGTGGAATTTCAAACAACCGTCGATAAAACGCAAATGAGCGGGAAAGATCATCCACAAAAATTGTGACACTTGAAATTCTTGGCTCCAAATTAAATCCTCACTTTCATCCTTCTATATCACGTTTATTGTAGCGAACCTGCCTGATGAATAAAAGTCATGAGCACCCCTATCGATGAACGTTTGAGAAATTCCTTGTAGAAATAAATAATGCATTCTATTGGACACCCTGTCATACAATCTACAAATTGGACAACGAGAGGAGGACATCGTATGCTCTGGACATTAATTCTCATCCTCATTGTTTTATGGCTACTCGGCTTTATTGGAAGTTTTGGCGGCCAATTAATCCACGTTTTACTCGTCGTCGCACTCATTGTATTGATTGTGCAGCTCGTTACGGGTCGAAGATTATAGCCGAGAGGGTAACCTTTTGGCTTTTTTACTTTTTATGAAGCGGTTCTCCAAAATACACATGCCAGTGCAAATGCTTCGAGTCTTGATAGTTTCCGAGGTTGGTCAGTACTCGGCACGCCCCGTATTCTTCTTTCACTTTTGCTGCAACGACCTTAACCACATCCATCATTTGCAACAAAATTGCATCATCCGCTTTTTCAAGATCGAGTAATGAGCCGATGTGACGTTTTGGGATAACAACGATATGTACGGGATAAAAAGGTTTCGTATGATAATACGCCAGCACAAGCTCTGTTTCATACACCTTATTTACTTCGGTGTTACCACTTAGTACTTCATCGCAATAAAAATCTTCAGTCAACACAAATCTCCCCTTCTCTTCAATAAATAATCCACAACATCACCAATGAAACCTTCACGTTGATGCCTACCTGAATTATGGTTCGTCAAAACAATCGCACTAACTTTCGTCTTTCGGTCAAGCACGACCATCCCTTGGAAAGTCTCTCCCCATCCAAGTGAATTCACAACATCTCCTTCGATGAATATACCTAACCCCGCCCACGGTGCTGACGGTAACGGTGTGCACATTTGAATGAAAAGCTCTTCATCTCTATCCATCAGTTGAGCAGTCATTTGTCCAAGGTCGGCCGCTGTCGTCCACAACCCTTCAGCCGCATGAAATGAAGGGTCTGGCAATTGGACTTGTCCTCGTTCCCCATCCACAAAAGTCCCGTACACTAAATCCGAATCTTGACGAATGGGATAACGGCTACTCGACATCTCATATTCATCAAAAATGTAGGACTCTACCAATTGCCAAAACGGCCGTCGAAACCTGTTCTCTAGATATTGTTGAATGAGACAATAATTACTATCTGCGTATACAAATGTGCGTGACTCTGTATGCTGTAGCGACTGGCCCGAAAACGGCATCGAGGAATCAAGTCCGGGAATATCTTGAATGCCTGTCTGATGGACGAGTAAATGCCGAAGCGTACAACCCTCAACTACGTGCACATCGAGATCCAACTCTCCAAACTGCTCCAACTTGACGACGAGCAACGCTGTCATCATTTTGCTTATTGAACATGCGTGAAACAACTGGTGTTCGGGAGCACCGATCGTTAAACTGTACACATTCTCATGTGTACACGTGCTCAAACTAACCGCAGGAACCCCATACTTGTCCATTTTCCTTTTAATATCGTTGATCATAACGCAGCAAATGTCCGAAGTGTTTTTATGTGGTTTACTGCTCGAATTCCTTTCCAATGCTCCTTTGCAACGGCAAAGTTCAACGCATCTCCTTCCCATTCCCAAGGGATGTCCCACACACCAGAAGGCTGTATTTGTCTCTTAAGGAAACGTAAATTCTCCTCAACAAGCTCTTCGTACGTCGGGTACAATTCATCTTCTGTACTCGTAATGAGTTGCAGTGGTGTCGGACTATAACTTTGCTCCCAAGTGTCAGGCTCTTTGTTCATCACTTCATGGACCAATTCGTGTAGTTTGGCTTTTACATCTTTTCCTCGTTCCCAATCGTCACCGACGACATTTAACATATTTTGGAAATTATTAATCTCATGAAAATCCATTTCCGTACAACTAAGAATACGATCTGTAGCCTTTTCAATGACGCGCCATCCTAAACGTGCTTCTTGGCCACCTTGCTCGCCCCAGTGGATGAGGAATGCCGCTAGTTCTACCGACGGATTGTACATCCAAAATTGCTGCGCCTCTTCTGAATACGTCCACCACGGTGCGTGAGCATAGTCATTAAACTCTCGGGTGACTGTTCGCCATAAACCGATCGATTCATCATAAGCATTCATCAAGTACGTCAACATCCGCTGAACGACCGGTTCATTCCGAGTGGCTTCAACTTCAAGTAAAATTTGACCCGCAGACCACGTGGCAATGGCAGAAGAATTTGGCAACCAAACATCTGGCTCTAATCCATGACCAAACCCTCCATCTTCATTTTGAAATGCTGTCAAGCATTCAAGCACAGATGCCGAAGACCTGCCTTCAAACAAATACTGCCAGCGCGCATGTTCCAAAGGTCTTGCATTTCGTTTTATCCAAGATTTCGTTTCACGAGCAAACATACGATCCCCTCCTGTACTCACCCTACCACAAATTAATCGAAAAGTGAGTTTTTTCTGTTGCTGGAGGATATATTTCAAATGATCACTACACTTTAAGATAGTTGATTATATTGCCCAGGAAATAATGCTCCTTTCATTGATTGCACAACTGTTCCCTCGCCTCTTCAGGGACATCCGCTTCCTCAACCTCCCTCCACGTTTGTACATATGTACTCCTCGTATCCAATCCTAAGTAAGCGCCAGGTTGCAATGGTTATTTGCAGAGAATGTGATTTCACTTGATTTCCTTTCTCTGTAACACCCGATGTCGCATACTCGTATCTGTCCCCGTCCATCTCAAAAGACGCCTCAACAATTACAGATAACAGTTCTTTTCGAGATGAGCGGGTTCACCCTATCCACAAGTTCATTTTGGACGAAGTATTTGACTCTCATGTGCACCCCAGTCACACCTACGATTTGGGATGAACTGAATGTGTTCCTGATTCGCGCTACGAGTCTTTGCTTTCCAGTGCAAGTGGTTGATTGTAGTCCAGACTACAAGTGCAACATCGGTGGTCAAAGTACAACCACCGTGTTTTCTACCTACTGGCTACGATGTGTGTGAAGAAGTCCAAATGCCCCATATATTCGTTTAAGTGACAATCGGGAAAGAAAAATCATCATTTTAAACGTGAATGTGCACATAAACGGAGTCAATGGTCACAAAACGCGATATAAGTGACAATTGAGGGCCATAAGTGCACGGTTTGAGCACTGGATTGTCACATAAGTGCCAGGTCATCACATGCTTTTGTCAAGTGGTTACCCTAGGTCACCACTTTAAACCTTTGTAAAACGTTTTCCGTATTGCCTACAACTCTTGCCGTGATGAACAACGATCGGCAACGAAGTTGTTGAAGTGAGATGGACATGAACAGACAATAGGTAGACGTTTGCCCGTAAAGACCGTTCTCGGTCATCGGATTCAGTGAGATTCTTTAATAACCAATGGTAAACCAAACGTTAAAGGCAAAAATTCAAATTCATTGAAAATCGATGTTATTCGTTCACAGTAGATGTAGCAATAAATGGTTTTTGCGGCTACCCATGATCTCCAAAGTGTATGTATACCGTTCAGTTTCAAAACGAAGAACCTCTAGTACAACAACGACGCCCATTCAGTACCGTTAATTGGAACGAAAGGCGGTGACGCCTGCGGAAGAAGGACCGAGACGAGACCCCGCAGGTCGCTAGACCGAGGAGGCTCGGCCGGTCCTCCGCGGTCAAGAAAACACGGTGGCTGTCTTTTGGCCACCGATGTTGACCTTATAGTCTGGACTGCAAGCATCCGCCTGTAGTGGAAAGCAACAATCCATAGCCCAAATCAGGAAAATGTAAAGTTCACACTATCTAGTATACTTTAAGCTCGCAAAAACCATCCTTTCATCGTATGCCCCTCCTTAATGATCAGCTTACGTGCGCCAAGTAAGGAGAGGCATCGATCTTTCTTTAGTCTATCTTACATGATTGTCACTTTTGTACGGGCATTCTGTTTAATGACTTGAACGCTTCATGGAGTTTCCCCGCAAATTTGACCGGTTCTGACACATCTTGAATGTGCACGTACATGATAAATGGCTCGATATTGATCCAATGATTGTGTAAAGCCGAGACCGTTAACCCTTGCCGGGCAAGCGCTCTAAGAAACGGCCCAACTTCTGATTGCACAATCGCTACTTCAGCTAGATTTAACGCTTGCCCTTTTTCATCGATAGGCTCAAAGGTTACCCCTACTGGCGTTGCACTACGACTCCTTTTTCCATCAATCGTTGTATCGAAATGACGTTTCAGCTCAACTTTACACACACCATCCGCATCCCTACCTGTGCCCCCTAGCGTTTCCCCGTAAGCTTTACATCTTCGATCTTCACGCACGTGCAGGTTGTTGTATATGTCCTCCATACGTTTTTGGATGTAATGCTCATCGTTTTCCTCGAGATCTCTAAGCTCCGCTTTGAAATTCATTGCTTCCTTTTCCAGCGCGGAATCGGCTTCACTATGCGATTGGATTTGATTCAACCACGTCCGCACGTCATTAACATATTGTTGCCAAGCATCGGTCATGCACATCGCCTCCTTCTTACTGCTTATGTGTGCGCGTTGGCGCCTATGACGAAGCAACCATAAAAAAATGATTGACATTTATGAACGTTCCGTTATGATGTACGTAAACGATTACGTAAACGATTACGTACATCATAACCTCCTTAAAGGAAGCGATTCCATGAACAAACCGAGCATCCGTGATGTTGCACAGAAAGCTGACGTTTCTACAGCGACCGTTTCCCACGTCATTAACGGAACACGTTATGTAGCAGAAACGACCGCGACACGTGTTCAACTGGCGATGAAAGCTTTAGGTTATATTCCAAACCATGCTGCGAAAACCCTTCGCAGCCAAAAAACATCCACAATCGGCATCATCGTACCTGACCTAGCCAATCACTTTTTCACATCTGTTGTGAAAGGGATTGAAGACGTGTTAGAGAAAGCAGGGTACCAACTGCTCGTCGGCAACACGAACGAGCGAGTAGACGTTGAGATCCAAAAACTGCAAGCGTTTACTTCCCAACAAGTGAGCGGATTAATTGTCGCTACAAGTGCGCTGGACGTAAAAGACATACAGATGTACCTTCCTGAAGATGTTCCCATCGTCTTCATTGATCGAATTCCTAAAGGAATGGACCAACCTTCGGTAACCGTTGCCAATGAAGAAGGAGCTTATTCAGCAGTATCCGAACTCCTATCAACCGGCCATAAGCACATCGGTATGATTACTGGGCTGAATCAATTGAGCACGACAGTCGAACGAACTTCCGGATATAAACGAGCACTTCAAGAGGCGAAACTTCCTTACAATACTGCCCTCGTTAAAAGTGGTGATTCACACGTTCAGGGAGGGTACAATGCGTGCAAACATCTGTTTGAAACCGAACAGATTACAGCATTGTTTGTGGCAAACAACCTCATGTGCATCGGGGCAATTACTTATTTAAAGGAACAAAACATCCACATTCCACGTGAAGTTGCCGTCATTGGCTTTGATGACTACGAATGGGCGAACATTACCGCCCCACCGCTAAGTGTTGTCCATCAGCCTGTGTTTGATATCGGGGTCCGTGCATCGGAAAAACTGCTTGCGCAAATTAATGAACAGCCGATTGAAAACCGCCACGAGCTGTTGGCAACGTCGCTAATCTTGCGATCTTCCCACAACAAAAACGATGAAAGTGAGTGATGTACATGCTAAAAAAATTATTTGGAAAACAACGACGTGAAGAGCAAATCTATGCACCCATTCAAGGAAAGACAGTGAGTCTTGATGACGTTCCAGATCCGACTTTTTCCAAACGAATGATGGGAGAAGGCATTGCAATCATGCCAGAGAACGGGCAAGTCCTCTCACCGGTAAATGGCAAGGTTGAACAAGTTTTCCCAACGAAACACGCCATCGGTATCATTTCAGAAACAGGCCTTGGCATTTTGATTCACATCGGGTTAGAAACCGTGCAGTTAGATGGTCAAGGATTTGAAAGTCATGTAGAAGCGGGGCAAAAAGTGAACGTCGGTGATTCGCTAATCACCTTCAATGTGGAACATGTAAAAGCAAACGCAGAAAGTCTCATTACCCCAATTATCATTACCGAAGGCGCCGACCATGAAGCGTTGACGATTACAGAAGAAAACGTAGACGTTCGCGCTGGAGAAGACATGATCGTTCATTATCAAGGTTCTTAATAGGGAGGGTCAAAATTGGCAAATAATCGTAAGATTGCGGAACAGCTCATCGACGCGATTGGCGGTAAAGACAACATCAAATCTGTCGCTCACTGCGCAACGAGGCTTCGACTGATGGTACATGACCAAGAGGCGATTGACCAAGAAACCGTTGAAGACATTGAAAAGGTGAAAGGGGCGTACTACAATTCAGGGCAATACCAAGTGATCTTTGGGACAGGGACCGTCAACCAAATTTACGCACAGTTCGAGAAGCTTGGCATTGCAGAAGTGAGCACCGATGATCAGAAGCAAGAGATGAAGCAGCAAGGAAACTGGTTTCAACGACTCATTCGAACATTTGGAGATGTTTTCGTCCCCATTATTCCTGTGCTCGTTGCAACGGGACTGTTTATGGGACTTCGCGGTCTGTTCATGCAAGAAGAAATTCTCGCTTGGTTCGGTCTCACGCCAGAGACAATACCAGAAAACTTTTTGCTATTCACTGAAGTTCTTACCGATACCGCCTTTGCTTTCCTACCCGCACTTATCGCTTGGTCCGCGTTTCGTGTTTTCGGAGGCAGCCCAGTCATTGGGATTGTTCTTGGGCTCATGCTCGTTAACCCTGCGCTGCCAAATGCATGGGCGGTTGCAGAAGGCGTGGCTGACCCGATCGTTTTCTTTGGATTTTTAGAAGTATCGGGCTATCAAGCTTCCGTTCTTCCAGCATTTATCGCCGGTTTCTTAGGCGCGAAGCTAGAAAAGACAATTCGGAAACGAGTACCCGAGTCGTTGGATCTCATTGTTACTCCTTTCTTAACATTGTTTATTATGATCGTCCTTGCTCTGTTTGCGATTGGTCCCGTATTTAGTGCGCTTGAATCCGCGGTGATGAGTGCGGTATTGTACCTTCTTGACATTCCATTTGGCATTAGCGGTCTCGTGATCGGTTTCTTCCACCAGCTGATTGTCATTACCGGTGTGCACCACATTTTTAACTTTCTAGAAGTACAGCTCTTGAATCAGCTTGGGGCAAATCCATTTAACGCAATCATTACGACAGCCATTGCCGCACAAGGGGCTGCAGCACTAGCTGTTGGCCTGAAAACCCGAGAAAAGAAGCTGAAGGCTCTCGCTCTTCCTTCATCATTCTCAGCCTTTCTTGGCATTACCGAACCTGCGATATTCGGTGTGAATCTTCGTTACGGAAAGCCATTTATTATGGGTCTCGTTGGTGGAGCAGCGGGTGGTTTCTTCGCTTCACTCGTCGGTTTAGCGGGGACAGGTATGGCCATTACCGTCATCCCAGGTACGCTGTTATATCTCGATGGACAGATTCTTCTCTACCTCGCTGCAAACGGCATCGCCATCGCGGTTGCATTTGTGCTCACGTGGCTATTTGGTTATTCAGATAAAGAAAAGAAACAAATCGAAGAAGCATAATGAGGTGATCAGATGGAGTGGACGAAAGAGGAACGTTACCGACCGTATTCTGCCATGTCAAAAACTGAAGAATCCCGACTTTTGCACGTCGTAGATCACGCTCCTTGGCGGCAACACTATCATATTCAGCCGCCAACGGGCTTGCTCAATGATCCAAACGGCTTCTGCTTTTATAACGGGCAGTATCATCTCTTTTACCAATGGTTTCCATACGGAGCTGTTCATGGGCTTAAACATTGGTATCATACAACATCAACAAACCTCGTTTTGTGGCAAGGTCAGGGGGTTGCCATTGAACCAGAAGAATCGTTTGAAAGTCATGGTGCGTATTCAGGTAGTGGCATTGTTGTTGATGAGCAATTGTACTTGTTATACACAGGAAACGAGAGAGATTCCAATTGGGAGCGAACACCGAACCAGTGTCTTGCGATTATGAAGGCAGATGGCAGCATCGAAAAACACCCTTCGCCCGTTGTCGAAGGTTCGCCGCCAGGCTACACTGAACACGTGCGCGACCCAAAAGTATGGCAAGAAAATGATCAGTATTACTTTGTGATCGGTGCACAACGTGAAGACATCACCGGGTGCGCATTGCTGTACTCATCTACTGATCTCTTAGATTGGACACTCGTCGGAGAAATAAATACATCCCTCGATAACTTTGGGTACATGTGGGAATGTCCCGATTACTTTGAACTCGACGGTCACGGTGTATTGCTCTTTTGCCCCCAAGGATTAGAGGCAAAGGGCGATGCTTATCGAAACATTTTCCAAAGCGGATACATTCTCGGCTCAAAGCTAAACGTTTCTGACGGCTCGATGAGCCACGGCCCTTTTAGAGAGCTTGATCACGGGTTTGACTTTTATGCGCCGCAAACGACAACCTGTCCAGACGGCCGACGAATTCTCATCGGATGGATGGGGCTGCCTGACCGTTCCGTGCCGACTGAGCGAGACGAATGGGCACATTGCCTCACCATCCCTCGTGAACTAACGATTTCAGGTGAACGTCTCTTACAAAACCCCGTTGCCGAACTGAAGACACAACGGGGAGCTTCTACGCATTTCTCAGATACAACAACGAGGACATTTGGTCATGTTTACGAAGCATACGTCACTTTCACACCAGGAGAGACGTCAAGTACGTACGGAATCAACATGAGAACGAGCGAGTCCGAGCAAACGGTACTCACCTATGAGATGGCAACGAAACAGCTCACACTCGACCGGAGCCTTTCAGGCGAAATACCTGCAACGAGTGAAGGCACCACCCGGGCACTCAACCTTACTGAACATTGCCATACCCTTCACGTATTCATGGACCACTCCTCCGTAGAAATTTTCGTCAACGGTGGCGAAGCCGTATTCACAAGTCGCATCTTCCCGAGCGAAGGCGCAACCGGGTTTAACACATTTACAAACGACACAAATGTGACAATCCAAGGAACACAATGGGAAATCTTCTAGCTTGGAGGGTTTCTTTTTATGGCATCCCCTTTCGTGCATTTAGTATACTAAACGTATAATCACTGCTCAGAAAGGCGAGCCTTTATGAAAACAATCCTTGAATTTCTGCGACTGAGTATCCGACTCCCCGAAAAGCAAGCGGTCTTCACGCTCAATCGGGAAGGTTTTGGATTGCCCATTGTATTTCTTTGTTTTATTTTGTTTATCGTGAGCATTCCGCTTGGACTTCAGATGGTGCTGTCCGGCGAGAATATGGCTGCGGAACTCGCCTTGCCGATCTTTTTTGTGTATTTCACATTTTTGTATTATCCGTTTTTCGTACTCACCATTCTTACACCACTCGTATTCATTACACTGTTTTTGATGATGTACGCTCGAATTGTAAAGCGGAAAATGGGCTTTTTTATGTTGTACAAAATCTCTGCCTTTGCTTCCATCATTCCAGTCATTGGTTTGAGCATTATGATTCTAACGACCGTTGATTGGTTGCAAACCGTTTGGATTGTGATAAGCATCGTCTACATTTTGTTCGTCATGATCCGAGTCGTCCACCTCTATCCCCCTAAACGCACAACAAAGTAGGTGATCTGATGGGAATTATTATCGTCGAGCTCTGCCAGAGCAGTTCGATGACGAATATAGACGTTGAAGCCATATTAGAAGACAAGTACCCCGAAGTCGATGTCGTCACGAACGAATGCCTCTCCCAATGCGGACTTTGTGCAGTACGCCCCTTTGCCGTCGTAAACGGCAATCGGGTTTTCGGCGACACGCCAGAAGAGTGCCTCGAAAAACTCAAATTCCGCATCGAAGTGGAACTCGAACTTTACTCCATGTAACCCGCTGCTCATGCAGCGGGTTTTTCATTAGGAGATGATGTTACACGAGAAAAATGCGCTAGTTCTTGCGGTTGTCGCTGCATTAACCGTCCGTTCCATACGCTTCGTGTAAGAAATTCTACCCGTCACAAAACCGAACGACATGCCGTTCGGTTTATCTTCGGCACCTCCGGTGCCGATCGTTGCTAGCTCTTAAGGTTGATATGACTAAACAGGGCTGTGAAGTAACGACGGGTCATAGTTCGCCGAGTATGAGGTAAAGTGTGGAGTTTTATATAAGTTGAACGAAAGAATCTCTTCACGAACCAATGGTAAGATTGATCAAGGGGAAACGGTGCTCGAGTTGGGGAAAACCGCAGAAAAAGCGGTATGTTTTTTAATAAAGGTAACAAATTACATGGTCACGTCTACACATCTCCGCCCTGAAGTACCCAAAAGACGTCGGTGCGAGCCGCACCGAACCGACGTCTGATTTGGCTTTGGTCCCATTGGGGCCGACAGGTTGCTCGCTTATAGGCATTAAATCTGCCCGCAAGTTTAGCAGAATGAGCGCCAAAATCGTTAAACTAAACTTGCGCGCAAAATGGCACCCCGATCCCCCTTCAACCGAACACCCAACAGCGCAAATTAGAAAAATGTTATGTTCATTACATATAGATCATTTTGGGCGTGATCTAGATCACCATCCTCCTATAATTTACCAATTAAACGTAGAGTGGCGAAGGTCGCCGCCTCACCTTCTCGATCCACCATAAAAACCCGGATGTCCTATCAACGGCCATCCGGGTTTTAGTCGTTTACGACTTCTCTATTTGTTTTATGGCACTTGGCAACTCGGCTAGATGTTTGATTTTCTGATCAAAATGATCCGCCTCACCGAAGCCATATTCAGCATAAATAAACGGAATTCCTGCTAGCTGAGCCGCTTTCTGATCCCCGACTGTGTCGCCGACGTACACTGGGGAGTGAAGCTGATTTCTCTCCATGACAAGCGTAATGTTCTCACCTTTTGATAGCCCGGTGCGCCCTGGGTTTTCAAAGTCTTTAAAGTACTTCCCGAGTTGATGGTACGCATAAAAAGCTTCAATGTACCCTTCTTGGCAATTACTAACGATGTAGAGCGCATAGGAGGAGGACAGTTCAGCCAACACTTCTTCCAGTTGTGGGTACAATCTGCCTCCTTCCAGAAGAAGTTGTTCGTTTTCTTTACGTTCAACTTCACCGAGTAATTGCATTCGTTCTTGTTCGTCTAACTGTGGAAAGAGCTTTTCTCCAATTTCTTTCGCTTGCAAGCCCATCGTGCTCCCTAATTGTTCTACTGTTATGGGCTGATCAAGTTTTGGGTGAGCACTAATTGCTTGATTGTACGTTTTTAAAACGGTCTCACTCGAATCCCAAAGCGTTCCATCTAGGTCAAAAATAATGCTATCGATTGGTCTTCACTCCTTTCTCTATACTCACTCTATTGTATAATAAATACAGTGAATACATCACGAATGATTGGGGAGATGAAGATGACACGCCCGTTTTTTACTGAAAGTCATGAATTATTTCAAAAGTCACTCCGCTCATATTTAGACAAAAACGTTCGACCTTACTTTGATTCATGGGAACGAGAAAAAGAAGTTCCGCTTTCCTTTTGGAAAGACCTCGGCGAATTAGGGTACCTTTGCCCGTGGGCAGACGAATCATACGGCGGCATCGAAGCTGACTTCGGCTACTCTGCGATCCTTGGGGAAGAGCTCGAGCGAGTGGGTACAGGCCTCATGGGTCCTGGCGTCCACAATGACATTGTCATGCCGTATATTGAAGCCTTTGGGACAGAAGAGCAGAAGCAAAAATGGTTAACAAAAGCAACAACCGGAGAACTCATATCGTCGGTTGCCATGACCGAACCCGGTACAGGCTCAGATTTGTCAGCCATTACTACGACCGCAGTCAAGACCGGTGACACGTACGTGTTAAATGGAGAGAAGATTTTTATTACAAATGGCAGTCTCTCTAACTTCGTTGTTGTCGTCTGCAAAACCGATCCGAACGCAAAAAAAGCCCATCACGGATTGAGTCTGATCATCGTTGATGCTACTGAACAACCTGTCCCTGGGTTCAAAAAAGGAAAAAAACTAGAAAAAGTCGGACAGCATACCGGTGGTACATCTGAGCTGATTTTCGAAGATTGCGAAGTTCCTGCGGCTCACCTACTTGGTGAAGAAGGAAAAGGGTTCTACTATCTCATGGACAAGCTGCAGCAGGAACGTCTCACTGTTGCGATTAGCGCGATGGCGTCTTGTGAGCGGATGTTGGAACTCACCTTAGATTATGTGAAACAACGTCATGCGTTTGGTAAACCGGTCAGCTCGTTCCAAAACACCCAGTTTAAACTAGCAGAACTAGCTACTGAGATTCAGATCGGTCGGACATTTGTGGATCAACTCATCGTTAAGCATATCGACGGGGAAGACATCGTGAACGAAGTGTCGATGGCGAAATGGTGGACGACAGACCTTGCGAAGAAAGTTGCCGGGGAATGCATGCAACTGCACGGAGGGTACGGCTATATGGAAGAATATGAAATTGCTAGGCGCTACCGAGACGTCCCTGTCGCGAGCATCTATGCCGGAACGAATGAAATTATGAAAACCATCATTGCCAAACATCTCGGCATGTAGGGCTTCTTTGCTGAAAATGAACATCTACCATAGTACAATCTATGGTAGATGTTCAAGTATTTTACTAATACTTTTCTAGATTACGACACGATACAATTCAGGCAGTAGCGCTACTGAATATCTTTATTGTCGAAACCATTACTTTACCCGGCTTTCACGAAACCCTGGTAACTCTCCGATTAACTCACTTATCGTAAGCCTCTCCCCTTGAACCCAAGTAGGCCAATTCAATTGGAACGGGGTCTTTTCTCCAGGAATGGAGAAGTAGATATTTTTCTGTTCAAAATCGTAGGCAAATGTATGAAGTGTACCAAAATATTCATCATATTCTTTTAAAAACCACGGAGATTCTTCTTCAATAAAGCTCTTCATCACCTGTTTCAATGATAGACGCTCTAGTTGATCCATTGCGTTATAACGCTGTATACTCGAACTGAGAATTGTACGATTCTTTTGGGTCATTGTATGAAAATGATTTGTACATCAATCATCCGACCTCACATATACCTTTTCTGGCGACGCTTCAAGTATCGCTCTTTCCCCTGCCTCATCACGAATAGCAAAATTATAACACCACGCATGAGGAAGCTGCTCTATACAAGCAACTGCTTCAGTAACATTCATACATGTATCAAGTACGATCCGAACAATCATTGTCGCTAAAAACCCTTGAGCGTCTGTTTTGTTTACAAAGTGCAAAGAAATCCATAGCCCTTTTTCATTAACCCCTTCGTGCCGACCAATAAGATGGAGAGAAGTACCAACGCTTGCATACGCTTTCGTTGGCGCTGAACAAACCAAACGCTTATCATACAGCTGCGGGGAGAAATCATAATTGCGAACGGCGCCGTTATTGGTAAAGTGTGTCGAACACCCCATTGCCGGAAAATCAAACCTTCCATACCCTGAATACATTGAAAAAGCCTCTTCTACAGATATACCTTTCTCGCTTGAAATACCTTCTAGCTCACAGATTAGATGGGGAGCAAAACGTTGAAAAGTGCGAAATGCGTTGGAGAAATTGTCTTGCTTCTTTAATAAATGTGAACTTAATTGTACAGCTTTGTGCTGCCCCTGTGCCTTTCCAATATCCAATGAGCTACCTCTCAATTCTTGAACACTCACGCGATACTCATTCATATGTATACATCATCCAAAAACCGATATCTTCAAATCCGATACGCTTGTAAATGTTCCCCGCTTCGGGGTTGTCATAAAATAAGCAAAGCTCTTTTCCTTCTGAGATTAGCTCTTGGCAAAGGGCTTGCATGCACTGGGAGGCATACCCTTTTCGCTTATAATCTGCATGTGTGCCGACTGCAATGATCATGGCTGAGACGGTATTTTCTGCTGCTGTTGAAGCTGTCGAGACGATTCGTCCGCCAACTTGTACGTATACTGAGCGTGATACACCATCTTCCATCCCTTTTCGTTTGTCACTAGCGGTCACGTCAACCGATTGGTCAAATTCTGGAATGCTGTTTAACAGATTCACAATCGGCTCGGCATCAGTCTCTGTCGCTCGCTCTACTACAGACACGTCACGGAAATCATTCTTAACGGTTGTACACTTCGCATAATACGTTTCTCGTTTTCGTTTATATGCACCGAGATACGGCTCGATCTTCTCAGTCGTTTCTTTCAGCCCACTCATCATATGAAACTCAGAATCTTTGAGCATGATTTCTGAAAAGGCTAGCGCATCAAACGGTGCGACGGCAAAAGGAATGTAGTTTTGCCGATATTTAAGAAGAACCGCAATAAGCTCGCCTCGCTCATCCCACTCTCCCCATAACCTTTGAAAATCCTGTTCATACCCAAACGCTTCAATATCACCAATAATAAATAAATTTTCTGCTGCCTTTGTTTTCAATAGAGCAAAGCATTCTTCATGATCTGCTTGAGTTAACCTACGAATCATCGTCCATCCCACTTTCTGAGTAATACTGAACGGCTTTTTCATAACTGTGTGCATAGTCAATTTCTTTACGTGTCGCCTCTCCGATGTACCCCCCTGGATCGATGACAAAAATCTCATCTGCCAAATCAATCTTTTTAAAATGAATTTGTCCAAACATTTGTACTTGCTCGTCGGTAATTTCAATGCCTTCAGACTGCTCAAAAAAACCAACACTAATGACCGCATGTCCTTCAAGTGTTAACGCTCGCTCCGCTTGTTCGAATTGCTCTTTAAATTTCGTCGATCCACATAGTGTGATCACTTTCATCTCAACACCCACCTTTATGCCATTATAGCAAATTGTCTGTACCTTTTTGAAAAACCGGTTTCCCGGTCATCTGTTTACGTCTTCTTCTATTTCAAAAACAATCGGTCAAACTCTTCAAACGTAAGCTCCTCTTCGTCATCATCCCAAATACTTCGGGCTTTCTCTAACGCCACCATCATATTTTTGACCCACGCTAAGTACAGCTTTTCTTGCTCGATTGCATGTGTATACACACTTGCGGCGACAACAATTCGTTTTTTAATTGCTTGACGGGTGCGAATACTTTGTAGTGTATCGTTTAGAAACTTCTCCATCTCGTCAATCTTTTCGCGTTGTTTCCGCCCAAATGTTTGCAGTTGAAAAAGTGCTTCATCGGTTGATAATTGATCGCTAAAAAACGTTTGCATAAGAAACGTGTCTTTTCGTTTTGGAAGCTCAGGTGGTTGGCTTAACCAAGTCACTAGCTCTTCTTTTCCAGCCGCTGTAATTTGATACAATTTTTTGTCGGGCTTACCGACTTGTGGAACGAGTCTACTTTGAATCCATCCGTTCGTTTCAAGCTTGGCGAGTTCAGGATAAATTTGCGACAGGTTCGAGTGCCAAAATACGCTTACAAACCCGTCAAACTCTTGTTTTATATCATAACCACTTGCTTCCCACGTCGATAATAGTCCGAGTAAACCGTGTTTTAGACTCATGAAGCGTTCTCCTTCCTGTTGTTAGATTTACCAATGCTCGGAAATAAGCAAACCCCTAGAATTCCTGCTACGGATAGAATTGAACCCATAATCGTGACCGTCACTTGGAATGAGCTCACCGATAATAAAAATCCGCTCACAAAAACACTTGGTAACATCATCCCACTCGTCGCCAAAAAGTACAACGCAAACACTCGGGAGTAGTATTTACGGTCTGTCCACTCTTGGATGAGTGTAACAGCGGTCACTTGAAACACGCCGATGGCAAACCCTTGCATAATAAAAAACGGGAGAAGAACGGGTAGCGTCGTCACGAACAGTAACACAACGAACGTCATGACCAAAAATAAAAACGGTGGAAAGAGCAGCCATTTCCGATCCAGACGCAACATCAGTTTAGGTGCCAACCAAGCGCCGGCGGTGATGCCAATGATGTTGCTCACACTCACCCAAGCGATGTTCTCAACCCCAACCCGAACGGTTTCAGAGAGAAAGTGTATAATCACAAGCTCAAATGACATCGCAACAAACATACCTACGGATACGAAAACAAATAGCCACCTAAGTTTAGTGTGGGAGAGCATATAACGAAAACCGGCAACAATTTGCAAACGAAGTGCTTCACGATTGGATTCAACATTACGAACAGCTGGTAATTTTGTAGCTATCCCCCCCGCCACAGCTAAGCAGATCATCGCCACGACTAGCAGATAGGTGACAGGTACATTGAGCATAATGGCTATGCCCGCAAACACTTGTGCAATAATTCGAACAGTTGTAATCGCCATTTGAAACCATGAATTCGCTCGAGGGCGATGCTGTTCGGGAACGATTCTAGGCAAAAATGATTGGCTCGCCGGTAAGAAAAACAAATCCAATACGCTCAGCACCGCTAAAAAGATGAGCACATAGAGGAGCGGAAGTATCGGTAATAGGAATACGATAAGCAACAAACAAACAGCCCTTGCCACGTTTGAAAATCGGATGACTCGCTTGAGTTGTCTGGATTCCATCCAAGCACCGATCGGTAACGATAAAAACAAGACAGGCACGTAATACGCCACATAAAACCACGCGAACAGCGTCGGGTCACTCACACGTTGTTCCACTTCTTTTAATAGTGAAAAAAATAACAATGCGTCCGCAAATAATGTGAGTAATCGGTTCGTAAATAACACCTTAAATGCCGAATTCCACATGAAAACCCCTCCTCTTTATGTAAGTTTTTATATATAAATATTTATATATAAAAACAAAGGAAAAAGCAAGACATTTTTGTCTTCTACATGTGAAGGAAGGAAACTCACTGGGCTGATGGTTGAGATTGCTCAACACCCGTTCCTTCCCCTCGTCGGAGGAAACAAGAAGCTCTTTGCGATAAATATCAGAAATAAAATTACTTGGGAAGAAGCGTGCGTGAACCGCGGGCCGCGTTGAGAACAGGGGGGGCGCTCTCTGTGATTCATTTATGTGACCATTCGTGCCAGCAATCCGGCTCATATCCACTCATTTTGTCACAGAAACGACTTTTTGTGACCCGTTGGTACTTTTATGTGACATTTGACTGCTCCAAACGCCGGTATTTCTGCCTGAAATGTCGCTTATACCAGTATTTGTGACAATTTGCGCCACTGGCCTTGCACTCTCCTGTACACTTGACTTTCGACTGGATGGGCTCGAGGGCGGCCCCAATTGTCACTTACGCTACTATTTGTGACCGTTTGGACTCTTTATGAGGCATTTGCCGTCCTAAACCGTCCATTTCGCTTCCTGAACTGTCACTTAAATCAGCGTTTGTGACATTTGGAACATCTCCAACTAGTCGACAGAAGAGTGAGCTAACGTCACCCTTGAAGTTTGGAGTGCCTAGAAAACACGGGGGGCGTACTTTGGCCACCGATGTTGCACTTGTGCTCTGGACTCCATAGAAAACACGGGGGCGTACTTTGAACAACGATGTTGCACTTGTAGTCTGGAGTGCATAGAAAACACGGCGGGCGTCTTTTGGTCGCCGATGTTGCACTTTTGCTCTGGAGTGCATAGAAAACACGGCGGGCGTCTTTTGGCCGCCGATGTTGCACTTGTAGTCTGGACTGCAAACCTCCGCCTTCAACGCAAATCAACTCAGGAAAATATAAATCTCAATTTACATACACAGCAACCGAAGTGAAATATGGTAAGCTAATGAACACAAAAAAGTGAGGAGGAGCGGTACACTGATGAAACATTTTTCGTTTTCAGCAAACATCGATTATCTTCGGCGAAACGACGAAGAGATCACCCATTTAATTGCAGGAGACCGGGTGATTAAAGCGCTTGAGATTGCGGGTAAAAAACAAGTGATTGAAATTCGCGAAGGCGGAGATGGAGGCCTTGCTTTTGAAGGACATCAAGGGAAAAAACACGAAGTACAAACGTTTATTGATGACTGGTTTGATCTATCTAATGACTTGACGCCATTTTATGAGATGGCGGCGGTTGATCGTTTGTTAGCCGGTCCGGCTGAACGGTTTTACGGGTTACGATTAATGGGCGTCCCTGATCTATTTGAAGCGCTAAGCTGGGCGATCATTGGCCAGCAGATTCGTTTAAACTTTGCGTATACAATAAAAAAACGGATTGTTGAAAATTACGGTGAACATGTCGATTATGGAGCGCATACGCTCTATTTGTTTCCAAAGCCCGAACGGATAGCGGCTTGTACTCCCGAAGAGCTTGTCCGTTTGCAATTAAGCCGGCGAAAAAGTGAATACGTTATCCACGTTGCTCGCCTTATCGCAGATGGACAACTGCAAAAGTCTGAACTCAAAAAGGACCTAACGAAAGCGCATCACACACTGACGAGTATCAGAGGCATTGGCCCTTGGACAGCCAATTACGTCCGCATGCGTTGCCTCCGCGACCCCGATGCATTCCCAATCGATGATGTCGGATTCCAAAATGCTGTACGTATTGCTTTACAACGCGAAGAAAAGCCTTCCAAAGATGAGCTACACGTACTTGCTCGTCATTGGGAAGGCTTTACGGCTTATGCGGTGTTCTATTTGTGGCGACTCCTCTATTAAAAACGGTGGAGCCAGTCCACCACATCATCCATCACTTGCTCCCGATTCGTTTCGTTTAAAAGCTCATGGCGCGCCTCCGCGTAATCTCGCAACTCCACTTGCAACCCAACATCTTCAAATCGTCGTTTCATATGCACTGCGCCATCACTAAAGTCGGTAACAGGATCCTTATCTCCACTCAAGATGAGAACAGGCAAACCACGATCCATCTTTTCGACGTTTGCAAGCTTATCGTTTTCCAAAGCGGCGTTCATCATATCATGCATTAAGCCGAGCGTTGCTGCACCGCCACATAACGGATCTTCAATATACTTGTCTACTTCTTTATCATCTCTTGATAACCAGTCAAAAGCTGTTCTTGCTGGTTCAAACGGGGTATTAAACGACCCAAACGTTTGACCGATAACCGCTTCATTACGTTCTCCTCGCCCTTGAATGCTCGCTTGTTCTTTCGCAAAATCACGAACGTTCGCCGCTTCATCTAATAGATGAACTGGAGCACAAAGAATTGCGCCTGAAATGCCTTTATACACTTGCGTAAAGCGACGTACAACGACAGTTCCCATGCTATGCCCGAACACATACACCGGAATATCAGGATACTCACTCGTCGCTTTTTCAAAAAGCGTGTGCACATCATCAGCCATGAGATCGATTACATCTGATTCAGGGTACGTCCCACCCGTTTCCCCGTGCTCTCTTTGGTCGTGCGCATACACGACAGTGCTAGCCTTGTTAAGTACGTTCGCAAACCGTTCATACCGCCCGGAATGCTCAGCGAGACCATGAGCAATAAGAACAATTTTTTTAGGGAAATGATCGGGTTCGAATTTTCGAACAAATAAATCAGTACCGTCTTTCGTTCGTAAAGTAAATGTTAATGGTTTCATAATCATTCTCCTTTTTGAAATCGTGCGACGAGCAAACCGTCTTTTCCAAACCGTTGCTCCTCCTCGTCTGTTTCCCGCATGTCACGAATTTCAATCGGCTTCCACGGTGAAAAGTACGCCTCTAAATCGCCTTTTGTAAAACCTAATCCACCTTGAAGACTTCTTTGTCGGTATATTTCGACATCTGTCAAAACAGCGCCACCTAACGGCCCATTCGCTTTAAAACATGAAACAGCATAGTACCCACCAGGTTTGAGTGCATGGTCAACGAGCGCTAAGTACTGGATACGTTGATGAGGGGCCAGGTGATGAAAGCAGCCAGAATCATAGATGAGATCAAATGCGTGTCGGTCCACATCAAGCTTCAGTACATCTGCTTGGATGAAGTCCACTGACGAGGCGGTTTCTTTTGCCCATCGTATTGCTTCTCTTGACTGGTCTACTGCTAAAACTTGACTCCCATTTTCCGCTAAGAAGTGCGCATTCCTACCATTTCCACAACCAAGCTCCAACACACGGTCAAATGTTAACTTGTCGTCCTCTACATAAGAGACGAGGTTTTCATCGGGATCAGATGTAAAAAAAGGCACATTCCGTTCTCGATCATGATAAAATTCATCCCAATCTAGTCGTGGTTTCGTCCGCATCAATTCGTCTAACGTTTCCAGTAGTTGTTCATACGTCGTTATCATAGTAAACCCCCCTCCTCCATTATACGATAATTCATGGTGGAGAGGGCGATGCAGCGGTAATTATGACTGGTCTATTTTGAGTTCTTGAATTTGTTCAATATGCCGGGTTTCGTGCATCGGCAATAGCTCTATCCATTGTTTTAAAGACAGTCTCCCGAACTTCGGATGCTTTACTGATATGTCTGTGAGCTGCTGCTCATCATCGACTTTGTTAATCACATTGTTAAAATATACCCGAGACTTTTCTAAACCTTCCATCAGTTGGGTCACTTGAAAAGGACCAGGGTCAGGAATGGACGTAGAAGGGGCTTCAGTCTTGATCGAACGGTCCAACGCCCGCTCAATCGGCTTCGTTTCTGCTGGAATCTTCTTTCCCCTTTCCAGCCCATAATCAATGGCATCAGCAAACGACCCTTCTGACAAAATAAGATGGTGACAAATTTGACCGATACTCCACGCTTCTCGCTCCGCTGGCTTTCTGTTCAACTCGTCTTTGCTTAAACTACGAATCTCTTCGTATAATCTTTCCCTTGTGCGTGTAAGCTCTTCGTGATTAACGATTGACGACACCTCCATCAATTTCCTGATTATGCTTTCATTATATTCTAACTTTTATGCTTTTTTCCAGCAATTGGCGAATAATTGTACTCCATATGTTATACTCACACGAAATGTATGACTTGAGGTGATCGGAAATGTTTGGCGCTGTAGCTGAATTGGCGCGATTAATCGTTCTATTTATCGTATTCATGTTCGTAGGCAACCTGATCATCGAACCTGTATACAACATATTGGAAGTTGGAGAAAGTGCCTCATTCTTCGTCTACACCGGGCTCGCTGTTTTGTTTTTCGTTCTGTATCGCAACAAATTCCAATGGAACGGTTGGTATGAAGGGGCCGAAATGGCTGTCCTCTCAAAGCGAATGTCACGATGGCTAGTCACAACTGCCATAGCCATGCTCATCGCACCCCCAGCCCTTTCCGTAATTATATAAAGGAGACGGATATGAGAGAACTATTTACTTATAACTGGCAAGTCCGAGACGAGTGGTTCAACTGGTGTGCTGAGCAGACTCTTGAAGAATTGACACGTCAACGAGACGGAGGGGTTGGAAGCATACTGCAAACCCTTCTGCATATTATTGACGTAGAAGTGAGTTGGGTTCGCGCTGTCATGGGCAAACCAGATGTACCCATCGATTCAACCGAATATCGTACACTCAAAGAAATCAGAACACTCTCACAACAACTGCGACCAGAAATCATTTCCTACTTTGATGATGATTTTTTCTTCGAGGAAAAGAAAAAAGTATACGCCTCTTGGCTTGATGAGTCGTTTGACAAGAAAGACGTTATTGCCCATGTGATTGTTCATGAAGTTCATCATATCGGACAGCTGAGTGTGTGGGCAAGACAACTCAATCAGTCGCCAGTTTCAGCGAATTACATTGGGAGGAATCTATGAAATCGAAAGCGTACTGGATCCAAGAGTTGAACATGCAATCTCATAGTGAAGGGGGGTATTTCGCTGAGACCTTTCAAGCCGATGGAAAGATTAAAACGAGAGACGGTCGGCTAAGAAGCGAATATTCGAGTATTTACTTTCTCCTTGACCCGTCATCTCCATCTCATTTCCATCGGTTAAAAAGTGATGAAGTGTGGTACTATCACGACGGAGAACCGTTGACCATTCATATGATTCATCCAGACGGTACGTACGAAGCCATCCGTCTCGGTACGAACGTCCACGCCGGCGAAACGCTAAGTTACCCGGTACGTGCAGGTGTGATCTTCGGTTCAACCGTCCGCCGAGACTATGCGCTTGTCAGCTGCCTCGTATCCCCTGGGTTTGATTACGAGGATTTTGAATTATTCACCCAAAAGCAGTTACTGGCAGAATATCCACAACATGAACCGATTATACGAAATCTTGCTTATGAACAACTACCCGATGCATAGTCACTCGCCGACACGCTTCGTCGTCTCATTCACGATATCCTTCATGAGGTTTGCGGCTGTTTCCCGGCGATTCAGCCGCGTCGCTTGTCCTGCCCATAGCGACATATATTCAGAGCTGCCTTGATCACCAGATGCTTTACGGATGCCTTTTGTTACTGCATGTTGTATCGGGTACGGGGCAAAGTGGGTGTCAGTACGAAAATGAGCAATGAACTTATTAAGCACCCCTCTTGCCTCTTTCCCTGAGAATGCCTTCGTAATCACCGTGCTCGTTTCATCACTTTCAAGTAACGCCTGTTTATGCAAAGCGTGTGCACCACTTTCTTCTGCTGTTAAAAATGCCGTCCCTAACTGCACACCAGACGCGCCGAGCATCAAGGACGCAGCGACCCCTCTTCCGTCCATAATTCCTCCAGCAGCGATCACAGGGATGTTGACGTGATCGACAATTTGCGGGACGAGTGCCATCGATCCAACCATCGGCAAGCACGAATATCGTGCAAACGTTCCCCGGTGCCCTCCGGCTTCACTTCCTTGAGCAACAATCGTATCGACCCCTGCCGCTTCTAGTTGAATCGCTTCTTCAACGGTTGTTGCCGTACCTGAAGTGATGATGTGCTGTTCTTTTAGTTTTTCCATCTGTGCTTTCGTTGGAACTCCAAAGGTGAAACTAAATACAGGCACTCGTTCTTCAATAATGACATGAAGTTGTTCGTCGAAACTTTCTTGTATACGCTCGATGACGGGCTCATCAATACCCAGTGTGTCGCGAAAAGGTCTCGTCACGTCTAGCCCATGTTGAATGTGGTTCCTCACGTCCACAGCAAGTTCCGTTGATACAAACAAATTCACCGCAAACGGCCGCTCGGTTTGTTCTCGTATCAGATGAATGGCTTCACGTATTTGTTCAGGCGTCATATACCCAGCCCCAAGCGTACCTAATCCACCAGCATTTGAGACTGAAGCAACAAGTTCAGCTGTCGTTGAACCTCCTGCCATTCCCGCTTGTACGATTGGATAGTTAATCCCAAAACGTTCACTTATGCTCGTTTCATACCACATGCGATTCACCCTTTCGTCCATTCTTTTAACATTTCACAGTGCATTAGGAGATCATTTACGAGATCAGGAATCCATTCTTTTGCGATCGGGATTTCTTCTGTACCCCCATCCAAAAAGTAGCGAATGCGCTCCATTAACCAGCAGATCGCACCGATGGTCAGTTGCCAATGCACATTCCGTTCTCCACTTGCTTGTTCGTATGCGCTCACAATCTGATTCCGTGCTCCTTCAGCTGAGCTAATCAAACTATACAAATCGCCAAGATGTGGACTCACATACGCCTCTGACCAGTCTAATATACGGACGTCTCCACCAGTGTAAATGAGATTTTTTGTATGATAGTCGTTATGGGTTAACACAGGGGGAAACCCGTCATAAAGTTCAACAAGGTGGTGGAGAACGACGGGGCGGTGTCGTTTTAACCGACTTTCATACAAAGCAATGCGATCAAAGTCTCGCAAGTGATCGTTTACCGAAGTGCCTTGCCCCTTTGCTTGAACTGTCGCCTGGCGGAGCTTCGATAACTGCACTGCAGCCATTTCGTATCCGTCTTCATTCGGGGCTTGTTCTAGATTCGGCGCTTGTAAATCTTGAAGCTTTATTATCGCTATACCTTGATCTTTTACATAGTCAATAACTTTAGGAGCGGCTTCAATTCTTTGTAAAAACTCGTCATAAATCGTGATTTCTCGCGCATTTCTAGAGATGCCTATTTTAAGAATATGAGACTGTTGCCCAGCTGACGCTCGCCAAACTTCTGACAACTCCCATCCCCGTAACTTTTCCCATCCGTCATAATTGCAAAGTCCTAAAACCGTTGCATAAGGTTGAAATACTTCTGGGATCGAGACGTCAGGCAACGACCGAATCTCAGCTTTCGCACTATGTTCGTTCAATATAGATGTCTCCTTCCTGATCGTTCTCCTCATCCCAAACGACATGGATTTCAAAGGTACCCTCTTTAAAGAAATAAGGAAAACGGCGGCGAATCGACGGTTGCATCGGTAGATGATCAACATCATCAATGTGTATCCAATTCGGCTGCCCCTCGCGGGGATGGTTCGTTAGTTCACCTGAAAAATGCTCAGTCATATAATTAAAAATCATATAGCGGTCTTTCTTTACCGGATTCACAAATTCATAGATGCCTTTATATGTAAGATCCCACACATGTAACCCTGTTTCTTCATACACTTCTCGTATTGCAGCTGCTGTGAAGCTTTCCGGAAATGCTACCTTTCCACCTGGAGGTATGAAGCCTTTAAAATCATCATGCGTGCGGTCGAGCAATAGAACATAGTCCCCGTCTCTAATCAGACAAATCGTCCAAAATTTCACATTCAAGTCACTCGGCACATTCGTTGCCCCCTGACTTCAATAGAGCCATTAACCCTTTGCGGTCTTCCTCATAAGATAACGAAAGGTCGCGTAATGTGGACTCATCTATCCATTCCACTCGCTCAATAAGGTCATCGGGATCTAGAATGTTTATCTTCCCCCCAACAATTTCTATAAGGATATAGTGAACTTGTACACGAAACGGGTCAATTTGTGTGTGTTTAACGTGCAGTTCTTTTATCGCTCGGGCTACGTAACCCGTCTCTTCCCACACTTCACGCACACAGCATTCCTCGATGGTCTCATCATCATTCTTTCCACCACCAGGAAGGGCCCACGTTTTCACTTCTTCTGGCGTTCCTTGTTTGACCATCAATAACTGACGTTGATCATTTACACATATGGCACTCGTTCCTTGCCACAACTCCATTACGGCGCACCTCTTTCATGTTAGAATGGTGAGAAAATATAGAATAATAATGACTTTATTATGACACTGTTCTGCAAAAAAATATAGAATGTAGAGGTGCGACACGGATGATTGCAACACAACGCTTATCTGTTCGACCGTACGAGAAGAGCGACTATGCAATATGGAGAGATCTTTATAAAAGCGAAGAATCAGAGCGCACATTCGCCGACCGTATCGCCGATTACGAGCAGGCCGCTCAAAAAGATGACATATATCAGTTCGGAGTGTTCAGGAATTCAGACGAACAGCTTATCGGAAAAGTGGAAGTGTATACGATTCTTCGTATGAGTTATGATTGGGGCATGGTTGGTTATTCGCTTCATCCACAGTTTCAGGGTAGGGGATACGGGGTTGAGATGGTGCATGCGGCGTGTGAATACTTCTTTTCTGAAAAAGGCTTTCGGAGGTTAGAAGCTCATATTGTTGAAGAGAATCAACGATCGATAAATTTAGCAAAACGAGCGGGTTTCGCTTTCGAATGTATCCGGGAAAAGTTTGCAGAAGAAGACAATGTGCGAAGGGACTACCACATCTATTACAAAAATGGTCCGTGATGAAGCGCGTAGCCGTCGCCCCGTGCTACCTTGAGACCCGTCTAATCTTAGCCAGTAGCACGAACACGAGTACGATGACGAGAGCAACACAAATGAGTGCACCTACAAGTCCGCCAAAAAATAAAACGAGTGTTGGCAAGAGTAGCATGATTATTCCTGTAAGAAATGTATACAAACCGAGAATTCTTGCGTACTCTTCTTTATTCGTAATCAGTGCGGATGGCGATACGTGGGGCAACGCCAGTCGAACGAGTGCGCGTTTCTTTTTCACACCAATGAGATAAGCGACGGCAAAAAGCAACATACTCATCGAGATTGACAATACGTGCAACATGAAAAACATGTCCCTTCCCGTTGTGACAGCTCTTGCTATTCATTATTTCAAAGTTTCTAAGCCTATGCGGACGTTTAAGAAAACTGTAATCAAACCCGCATCACTTTTTTTAAGCGTTTGCAGTAGAATTCGATGCCTTCGACATCATCCATCGTCCGCAGCATCCCATCAATAATGATTTTTCTTGGTTGGTCGTGCTCGAATTCGGCCTCAATGACGCTGATCGCCTCGAGCAATTGTTCCCGCTTTTGTTCAGTAAGTGTGATGTGTGAGAGCAACTGTCTGATCTCTTCTAGAAGATGAACAGCGCTGTCACGATTGCTCGTCCCCACCATACGGTCGTTCATTTGCAAAAGAGGTTGGGGCTCTTCTTTCATCCCAGCAGCCAATTCATCGATTCGTCGACGGATGAATTGTGCGAGTGTGCTCGGGTCCAAGTTACTATCCAAATCGAGTAATGTTTGCAAATATGATTTCGTAATCCCATCTAACATGATACTCAAATCGTATATATGAGGTTGAAATTCCTCTCCATAAATGGCAGCAAATGTCTCGATGTACCACTTTTGCCGCTGTTCTTTCATTTCCCGAACAAATTGGGCAATAGTCGGATTGGTGGATAATTCTTGTTCTTGCAATTGCATCACGATAAAGTCTCGATGACGAAGCACTTCCTGAAAATGTACCGTCATCTGTTGCTCAAATGATTCCCGTGGATACAATCCTTGTCTACGCACCTCATCAATCTTATGATTTAACCCTTCATAATAGTACTCATATATTTTAAACAACAGTTCGTCTTTTGAGCGGAAATGCAAATAGAATGCTCCTTTAGAAATCCCACTAATCGTGCAAATATCTTGAATCGACGTCGGGTGGAACCCATCCGTCGCAAACAAATGGATGGCTTTTTTAAGAATGGCTTCTCTTTTTTCACTCATCTTCTACACCTCATCTACCATTCTATCATTGACTGACTAGCCACTTAGCGTAAAAGAGTGACAATCATGTTAAAATGACTGGTCAGTCACTAGAACGTAAACGACCGAAACAGGTTCATTTCTATATAGAAAGAACTTAACATTTTCCTGATTGCGCAGTTTGTTGTTGCCTTCCACTGCAGGCGGATGCTTGTAGTCTGGACTATAAGGGCAACATCGGTTCGGTAGTGACCCCTGGCTACGGTGTGTGGAAAGAAGTCCAAATGCCCCATATATCCATATTTGTGACATTTGAGAAAGAAAAATCATGATTTTACACGTGAATGCGCACATAAACGGTGTCAACTGTCACAAATATTGCAATTTGTGACAGTTGTGTGCCGAAAGTGCGCGGTTTGAGGGCTGGATTGTCACATAAGTGACCGACCGTCACATGCTTGTGCCAGGTGGTGAGCCTCGGTCACGACTTTTCCCTTGGGCAAACGTATCTCGTGTTGCCCGCAATCCTTGCAAAGACGAACAACGATCGACAACGAAGTTGTCGATCGTGCAATGAGATGAATGTCGACAGACAATATGCAAGCACTCACCCGCAAAAACCCATCTCGGTCATCCGATTCAATGAATTTCTTTCGTTCGACTTATATAGTAGTGCCGTGACGATTCGTTTTCTACTTGCTCGTAAGCGATGGTATACTTGAGGAGTTTGAAGGAGGCTATTATGAACAAACGTTTGAAACACCGTTTTTACTTTACGTTTGCGGCCCCGGCCGCTTTTGTTACGATGATCGTCTTAATTGTTTTGCTTGTGAATCCACTGCCTCCAATTATTCTTTTCGGTACACTTACGCTCGTTTATTTGCTTTTAGGTTTCTATCACTTGAACCATCATAAACAAAATCGCAAAAACTGAAAGGAACGATCCTGTTGACCTCTATGTTTCTCACTGAGGATGCTTGGCTCATTACTTATGTGTCACTCCTCGCTCTTTTCATCGCGCAGTATTTGTTAAATCATTCAATTGAGAAATCGAACTACTCTTCTTTACACGGGCAACAAAAGAAAACGTGGAAAACGTACACGTCTCACCCCCGATATACGATCAGCATTACCTTAGTCGTACCTGCCGTTGCTGCTCTTCTCCACGCCATTAACATCCAGGTGGACAGTGGGTGGGGGACGGTCACTGTAGGCATTATCGTGTTTGCTATATACATGTATGTGTTACTAGAACTTGCCTTTTTACTTGCGGCAAATGTATTGCTTAGAATGCGCAAGTACCGAGATACAAGAACGTTGGAAAAGCATACAGGCATCGTCTTTTTTGTACTTGCTCCTATGATTTTCTTCATTTCGTTCCTCGTTGACTGGGCTCTTGTTACATGGGCACCTGTCTTTCTCATCATCTTCGGATTCGCCTTTTACTTCTTGAGTGACCAAGAAGATAAGAAAAAACGAAAAAAACAATTTCGGTAATGATAGTGGAGGAGTCAATATAGAGCTTCGTGAAGGGATGATGCCAAACTTCATTCGACGCTAACGACGATCAGCGGTTAGCGTCGATTTTAATGTTTGCATTTTTTTGATGAAGCGTTTCGAGGAATTCTGTTTCATCGGCTGGAGCAATTTTCACTGATCGGTAAATTCCTTTGTCGTAATGGATAACAAGTCCACGTTTTGCCATCGCTAAACTGAACCCGAGTGGATACATTTGTTCATACGTGTCCACAGCCCGAATGTCATTGTAATCAATAATCGTGTTGTAATGACCGGACCGGGCGTAGAGAAATTCATCATGCAGCTCATACCGTAGACGGACGACCCGAAAGATAGCGAGCGCGACGTAAATGACGAGAAGCGTAGAAATGATGAACACAAACGCGGGTTGCTGAATCTGGAACATAAGAAAAACGAATATTGTGATAAAAATGGCCCATCCAAGAAATAGCAACAGGACGACGCTCTTATCTCGTTTTGGGGCAAAACTCATCGCTATTCACCTCACCTCTCCCCATTTTCTCATACTTGTTTGCAAAGTTAAATGGAAGTAAGGGTTTCAAAATGATGAATCCCGTGAACATATAACTATAAGCATCTAATTTTCACACTCGCGTTCTAGCAGGATCCAAAGAAGCGGTAGCGAATGTAAACAAAAGAAAGGATCGTGGTCATAGCATGTCAACGACGTTGATTATTGTGATCTTCATCTTCTTACTTTTGTTTATCGTTTACGCGGATCACTTGGCTTGGAAGACGATTGCTGAGGCGCCTTCAGAACGAGCAACGCATGTCATCCGAAAGCATAGCATTCTCACAGGGCGAGGGGTAAAGTGCCGACTCCGCACCATTACGCCAAAGCTTGGTGCTGGTTCCACTTCTCTTGGCATCTCGACGACTCGGCTTGAGGTGCACCGCCGTGATGCGACGCAGGCGGACCAATATTTGGCTGATGCTGAAGACGAAACACGATACGAGTAAAGGTGGTTGAAAACCAATGAGCGTATTTGATTATACTGTGGACAAAAGTAATGGCGAAGAATTTCCGCTCTCTGAATATAAGGGCGAGGTTTTATTAATTGTGAACACGGCAACAAAATGCGGGTTCGCCAATCAATTTGACGGCTTGGAGGAGTTGCACCAGTCGTACAAAGACGACGGGCTGCGCGTTCTCGGATTCCCGAGCAATCAATTCATGAGCCAAGAACCGGTTCCTGACGATCAGATGGAGGAATCATGCCGCTTGAACTTCGGAGTGACGTTTCCACTGTTTAAAAAGATTGATGTGAAAGGGAAACAAGCAGACCCTTTATATAAACATTTAAAAGAACAACAAGGCGGCGTATTCGGTGACGAAATTAAGTGGAATTTCACGAAGTTTCTTGTCGATCGTGAAGGACAAGTCGTCAAACGATTTGCGCCGAAAGATAAACCAAAAGACATTGAAGCTTCCATTAAAGAACTGCTCTAAAATAAGACGATCGCGCATTGATTGTGCGCGATCGTCTACTCTAGGTTGAGCTGCCAAGATACGCCAAAGCGGTCGTTCACCCAAGCAAACTTCTGACTAAACCCGTAATCCCCGATCGGCATGAGCTCGTTACCGCCTTCTTTCAGTTCGGTATACAAGTGATCAATTTCTTCCTCGTTTTCACAAGTGATGTACATCGAAATCGATGGGGTAAAAGTGAAGTCATGCTGAATATGGCTGTCGATGCACATAAATTCCTGGTCTTTCACCATAAAACGGGCGCGCAGCACGGTTCCTTCTTCTCCAGGACCATCAGGACCGTAACGCTCAATGGCTTGGATTTTTGCATCCTCAAATACGGATACGTAATGGTTCATGGCTTCCTCAGCGACTCCTTCTTGAAACATGAAAAACGGCAGCATTTGTTTCATGAATTTCCCCTCTTCTCTTTATAGAATTTCTACATCTGTTAGGTTGGCATCGGTGCTCCGCAAATATGCAATCGTTGTGCTATCCATTTTCGATCCGGTAAAGTCACAATGTTTCACCGTGCAATCTTTAAAGGTGACGTTTCGAAATGTCGCACCGTAAAAGGACGTTTGTTTTAGTGTACATTGCTTAAACTCTGTCCGCCTGAAGGTTTCATAACTGAAATCTGCATATGAGAGGGTACAGTATAAAAACCGGGCATCCTCATAAGAGCAATTCTCAAACGAAGCCGATTTCAATGAACTGTAATTAAACTTCGTGCGATTTAAGTTCGTTTCTAAAAAGACGACGTGATCCATAGTCGAGTGACTAATCTTGCTCTTTTCCAAATCCGCGTTGCTGAATTCTGAGTGGTTAAGGTTGCTGCTGTTGTATTTCCCACCGATCGTGGCAACATTGGAAAAATCCGCTCTCTTCATCGTTTCATTACTATATTTCAAACGTTCATTCTTTTCTTTTGGCTCATCATTCATTTGAACGACGTCAAAGTCTTCTTCCTTCACAAAACGTTCCTCCTAACGGTTGTCGTTAAAAATGATAACTCCGCGGGCAAACGGTCGTTATCATTCATTTTCTGATCCTTCTTCTAACTGCCTGCGCTTATGTGATAAATAACTCGTTACGAGAACAAAAGGCAAGAGGATAAGTGCAGTATCTCGTAGTTCGGTCACTCCTACAACAATTCCAGCAAAAGCAAAACCAAACACGACGAGACAAACGGATACGTTTACAATTCTAACGGTAGACACTGAAAATCGAAGTAAAAAATTATTCATACTCATACTTTATCATAAATGGTGTGAACGTTTCTCTACGTTTTGCTCAGAAGAGCCGATCGTTCTTTTTATATACGCTTGTATATACGTAAAACCAAACGCCCACAGTAGAACGAGCACGCTCGCCATCGTCCATGTGTAAGCGCCGATCGAGGTCGTAAGTGTACTCACATGTATAATCATCATAGTAACGGGAAGAAGCGCACCAATGACCATGCCGTACTTGAGAATAGCGAGTTCATTTACGTCCCTTTTTATTTCAGGACTCGTCGTCCACAACACAACAGCTCCAGTAACGACGAGCGGAATTCCAATTAAATATAATAACGTATCCACAGCTGTGAACCCCGGGGTTATTAACGTTGCTGAGTTGACGAGCATTCCAATAAACATCAAATAAAATGCGACACGAAAAATCATTCGGTGTAAGTAATCCGCTGTGTTTTCTGTAGAAGACGTCATATGATCCCCCCCTTTGCCATCTATAGCGCTCATCTCTCTTTTTTCCGGAGTTCATTGGATTTTTTCGTACGCGGAATCGTATTAGGACTTTGTTTTCGAATCCAGCGAATAAACGATCGTAATTTAGCATCTTCTTTTAAGGAGCGGATGGTCGTTAAACGCGCTGCAATTTCTTGATTTGTGTACAGTGCATGAATCTGTTTATGACAAGGTATGCATAAATTGGCCGTCTCCCCAAATGTCCCACCTTCAACTTTAGGAAGCAGGTGATGAGTCGTGCATTTCACCGGATGTCGACCACACAGTTCACAAGTGCTCATGGATACCACCTTTCTCATAACCTTTACCCAAAACGCTCTTTTTTCATGTCAATACCGAGCATTTTCGTTGCTGTTGATTGATACTTCCCGCTACTATAGATAATGATATAGAAAACGAAGGAGACGATTATGTATGGATGCATTTGTGTTTCGAAACCCAACGAAACTTATCTTCGGTCAAGATCAAACGAACGCTCTCGCTGAGGAGCTTACGTCATTCGGTAAAAATGTTCTACTCGTATACGGAGGAGGAAGCATTAAAGCAAACGGCTTGTACGACCGTGTCATTGAGCAACTAAACCGTGCCGATAAAACGGTCATAGAGCTTGCCGGTGTGGAACCGAACCCGAGGTTGACGACGGTACGAAAAGGGATTGAACTCATTCACGAACATCATATTGATTTCATCCTTGCCGTTGGCGGCGGAAGTGTGATCGACGCAACGAAAGCGATTGCCGTTGGCGCCAAACACGATGGTGATATTTGGAACGTCATTACAAAAAAAGAAACCGCACAATCGGCAATGCCATTCGGCACGATTTTGACACTTGCTGCAACGGGATCGGAAATGAACGCTGGGTCTGTCATTACAAATTGGGAAACGCAACAAAAGGTCGGCTGGTCCAGCCCATCGAGCTACCCGACATTTTCAATACTAGATCCGATAAATACAGTTTCTGCACCTCGTGACCATACGATGTATGGAATCATTGATATGATGACCCACGTATTGGAAGCCTACTTCCACCCAGCTGAACATACACCATTGCAAGACCGGATTTGTGAATCGATTTTGCAAACGGTGATGGAAGCTGGCCCTGAACTGTTAGAAGACCTGACAAATCTTGATCAACGAGAAACGATTCTCTATTCAGGGACGATGGCGCTTAACGGCATTACGCAAATGGGAGCAAGAGGTGATTGGGGCACACATAATCTTGAGCATGCGGTATCGGCCGTATCTGACATTCCTCATGCCGGAGGGTTGGCCATTTTGTTCCCTCATTGGATGAGAAAAAGCGTCGATGTGAATCCAGCAAGGGGCGCGCAACTCGCCGTCCGTGTGTTCGGTGTTGACGGGTCAGGCAAAACGGATCGAGAGACGGCACTAGAAGGCATTGATCGCCTCGCTTCGTTTTGGGCTAAGCTCGGGGCACCGACACGACTCGCTGATTACGAGATTGGCGCCGATCAGATTGAACAAATGGCCGGCATTGCTGCTGCGAACGGACCGTTTGGAAACTACTTTAAAATGGATGAAACAACCGCTTATGATCTGCTAAAGAAAGCATTGTAAACGATATAGTGCCAGGGACACTAACGCTCCCTGGCTCTTCTTCTACTTTACTTAAGTCATACATAAGATAAAACGAAAAAATATTTTCGTTTTTATGTTGATTTTTGACCCGTGTTTCTCTCTTTACGTAGTAGAAAGGAGTGATTGCTTTGAAAGCTGATGCTGTATTTGAAGGCGGTGGTATTCGAGGAATTGCATTCGCCGGGGCCATTTCTGCCATGGAGGAACAAGGCGTAGAATGGGTCAGGCTCGCAGGGACCTCGGTCGGTTCCGTCGTTGCGGCACTGCTCGCAGCCGGTTATACGAGTAAAGAAATTCGTGCGATGCTTGAAACGCTTGATTATGAACAATTACGCGGTCGAACGTGGGTGAATCGTATCCCGATTATCGGCACACTATACAACTTACTCTTTCACCTCGGCATCTACAAAAACAACTACCTCGAATCGTGGGTCCATGAGCGCCTGCGAGAAAAAGGGATTCAAACGTTCGCCGACCTCCCTAATGAACGGTTAAAAATCATCGCTTCTGACATTACGAATGGACAGATGCTCGTATTCCCCGATGATCTGCCGCGCTACAACATGACACCTAAAGATCTGAATATTTCAAAAGCCATCTTGATGAGTACGTCCATGCCTTTCTTTTATCGCCCGGTCGTTTGGAAAACGAAAAACCAAAAAAAGTCCTACATTATCGATGGAGGTCTGTTGAGCAACTTCCCGGTTTGGTTGTTTGATGTCGAAGATCCTGAATTTCCAACATTTGGCTTTCATTTCATTAAAGAAGAAATTCGGGCAAATGCAACGATCCCAACGCCGTTTCATCTTTTCCAAAATATATTCAGAACGATGATGCAAGCCCATGACCTTCGGCATTTCAATGAGAATACGAGTGAACGGACGATCAAAATCGATACCGGGGAAATTACCGCTACCGACTTTGAATTGAACCGAGAAGAAATGCAATTTCTCTATAATTCAGGTTATGAGAGTGCACGCACATTTATGGAAGGTTGGGACTTCGAATCTCACAAATGGAAGCGAACGAAAACGAAGCGTTAAAACCATCTTCCAATAAGGTCTTGTACCCATTGTACAAATGAAAATTGCTGATCTTCTTCTTCAGTAACCGTTTCTGAGGCTGCCTGAACTTGAAATGAGTCGAGCATCGGTCTAAGCGTCTGTCTAACGAGTACGTCATCTTCAGCATCACGGATGACTAACTGACCTTCATCAACTTCATGGGATACCTCTTCACCACGCGCTACTGTATAATACGCTCCTTGAACGACTTCGTATTCTTTTCCATCGTCTCCCTCAAAGAAGTCCCCTTCTTCAAGGGTTTGCGTTTCGTAGTTATGACCTGCATAGCGAAGTAACGCCCGTGTATCTTCGTATGAATCGTTCGCCGTTAAGGCATTCATGGTTACGACGATGTATTCATCATCTTCGATTTCTGCCATTGTTGCTAACGTGAATCCTGATTGGGAGACGAAACCATTTTTGACGCCAATCACCTCGTCATGATCTCTGACTAATTGATGGTGATTGTAGATCGTCGTCTCCCAGCTCTCACTTTCCCACTCAAATTCTTCAATGGCCGCCAACTCCCGAAATGCGTCGTTATTCATCGCATATTGGGTAATGATGGCCATATCTTCTGCGGTCGTATAATGATCCTCATCAAACAGTCCATGGGCATTCGTAAAGTGTGTATTCTCCACACCAATTCGTTCTGTTAAATACTCATTCATGACACGCTGAAACGCTTCTTCGCTACCGGCGAGGTGTTCAGCAATCGCGACACCCGCATCGTTACCGGAGTTAATGAGCAATCCTTTGATGAGCTGACCGAGCTCAATAACTTCACCTTCCATGAGGAATACCGTTGTGCCAACAGCTTCGGTGGCTGCTTCACTAATTTCGACAGAGTCGGTCCATTCTCCATATTCAAGCGCAATAATTGCTGTTAATATTTTCGTTATGCTGGCAGGAAACATTTGCTGCTCAGCTTGTTTATCGTAGATTACGTCTCCCGACTTGGCATCGATGACGACGGCGGTTTCACTTGTAATCGTTGGAGGCTCGATTTCGGTTGCTTGTCCGATCGCAGGAAAAAACAACAAACCTAAGGCACTAAGTAATGCTACGCTTCGTTTAATAGTCATAACCACCCTGTAAACGACATGTTCTGCATAGCATTTTACCGCAAAACACATGAAACTTTAAATGACATTTTCATTACAAGGACCAAAAATACAGTACTAGAATAAGTATTGTTACACATATGTTGGAAGATGAGGAGGGGTTTTATGTATCTTCATACTGTACAGGCAGGCGAGACGCTCTCATCCATTGCTGCTGATTACCGTGTGTCGCTCACACAATTACTCCAACAAAATGCTGGGGTCAATCCGACGCAACTACAAGCCGGGCAAACCATACGTATTCCTGGACTGCCCGACCCTAGAACGATTCCGTATACGATTCGTGTTTCCATACAGAATCACACACTCACATTATTTCAAAACGGCGCATCGATCCGTGTGTATCCGATCGCTGTCGGTCGCATGGTTACGATGACTCCGGTAGGGTCTTTTGTAATCGTAAATCGCCAACCAAACCCTGGTGGTCCATTCGGTACGATGTGGCTCTCGCTTTCTAAGCTTCACTACGGCATACACGGAACAAACGATCCAGCCTCAATTGGTCACTCCGTCTCCCACGGTTGCATCCGGATGCACAATGCCGACGTTAACGAATTGGCAAGCATTGTGCCTAATGGTACCCGTGTGACGATTGAGTCTTAATGACTCAGGCTTCTTTTAACTGGAGCTCAGATACGTTGTCATTAAGCTCATGGAGCACTTGCTTTAATTCATTTACAGCACGCTCAATCACTTGCGTATTCCTTAACTGACGATCTGTTTGTTCATTGCTTTCTTTTACCGTTTCACGGTATTGTTCAGACACATCAGTCATATTATTGACCTTTTCTAAAGCAGAATTTGCTTCGATGTTAATTTCTGATGTGTGTGCGAGTGATGTACGCAAATCGTCATGTAGCTCGATTAATTGCTTAGAGATGGCTTCGAAATATTGTTGTGTACGCTCCGATTGTTCAAAACCTTCGCGTGTTGTTTTTAAATTTTTGCTCATTCGTGTACTTAATGCATCCGTTTCAGACTGAATTTGTTGAATGAGTGTAATAATCGATCTTGCATTTTGGTCGGATTGCTCCGATAAAGTCCGAATTTCTTTTGCAACAACTGAAAATCCTGCTCCCGCCTCACCAGCTCGCGCAGCTTCGATTGCAGCGTTTAGTGACAAAAGATTCGTTTGCTCCGCAATCGACGTAATGAATGATGAAATTTTATTAATCTCTTTCGTCTTTTCGTTCAACTCTGTCATGCTGTTCGTCATTTCCTCTGTGCTCGTCGCAATCTCTCGAATGCCTTCCATTGTGCGATTCATCTCATGAGCACCTTCTTGCGACGAGTGACTCGCCACACTCGCTCTTTCCTCAGTCTCCTTATTTCTTTGAATAATCGCTTCTGCAACTTCTACCACTTTCATGAGAGATCCTTTACTCGCATAAGCGTTCTCCACTTGAGTAACCGCCCCTAGATCAATATGGGAAAAGGTCTCAACGGTGCGATTCGCTGACAGCTTAGCATCTGCAGATGTATGTTGAAGCTGTGCAACGTTCGATGTCACCGCATCCGTCGTTGATGCGATGTTACCAAGCAACGCTTTAATCACAGACTGATGACGTATTGTCTGTTCGTTCACTTCCTTTGCATGACGATTACGGACGACAATTTGAATCATTAGCGCTCCTGAAGTTGCCAAAAGAAAAACAGCATGGATCATAAGCAAAGAAAACGGATATTGGTCTGTACCGCAAATGAGTTCTGGGAATGTGAAATAGCCGACAAAATGCTGGAGGGCAAAAATAATCGTGCTTACAATGATGAGGTGTAAGTGTGCATAATAGGCAAGAGCTGCCAACACCATAAAGATGGAGAAATGATATTCTACGAGGCCATCTCCAATGGCAATGATGGAAATGCTACTAAACGTTAGCGACAGCATAACGAGCCATTGGACCCACTTATACGCATGGCTTCTGAGGTGCACAATCAACGCCAAAACAAAAAGCACAATCGGCAAAAAGAAAAGTACAGCGATAATGCCCGTGTACTGCCCTGTGCCAGCCCTACCTGTTAAGAGTAAGTACGTATCCAGCCAACCAACATAACCGTGCAAAAATGACACTAATCCCATAATCCCAAGTACAAAAGCAGTAAAAGCCAACATTACTGTGTTTTCTTTACGTTTCACTAAACAACCTTCTTCCTAAGTCTTTATCCCTAATAATTACTATATATACCTAAATAATGACATTTGTAAACATTTATTTACAAGTTTTTATTGTATATCGTGCTATTTCACTTGATGGATAGTGTTTTGTAGGGGGCTAATGGACCTCTCAGCTGTTAAGCATTTGAAGCCTTATGATCTAGACGAATGTTCAATATAGGCTGAGCTTTTCATATTCCTATAGGAGCTTGATTTTCACTGCAGGCGGAAGCTTTTATTCAAGGGTGACGTCGGCTCATCCTTTTGTCGACCGAGATCACTGAAAATTAGCTCCTCGTTCACATGAACGAGGAGCATGATTTATGAAGTGATTTCAAATGGGTCGTTACCCACGATGGGCAGATTTTCTCGAATTTGATCGTGAATGATATAGAATGAGCGTAAGATTTTCCTGATTTGCTCTGTGGGGATGGAGGGGTAGCGGGGTGCCATTTTGCGCGCTAGTTTACACGTTCTGTGCGCAAGTTTGCGCTTTTGACCGATTTTAGCGCCGATTTCACCAAACTTGCGCGCAGTTTGTTCCAACTGGAGCGCAGATTCCAGCATGAAGTGCCAACGACACGTCGGACCCATCGGGGCCGACGCCAAACCGGATTCGGTTCGGCGCGGCTCGCGCCGACGTCTTGCTAGGTTTTTGGGTAGGAAATACAAAGGATGGTTCTCTGAATTCTTTACCGCAGGGCTGGGGGCACATACAGCCAAGACGAACGAACGTTCTGCGCGCGAGTTTTCGCTTTTGAACGATTTTAGCGCGCAGTTTGTTCCAACTTGCGCGCAGAATCCTAGCTAAATGCCAACGACACGTCGGCCCCATCGGGGCCGAAGCCAAACCGGACTCGATTCGGCGCGGCTCGCGCCGACGTCTTTTGGATTCTTCGGGGCGGAGATGTACACATTACTCGGTAATCTGTTACCGAGTTTGTTCATTCTGTTCCCTAGTTTAAAAGAATATATCGCTTTTCCTGCGATTTCCCCCAACTTGAGAACAGTTTGGTCGTAACTTGAGCACAGTTTCGACTTCATTAAGCTTTTCACTGGTTCTTGAAGAAATTCTTCCGTTCACCTTATGTAAATCGTACTATAGGCGGTTCTATGGTTCGGTTCTATGGTTCGATTCTGCGTTTCTTGGACAGATTTCCGACAAGATACTTCGTATAGAAAGCAACATCCACCCATAGATCGTTCTATGGGTGGATGTTCGTCCCGCGTCCGGCGCGAAAGCTCAGACCTCATGCGTCGAGGCGCTGCTAAATCTCTAGCTTCGCATCACCTAGTAATTTCTAGGAGAATGATGATCTAGATCACACCCGAAACGATCTAGATCACGTTAAAACACTGGATTCTCTCATATTTTTGGCGATCTAGACCATTTTACTGATGATCTAGATCATTTTTTCTTGATTTCGGCACCATAGGTGGCGATGGTCGCTTGTTTTTGGGAATATTTAGGGGTCGGTGATCTAGGTCACGCCTGCACTCCTGAACCCCCACCCCGACACTAGCGAATCTATACACGTTCGTTTCTAGACTAAACGCCACACTGTTTATTCATAGCACTTACTAAACACGTTGCTACATCGGGTCTACTCCGCTTTTCGAGGGTAGCTAAACTTAAAAAAATCTGCCACGGCCAACGGGCCGGGCAGATCGGGAAACGGTTTAGATCATGAGCTGTTTGTCTTCAATAACTGCGCGTAATGATGAGTATACTTTTTGTTCAACGGTGATGCCGAGGTTGACCATCGTTTGGGCAACTTCTGGTCGAACGCCGCTGAGCACCGCCTCGACGCCGATCAGTTTCAAGGAGTTCATGACTTTGAACATTTGACCTGCAACCATCGTGTCGATTATGCTTACACCTGATAAGTCGAGAATGATTCTGCGCAGTTGCATTTCCGAACCTTTCTCCAGTGCATTCGTCATTAAATACTGGGCACGATTCGTGTCAATTTCACCGATGATCGGAATTACACCTGTGTCTTTCGTTAATTGCACGACTGGGACGGAAAGCTCATCAATCGCATATTTCGCTGATTCGATGCTCCTATGGTAGTCTCGCATGTACGCTCGACTAACGATGAGCACCGCACTATCCATCACTTGACTAAATTGAAAGACGATATCATAAAAGTCATCAAGTGTAATGGCTTGCTTCTTTGCTTCGTCGCGAATGATTTCACTGATGACGTTCCGGTAATACGCAATCTCATGTAAGCCCACATCTAATGGCAACTGTAGTTGAACGAGGACGTTGGCCACTTGTGTACCCCATGATTGAATCGCTTCTTTCGACTCCTCAGGCTCACTAACAATCGATTCGGCATATACTTCAATGAGTTTTACACGCCAAGGCGTTAGTTGCATCTCTTGCGTCGAGTCGCTAATGCTACTATGCTGCTCAGGCATCTCGGAGAGCTCGAACTTTCTACGAAGAATCTCGTCCATAATCGGCGATAGCAATTCTTGTGACTTTATCATGTAATAGACTCCATCTCTTGTGTCTTTTTGATTTCATTTTATCATGAAACACAAGAAGTGCAATTGTCTAGTCCATCGTTCGTTGGATCGTTTCAACTTCGGGTCGAATCGTTCCTATCGCACGGTTTGTGAGTCGACCTTGCTCATGAAATTGAGCGATCAACTGTTCGAAACCACCAAGATGTTGACGAACCTTATCTTCATCCCCTCTTTCTGCAAAGTAATCGAGTGTTTTTAGGTGAAGTTGTAGCAAATGCGTCCCGATCGAATCGATGTCTCCTGCCTTTTCGTATTCAGTTACGAGCGTCTGGATCGTTTGAATACTTGCGGGATTCAGTTGAACCTGAGCAGATACAAGTAGATGATCTGATGCTTGCGAATCGATCGTTTCGACCTCAGAAATCTCCATTCCTGGAGAAGTTAGCACGTAATCAATTCTCCGATCTGGCGCCCCAGCAGGAAATGTGTACCCTTCCCCAACCCCTGCCACGTCCCACACATCAACAAATTGTTCAAACAGCGGCGCGAGCTCGGCGGCATCTGGCATTGCATTCAGGTCACCGGTCAACACCGTGTTCGGGTGGACAGCCAAAACGTCTTGCATATCGGTCACTTGCATTTCACGAACTGTCGGATCGCCTCGATAATCAAGGTGTGTTGAATAGAACCAGAGATTCGCGTCCCCGACTTGAATGCCAGCTTCTGGGAACCCTGGCGTGAGCGTAGGTTCCGGATTGGCGTCTTGGGTAGACAGCCTAGCGATTGAATGGTTGTATGTGTGAAGAAATGGATAGTCACTCAAGATGGCTAATCCAAACTGGCGGTCCGGTTCACCAGGGATGTCAGCGTCATACGTGTATATAGGCGCAAAAAACACTTCCATATCCAACAATTCAGCAAGACGAGTCGCCTGATCCTCAAAATCACTACGACTGCCCCAATGTACGTCCACTTCCTGCAAACCGACGACTTCCGCTTCAGACGCTGCAATGGTTTCTGCAATCGCCTCAAGACCTAGTCCTTCAGTTCCAGCTGCAATGTTGTACGTCGCCACAGTCACATCGTTTTCAGCCGAAACCCCACGCGCATCGAAATAAAGAGTGGATACAACGACGAACACAGCCGGTAACACCCATCGTTTACTGCTTTTCACACTCAACCCTCCTCCCAAGATTCGATCACTTCACTCGCGTGCGCTTCAAGAACCTGCGCCACATCTTCGTTGATTTGTCCCGAACGTGTAAACATATCAATCATTTGGAGAAAACTGTTCATATGTTGAACGACCTTATCAGAACGTTCTTGCTGTTCAAAGTGGTCGACCGCTGACAAATGAACGTTCATTGTCCGAATTACCGTGCGATCCGTTAGCCTTCCGCTCTTCTCGAGTTGCGAAACGAAAGTTTTCATATACGTTGCGTCAATGTGATAAGAGAGTCCATGTCCAAACTCATAATGATCAGGGATAGTCACCGGAAGTAACCCTTGTGGATTCACTTCTCCAGTTAGAATTTTGGCAACCGCTTCATGCGAAATCGCCCGGTTTCCATAAGCGGCTATATAGGCATCCACGCCAGGGAATTCGGCAACGTCGTAAGGATTACGAGCGGCAGTGACAATGACAGGTTTTCCTACGGAATGTAAAGCGGTCACGAGCTGTTGTTGCTGCTCACTTAAATGCGCAGAATGGGTAACAATGACAACAACATCGTGAGCGGCAGCTTCATCTGCGGCAGCATTGATGTCTTCCTCTGTCGGCGCATCTGCTGTGTGAGCAATGGACGTATTAAATCCACGCACATTGAGATGTTCTTCTAACATGTTGGCATTAGCAACGTTTGGACCTACGACGAGAACATCATCTTCCATCTGTAACGGAAGAACATTGTCATTTTTTACGAGCGTAATGCTCTTGTCCGCAATGGTTGCCGCCTGACTTAAATGATCGTCATTGCCAATCACATCCAAGCCGTCGGGATGTTGATACGGATCGTCAAACAAACCTTGGTCTTGTTTTTGTTGAACAATTCGACTGACAGATTCATCTAAACGACTCTCGCTAATCTCACCGGAGTTCACCGCTTCCAGCACAGATTCATATGCGAGTTCAACATTTGGAGGGTTTAACAATAAATCAACTCCAGCCTTGATTGCTTCCACAGGCACTCGTTCTGGCGGTACGACGTTCGCCCCTGACATGCCAAGGCTGTCTGTCACGATGAGCCCAGTAAACCCGAGTTCATCACGCAAAAGGTCTGTCAAAATTGGTTTTGACAACGTTGCTGGCAATCCAGAGTCGTCGAGGGCGGGCACGACAATATGCGCAGGCATAATTGCGTCCACACCTGCAGAAATCGCTTCTTTAAAAGGGGCGATATCTTCTTCAAATAAAGTTTCTAGATCTTTTTCAATAATTGGCAGGCCATAATGCGAATCTACATCCGTGTCCCCATGACCGGGGAAATGCTTTGCCGTCGCCATCACTTGTTGATCTTCGTATCCTTGAATTTGCGCAACTCCAAGATCTGTCACTAGCTCTGGATCTTCGGAAAATGACCGAATGCCAATGACCGGATTAGCGGGGTTCACGTTCACATCTAACGTCGGGGCGAAATTCATATTGATGCCTAGCGCATGCAATTCTTTTCCTAAGATTTCTGCAGATTGGCGGGCATACTCAATAGAGCGCGTCGCGCCAACCGCCATATTCCCAGGTAGTTCCGTTGCAGGATGCGTCACTCTAGCAACTGTTCCTCCTTCTTGGTCCGTCGAGACGAAAAGCGGAATGCCACCATTTTCAACGGAAATTTCTTGTATACCGTTGGATAGTGCGTTCACTTGCGTGCCGTCAAGAGGGGTGCCGATATTGTCTGTCCAGTTGAAATAGATAATGCCACCGATGTGATAGTTTTCGATCACTTCTTTAAAATTCTTTCCCCCTCGATTATTGTTCATGTTGATTTGTTCATAAGCGGGGTCTGTCGGTGTTTGCCCATACACGTGCACGATAAATAGTTGGCCGACTTTTTCTTCGAGCGTCATGTTATTGACAATGGTTGTCACGTCAATATCCATTGGTTCTGCACCTACCACTTTAGAGGAAGGCATAACGACCGAGGCGATGACCATTAGGATGAGAAACGATCGGATGAATTTTGTCCACATTACCAGATCTCCTTTTTTCTTAATTTTCTTACTAATTATCAGTAAAAGGTTAGCACTTGCCACATCTGTTGTAAAATTAGCGCACGCTTTTTTTCTGACATAATCCCCCGTCATTTGATCCATTCGTGACTTACGACAGTTCACATGTGATCGGATGCGGGAGTGTTCGGCAAACTTTAACACGAATGCCGTCGAATAATTAAGAAGAAAATCAGTCAGCCTGTGGATTACAATTTCATTAAATCTCTTTCATCTTTACGCAAACTGCTTTATATTTTTAGTCATGTGTTTGTTCTTCCCTCATATACTGCAAAGGTGTGCTCGCGGTTTTCCCGAAAGGACTTTCCACCTAATCTATCGAAAAAGCGTTTATTTTTGCACGTGTAAGGGGATAGAGGTAACGCATACTTACTATTGCGATGACTTAAACAAGTCGCAAATACGGAGGACTCGACATGAAGAAAATGAATATGTTACTTTCAACTTCTGCGCTAATGCTCGTGTTAGCAGCTTGTGGTGATGAAGACACAGAAACGGATGCAGATGTAAATGAAGAAGCGGCTCAAGAAGAAGACACAGACGTTGAACCTGTCGAAGACGAAGACGAAGAAGTAGATACAGAAACATCAGACAGCAGTGAAGCAGAGGAAATTCTAATGCAGTCTATGGAAGCAATGGAGCAAGTGAACAGCTTCCGCTCGGAAATGGATATGGACCAAACGATCAGCTTTGACGGTGAAGACATGATAATGGATTCAAGTGCGGTCATGGAAGTGATCGTTGACCCGATGATGTTCTCACAAACGATGACGATGCCAGACCCTATGTCTGAAGAAGAAATGGAAATGGAACAATACATGGATGAAGATGGCACGCTCTATATGTACGATGAAATGAGCGGTGAATGGTTGAAAATGAGCGGTGAAATGATGGGTATGGAGAACTTAGAAGACTTCCAAATGGCTCCTCAAGACCAGCTTGAAATGTTGCTCGAATACGCGAATGAATTATCCGTAGAAGATGAAGGTGATCGCTACGCCCTTACGATTGAAGGTTCAGGTGACGATCTTATGGAACTGACCCGCGAACTTACGCAAATGCAACAAGGTGACCAACAAATGGCTGCTGAAATGGATCAAATCTTCCAACAGATGGACATTAATGTGTTTGATTACGTGATCTACATTAATAAAGATACGTACTATCAAGAAGAAATGACCATGAATCTTGAAATGGAGATTGAAGAAGAAGGCGAAACAATGACGATGGTTCAAGAGACGCACGCAACCTTTTATGACTTCGATGAAGTCGAGTCCATTGAAATTCCACAAGAAGCTCTAGATAACGCCATTGATATGGGTGAGATTGAGCAAGAAATGCCTGAGTTTGACGAAGACATTGAAGATGATGAGCTAGATGTGGACGAAGAAGACACAGATAGCGACGAATAACAGACGATCTACACCGCCCCTGCTGGGGCGGTTTTTTTGTTTCTCAAAAAAAAAATGATCCGATAAGTGATCCAAATGGGTATCTTCATCGTTAGCTATTGTATACGTACTTTTCAAATGACTGACGAGATTATTTCACAAATTCATTGAGGCGATATGTATGAAAGTAATGACACTGTTTACGCTCACTGGTTTTCTTGTCATTCTTGCAGCGTTTACGTTCGTCACGATGAACGCCCCCGATGCAGAAGATGAGGACGTAACTAGCCGTACGGTCGCTCCTGAACGATCCGTTGAAGATGAAACGACCGACTCACACTCTGTAATCGAGCAAGAAGTGAGCCAACCCCGTCCACCAGCACCGGAAAACGTGGAGATTACGGGTACATTTCTCACTTGGCACGCCGTTCGTGAAGACGACATTCGCGGTTATCGAATCTACAAAGGCAGTGGCTCTAACTTTGAACCTGTGGCAACAGTTACACAAAGTGAAAGAAAAACGTATACCGATGATGACATTGACCAATTGGATTATTACGTGACGACGATCGCGGAAGACGGCACCGAATCTGAGCCTTCTAACAAAGTCTCTCAATAATTTTTTTAAAAAAATTTAAGAAAAAGTGATCCAAATCATTTTCGATTACGTTAGCTTAGGCAACTAGGCTTTGAGACATCGTCAGAAAAGCGAACACCAAGAACAACTTACATGTCAAAATCGATACGCTGACTGAGGAGGTGTTTTCCATGTTAGATGTAACCCAACTGCTAAATGATGTCCTAACTGAGAGTGGAAACGAATCAGGAAATATTACCATTTCACTAAATGTTCTATAAGAAAAGATAAGTATTCGTAGGAGGTGATTCTCATGTTCGATATCACGCAAATCTTGAACGATGTTCTTACTGAGAGTGGCACCGACTCAGCAACTTTCGATCTTGATTTCAAAGTATTCTAGTTGGAGCAACTTTTAATCTTATAAAGGAGGTGTTTTCCATGAACGACATTACGCAAATTCTTAATGATGTGCTTAACGGGAGCGGAAACGACTCGCTTAACACAGGCCTTGACTTAAACATTCTTTAATTCTTTTCAACCTTTTAGGAGGTGTTTCACTTGGATCTTACACAAATTCTTAATGACGTGTTGAACGATAGCGGGAACGACTCGCTTAATACGGGCATTGACTTGAATGTCCTATAAATTAAAACGAATACAGATAGGGAGGTGTTTTCCATGAACGACATCACACAAATTCTTAATGATGTACTCAACGGGAGCGGAAACGACTCCGGGAACATCGGTCTTGACTTGAACATTCTTTAAGTCTGTCAAACCTCTACGAAAATAACACTAACAACGACAGCAACAAGGTGAGCGCAGGTCTACTTCTGTTCATCTTGTGAGCCGAAACAATCCTTTAACTTCGGAGGTGAGTATACATGTTAGATCTTACACAAATTCTTAATGGCGTGTTGAACGATAGCGGCAATGAATCACTTAATTCAGACCTTAACTTAAACATCCTATAAATTAAATTGAATACAAACAGGGAGGTGTTTTCTATGAACGACATCACGCAAATCTTAAACGATGTGCTTAACGGGAGCGGAAACGACTCGCTTAACACAGGTCTTGACTTGAACATTCTTTAAGTCTGTGAAACCTCTACGAAAATAACACTAACAACGACAGCAACAAGGTGAGCGCAGGTCTACTTCTGTTCATCTTGTGAGCCGAAACAATCCTTTAACTTCGGAGGTGAGTATACATGTTAGATCTTACACAAATTCTTAATGGCGTGTTGAACGATAGCGGCAATGACTCGCTTAATTCAGACCTTGACTTGAATATCCTATAAATTCATTTGAATACAGACAGGGAGGTGTTTTCCATGAACGACATCACGCAAATCTTAAACGATGTGCTTAACGGGAGCGGAAACGACTCGCTTAACACAGGGCTTGACTTGAACATTCTTTAAATCTTTTTAAACCTTTTAGGAGGTGTTTCTCTTGGATATCACACAAATCCTTAATGACGTGTTGAACGATAGCGGAAACGATTCGCTCAATACAGGTCTCGACTTGAACATTCTTTAAACGTTAGATAATCCTAAAAAGGAGGTGTTTTCCATGAACGACATTACGCAAATCTTAAACGATGTGCTCAACGGGAGCGGAAACGACTCCGGAAACATCGGTCTTGACTTAAACATTCTTTAAGTCTTTGAAACCTCTATGAAAATAAGAATAACAAAAACAGCAAGGTGAACGCCGGTCTACTCCCGTTCATCTTGCGAATGGAAACAATTCTTCTACTCCGGAGGTGTGTTACATGTTAGATCTTACACAAGTTCTTAACGATGTGCTTAATGACAGTGGGACTGACTCATTAAACACAGATATTGATTTTAATCTCCTTTAAATGATCTAACCAACCTGTCGGGAGTCCTCTCTCGGCAGGTTTTTAAATTCGATTGAAGTGGTGAAACCCGATGCTGGAGCTAATGAGAATTTACTTAAAACCTTATCGAGCTAGATTATTGCTTATTGCTTTTTTAGTATTTCTACAAGCCATCCTGCAGCTAACCTTACCTACACTTCTCGCTGAGCTAGTTGACGTAGGGATTGCCAATGCTGATATGTCTTATATTATCCAGATTGGTCTGTGGATGTTATTGATCACGCTCGTAACCGTAGCAGTGACAATTTTGTCTGGCTATCAGACTTCGAAATTAACATCTTCAGTTGCCGTTACAATAAGAGAAAGGTTATACGCCAGCGTCCAAGGTTTTTCGCTTCAAGAATATCGTCAATTCGGTCATTCAACATTGCTCATCCGGACGACAAATGATGTTCAACAAGTCCAGACGATCTTATCTCTTCTATTAAAAACAATGCTGCTCGCTCCAATGATGTTCATCGGCGCATTTATTCTTTCAGTAACAAAAAACGTAATGCTCTCATTCATTCTTATCGCGCCGCTTCCCATTATTATTCTTATTGTCATTGGCTTTGCAAAAAAAGGTGGCGTATTGTTTACCGCTTTACAAAAAAAGGTGGACCAATTAAACCGGACACTGCGCGAAGGCATCACCGGAATTCGTGACATTCGTTCGTTTAACCAAGTCGATCGGGAACGAGAACGCTTTTCAGAAGCCAATCATTCCTATCGAGATGCCGCAATTCATGTTCACCAGCTCATGATCTATCTCACACCGATCATGATGTTCATCTTGAACTTTTCAATTGTAGCGCTTTTGTGGTTCGGTTCACTGCAACTAAATGCAGGCGAGCTTCAAGTCGGGGACCTTATGGCCTTTATTCAATATGCAATGTACATTCTGTTCTCGATCATGCTAACGTCTGTTCTATTTGTCAGCTTCCCAAGGGCGTCGGTATCCGCAAAACGGATTTTAGAAGTGTTAAATACGGAGTCGAACATCAAAAAGCCGGCACAGTCGTTATCGCCCGAACAACCGTCCAGCCTACGCTTTTCTAACGTTTCCTATCAGTATCCAAATGCAGAAAAACCTGTGCTCACAAACATCACTTGTACGATTCCTAATCATAAACGTACCGTCATCGTTGGAGGAACGGGTGCAGGAAAGTCGACGTTTTTGCAATTGATCCCAAGACTATTCGATGTAAGCTCCGGGAACATTGTGTTCGGTGGCATCGATTTACGAAATATGGACCCAGAAGCGTTGCGTTCGGTTACAACGTTCTCTCCGCAAAACACTCAGCTTTTTTCAGGGACGATTGAAGAGAATCTTCGCTTTGGCTCAAAGGACGTTTCAAAGGATGAGATCGACCGAGCGCTAACGATTGCTCAGTGCACATCTTTTGTTCGTGAACTTCCTGATGGTCTCCAGACGATGTTAACGCAAAATGGAAAGAATTTGTCAGGTGGACAGCGTCAACGTTTAGCCATCGCACGCGCGCTCATTCGCAACACACGCATGTATCTCTTTGACGAAAGCTTCTCTGCCATCGATGCAGGAACGAAGGGTGAACTATTTGATGAACTGTTCGAAGCGTTAGATGCAAATACTGTCATCATCGCAACACAAGACGTTGAGATTGCCAAACGAGCGGATCATATTGTCGTTTTAGATCAAGGAGAGATCATCGCAGATGGAACCCATGACGAACTTTTGCAATCGAGTGCGATCTATCACGAACTAGCGGCCACACAATCGGAGGAGGGTACCCGATGAAAAATCAAGATTTTAAAAAACAATGGGGTACATTAAAACGACTTCTCGGCTACCTAAGGCCGTATCGTTTCCGGTTGTTGGCTGTTGCAGCAACGTCTGTGCTAAGCACGTTGTTTATCATACTCGGTCCATTTGTTCTCGGCCTAGCCATTACAACATTGTTTGAAGGGACCGTTAACGGTTCAGGCATTGACTTCTTTCAGGTCGGTCAAGTGTTGTTAGGGCTAGCTGCACTCTATTTATTTAGCGTGTATTTCTCCTATATCCAAGAATACTTGATGGTTGGTGTTGCACAGCGCGTCACCTATACCCTTCGTCATGAACTGCATGATCAGCTCATGAAGCTCCCGATTACTTTTTTTGATCGTGTCAGCACAGGCGACTTGATGAGTCGTGGGGTGAATGATCTTGATAAGATCAGTAGCACGTTGCAACAGACGATCACCCAAACGATTACGGCTGTAATGACGATGATCGGCGTCGTCGTCATGATGCTTATCATTAGCCCGCTTCTAACTCTCATTGTATGTATAACCTTGCCGATAAGCATCCTGATTACAAAGCGAGTTATTGGGTACTCCCAAGTGCAATTCAGGAAGCAACAACAAGCGTTAGGTACACTGAATGGGTACGTTGAAGAGAGCTACACGAATCATTCACTCATCCAAGCGTATCATCAAGATGAGTCGATGAAATCTAAGTTCAAACATCACAATACTTCATTATATGAGGCCAATTGGCGATCGCAATTTCTTTCAGGGCTCATCGTGCCCTTGCTCAACCTCTTGAACAATATCATCTACGTCGTTATTGCGATCATAGGTGGAATTTTCGTCGTTCAACGTACGATTGCCATCGGTGATGTTCAAGCACTCATTATGTACATTCGCATCTTTACCCAACCGATCAACCGAGTCGCAAACATTACGAATACCATCCAGGCGACGATTGCTTCTGCCGAGCGGGTATTTCAAATTATTGATCTCGCTATGCCTAATCATACGAACGGTACAGCCGTTCCAGAAGGTCATGGGGAAATCTCATTTAAACATGTGTCGTTTCAGTACGATGCAAACAAACCCGTTCTAAAAGACATTAACGTAAAACTAGAGGCCGGTGAGGATGTAGCGATTGTCGGTGCATCCGGTGCGGGAAAAACGACGCTAGCGCTTTTGCTATTACGGTTCTATGAAGCAAACGAAGGATTAGTTTCTATTGATGGTTTAGATATTCGCACCATTCAAGAAGATGCGCTTCGAAGGCAAACGAGCATCGTCATGCAAGATCCTTGGCTATTTAGCGGTACGATTCGCGAGAACATTACGTTCGGGCGGTCCCTGTCTTCTGAAGAAGACATGATTACAGCCGCCGTCCAGGCTAGAGCGGATGCATTTATCCGCAAGCTTCCAAATGGGTACGATACACACCTTGATGAACAAGCTTCCGGGTTGTCTGAAGGTGAAAAACAACTACTTTCGATCGCTCGTGTCATGCTCAGTGATCCCCGCATTCTCATCTTAGATGAAGCAACAAGCAATGTGGACAGTCGGACTGAATTGCAAATTCAAAAAGGACTTCAACAACTAAAACAAGGCCGAACGACCGTAACCATTGCCCACCGTCTGCACACCATCCAAAATGCTGATCGCATTCTCGTCATGCAAGGCGGACAGATCGTTGAAGATGGCGCCCATGAAACACTCGTTCATAGCGGCACGCATTACCGCCAGCTGTTTAAACGAGAACTTGACGCAGCTAAAGAATTCTAAAAGCGCCGCCTCCTCTTATCACGGTGAAGTCCATCTGCTTCCTTATAAATCAGTTTGGAAGCAGATACAGCATGAGTAGGCATCTGGTTTCACCATAATTAATAGCCACATCACCAATCATTTAATGACATCGACAAAAAACGATGAACACCATCTTTACATGGTGTTCATCGTTTTTTCGTTACAATCTTTCATTGGTTAAGGACTAAAGAATTTCTCCGTGTAATACGGTTGATCATCTTCATTAAATGCGACACCGACTCCGAGGGCGTCGAAGTGACCTTGCAAAATGTTCTCGCGGTGCCCTGCAGAATTCATAAGTCCTTCGTGGGCAAAGATGCTGCTCCATTGTCCGTACGCAAGGTTTTCACCTGCGGTTCGGTAGGAGATGCCGTCGTCATCCATGCGATCGAACGGTGATTCACCTTCTGGATTCGTATGGCTGAAGAACTGTTGGTCTGCCATATCTTGGCTATGGTCTCTCGCTGTTGAACGAACGGCTTCGTCCCACGTTAACGGTGCGAGACCCCGTTTCACGCGCTCCGCATTCGTCAAGTCAAACAGCTGATATTCAAACCCGTCTCTTAATGACTCGTCTTGGGCACGATACATCGCACTTCTACTTTGTTCAATTTCTTCATCAATGATTTGCAGCGCGGTTACCCGACTTTCCTCATGCACGTCATAAAAGACGGTAACGTATTGATTTTCTTCAGCGAACACATCATGTTCGCCGTCTCCATCGAGCTGATATCGAATGAGCCCTTTTCTTAAGTAAGATTCAGGCTCACCAAGTTCCCCTCGCACATCTTCTTGCAGACTGCCAAATGAAAGATCGCTCGATGATGAAATTAAGTCTTGGTTCGTATATAAGCCACGCACTTGCTCTTCCTCGTCATACATCACCTGAACATAGTTGCGATATTGATCGTGGTATGTGACCCATTCCAAGCCGTATTCACTCAGTGAAGACCGTTCAGGTGAACCTACTTCAGCTTCAACATCCGACCGATCGTCGCCCATTTCAATATTATGAATGGAGAACAATTGATCCGTTGGCTCGTGCAAATCTGGATCTTCGACATCTTCAGGTGGTTCATCTGAGTTGCCTGTAATGGCATTGATGACCGAATGAATCATACGGTTAATATCTTGGAATAGCTCTCTCAGTTGAAAATCATCTGCAATCTCTTCCCTTGACTGATTAATCGTATCCCATAGCGTTGATTCTTCAGCTGCATCGGCAGCTCCCGGATTTATATAGAAAAAGGTAACCGCAAACATAAACACATACAGGGATCTTTTCAAATTGGATACGCTCCTTCTGTATACCAAACTCGCCTCATAAAAATGAACGCTGTTTTTCTCCCTTACGTTACACATGTTCCTTTTTCTACTATACACCGTTTCCGCCGCCGATAATCCTTGTTAACGAAATTGAAAGAATTTCACCGTTGCCAAAGGGAACTTTTACTTTAATTTGTGTCTTCTATTATGTAACGCTTTTACTTGATCAAAAAACGTGTCCACTGGGCCATCAACCCACGCATCGACGATCACTTTATGAATCGGCAACGGGTGGACGACTGTGCTCGTACTCCCGAATTCTCGCTTCCATTCACGTAATTGGCTTGATGACGTGGCGTACACAATTCGCCCCATCCCTGCCATCGCATGAGCCGTTGCACACATCGGACAATGCTCACCTGACGTATACACGGTAGATTGGTGTCTCTCTTCTTGATTGAGATGAACAGATGCAAAGCGAACGAGCTCAATTTCTGGATGTTTCGTCACGTCCCCTGAGGATACACGGTTATAATCCTCGGCAAGAATTGTACCGTCTGCGGATACGAGGACCGAGCCAAACGGGTCATTGCCCTCGGCCAACCCTTTTTCGGCAAGAGAAACCGCACGTTCAAGATAGTAGATATCTTGCTCTGTAATCATGCCCGACTCCTCCTTATGTCTTTTTTCATTATAATATTCGTCTCTTCGTAGTCGAGTTTCTCGTAAAGACGCCTTGCAACATCGTTATGGCCAAACACTTGCAACCCGAGCCGAGAAATGCCCATCTTCGTTGCCAGCCGCTCGACTTCTTGCATCGTTTGTTTCCCCCATCCTTTTCCTTGATGTTCAGGGGATAGGGAAATATCGTAGATAAACCCTTCGTCGTCTGATACTTTGGCAAACCAAACGAGACCTAGCGGGGTTTGTTCATCGTACACGTCGTACAGAAAGTGTCCGGTCGTTTTATCAAGGTGTGGCAACAACCGCTCGTAAGTCGCTCGCGCCCGCTCTTCTGCCCCCTCTTCTTTCCACGTTCCGGATTTCACATTTTCTCGGGCGTACTTTCTAATAGCCGTTTCCACGTAACGCTCTACATCTTCACTGTTCATGCGAACGAGTGTAACCAAATTTCTCTCCCTCCAGGCCATCATTAGAATGGCAAGTATTCTTCATTTCCTACCTCCATGAGCAGTGGAAAGACCGCAATCACTGCTACAGCTAACACGATAAACACGCTCATAATCCCTAAAAAAGACAGACTTGTAAACAAGCTAAGTACTGGGATCATGAGCGGCAATATCGCAGTGATCACACCTCGCTTCTTTGCGCGCTTCGTTAAGTATTGAGGTACGTGACAATGAGAACAATTCATATGATGAATACGCGTAAAAAATTGCTTCAAACTCCATCGATAGCTCCATAACTGTTGGCAATTTTCACAAATCGGAATCGTGATCACCTCCTCTTTACACATGTGTGTAGCGTAGCATACTAAATTTGCCACCGTCCATGCTCCATGATCAGAACCGTCCGTTCTGCTTTCAACCCGTACACGTTCATCTGTTCACTACCGATCATGACGTCTTCATGAATGGCTGATTCGTTCATCCCTACTGCCATTCGTTCTTCCACACTCATCTGCTCACCGTCGTATAAGTTGTCTACATACGCTCCTCCAAAAGCGATGTGTGAAGCCGCATTTTCATCGAGCAACACATTCAAAAATGTTACGCCTGTTTTTGCGACGGCTGCATCTGCAGCAACGAGCGCAACCTCTCCGAGCCTACTCGCCCCGTCATCGGTTTGCAAATAGGCAAACAAGCGAGCATTCGGAGGTTCAATGCGCACGAGACGGCCTGTTTCAAAGAACAACTGCAAACCCTCAAACGTTTGCCCTAGCAGATGCACCGGTTTCGTCAGCGTACAAAAGCCGGTTACTCCTCGTTTGTCGGGCATCGTCCACACTTCTTCTACAGGAATGTTAGAAAGAAACACGCGCCCGTCTTTCGTTCGTTCAGACCCGCCGGTCCACCGATGCCCATCAATTAACGTCACGGTCAAATCCGTTACTGGGCTCACAAATCGCAACGCGTCAAACCGTGCATCATTGAGCAATGCGACCTTTTGTTTAAGCGCTTCATCACGACGCTTCCAAGCGAACACCGGGTCTGTTTCATATGCGCCACACACATTTAGGATGAGCGACCACAATTGCTCAATTGCCCGCGCTTCGCTTAGATCAGGGAACAGCTGCACCGCCCACTCCGTTGTTGGCGCACAAACGACGACCCATTTGTTATGATTTTCCATTCCGAATTGCCGCACCGGTCGCATCGCCCGTGCTTTCGCCTGACGGACGGCCAATGCTCTCTTCTGTAAATTCTCATCGGCGTACTGTGAAAATGTCGGTGACGTGATCGTAATCGAGGAATACCCTGCCCGCATATTGTTTTTTTCATTCGTGACGGCAACCTCTGGGTATGTATGAAGAAATTCTTCGTGCACGTGCTCGGTTCTCGCATCCTCAATGCTAGGGTCGCGTACGTCGAGCTCCACATGTTGGGCACCTCTACGATACGCCTCTTTCACAATTTCTTGCACGAGCGCTAGGTGCTCCGGGTGACAGTTGACGCGCACCAGTTCGCCCGGTTTTACCCGAATCCCGATCTGTATGATGATTTGGGCATACGCACGTATACTCATGAGTTTCCCCCTCCCGTTTTCTGTAATCATGACAAATCCGTTACTGTTCTGTGATAGAAATCGCAACAATTGGTGATTGTAAGGCGTAATTGTATGAAAGCTAACTGATGAGCTATAAAATAGGATGTAAGAGGTACGATAAGGAGGGCTTTTGTGAACGCACGACTGAATCCTTACCGACGAAAGATGTACATGATGTTGCTCATCACTGTTGTTACAGGTGTAGCAATCATTACGCAAGCATATAGCATTGTTTTTATTATTGATGGCTTATTTCTGCAATCTTCGACGTTTCAACAGATTGCCCCTCTACTTGTTCTACTCGTTGCTGCGTTATTCCTGCGCACGTTTAGTCGCTTTCTCATTCAACGAATGGGGAGCCGAATTGCTTCAGATGCGAAAGTTCGAGCTCGAGGTCGTTTAATCGATCATTATACGAATGGAGTGATTATTGGGAGCGATGAGGCGCATACCGGTCAAAAGACGAGCTACTTTCTCGATGCGATTGATGAGACTCAAAACTACTATAGTAAGTACATTCCACAAATGGTGCAATCGCTTGTAATTCCACTCATGATTCTTGCCGTCATCTTCTTTGAACATTGGGCGAGCGGACTGATTATCCTTATTACGGCTCCGTTTATTTTTATTTATATGATCATTATCGGCATGAAAACTGGCGATAAGTCGCAAGAACAGCTCGATCAGATGGCCAGTTTTTCTGGGGTTTTCCTCGACACGTTACGCGGTTTGAACACGATCAAGCTTTTCGGGCAATCTGAAAAGCACCGCCAACGCATTAAAGAGAAGAGCTTAGCGTTTCGTGATGCGACGATGAACGTGCTGAAAGTGGCGTTTAGCAACTCTTTGGCGCTAGAGTTCATCTCGATGCTAAGCATCGGTATTATTGCGCTCGAAGTTGCGATTCGCATGATCATCGTGCAAGACACTTCATTTGTTTCAGGTTTTCTTATGCTCATTCTCGCGCCCGAGCTTTTCAATAAACTGAAAGAGTTAGGCACAGCATTTCATCAAGGGAAAACGAGTTCAGGTGCACTCGATAAAGTGGAAGAACTTGTGAACAATGATCGCGGGGAGCCGGTCGTTTGGGGAGAGCAACCGGTCGCGAACGAACACCCCCCAACACTCACGCTAAAGGAAGCGGCGTTTCGCTACGATGATCGGTTCGCAATCGAAGCGGTTGACTTTCATGCTCGTCCGTTTGAACGAATTGCGATTATCGGCGCCACTGGATCAGGTAAATCTACGCTTCTTCATATGCTTGGCGGCTTGTTACCGATTCACTCCGGCGTTTACCTCATTAACGGGGTCGACCGTGAGCAGCTGTCTGTTGCGTCTTGGTTTAAGCAACTGAGCGTCATCAGTCAGGATGGCTATTTATTCGCCGGCACAATTGCGGAGAACATCGCGCTCGGTGACAACGATTCGATCCGACATGAAGCAGTGTTTGAAGCAGCAACTGAGGCCGGTGTGTACGAGTGGATCGCACAGCTTCCAGACGGGTTTGATACTGTAATTGGTGACGGAGGGCGCGGGTTATCCGGTGGTGAACGTCAACGTGTGTTCATTGCACGAGCTTTCTATAAGAAACCCGCGGTCGTTCTGTTTGATGAGCCGACGACCGGGCTCGATTTAAAAACAGAGCAAGTGCTCCAATCATCGTTGTTACGACTCAATCAGAACTCGACTGTGATCGTCGTCGCTCATCGCCTTTATACGATTCGACAAGCAGATCGGATTGTTTTCATGGACGAAGGAACCGTTCGTTCCGTCGGCACGCATGAAGAGCTGTGGCAGAGCGATCCCCTTTACCAACAGATGATCCAGACACAACAAGGAGGAGAATCGTCATGAAAGCTCTCATTCCTTATGTGAAGATGGCGTTTGCCGAAAGGCGTGATATGCTCTTATCAATTTTGACTGGATTTATTGCCGGAATCGCAGCGGTAAGTCTCTTTTCGGCAAGCGGTTTGCTCATCTCTCGAGCCGCACTCACGCCCCCGATCTACACACTCATGGTGATCGTTGCGATCGTGAAACTGCTCGGTGTGACCGCCGCCATCAGCCGCTATGGTGAACGCTATTTCTCACACCGTGCGACATTCACAATGTTGAGTAACATCCGCCTCAGGGTATACGAAAAGTTGGAACCCGTCGCATCTCGCGTATTGTCAAAAATTCAAAGCGGTGACCTTATGTCCCGAATTGTTGGGGACGTTGAGTCGTTACAACACGTGTTGTTGCGCGTCATTTATCCACCCGTCGTCATGCTTACTGTATTTATCGCAACGATTACGTTTACATTCACGCTTTCTTTCGGTTCTGCGGTTGTTATTTTGGCAGGCTTTGTACTCGTGCTCGTCGTCATTCCAACACTATTTTTTATCGGTCACCGTCGTGTCGATTCTAAGCTTCGCCAAACGAGAGGCGAGCTTTCATCCGAAACAGCCGAGTTTCTTTCTGGCTTCAAAGAACTCGTCATTCACGGCGCTTCCGAGCAACACAAACATGTTGTTCACGAAAAAATTAATGCGTATGAACGGGAGAAAGAGCAGTCCGAGCGAATGCACATTTGGAGTGAGTTCGCCATTGGATTTCTCTCACTCATCGTCTCTGTTGGCGTGCTCGCGTTCGCTGGGTTTCAAGTCGCAGAAGGAAATCTCGCCGGCACATTGCTTGCCATGCTTCTCATGATTTCACTCACCGTTTTTGAACAAGTCACACCGATGGCGCTTTTCCCGTACTACGTGCAGGAGAGCAGTCAAGCCGCCAAACGGCTGGAAGACATTGATGAGGATGCGCGTACAGAACCGTCATTTACTCCGTATGACGGTGATTCACCCCCGAGTATTCAGTTTGATCGGGTGAGCTTTTCGTTTCCAGATTTCCCACGTCCAGTGCTCGAGTCCGTTTCGTTTGCCATCGCCCCTGGGAGCCATACCGCCATCATCGGAGCAAGCGGCTCAGGAAAATCGACGATTGCATCGTTGCTCCTCAAGTTGCAACCTGTTGACGATCAACCGATCTACTTGAACAACACCCAGCTTGACCATATTGATGAGCAAGACGTATGGCAATCAAGCAACGTGTCGCTTCAGTCCAACCAATTCTTTGTCGGTAGCGTAAACGAGAACTTGGCAATGGGCAACGATCAAGCAACAGAAGCCGAAATGACCGATGCGCTCAAGAGCGTCGAACTCGACCATTTGAACTTGAGCGACGCCTTGCATGAAAACGCCGCAAACCTATCTGGTGGAGAAAAACAACGGCTCGCACTCGCTCGCCTCTTCTTGCGGGACGCGTCACTGTGGGTGCTCGATGAACCGACGTCATCATTAGATGCCCTTACCGAACAGCGCATGCTCGACCAAGTGTTTAGCCGTACTGAAGACGCCACCGTCGTGCTCATTAGTCACCGACTCACCGGTCTCGAACAAATGGACCAAATAATCGTCGTCGATCACGGACAGATCATTGAGGCAGGGCCGTATGACGAACTCATTGCACAGAACGGCTATTTAAAGCAGATGAAAGACCTTGAAAGTGAGTTGTTTGCCGGATAAAACACGAGACTTCGTTGCGAAGTCTCGTGTTTTTTCTAATGACTTGCCACTAACCTTATGCTGAACGCAACTTCTGTCCCCTCCACACTTATGCTCTCTACCCCCGTCTCTTTAATCGCACATTTTTTCATTTTTAGACGCCAATACAAGCAACTCTCACGACTCATCCATACGTTATTAAAAAGAGAAAATAGTAGGGAAAAGGAGGTATCGACATCTTGAATGTATCAAGCTTTCAAGAGCTTTTATTAGCGTTGGCTGCAAATGCGCCTGTAATTATTATTACGAACGATATTGTTGCTGAAGGGACGGCTACAGTGAATTATCCTGTACTCATACGTGGGGCAAGCCGAACCACCCTAATTCAACGATCTCCAACTTCTTTAGGTGTAGTATTCAATGTAACAAGTAGCGGTCAATTAAACTTGCAAAATTTAATTGTAGATGGCGCAAGCAATAGTGGTAGTGTCGCCTCACCATTAATAAACACTGCCGGACAATTAAACATTACAGATGTGACATTAGAAAATTCCTTTTCTTCTTTTCGCGGAGGAGCGATCTCTCAAGCAGGTAATTCTACTACCTTAACGAACGCAATTATTTCAAATTGTGCAGCTCCGGAGATTGGTGGCGCAATTTATGTTGGCGGAAGTAACAGTGCACTCACCATTAATGACACAACTGTGCTTGGCAGTTTTTCTGGTAGTAACGGCGGCGCCATCTATATTAATCAAACGACTACACTGCGTTGTACAAACGTGACCTTCAGCGAAAACATCGCATCCACAAATGGCGGGGCATTGTTTGCCAATATAAATACCTCAACAATCATGACGAACTGTCGCTTTTTCAACAATCAAGCGAATAATGGCGGCGCGATTTTTGTTAATCCAACCACGATTTTCGAATTGCGCGATAGCGAATTTAATAGCAACTCAACAAGCGCGAATGGAGGGGCTGTTTATTTAAACAATAACAGTAACTCCGTTCTTAGTGGAAACTCCTTTGTATTCAATACAGCAGCAAATGGCGGGGGCATATTCTTAAATAATTCAGCGATCATGAATTTAAGTGGCAGCACGTTCACAAGTAATGCCGTGTCGAGCAGCGGGGCCGGAATTTTTCTTAACACGAATACCGAGTCAACCATCTCTGCTTGTACGTTTTTTAGCAACGCTTCAACGAACGCTGGAGCCATCTATGTGAACTTTGGCGCTACGCTTCAACTCGTGAACAGTTTCCTTGATTCAAATTCAGCAGCAAATGAAGCAGGCGGAGTATTTATAAATACTGATGCTGTAGTTTCAATCATTAACACAGAAATAGACCGTAATACGAGTGACGTTGGCGGAGCAATATCGATTAATACAGGGGGTAATGCCCTCATTCAAAATGGTACGATTCTCGATAACAGTGCCGCGACGCAAGCGGGTGCGATTTTCAATTTAGGAACACTCACATTAAGTGACCAAGTAAACTTTGGCTCTGTTGGTTCTAATGAAGCACCAATTGCACCAGGGATATTAAATGCTGGAATATTGAATGTTCAAAATCTCATTTTAGACAGTAACGGTCTATTCATTGCGACTGCAGACAATGTTGTGCGCATCATAAACCCACTGCTTCCAGGTTCGATATTCCAATTAGACACTACCGACTATGTCTTTCCAGATCCAGAAAGAAGCCCTATCGTCATTGCCATCCCAACAGAGACTTACCCTGTGTTAACGCAAACTGACGCTGATGCGTTTCTCAAACCTGTAACTGGATTTGAGGATTGGAACATCCAGCTCCTCAACAACCAGGTGGTGCTCGTATTCAACCCATCTCCTGGCCAAAACACGATTACGTACCTGAACGTGTTAGGTGACGTTAATCCGAATCCAACGAGTTATCAACCAGAAGACTTGCCGATTATTCTACAAGATCCAGGACCAGTGGAAGGTTTTGAATTTATCGGTTGGTTCGATGCAGCAGGAAATCAAGTGACGGTTATTCCTGAAGGCACAACAGGTGACATTGTTCTGTTCGCAAGATATCGTGAGAGTGATGTTGTCATCGGTGACCAAGTTATTCAAAATAAAGTACGTATTGATTGTGATCCGTGCGATTGTAAAAACGAATAGAAAAAAAACGTTCACGATTTATTCATGAACGTTTCTTTTTTGTTCTAATTAATTCGTTCCACCGTATATCCTCGCTCTTCCAGGAAATCATGAACGCCTGGCTCGATAAAAAAGTGGAATGCGCCGATGAGCGCCAAGTAGGTTTGACCGTCATCTTCTTGCAAGATTTCATCAATAATATCGGCATTGCGCTCGTTTCGATCCCACAAATACACTCGGTCATACTCTTCCCCATACGTCACTTCTTCCCAATATTCAATTAACGGTTCTTCTTCTCCTTCTAGCCACATTTCAACCATGTCATCCCCATCTACATCTGGCATATCGACGTCCTCGGGGTTCATCACATCTTCAAGTTGTTCAAGTTGAAGTTCGAGGGACTGCTCATTCAATGCGAGCAAGCTAATTATTTGTCCTTCAAGCTCCTCAATTTCTTTTCCGTCTTCAACGGCACGTTCGAGGTAATGCCAATCGACGCCAGCATCAAACGTCGCATTTCCTTCTTCCTCTTCTTGAAGTCCGCTCGTAATGTACCACGGTTCCAAGCTGTTGACCACCTCTTCTGGCATTCCTTGAGCTTCCATGATGGTGACGATCTCTTCATACATTTCCTCGTCAATCACATCTTCGAGCAACGTGTCATCATCAAAGGTAATCAAATCCATCATCTCTTCTTCATTTAAGCCCCCTGATGGGTCCATGCGGGGCCAGTCAATTTCAGGAAGAAGTACATCCGCCTCTTCATAGGCGGCTTCTAGTTCTGAGTTGAGTGGATACATGTCAGCAAACGCAGTATGAATCGTGCCTTGCAAGTAGACCGTCGTATCCCCTTCCTCGATCTTCCAAAGAAAACCGCCACCCTCCCCTTCTACGGTCTGTTCTTCTTCAGATTCAGGGGCATCTGCTTCTGCTTCTTCGGTTTGTTCCTCTTCATCCGTCGCACAAGCGGTCAAAAGTAAGAGCATTCCCATTCCAGCTATCCATTTTTTCATGATCGTTCCTCCATCGTTGTTTTTCTGTTCACCCTCTATATACACAAATAAGACCCGGTCAAAACTCGAAGGTAGCCGTTCGGTTATGAAGAGTCCAAGAACGGTCGTGAAGCGACTCAAAAAGAACGCCCCATCGACATTGGTTGGGGCGTTCTTTTCTGTCACGTTTTATCTTTTGAGGCTATAAAGAAGGCAATCACAATCGCTGCGATGAGCACAAGGAACGGAGCAACGAGAATGAGAAAGTCATCTAGCATGAGCTCAACCCCTCTTTCCTTTTACATACTTGTCATCAAATAAGAAGAGACGTACAAGCAAGTAGAGTGACGGCAATAACAACAACATGCCGAGGCCAAACACGACGATGAGCGAGATGGCCATCGCATCATTTGTAAAACCGTCGTAAATCGTTAAATACGGATACAAAATATATGGGTAATGGGAGATTCCATACCCGAAGAAGGCGAAAGCAAATTGTCCAATCATGAGCCAGACCGCGAGACCAAACCGCTTCGCTCGCACGATGAGCACGAGCGTCGCTACCCACAATACGAATGAAATGGCGAACATCCACCATAGATTTAGAATGCTTTCGAAGTGATGGATGTTATGATTTCGAAGCTCCACAATGATTCCGCTTGCGGCAACAATGAGTGGCACAGACCAAATCATCGCGTACTTGCGCATGAGTGATGTGGCTTTGCCGTCGCCGGTTTTATTTGCATACCACGTGAGAAATACTGACGAAATATATAAGACAGCCACGATACTCAACACGACGATCGCCCACGTGAGCGGACTCGTAAATAGCCCGGTATAATCGAGCACCGGGTTGCCATCTTCGAAATAGACAAACCCGCCTTCTGAAATCGTGAGCACGACCGATAGAGACGCAGGAATGAGAATCCCGGACACCCCATACATAAACGCATACCCTTTATGCCCTTTGGCACCGTATGATTCAAACGCATAATACGAGCCGCGGATGGCAAGAAGGATAATTGAAACACTCGCTGGAATGAGCAGTATCGTTCCGAAATAATACGCACTGTCAGGGAAGAAACCAATGATGCCGACAAAGAAGAACACGAAAAATACATTCGTGACTTCCCACACCGGCGACAAGTACCGTTGAATGACTTTGCTTAAAATGTGCTGTTTGCCTGTCATAATACTGTGCGTATTAAACACTCCGGCTCCATAATCAATCGAGCCGACAATGATATAAAAGAAAAGGAAGAGCCATAGTACGGAAATCCCTACAACTTCTAAACTCATCGCTCATCCCCTCCTGTAAACTCCTCGAGTTCTTTTTCCACCGGCTTACCGCGGAACATTTTGCGTAAGACGACGATTGTACCCACACCGAGGATGAAATAGAGCAACACGAAGCCGATGAACACAAGGTCTACATAACTGGCGGTCGTTGCCGCTTCGTCTACCGTCATAATGCCTCTTAAAATCCACGGCTGACGACCGACTTCAGACATCCACCAACCTGCTTGAATCGCTAAAAACGAGAGCGGACCTCCAAGCACAATGAGCCAGCGATACCACTTTCGATCGACAAACTGCCAGTTTCTCCACTTTGCGACCACATATACGAAGGATAGCGCAAGCATGAACATCCCAATCGTCACCATCGTATCGAAGAAGTAGTGGATAATAAGTGGCGGCTGTAATTCTTCTGGAAACTCTTCTAGCCCGGTCACTTCCGCCATTGGATTGCTGTGCGCAAGTATACTTAGCGCATAGGGAATCTCAATGCCATACTGAACTTCTTGGTTGTCATCAAGGATCCCCCATAAAATGAGCGGCGCCGCTTCTTCTGTTTCGAAATGCCACTCGGCAGCGGCTAGCTTTTCAGGTTGGTGCTCTGCCAAATACTTACCGGATAGGTCACCAATAAGTGCGGTTGCAATCGCAAAAACGAAACCAACCTTCATCATGACATTCAATGATTTTTTGTAATACGTTGTATGGCTTCCCTTCAGCAGGCGAAACGCCGCAATTGCTGCCAACATAAAGGCGACCGTCATATACGCGGTTGCAAGAACGTGGGTAACCTTCGTTGGCATAGAGAGCGTGAACATCGCCAGCAACGGATTAATGTCAACCATTTCCCCGTTTACGAGTTCAAAACCTCCAGGTGAATTCATAAACGAGTTCACAACTGTAATAAAGAACGCACTCATTGCCCCACCGATCGCGACAGGCACAAGTAACAACAAATGCTTTCTTTGATCATCAAAGCGGTCCCAAGTATATAAATAAATTCCTAGAAATATAGCTTCAAAGAAAAACGCGAACACTTCCATAAATAGTGGAAGGGCAATAATATGTCCAGCAAGCTGCATAAAATTCGGCCATAGAAGCGCGAGTTGCAAACCAATCGCAGTACCCGTGACGACGCCGACCGCAACGGTGACGACGAACCCTTTGGCAAGCCTTCTCGCCATAAGGATGTAGTGAATATCATCTTTACGGATTCCTAGCCAATGAAAGAGCATAATCATGAGTGGCAGCCCGACACCCACAGTCGCATAAAATATATGAAAAGATAGTGTCAATAACGTTAACAGTCGACTCATCAAAACCGGATCATCAATAAACATCTGCTGCCTCCTTTTCCATACGACCCGAAAAAGATTGTGCACAACTTCACAATCTTTTAGTTTTATTATACCAGCTGTATATGTAGGATGACATGTGTATGGTTTGACTATTTTATGAATGTCTAGACACAGTTTTAAAATTTGTCACTCGTCGTCATCATCTAGCTATACCCGTTTTTATTTACACGGTACACCTGCAAATTTGAACGTGTAGGCAGCGCAGCATGTGACCAGGTGGAATTTACGGTTCCTACCGCTTAGAAACGTGAATAAAACCAGCTCATGCAATGTTGAGCGAGCTGGTTTTATTGGGGTGTGAATGCTTTTTACATGGATGTGCACGTTTTCGACAAAGAAGTGCACATTTCCGACACGAGAGTACACCTTTCCGACACCGATGTGCTCACTTTCGACACGGGAGTTGGTATTGTACCTAAGAGGCAGACCCATACTGGTTGTATATTTGACACGCGTAGCTGTGGGGCGACGCGCAAACGGCATGCGCTCGCTTTCGACATGGATGTGCACGCTTTCGACAAAGGAGTGCACATTTTCGACACCGATGTGCTCACTTTCGACACGGGAGTTGGTATTGTACCTAAGAGGATGATCCATACTGGTTGTATATTTGACACGCGTAGCTGTGGGGCGACGCGCAAACGGCATGTGCTCGCTTTCGACAAAGGAGTGCACATTATCGACACCACAGTGCACGGTTTCGACACGAGAGTGCACATTTCCGACACCACAGTGCACGCTTCCCACCGCGCACCCTCTCGCTCCGCACCTTGCACAGGAACGTCGCTGCTCTTAGCGGCTAGCCAACCCTTTATTCCACCAACTTGCTGCAATATCTACTTCCTTATTCGTTAACTCATGACCGTGATCGGTGAGTTCCACAGTTACATCCGCACCGAAGGTTTCTAATTGCTGTCTAAGGGCATATGCCTCTCCTGGCGGGGTAATTGCATCTCGAGATCCACTCGTCATGAAAATCGGCATCCCGCTAAGATCACTTCGCTCGGCTTCAGGGTACAGATGGCTCGGGTGAAAAAGGAGAGCCGCTGAAAAGAGCTCGGGTTGCTGAAGAAGCATGTTTACGGCCAAGTTCGCCCCATTCGAATAGCCTAACAGATGAATATGTTTGCGGTTCACTTGGTTATGCTGGACGTAATCTTCAATGACGTGTAGCACCTCTTCGGCACGTTGATTGATTTCTTCTCTATCAAACTTTCCGTCTGTCGGCCGCTCAAAATGACGAAACCCACCGTGGTCACGCACTGACCCGCGTATTCCTAACACTGACTGCCTTACGTCAATTTCCCCAACAAAGCTGAGTAAGTCGGTTTCTCTCCCCCCACTTCCGTGAAGTAGCACAAATGTGTGTGGGTGATCCGTACTCTTATGAAAAAAATGCTTCATCGTTATCGCTCCTTCCCGTTTGACTTTCTATCAGTTTATATTTAAACTGATAATAAATCAACTGTGAGGTGAAGGGTATGAAATTACGCGGTCAACACCATATTTCATCGTTAACAAAAGATGCGAAAAAGAATCTTGCCTTTTATCGGAATGTACTCGGAATGAAACTCGTAAAGAAAACCGTCAACCAAGACAACACGTCGTTTTATCACTTATTTTATGCTGATGAACAAGGTACCCCAGGCACTGAAGTTACATTTTTTGAGATTCCAAACCTCGCCCAAAAACATGACGGCACAAACACCATTAACGACATATCTTTACGCGTGTCTTCCGTCGCTGCGCTTTCATTTTGGAAAACTCGCTTTGAAAGGTACCAAGTGACGCACAATGAAGTCCAAACGATGAACAACGCCGCTGTTCTCCCTTTTCAAGACCCTGAAGGACACAAGATGTTCCTCGTTGCCGACAGCGACTTGGACGACAAACGGGAACCATCTTCACCTGAAGAGATCCCGAATGACTACAACATCTTAGGTCTAGGTCCTGTGCGTTTGAAAGTTCAATACGTAGAGCCAACGAGCGACGTATTAACTGACGTGCTCGGCTTCACGAAAAAAGGCGAATATAAAAACGGTGAGCATCGAGTTTTTGTATTTGAAGCAGACCGGGCAGGTTTATCAGGACAAGTACATGTCGAAGAAGATAAGACCTCACCAAAAGCAAGAGAAGGAAGAGGCAGTGTGCACCACGTCGCATTTCGGGTAGAAACCGAAGAAGAACTCCAGCAGTGGGTAAAACGAATTGAAGAGGAAGGCTTTCAAACGTCAGGCTTTGTAGACAGGTATTATTTCCGTTCTCTCTATTTCAGAGAACCCAACGGTATTCTGTACGAACTGGCGACCGATGGACCAGGCTTTGCAATCGACGAACCCGTTGATCAATTAGGAAAATCTCTTTCTCTCCCTGACTTTCTTGAACCCAACCGAAAGGAAATTGAAGCAAAACTCCAGCCGCTGCAAACGTAATGACCGGCCGCCCGTACGTGGGCGGTTTTTTACGTTCATAAATTCGGCCATGCCCCGAACACATTTTCCAATTTTCTTAGCGTATAAATAAAAGAAATCCTCGTCATAAGGAGGTTCGAATGAATAAGCTACACAAGTACTTTGAATCGAATGACGGACGATTAATTCATAAATGGATCCATTACTTTGACATTTATGAGCGCCATTTTGATCGTTTTGTCGGAACAGACGTTAACATTTTGGAAGTCGGTGTGTCACACGGAGGGTCGCTTCAAATGTGGAAAGAATACTTCGGAAAAGGTGCCACCATCTACGGACTAGACATTAACCCCGTGTGCAAATCCTTTGAAGAAGAGCAAGTCAACATTATTATTGGCGACCAAGGCAATCGCACCTTTTGGCAATCCATTAAGCCTACCTTACCGGAAATGGACATCATTATTGATGACGGCGGGCACTTCATGCACCAACAGATCATCACCTTTGAAGAAATGTATCCATTGTTGTCTGCGGATGGCGTCTTCCTCATCGAAGACTTGCACACAAGTTACATGGAGGAATACGGCGGAGGATATGAAAACCCAAACAATTTCATTGAATATTCAAAGCCGTTCATTGATCAATTGCATGCGTGGTACTCAAGGGACTCACGTTTAGCTGTGACTGATTTTTCTAGATCTGCGTGGTCGATGAGCTATTACGACAGCATTCTCGTGATCGAGAAACGTCCGAAGCAGCCCCCTTACGACAAGATGACCGGCAAACCCTCTTGGTAACTTTATTGTTGCGCGCAAACGTTTACGATTGCGTGCAACCGTAGGTTTGGACAAGCACCTCTTGAGGTAATGTAAAATCATAGGAGGGTTGCAGGATGAGTAAATTTTATGATGACATCGATTTCGACAATACCGATTTCCGTAAACATCCGGAACGTTACCGGGTCGGCAGGGGCGAGCAAGGTGTGCTTCTTGTCGAGCCTTATAAAAGTGAAATCTTGCCAAATTGGCGATTTAAAAGCGTGTCCATTGCCGAGGAGTCGTCGGAGAAGATATATGAGCAATACGCCCAGTACAAAAAAGCAGGCGATTTTGTCGGAATGGATATGGCGAGAAAGTTTTTACAAATGGGCTACACACGCGCCCGACGGTACGCCAATTATCCAGGAGGTAAGAAGTATAGCAAGAATGGCGAAGTGAACGAGAGAAAAATTGATGAGGAAAAAGCAGCCGCAGCGGCTATTTTTGAGAAAAAATGGGTCTCAGTGCGGGAAGATGAAGAGTATTTGCAGTTGAAGCACGAACACCAAAAAAAGTACGGGTAGTAAACACCTTCCAAAGTGCCCCGCTTCCTCGTCGTGAGGCGTCACAAGACACGAACCGTCCCAATTGCGCTAAAAAACACCGTAAAATGAGAAATTTCTCATTTTACGGTGTAGCCGCCATCCATCACATTCGTTTGACCTGTAATTCCTTGTGACGCTTCATCCGCTAAGAACAGTGCGTAATGGGCGATCTCTTTGGGTTGGAGTAATCGTTGCTGCGGAATTAACGGGTAAAACTTTTTCTCGAGTACTTCTTCTTCTGAAACGTTCATTTCACTAGCAAGGTCATCGAGTTGCTTTTGTACGAGATCGGTTCGAACATACCCAGGGCAAAGGGCGTTCACGGTAATTCCTTCTGCCGCACACTCTAGCGCCGTCACTTTCGTCAAACCGACGAGCCCGTGCTTTGCACTATTGTATGCTGATTTGCCCGCATACCCTATGAGACCATTAATGCTCGCCATGTTAATGATGCGGCCGTACTGTTGCTGCTTCATCATTGGCAGTACTGCCTTCGTCAATCGAAACGGACCCGTAAGCATCACATCAATCATCGTTTCAAATGTTTTCGTTGGAAACGTTTCAACCGGAGATACGTGTTGCATGCCTGCATTATTCAGCAGTATATCCAACCGTCCGAACCGCTCTACTGTTTGCTGAACCGTCTGCTCAATCTTCGATTCATCCTGCACATCACATACTAATGCAAGCACGTCCTTGCCTCTCCCTCGCAACTGCTTAACTCGATCATGAAGTAACGACTCATTGCGGTCAGTCAACACGACGTTCGCACCCGCATCAGCGAACCGATTGGCGATCTCCCAACCTAAGCCATTCGCTGCCCCTGTAATTAGCGCTGTTCTCCCTTGTAACTGATTCACATCCATTCCCCCGTTTCGATAATTTCACTCTCCAGAGTATAATCAAACCGAATCGTTTATATGTTTTTGACGTACACATATTGTTCTCCGATCGGTCCTTCGATCCGACGTTCAGAATCTGTAAATCCAACGCGTTTGTATACCATTTGTGCTGCAATATTTCGATGATTTACAGCTAGTACTACTTGGTCACATCCTGGGAACTCTTCTCGAACAAACGCTGGCAATTGGTTCATGCTCTTCTTCGCGATACCTTTGCCTTGCTGTTTGTAATCAATGGACAAAGCTGTAAGTAACATCGCATGAGGATTATCGGTGTATTCTTGCACTCTCTTTGTGGCGTGCAATAAGAAGAAACCGACAGGTTCATTATCTTGTAAAATGACAATACGATACTGACCTTTCTGAACCTCACCCATTGCAGAAGGTAAAGATGTAAACTTCTCTTGCTCAGACGGAAGTTCAAATTCGTTTAATTTTTTCTCATGTTGATTAGAATAAAACTTTAGTGCCACATCTGTTTCCATACATGAACCTCCAACATAGCGTCATTGTACTCATTATACCAAATTTGTAGTTTGACACTTTATTTTTCTTCAGTTACATTAAAGATATTAAAGACTCTATATATCTATAATAAAGGAGACCGACAATTGCATTCACATCATGAACGTTTACAAAGAAAGATTGAAGCACTTGAAAATCAAGACAGAACACAAAAGCTGCCTGCCGACCAGTTATTGGACCGTTTGCACATCAAGCCTGCGGCAAACATCCTTGACCTCGGAGCGGGCACTGGCTACTTAACACTACCGGTTGCGGATCGTACAGCTGGTACGGTATATGCCCTTGACCGTGATGAAAATATTCTAGCCTACCTTTCGCAAAAGGCAAAGGAACAAAACCATCATAATATTACCCCAATAACGGGCGATTTCACATCCATCCCTCTTGGAGATGAAACGGTGGATACAACGCTCGCTTCCATCTCGCTTCATGAGACCCAACAATTGCCCGACGTATTGAAAGAGATTCACCGTGTTCTACAAAATGACGGACAGTTCCTCTGCTTAGAGCTGGAACACACCTCTTCATCCTCTGGACCACGTGTGTCATCCGAGCAAATGTCATCTGCCATCATGGCTGCTGGCTTTGAAATCGTTGAGCAACTACCCCTCGACTTCAGAATGGGTGGAGACCCTGCTTACCTTATTATTGCGCGGAGATAAGTTCCGACAGCGAAGCGACTCGCGCAGGGCCAGGCGGGGACAGCATACAAAAGGATGTTGAGGCGTTAGCAAATCTGCGCTCTAGTTTCACGAAATCAGCACTAAAATCGCTAAAATGAGCAAACTTGCTCGCACAATGGGTAAACTCGCGCGCAGAACTGGGCACGTCTCCCTGCCCAATGCCCCCGATTTCGAAGTGCGAAAATGCTATCGGTGCGACACTCGCAGAGCCACCCCAGGCGGGGAACGGCATGTCGAAGTGTTCCTATCACAAATACAGATAATGGCTCGTATTCGTGGAGCGATGCTGTGCAAGACGAGAAAACCCAAACGATGTGTAAAACCGGTCGGCTTTTTTTGAATCGGTATACAGCGTCAGAACGTCATAGTTTGGCTTTGCATACTGAATGATTGACTCGAGCATCAGTGTGCCTGTGCCTTTCCTCCGATACGGCCGAGACACGTAAAAACGGCGCAACCGACCGACCCTTGTTGCGTCGCAATAAGGGTCGGTATTCAGGCCGGCAATGGCGATGAGCTGACCGTCACTCGCATAAGCCCCGACTAAACATTCGCCGAGCTGGTCAAACCGGTTTGTTCCTTCTTCATAATCACGCAGTAACCGTCTAATGAACCGAAACCCCTCTCGTTGGCTTTCATCGACTAACAGAGAAAGCATAGAGAGAGAAACACGGTCTAACTTTCTCACCGTAACCACGAGCTTTACTCGTTCCTTTCGATCAATTGTTCAGTAAAGCCAAGCATCTCTTCATCGCTGATGTCTGTGTCGAAATAGAAGATGATCCACCCATGATCATTCATGTTTACAAGGTGGTTCGTATAATTGTCGGGCCCAAATTCACCGACAGAAACCGAATGGCCGGCAATCTCTATCTCTTCGCTTTCGGTTAGCGCTGTTTCAAACTCTTGGATTTGGACTTGAATTGCGGTTTCCCCAACGAACCCTTCATACAAACTCTCAAATTCATTCGTCTCTGGAAACTCAGGTGCAGGCTCATCGGAATCAGGCTCCCCGTAGTTGATCGAAAGCGTATCAAAGCTTTCAGACCCTTGGATATACGCAGATAAAATCTCAAACTGGTCATGTTCAGCAATGGTTGCGTTAAATTCGCTTTCTTCAATTTGTTCGTTAATTTCAGCTACTGGGTCATTAGACTGTGAAGCACAGCCTATGAGAATCATGGCGACTAATGGAAGAACAATCCATCGCATCGGGCATCGTCTCCTTTGACACGAAGTACTACTCACATACCCTTTATTCATACAATTAACCCTTTTTTGAACTTACTTGAAATGTAAACACCAATCCACCTACGAATAAACAGCTACTCAAGACCCACTCCATCGCTGTGACGGGCAGTCCCGGAAAAACGATAAACACTGAGCCGCTCAACAAACCAAAAATGGCAGCATAGGTTGTTCTTCGGTACCGAGTCAGAATAAATCGGACCACTTTGCCCATGATGAGAATGCCAACGACGACCCCCGAACCGATCGCAATAACAACCGGTAGCTCAAACGTTGTGAGCGCCAACAGTGCCGTTTCATAAACGCCTAAAATGACAAGAATGAGCGCACCACTCATCCCTGGCAACACAAGCGCCGTACTCGCAAACCAACCGGCAATAAACAAATACACGTAATCACTGAAGGTCAGTTCCATCATGACTCGTGCGTCTGCCCCGACGACCCCATTCAACATAACGAGAAAAAGGATACAGCCGATCATGAGCATCACCTGGGGAAAGCTGTACACTTGCTGCCTTACTGAAGCGAGCCCGTCCCGCCAAATAAATGGCAACATTCCAACGATCAGCCCGATAAATAGAAAACCGATCGGTATCGGAAAATGCTCTAATAGATAGCTAATAACGGAAATCGTTAAACCAAGTCCGACAAGAATGCCGACCCCGATTGGCAAAAGAAAGCGAATCGCTTTCTTATATTCGTTCGTTGTGAGGGTGTGAATGGCGTGGATCACGATTTCATAGATGCCTAACAGCATAGCAATGGTGCTGCTACTCACTCCTGGAACGGTTTCGACGACGCCCATCATCATGCCTTTTACTGTATTTCGCCAGTTCAACGTACCCCCTCCATCATGACCGCCACCGAGCGAATCCGCCTTCGGTGTTCATAATCTGACCGGTGATCCATGACGCCTCTTCCGTGAGAAGCCAGGAGATAAGCCGTGCCGGGTCTTCGGGTTCACCGAATCGGTCAAATGGGAACTTCGTGCGTGTTTCCTCCCACAACTGATCGTTCAGATAGCCGGTATCGACCGGTCCTGGGTTCACCGTGTTCACACAAATGTTCTGGTCGGCGAGTTGGTCAGCGAGCGTGAGTGTAATGTCTGCAAGCGCTCCTTTGGCGAGTGCATAGGCAACTTCACCGGGCATCGGTCCTTGTCGTTGACCTGAGGTCATGAAAATGATCTTCCCTCGGCCCCGCGTCGGATCGTATTGATCGGCAAACGCCTGCGCCAACAATACGGATGATCTCGTATTCACTTTCCAGTGATTGTCTAGCATTTGTGCCGTCAGGTTGCCGAGTGGGCCATCTCCACCTGACCGTGCATGATTACAAACGATCGCGTCAATAGCACCATGCTCTTTGACGACCGTTTTAATGAGCGTTTCTGCACTGTCTTCCTGGAGGAAATTGCTATGATAATGGCCGAACTGCGCACTAGGGATCATCTCTTGTTGAATTCCTGCAACCACTGCCTCGAGATGATCTGCACCCCACGCTTGCTCTTCATCGTGAGTGCGAAAATGTTGAATTATGATGGATGCTCCGTAAGCGGCACACTGCTTTGCAATCGCATAACCAATGCCAGCTCTACGACTCACACCTGTAATGAGTACGGTCTTTCCTTGTAACGGGGAAGGGTTTCTTTTTTGCGGTTTCAAACTTCCACCTCTTTCGAAATCTTTGCATACACACACGTATCTCTCATTTCACGGGGGTCAAAGGCGGCAGTGTCGTCATTTCTTAAGATTCCTTCCAGCATAAACCCTGCCTTCTCCGGAATAGCGCGACTTCTTTGATTGATTCGGTCACAGCGAATTTCAACTCTTCTCGCACGGAGTTGCTCGAACGCAAATTGCGTAATCCCAGCAACGGCCTCTGATATGTACCCTTGTCCACGTTGCCTTGTATCGACCCAATAGCCGATTTCAAACTTCCGGACAGCCCAATCAATCCGATGTAGTCCTGATACACCTACAAGTCGGCTCGTATCTTTTCTAAATAGTAGAAATCGCAAGTCTTCCCTTTTCAAAAAATTGATGTGCGCTTCTCGGAGATCAAGCTCAACATCCTCCAGCGTACGCTCCTTTTGTGCAAACGGTAGCCAACGTTTTAGTTCTGATTTTGAAGCACGTATCGCATCGTAAACAGCTTCACCATCCCCGGGCAGCGGTAGACGAAGCAACAGCCGGTCGGTCTCAAATTGTTGCGGAAAATCAAGCAATAACGGATTCAACGGCCCCACCCTTTCACGTATTCCTAGTATATCATTTTAAAAAATAAATGTATAATGAACTTGACAAAAAGTAAAGTTAACCATACATTAATAACTAGGTGATACGATGAAAATTCGAAATCGAGTGAAAGATCTCCGTGCCAGAGACCAATTTACGCAAGGAGATTTAGCACAGGCCGTTGGCGTGACACGCCAAACGATCGTCGCTTTAGAAAAAGACAATTACACCCCTTCCCTCATCTTGGCGATGCGAATTGCAGAAGTGTTCGAATTACCCGTTGAACAAATATTTACATTGGAAAAAGAGGAGGAAACGACATGAAGATTGTTTGGGGACTCATTTGTTCATTTGTAACGTTATTTTTGTTCGGCTGGAGTTTAGTTGCCATCTTTAACTTTGTCCACGAATTCGTAGGCTCAATTCAACAACCATCACTCGCAGCTTCCGCTTCATTAGACTTGATGCCTATTGTTCTAATTGCCATTTTCGCAGCCGTCCAGTTTTTCATCGCAAGGGCGAAAAAAATCCCATACCGTAAATCGGTATGGCTCCCGGCAGAAATTGAAGAAACCGACGAACGAGAGAAAACCATTACACAAAAAGCGAGCCGAGCTTCTTACGTAAGTATGTACTATGCCGTCCCGCTCGCTGGTGCCCTCATTACGTTATATCCACTCGTGATGACGACCCTACCCTATTTTCCTGTGTTGGTCGTCATGCTCATTCCTCTCGTTCAAGTGATTGTGTATGCCATCACTTGGAACCGGGCGTATTATGCGTTCTAACTCATTGATTTACGAGGCGGTCTGCTTCAACTAGCTTCCTGCAACACCGTCTGATCCAAACGTAGCGAAAATCACACCATAGAAGCCAGAAATCTTCCCATTGATATGTCAATGGGAAGATTTCCACTAAATAAAATTTACACAGAGGTGAGTGCCGTTTGGCATGCTCAAACGCTAGACCACTTTCTCCTTACTCATGCGCTTTCGGCGATAGCGACTTGTGCTAGCCTTTAAAAAGCGAGTGCCTCTCTAAGGCACCCGTTTTTTTGCTTACTTATCAACATAGGATGAACGTAACATTTTCTTAATTGCACAGATTGTTGTTTCTTTCCACTTCAGGCAGATGCTTGTACTCCAGAGTATAAGTGCGACATCACGTTTCTGCCTCCTGGCTACGGTGTGTGGAAAGAAGTCCAAATGCCCCATATATTCATATTTGTGACACTTGAGAAAGAAAAATCATGATTTTAAACGTGAATGCGCACATAAACGTCGTCAACTGTCACAAATATCGCGATTTGTGACAGTTGCGTGCCGAAAGTGCCAGATTTGAGGGCTGGATTGTCACATACGTGACCGACCATCACATGCTTGTGCCAGGCAGTGCGCCTTGGTTACAACTTTTTACCCTTCGGCAAACGTTGTTCTTGTTGCCCGCAACCCTTGCAGTGACGAACAACAATCGGCAACGAGATGAATTTCAACACGCAATATGCAAGCACTCACCCGCAAAGACCCCTCTCGGTCATCCGATTCAGTGAATTTCTTTAGTTCAACTTATCTAGCAGTAAAACGGCAAAGTATTTTCTGGCGTCGGCGTTACCGATTCGCAATGTTTCTCTTTCTCCATCGGCGTTCACGAGGGTAAGTAGTGCGCCACTCAAGTCTTCGCGAACGTCATTGATCTGATACCCTCTTAAAATATAGTCATCAATTTCTTGTTTTTCTTTTACATAATCGTCGTACTCGTTCAAAGGGTTCACCTCGCTTCTTTGAAGGTTTCTACTTCTTCGTCTTGCACGGTCCAGTCTCTTCCAACGGTTAAGCCGAGATAAGTGTCATCATCTGGGTTTTCCAGTTCTGCTTGCGGATAGCGCTTAAACCACCAATATTTGGCGAGAACATAATACACCGTCCCGCCGAGCACGAGACCGATGATAAATGAATAGGACGGGAACAGGAGGGAACCCCCTCCACCTGCAATCCACGCCAATAGTCCAGCGACGTTGATGCCTTTCCAATAATGATATTGTCCGGTTTCTTCATATAAATCAGTCACGTTCACGCGGCGTTTGCGGATGATGTAATAATCGACGACGAGGATGCCGACAATGGCGGCTAAAATGCCACCTACGAAAAGAAGTGCCGGTACAATGATGTCAAACAAGTTCCACGGTTGCACGAGAACGCCAATCGCCCCTGCGATCATGACCCCTACCCAGAATGGCACTTTCGGTCCGCCAACGTTTGAAAAGATGGTGGCAGCGGGAATGACATTGGAAGATGTGTTTGTTGACCATTGGGCAAGGGCGATCATGAGCATGAGTACGCCGAGCAAGATTCCGTTTGTGGTCGTTTCCATTAATGCTTCTACAGGATTGGAATTGAAGACAGCCATGTACGAAACTGCACCAACGATGACCATGAATGTGTGAACGATCGGCATGGCGACGAGACTGCCGATCAGCTGACCACGATTGCGTTTGAACCAACTCCGCTCGTACTTCGGCGCTTTTATAAACCGTGATATGGATGGCATATCTGCAGCGAGCGTCCCCCAAAACCCCATCGTTGCCATCACAACGATAAAGAAGGCACTCACCGCTTCAATCCCTACCGCTGGTGCTTCCACCCACGCCCACACATCACGCCCGGCGGCGGTTGCTTGTGATGAAAGCGCGATGTACATCCAGCCAGAAATGATCACAATTACGGGTGCGGCAAGATTAGCAAAACGCTCGACAGCTTTGATCCCAAATGCTGTATTAAAAAGCTGTAATGCGGCAAATATGAGAAAACAAATGAACCATTGATCGATGCCAAACAGCATGAACAAAATGGCATTAATTCCGGTGGCACCGAAGAATGTGTTAATCCCAAACCAGCATGAGGCGACGAACCCGCGAAAAATTGAAGGAATGTGCGTACCAATCGTGCCAAAAGGAGCTCTCATATACACCGGAAATGACAACCCATGCTCAATGCCGATGTCCCCGGTCAGCGTCATGCAAAGGCCAATCCCTAAAGAACCGATAATCGTTGCGATAATGACGAGGTGTAAGGGTAACGTTTGAATGCCGTCTCCACCAATCGCAAATGCAGCGAGAACGACGGCCATACTCACCCAAAGAATGGCAAACCCGACCGTGCTCATTTTTCGTTTTAATTGAGAGATCGGAAACAAATCAGGCGACTTTAAATAGCTGCTTTTAGAACTCATCCCATCTACCTTTCTACTGATATATTCCGAATCTCTCGTTCTATTTTATTTTGATAGCGCTGCTTGTTGTTTCAACGGTTCTCCGTATTTCGAGCGTTTAACAAACTGACCCGCACCGTTCGTGCCGACGAACGTTTGATTGTCGACGATCGTTTTGCCGCGTGACAACACGGTTTTAGGCTGTCCAACGACTTCCATTCCTTCAAAGGCGCTGTAATCGACCGCTAAGTGATGGGTGCTAGCGGACAGTGTTCGCTTCACACTTGGATCAAAGATGACGACGTCTGCATCGGCACCGACAGAAATCGTTCCTTTTTTCGGGTGCATGCCGAACAACTTCGCCGCTCGCGTTGACGTAACGTCAACAAACTGGTTGAGAGATAGCCTGCCTTTGGCGACCCCTTCGGAGTACAAAATACTCATCCGGTCTTCGATGATCGGTCCACCGTTCGGAATCTTCGTGAAGTCTCCTTTGCCTAAGTCTTTTTGTCCTTCGAAATCAAACGAGCATTGGTCACTACCGATCGTTTGCAGTGATCCGACTTTGAGTGCGTTCCATAACACATCTTGATGTTTTTTCTCTCTAAGAGGCGGGGACCAAACATATTTTGCGCCTTCGAAATCTGGGCCTTTCATCATTTCTTCGTCAAGAACGAGGTATTGTGGGCACGTTTCCCCCCAAATATCTGCCCCAGCCTTGCGCGCTTCCTCAATCTGTTTCACTGCTTGTTCACACGTCACATGGACGACATACAGTTGCGAATCGGCAAGTGCCGTCAGATGACAAGCTCTACCCGTTGCCTCACCTTCAACCGACGGTGGGCGTGTAAGCGCGTGGTGGATCGGGTCGGTTTGTCCATTCGCAAGCGCTTCTTTCGTCAAATAATCAATCACATCGCCATTTTCTGCGTGAACCATGACGAGTGCGCCGAGCTCTTTTGCTTTGATCAATGTTTGGAAGAGCGTGGAATCGTCTGCTTGAAAGACATTTTTGTAGGCCATGAACACTTTGAACGACGTGATGCCTTCTTGTTCAATGACTGCCGGCAATTCTTCTAACACGTCATCGGTAATCTCACCGATCATGAGATGAAAACTGTAATCAATGACCGCTTTGTCTTTTGATTTCTCGTGCCACGTCGTGATCGCCTCAGAGAGCGGCTTGCCTTTTTCGGTTAAACAAAAATCAACGATTGTCGTCGTTCCCCCGTGCGCGGCGGCAACAGTGCCGGTATCAAAATCATCGCGTGTTACGGTTCCGCCAAAGGGCATATCCAAGTGCGTATGGGGGTCTACCCCGCCTGGAAATACGTAACAGCCCGCGGCGTCAATTACTTCTGCTCCATCCTCATTAAACGCTTTCCCAATTGCAGCAATCTGCTCATCGACGATAAGGATATCTGCTTCATACGTTTCTGCGGCGGTCACAATCGTTCCGTTTCGAATAATCTTCTTCATTTCTACCATTCCTTTCTATGAATTGGCTAAGCTCTTAGCGTTAATGGCATTCTGGCGTGTATTCCATGAGAGTGGCGGCAAGTTATTGTCTTTTTCAATCATGTCGATGGCACCGTCGACTGGGCAAACGATGGAGCAAAGGTTACAGCCGACACATTCTTCTTCACGAACTTGTAAAATCGGTTCACCGTCGTCGCCTTTTAACATGTCAATGCACTGATGTGCGGTATCTTCACACGCGATATGACACTTATTGCAATTGATACACACGTCGTTATTAATTCTAGCGACTGTCTGATAGTTTAAGTCCATATCTCCCCAATCGGAGTACTTCGGTACAGTCTTGCCAATGATCTCTTGAACCGACCCGATACCTTTTTCATCAAGATAGTTACTTAGGCCATCAATCATATCTTCAACGATACTAAAACCATGGTGCATGGCAGCCGTACACACTTGCACACCAGACGCACCCATGAGCATAAATTCGACTGTATTCTGCCAATCACCAATTCCTCCGATGCCTGATATTGGTACGTTTATGTTCGGGTTTCTCGCGCACTCTGCGACCATGTTAAGGGCGATCGGTTTTACAGCCGGTCCACAATATCCCCCATGAGCGCCTTTTCCGTCTACATTCGGAACGGTATTCCACGTATGAATGTCAACGCCAGCGAGGCTATTGATCGTATTAATCATACTCACCGCATCTGCTCCGCCTTGGACAGCCGATTCTGCAGTGACGGTAATGTCGGTAATATTCGGGGTCAGCTTGACGATGACCGGGGTTTGCGCTACTTCTTTCACCCAGTACGTTTGCTTTTCCACGAGTTCTGGTACTTGACCAGAGGCCGCCCCCATGCCTCTCTCTGCCATGCCGTGTGGGCATCCGAAGTTTAATTCCAAGCCGTCAACACCGACCGCTTCTACTCGCTTGACGATTTCATGCCATTTCTCTTGTTCGGGCTCGACCATAAGTGAAGCAATAATGGCATGGTCCGGGAAGCGGAGCTTCGTTTCTTCAATTTCACGTAGATTCACTTCTAGCGGGCGGTCGGTAATGAGTTCAATGTTGTTAAACCCAGCTACTCGCTGTCCGTTGAATGAAACAGCAGCAAACCGGGACGACGTATTAATGATCGGTTCTCCAAGCGTCTTCCAAACGGCGCCTCCCCATCCTGCTTCAAACGCTCGTTGTACTTGATACCCTGAGTTTGTCGGCGGTGCACTTGCTAGCCAAAAAGGATTCGGTGATTTGATTCCTGCTACATTTGTATACAAATCTGCCATAATACCCCTCCTATGCTGTTGACTCAGCTTGTAATCCAGATAGTTTCTCGTGAACTTGATACGCCGTTTGCTTGCCTTGTTCCGCGGCAGTAACGACCATCGCTTCACCTTGACCTTTACCGAAAATAACGTCGCCACAAGAGAACACATTGTTTACGCTCGTTTCAAAGCGATCGTCATTTAACGTCACGACCCCACCATCATGGTGGATATTAAATTGCTCTAATAGGTCGGTATAACGAGTTTGACCAATCGCTTTAATGACAAAATCAACCTCGAGTGTGAACGTGGAATCCGGTATTGGCATTGGTCTTCTACGCCCATCTGCATCGGCTTCACCTAGCTCCATCTTCTCGCATTCAATGGCGCATACGTTGCCCGCTTCGTCACCGATGAGACGTTTCGGAGCCGTTAACCACCGGAACTCGACCCCATCTTGCTTTGCGAACTCATACTCAAAGTCATAAGCGGTCATTTCCTTCTCGGAACGACGATACAAGATCTTCATATTTTCTGCCCCGAGTCGAACCGCACACGTTGCCCCATCAATCGCTGTATTTCCAGCGCCGATAACGACGCCTTTTTTGCCAGCAAACGCTTGTGACAGTTGCCCACTTTTCGTTTGTTTCACAAACTCAATGGCATCGTGAACACCGTTCAATTCCTCTCCCTCAATCCCAAGCATCGGCACGTCGGACATGCCGACGGAGAGGATAACTGCATCGTGATTTTCTTTGAGTTCTTCTAAGCTAACGTCACGACCGACGCGGGTGTTTGTGCGAATATCGACGCCTACTTGTTTCACTTGATCCACTTCCCAAAACGATACGCGCTTTGGCAGGCGAAATGACACAATGCCATACGTGTCTAAACCGCCAGCCTCTTCTTCGGCTTCATATATGGTCACGCCATACCCCATGAGTCCTAGTTCCCGTGCAGCCGATAACCCTGCTGGTCCTCCCCCGATTACACCTACGCTTTTCCCATTCGGTTTTCCAGATTTGAACAACACTTTCTCATTATGAATTGCCCAATCCGTGGCATATCGTTGCAGTTTCCCAATCATAATCGGCTGTGTGGAATCATTTAACACACAAGCCCCTTCGCAAAGCTCCTCGGTTGGACAAACACGAGCACAACTCGCGCCAACCGGATTGGCTTCCATAATTTTTCTTGCTGAACCGAGTAAATTATCACTTGCGATCTTCTTAATAAATGACGGAATCTCAATGCCCGTCGGACAAGCTGTAATGCAAGGTGCGTCATAACAGTACAAACAACGACTGGCTTCTTCAAACGCTTCTTGGTGAGAGAGCGGTGGCTCAACTTCATTAAAATTCGCCTGTAATTTCTCCAGCAACATTTCATTCCCTGTACTCATCAAAGATCACCTGCTTTTCTTTCAGAATAAAAGTCTAGTGTTCGATTTTCTAACAAAATACTTGAATATTTAGACATTTCTGAGTGGACGTTTACTCTGTCGCAATCGTCAACACACTGTCCAGAATGACATTCACTCCGCGCTCACAGTCTTCCCAAGGCGTAACCTCGTCCTCATCATGACTTTTCCCGCCAATGCTCGGCACGAACACCATCGCAGATGGAATGTAGCTCGCAATAAACTGGGCATCATGTCCAGCTCCACTGACCGTCTTTTTATACGGATATTTAAGCGCCTGGACCGATTGCTCAAGCGTATGAACAATGTCAGAATCGAACCATACAGTATCTCGTCCCCAAAGCTTCGTTACACTTACTTCACACGCCTCGTCACTTCCTGATTGCGCAAGACGGTCAATGATTTGTTCGACACTCGCGATCGTTTTTTCATCTTGATGGCGGGCTTCTATAGAAAACACAACACGATTTGGGATTACTGTATGAATATTCGGAACAACATTCATGCGCCCCATCGTATACACTAAATCATCATCCAACTTCTGTAATTGCTCTCTCGCTTCAACAATTTTATCGGTCGCTGTAAACAGCGCATCTCTTCTCATATTCATCGGGGTCGTCCCGGCGTGGTTCGACTCACCACTCACAACAACTTCATAGCAGACCATACCGACGACACATTCAACGACACCAATTTTTAATTCTTCCCTCTCTAAACTTGGCCCCTGTTCAATGTGTAACTCTAGAAAGGCTTTTGCTTGTTGCAAACGGTGGCTCACTTCTCCGGCATAACCAACGTTTTCTAGCGCATCGGCAAACGAAATCCCTTCCGTATCTTTTTTCGCAAACATCGTTTCTTTCTCAAACTTTCCAGAAAGAATGCCTGAACACATCATGGACGGTTCAAATCTAGCACCCTCTTCATTCGTAAAGTTGACTATGACGATCGATGACTCGTGCTGAACACCGTGCTCAACAATCGTTCGAACGACTTCTAACCCTGCGAGTACACCGAGCACACCGTCAAAACGCCCGCCTTTTTTCACAGAATCTAAGTGAGAACCAATAACGACCGGTGGCTTTTCACGGTCCGTTCCAACAAGTGTCGCGTACATGTTTCCTAAATCATCAACATTCACCGTCATCCCTAACGCTTCACAACACGACCGAAAATAATTGCGGGCTTGTCGGTCTTCCTCTGATAAAGCCAAGCGTGTAACACCATTATTCTCCGTTTTTCCAAACGATGCGAATTCTTCTAGTGATTGTTTTAGTCTGTCACCATTGATTAGCAATTTCTGTTGCTTCAAGCGACACGCCTCCTTACGTTTGAAAACTACATGTTTAGAATTTATTGAATTTTAAATATACCTTCAATTCTACACGCATCCCAAAGCGTGTACATGTTACAAAATGTTTATTTTTGAATCCATTTGTTAGTCAAAGTGTCCATACGATCATCATTAAATCGAAGAATGGAAGCGCCAATGTTCGTTACTACTTGTTTCTACATCCGTTTTCCATTGTCCTCTTCATCTCATTCCTTAAAGAACAAATCCTCGAGAGCGCTCTCGAGGATTTGTTCTATTGGGCAACGATGGCGGTATCTTTGAGTACAGACTGTAATGTCTCGATAATCAAATCACAGTCTTCGTCGGTCATGCTAAGCGGCGGGGCTAGGGTGAGGACATTGTTGTAGTCAGCAACAGTGTCGGCATTTTTGCCGACGATGAGTCCTTTCGCTTTGCAAGCCGCAATGATTCCACCGACCATTTCTTTACTTGCAGGTGTTTTCGCCTGCTTGTCTTTGACGAGCTCGATGCCGATGAGCAGTCCTTGCTGGCGGATATGACCAATGTGGGGCTCGGCGGTGAGTGGCTCGATGCTTTGTCTTATCCGGCTGCCGAGTTCATTCGCACGGGCGACGAGATTTTCTTTTTCCATAATTTCTAAGTTTTTCAGTGCGAGTTTACACGCGGCGGGGTTGCCGCCAAACGTGTTGACTTGCCGGAAATGATCGCTTTCGTCTGTGGTTTTAAAGACGTCATAATATTTTTGTTTCACCGCTGTTGCAGCGAGTGGCAAATACCCGCTCGTAATGCCTTTTGCCATCGTTACAATGTCAGGTTCGATGCCGTAATTTTGATAGCCAAAGTTCTCACCTGTGCGACCAAATCCACAGATCACTTCATCATTGATAAGGAGAACGCCATACTTGTTGCAAATTCGCTCCACTTCTTTTACATAGTCAGGGTGTGGAATTAAGATGCCACCGCCTGTAATGATTGGCTCCATAATGACACCGGCAACCGTTTCGGGGCGCTCCCACACAATTGTCTCCTCCATCATTCGGGCACAAGCGAGACTCCATTCTTCAAAGGACTGTCCATCAGGCGCCCGGTATTCATCAGGGGCGTGGACATGAATGAATCCAGGGAGCAGCGGCTCATAGCGAAACTTCCGTTGTGCCTGACCGGTCGCAGAGAGCGCGCCGAGGGTATTGCCATGATACGCTCGGTAGCGGGAAATGAACTTGTACCGACCGGGTTCTCCATTTTGATAATGATATTGTCTAGCGATTTTGAAAGCTGTCTCATTCGCTTCCGAGCCACTGTTGGAGAAGAACATTCGATAATCGCCTTTTAACCATTCGTTTAGCTTTTCGGCAAGTTCGATGGCAGGCACATGACTGTTGGACAACGGGTGAAAAGGCATTTGCCGAAGTTGCTCGGCGGCAACGTCGACGAGCTCATCACGACCGTATCCGGCATTGACGCACCAAAGACCTGACATACCGTCTAAGTAGTCATTTCCTTCAACGTCGGTAATCCAAGCTCCTTTTGCCCGCTCAATGACCATCGGGTTTTGATCATTTTGGTACGGTTTCATATGATGCCAAACATACCTTTTGTCCTTTTCATACAACTCTTTTTGCTTTGTTTGGTCAGCCATATCGCTCATCCTCTCAAAAGTTTAATCGAACCAGCGACTCGTCAGCATTTTCTTCCGTGTAAAAAATTCTACGCCGTCTCGTCCGTTTGCATGCAAATCACCATAAAATGAATTTTTCCAACCCGAAAACGGGAAAAATGCCATCGGTGCGGGAACGTTGACGTTAACGCCGAGCATACCGACTTCAATGTCTTCGCGGTATTGTCTGACCGCTGAGCCGCTCGCCGTATAGAGTACCGAACCGTTTCCAAAATCAGATTGATTCGTCAGTTCAATGGCTTCTGTCAAATCTTTCACGCGAATGACACAAAGTACAGGGGCAAAGATTTCTTCTTTCCAAATCGTCATCTCTGTCGTGACGTGGTCAAAAATGGTCGCCCCAAGATAATACCCACTCGTGCTAGCTTCAACATCTTTTCTCCCGTCTCGAACGAGCGTCGCATTTTGCTCTTCACCAAGCTCGATATAGTTGTGCACTTTATCAAGTTGGCTTTTGCGAATAACGGGGCCTAAGTCAACCCCATCATCGATCCCGTTACCTATTGTTAATTTGTCCGCCGCTGCTTTCAATTGAGCTAAAAACTCATCGGCCACGCCATCTTGTACGAGACAGACAGATGTGGCCATACAACGTTGGCCTGCACTTCCGAATGCACCGTTCATCACACCTTCTACCGTTTTCTCTAAGTTGGCATCATTTAAGATGATGGAATGGTTTTTGGCGCCACCGAGTGCTTGCACGCGTTTGCCGTTTTTCGCGGCAGTTTCATACACATACTCCGCAACGGGCTGGGACCCGACGAAGGAAATTGCTTTTACGTCTTTGTGTTCGAGTAAGCCGTTTACCACGTCTTTGGCTCCATGAACGATGTTAAATACGCCTTCTGGCACGCCTGCTTCTGAAAGAAGTTCAGCGAGTCGCTGCGCGAGCAGTGGCGTCCGCTCTGAAGGTTTGAGGACGAACGTATTTCCACAAACAATCGCAAGCGGGAACATCCAGCACGGCACCATCATCGGGAAGTTAAACGGCGTAATGCCGCCGATGACACCTACAGGATAACGATACATACCCGACTCAATGCCATTTGCGATATCGGGAAGGATTTCGCCTTTCATAAGTTCGGGAGCACCTGAGGCAAATTCAACGTTCTCAATCCCTCGTTGTACTTCGCCATAGGCGTCTTTGTATGTTTTTCCGTTTTCTTTCGTGAGGAGTCGCGCAAGTTCCTCGTGGTGTTCAACGAGTAACTCATGGTACGTATACATGTATCTCGCCCGCACCGGTACTGGTACTTTTCGCCAAGTTTCATACGCTTTTTTGGCCGCTTGGACTGCTTTGTCTACGTCTTCTTTTGTTGAATACGGAGTGTGCGCAATGATTGACCCGTCTGAAGGGTTGAATACATCTTCACCTTCTCGACTTGAATCTGTCCATTGTCCACCGATGTAATTTTTTAGCATTGTCGTCATCATTGTCCCTCCATGTTCTTCGACCATACGTATTGTGTATACAGCCGATGCATTGTAGACAATATATCAAATTTTCTGCATAATATAAGGTGACAAACTGTCCAATCTTTCCTCGATTTTGACTGACATCATGAACATGGAGGCATATGACACATGCTCACAATTGAAGAAATTTTACAACGACCAACGTTTGAAAATGCTCAAGTGGTCAATGAACACGCCAACCTCCAGCAAACGGTTCGCTGGGTCCATGTGCTAGAGATCCTCAATTTCGACACATTGCTTCATGGCAATGAAATGATTTTAAGTACGGCTGTCGCCTTAAAAAAACAAGGATTGGAGTATGTTAACAAGCTCATCGAACACGGTGCCGCTTGTCTTTGTATTGAATTGAGTGCCCACTATCCTTCGGTCCCCGAAGAGATTATTGAAGCAGCGAATGTCCACCACTTTCCGATTATCGTTTTTACACAAGTTGTTCGATTTGTCGACATTACCGAAGATTTGCATGGGGAAATTTTAAATGAACAGCATCGTCAGCTCGCAGAATTGGACCAGCTTTCTAATGAATTTCACCAATTTACGCTACACGTTCACGGCAACGTAAAGATTCTAAAAAAACTTCAAGAGGTTACGGGAAAAGATTTGATTTTCCTGCCAAAAGATACACAAGCTTACTTTTTACCTTCTCTCCTTAAAGACGAACAAAACCGAATTCAAAAAACAGTCGAAGAGATGCCTGAAGCTCCAGGCACATGGTACGACGAAGAAAGGAACGCATCGTACTTAATTAAGCCGATTGAAACGATGGAACAAACGTGGGGTCTGCTTCTCATAAAGAATTGTACACCTCTTCGTTCGTTTGACTTGCTCGCACTTGAACGGGCAACCAATGTTCTTGCACAAAATCTGCTCCGTTTTTTTCATTCCGAGGAAAACCGGCTTCTGAATGAACAATCTTGGGTTCATGAACTGCTTAACCAAAAGCTCACGAGTGAACGAGAAGCAAGAACAAACTTGCATAAAGTGTGTCGGGACCAAGAAGAACTGCAATTCCGGTTATGCATCGTTAAAATGATCGATGATAATACGTCTCTAGAAAATCGGCAAACGAAGCAATTTCAGACCGTACGGTCTCTACGTTACTTGTTTCAAAAGCATCGATTTGAATCAGTCATTACGACGAGCAGCAGCCATTCATACATTGTTCTTGCTTTTAATCTCGAATCCAGCGACGCGGAAAAAGACCGCTTTCAAAAAATCATTCATACGAGCGAATCCCAACTGCCGATTCGAATCTTTGCCAGTCAAACGTATTCGAAACTTCAACACGCGGCATGCGCCTATCAAGAAGCCGATGACGTTGTCAACATCACCGCGACAGACGAGCATAGATCCATTCATTTTTATGAAGATACCGGCATTTATCAGCTGCTCATTAAATTGGATGACGATACGTTAGAAAAATTTGTGCGTACGTATTTGGCCCCAGTATTGAAATATGATGAAGACAAAAATAGTGAACTGCTCCATACGCTAAACATCTACTTAGAGCAAAATTGCTCCAAGCAACAAACCGCAACGAAATTGCATATTGCCCGGCAAACGTTATACCACCGGTTACACTCCATCGAGGAACTTCTCGGTCTGCCAATCACCGATACACCGCTACTGCGACTCGCCACCGAAGTGGCGATCAGTGCGTACAAGTTAAATGGCGTATCTCGTAATAAAGTGCAGTAACGGAAGGGGTGGTGATGGCCGCTCGGGTTTTGGGAGTTTCTAGGAGATCGGGGGTCTAGATCGCGGTCTTAATGATCCCATTGCTGCACATGCAGGCACGACGAACGGCCGTTCTGCGTGCAAGTTTCCCCCATCTGCGCGCAAGTTTGCGCTTTTCACCGATTTTAGCGCTCATTTCGCTAAACTTGCGCGCAGTTTGTTCCAACTTGCGCGCAGATTCCAGACTAAAGTGCCAACGACACGTCGGCCCCGCCGGGGCCGAAACGACACCGAACTCGGTTCGGCGCGGCTCGCGCCGACAGCTTGTGGGTACTCTGTGGCGAGGATGCATAGGTGATCCGATAATCTGTTCCCTAGTTTATGAGATTAGACCGCTTTTTCTGCGATTTCCCCAAACTTGAGAACTGTTCTGTCGCAACTCGAGCACAGTTTCCACTTTACCAAGCTTACCATTGATTCTTGAAGAAATTCTTTCGTTCAACTTATATAGATCGTTTTTCACTGTTTTCGGCACCGGAGGTGGCGATGCTCGCTCGGTTTTTGGGATTTCTTAGGAGATCAGCGATCTAGATCGCTCCCTTAACGATCTAGATTGCTATCCATCGAAAACCGAGCCTTTTCGCTTACGCTTGCTTCACTGGAATCCAAATTTCTGTATGCGTCTGCGTACTACGTACCATTTCTGGAGCTTTGGCGAGCTCAAACGTTGAGGTCGGAAACCAGTCTGTATACACTCGAGACCACGTGTCTAAGAGCGATTCGGGCATCGGTCCTTCCGCGTGAAACACCGCCCATGTGTTTGCAGGAATGTGAATTTCTGCTAAGTTGTCAGGTGTTTTGTGAGTGGTGGCACTGCCAATATAATAGTCTACATCCCCATCTTCTTTTGTGACTGACAGATGAATTGGTCCTTCGAACGGGGTATTATCGTACGAGCGGACACGCTCTTCCACTTCTTCTAATCGCCCCCAAAGCTGAGGGTCGAACGTTTCATCTTTCATTTCAACGGTTTCTTTCTCTCCGACAACACGAAATGCATCTTTCTCCACCAATCGGTAATTCATTTCTTCCACTCCCTTTATTTTAATGTCGAAACTTAATTTGGAGTACGCCTTGATCGGTTTCTCCGTCGTTTTCATTTCTCGAGGCGTGATGCCATGCATAGCGTGAAAAGCTCTTGTAAACGCATCTGGCGAATCGTACCCATACCTAATCGCTACATCTAACACCTTTACGTCATCCGCTCGTAATGCAAATGCTGCGAGTGTCAAACGTCTTCTGCGCACATACTCAGAGAACGTCACTCCAGTCACGAGCGAGAACATTCGTTTGAAATGATGCGGTGAGCTGTACGCTTTCTTTGCCGCTTCTTCAATATTAATTTGACCGTCCAAATTGTCTTCAATATAGTCAATTGCACGATTGAATTGGTTTAACACATCCACATTCGATCACCTCCTTAATATCTAGCTTAGCAAAACACCCCATTGCCCATCCGTCTTTCTGTGCGTTCGTGTGCATGATTCCTTTTTTACGCCTATCTATTTCAATTTATATCTAATTAGATTATAATCGAATTAGATTGGAGGTTAGTATGCAATTTGATCGAATTGTACATTTTCATAAAACGATGGGAGACAAAACGCGGGTACGAATTATTAGCTTGTTGAAACGCGGGCCGCTACACGGCGGGGCAATAGCTGGCAAGCTTGGCCTCAAACCCCCGACCATCTCCCATCACTTGGCAAAGCTGAAAGAAATCGATATCATCCATCAACAACGGCATAAAAATACGATCTATTTCTCGTTAAATGAGAAGAATTTAGACCGAATGGCACGGGCAATTACTGAGATTGGAGGAGACGGAATGTTTGATATTACAGAAGCTGAAAAGACACAAGTACTCAACAACTTCCTTGATTCAGCAGGGAAACTTAAATCTTTCCCCGCACAACGTAAAAAGAAATTAATTGTTCTTGAATATATGCTTCGTGGATTAGAGCACGGAAAGGTTTACCCTGAAAAAGTCATCAATGAACACATCCTGCACTTTTACGATGATTTTGCTACCGTCAGAAGAGAATGGATTATGACACACTTTATGTACCGTAAAGACAATCTATATGAACTGAATCCACCGGAAATGTGGCCGGTATAATCACTGGAGGTAATGATGAAAATCGAATTAACACGATACCCGGTAAAACCCGGGAAATCACAGACGGTTCGAGAATGGATGGACTTTCTCAACCAGAACATGGAAGCTGTGACCGAAACACTCGTTGGTGAAAAGATGTATGTGGAGACGATTTTTAGCGAAACTGTCGGGGAAACGGAATACTTGTATTGGTATTCCGTGCAAGGGGAAGGTGGGACAGCTGTTGAAGAATCCAACCATTGGGTTGACCATGCTCACCTTCGGTTTTGGGAGGAATGCATCGATGAATCCAAACCTCCTGTTGACCTCATTCAAGAAGTCGTCATGATTCCTGAACCGGTTCGTGCTAGTATGAAAGAATAAACGACTTGGAGGGGTGCACGTGAAACTTCCACTATCTGAAGAAGAAAAACGCCAGCTTAGAAAAGCGAAACGACGCATCGCTGACGTGAGCTCGATCCCAACAGCCGAACTTGCAGACATGTTACACATTTCCAAAGAACGGGCGAAAGAGCTAAAAGCGCTCTCGCAATTTCAACAAATTCCATCCATTGGTTATCAGCTCGCAGAAAAACTCGTATACCAATTACGCATCTATTCGCTACAAGAGATGCAAACCGCTGACCCCGCAATTTTACTGAATGAACTAGAACTTCGCTTAGGGGTATGGACAGACCCGTGTGTGGAAGACCAGATTCGCTGTGTTGTTCATCACGCCAACAATTCAAATAGCGAGAAACAGTGGCACGATTTTACGAGTATAAGAAAACAGTATCGAACCGAACATGGCTATCCTGCGAATCGGCCACAAACTGCCTGGTATGATTCGGTCGGCAGAAAGGATGAAAGATGACCGTCACGATTACACGCATTACAAAAGAAGAAGTACTCCCATTGCAAACGATGAGCATCGAAACATTCACCGACACATTTGCTGAGCAAAATTCTGAAGAAAACTTACATGCTTATCTTGAAACTGCGTATCAACTCGAAAAGCTGCAAGCAGAACTTGATCATCCAGCGTCAGAATTTTATTTTTTGTTTGTCGGTGATGAGCGCGCAGGCTATTTGAAAATTAACCAAAACGATGCACAAACCGAAGACATGGGCGGTGATGCGTTAGAAATCGAACGCATCTATATCCACCAAGCATTCCAAAACCAAGGGTTAGGCAACTCACTGTTCAAAAAGGCGATCGAACGTGCTTCAGATTTGGACAAACAATTCATCTGGCTCGGTGTTTGGGAAGAAAACCACAACGCCATTCAGTTTTATGAAAAGAAAGGCTTCACCCACGTCTCAGCGCACCCGTTCTACATGGGTGACGAAGAACAAATCGATTTGATCATGAAAAAGGCGATCTCCTCGTAGGCCTCAATTCCAACGAAAACCATCCTAGAGTAGATCTACTCTAGGATGGTTTTCGTGCTCCGTTCTTTTTGTTCACGATGCTCTTGATGTTTCGTGCCCCACTCATGCATCGCATGGAGGATCGGTTCCAACGTTCTTCCGTACTCCGTGATCGAATATTCCACTTTCGGCGGTACTTGTGCATACACTTTCCTCACGACAATATCTTCTTCTTCCAGCTCCCGAAGTTGCTTCGTTAGCATTTTCTGGGTAATGCCTGGCATATGGCTTTTTAGCTCACTAAAACGCTGCGTGCCCGCTTGCAATAGATGAAGAAGAATGATTGGCTTCCATTTGCCTACAATAATATTAAGCGCGTCTTCGACACGGCATAAGTCGGGTTCAAATTTCATCGTAGTCCTCCAATGGTATCTTTTTAGATACTATAGAACATTAAAGTGCGTACTTCCAAAAGCTGCTTCTTTCACACATACTAACATTAGAACGCACAGGAAGAAAGGTGATTCGTCATGATGAATGAATATCGTCTCAATCCAAACGGATTGGAATTTGGATTATATACACTCGGCGACCATTTGCCACATCCCGAAAGTGGAGAACGCATCTCAACAAAACAACGCATTCAAGAAATCATTGAAGTCGCTCAGCTCGCTGAAGAGGCGGGCATTGATTTTGTTTCTGTTGGTGAAAGTCACCAAGAATATTTCGCAACACAAGCCCATAGCGTCGTGCTTTCAGCAATCGCACAGGCGACGGAAAAAATAAAGATTGCGAGCAGTTCAACGATTATTAGTACGCTCGATCCCGTGCGTGTATATGAAGATTTCGCGACCATTGATTTGATTTCGGGAGGAAGGACCGAACTGATTGCCGGCAGAGCTTCACGAATCGGGCTCTACGAATTGCTCGGGTATGACCTGAATGATTATGAAGAGTTATACGAAGAGAAGCTCGCGTTACTTCGCCAAATTAATGAGCAAGAAACGGTGAATTGGAGCGGGAAATTCCGACCCGCGTTGGAAAACGTACAAGTTATTCCTCGCGCCTACCAGGACCGGCTGCCGATTTGGCGTGCTGTAGGTGGTTCGCCTGCGAGCGCCATTAAAGCCGGTTATGCTGGCGTGCCAATTTTCCTTGCTCATTTAGGCGGTGCCGCTTCCCAATTCAAGCAAACGATCGATGCTTATCGCGAGGCTGCCAGTGAGAATGGCCATGATCCGAGCACGCTTCCAGTGTCTACTGCGGGCTTCTTCTATACCGCTGAGACGACGAGTGAAGCCCAGCGAGAATACTACCCTCACATTAATGAAGGGATGAAAAGAACAAACGGACGTGGCTTCCCAAAACAAGCCTTCGCGCAAAGTGGCGACCTTCGAAGTGTTATCAATGTCGGCAGCCCCCAACAAGTGATTGAAAAGATTCTCTACCAGCACGAGATGTTTGGAAACCAGCGGTTTATTGGACAGATGGATTTCGGCGGTGTTCCTCTCGATAAGCTCAAGAAAAATATCGAATTAATCGGCACTGAGATCTTGCCAGCGATTCGCAAGTATACAAAACAACAACCGGGAGGCACATCATGAAAGTCGTAGGTATATCTGGCTCAAGAATCGGTTCCAAAACACGAACAGCTATGGCGGAGACGATGCGCGTACTCGAAGAAAGCTACCCTAATGCAGAGGCGACAACAATTGACCTCGCCAGCGTAGATCTCGCCTGGAGTGATGGACGTCATTTCCTCGATTACGAAGGCGATACACAGCACGTCACTCGGGCGATCATGGATGCCGATGTCTTGATTATTGGAACGCCGATCTTTCAAGCATCCATACCTGGTTCATTGAAAAATGTCTTTGACCTTCTACCCGAACGGGCATTAGAAAACAAAACCGTCAGCATCGTCGTCACCGCCGGTTCCCCAAAGCATTACCTAATCGCCGAACAACAACTCCGGCCCATTCTAACGTACATGAAAGCGAATGTGTCGCAGAACTTCGTTTTCATTGAAGAGAAAGATTTTCATCAAAAAGAAATCGTCAACGACGATGTTCATTTTCGCTTACAGAACCTCGTCGAAGATACGATGCTCCTCGCCGAAACGTATCAAGAAATGCTTCAGAAAAAAGACGATCAATACGATTTCTAGCGCCGCACGGCTCGGATTATACCGATTGGTGGTTAATTACCGTTTTTTGGTAGCCTAACGCCGATATGTGCGCGTTTTCGGTATTTTATTTCCAGTTAGTGGTAGATAACTGCCGATGAACTTATGATTTCGGTACTCCACACCCAGTTTCTGGTAGCCCACTACCGATAAACGCACATTTTCGGTACTCCACTCTCAGTTTCTGGTAGCCCACCGCCGATAAACTCAGCGGATCGATAGTATGAAACATGAAAAGAGGCCACCTTACAACCGAAGGTGACCTCTTTTCATTACACATTTAGCTTCCCACGAAAGCCGCGCGCCCCGTAGTATGACTCAGCACCGTTATGATAGATAAACACATGCCCGTACCGATAATCTGCGAAGAGTGCCCCGCCCCGTTCTCGAATATCTGCAGGGGTATGAATCCAGCTGGATGTTTTTGTGTCCACCACTTCAACTTGTTGCAACGCCCGGTATTCTTCCTCAGTAAGAATGGTAATCCCAATTTCAGCGGCGGCATCGATCGCATTGTGTTTCGGCGGAAACTTCTTTCGTGACTCGAGAGCCTGTTTGTCATAACAGGCGCTTCTTCTGCCTTTTGGACTTTCTTTAGAGCAATCGACGAACGTGTACGTGTCTGACGTTTCGTCGTAGCCGATCACATCAGGCTCACCTCCTGTATCTTCCATGGTCCGGAGCGCCAAAAGGTGCTTCGGGTCACGTGTGATTCTTTCTCGAACCACTTCCCATTCCATCCCTTCATGTCGGTGCATGTTTGCGTCGAACCGTTCAGCTAACAGGCTCACCATCTCTTCTTGATTGTTATCAGTCATCTGTTCTCTCCTTGTTAACCATTCGTTTTTTTACGTCATCTACGATCATTTCTTTGATTTGACTCTCTGTTCTTACTCCCGGCTCCAAATATAAATTAAGAGCTAGCCCGTTAATAAACGCGTACAATTTTTCTTGTTCGAATGCAACGTTCAAATCAGGATGTAGTATTCCTTGGTTGTCGAGAAATACAATCACGTCTTTTACTGCCGTTTGCAAATGACCGTACTGAACATCCAGCTCTGAACTTGAGCGAGCATGGGACACGAAGGCAAACCAAACTTCCATTTCTAACATCTTGGCATCATTCGTCGGGAGTAATTCTGTCAAATATTCAACCACTTTCTCAAGCGGCGCTAATCCTTTTTGATCCAACGATTGTAACCGCTCGGTCACACGTTCAATAACTAAGTCCATCGCAAACATCATTAAATCCGTATGCTTTGGGAAATAGTGTCTGAGTGCCCCTTGCGACAACCCTGCTCGAGATGCGATGTTTCTTGTCGTCGCCTGCGATATCCCACGTTCACGAATGACTTCCCACGTCGTTTCAGCAATTTGTTTTCTTCTTTGGTCATGATCAACTATTTTTGGCATACAGCAAGTATATCATTTTCATTCAGTTGAGTTAAATCATTGCACACTAATTCATTTCATGGTATTTTTATTTTAACTCAATTGAATTATAAAAAGAGGTGATCCTCATTTCTGATTTACTCATTACTTTTCAATGGGTAATCTTCATCGCAATCGAAATATTCGGATTGCTCTCATTGATTGCATTTGCTGTTGTCCGCTATATCATAAGAAAACCTTCATTCAGCGTCTTCTTTCTTATCGGATTTATCTTGCTGACATTTCTTGAAGCATGGCTTGCTTGGTATGTATACAGCCAAACAGGTGAAATTTCCGCGTTTCAAATTATCGTGACGCTATTCGTTTTGTACGCCATCACATTTGGTTATCATGATTTCAAGCGTCTGGACCGGTGGATGCGAAAGCGAATTGACGCAGCCAACTTGCTAACAAAAAAAGACTACGAAGAGATGGAGAAGCATAAGGACCCTCGTTTTCAAGCGAAATATTACACATTCACTTGGCTCCTGCACCTCGCCGTATTCATTGTCGCTCAAGTGTCGTTTCTCGTTTTGAGTGGTGTTCAGGTGAACGAGTTGTTCACGCTGGACATAGACTGGTTCGGTAGCGAAAGTTACGAGCCTACCCCCTATGCGAACGAAACGTTCTACTCCGTCGCCATGATTTGGGTCATCTTTTTCATCGTTGATACGATCATTTCCGCAACGTATATTTTTCAGAAGAAAGGTTGATTTCCATGTATCGTGTATTCCAACTGATGCTTATAGTAGGGCTCATACTCACTGGCTTTAGACTCGTAGAACAAATTGACAGCTTGCCAGACATTCCCGGTGGTCACTCGTTTGACACGTTATCCGTACCATCCATCATCCTATTAATTATAGGAATTCTCGGTACGTCTATTGGTAAAAAGCCAGAAAACAACAACTAACTGAATGACTGGTTCAAAAACTGAATCGCACGATGTAGATCAACATCTGTATGGATATGGTCTGGTGTCCAAGGGATATGGATATCGGGCACAATCCCTACACCCGTCATCCCTTTTCCTTCATCAATCCGCTTCAACCTCGATGTCGCATACATGAGCTCAAATCCTTCGCCGACGTCTTCGGTCACAATGTTTGCGTAATCATTTAACCCGAGCGTCGCACGCCCCATCACCGTCACTTTGCTAGACTTTTTGCACGTTTCAACAAATGAATCGCCAGAACTCCCACACATGATGTCTGTTAAAAGAACGATGCACTCGGGCCCATCGCTACGTCCTCGTATAAATGTGTTTGGAATAACCTGTTGATGATCGAAATTAACAAAACCTGCTCCGCGGTGACGCTCCCATTCACGAATCACGAACGTCAATATGTCGACCGTTCCCGGATCTTTAACAGATTCCAATTGCTCGTGTAAAAAATGAACCATTCGATCGGTGTTGTTCTCTGTACAAAAGTACTCACTCATCTCCGATTCATCGTACAGCTCAACGCCTTCAATTGGCATTACATAATCCAATAATGGATGAAAACTAACATCTTATCCCCCGTGGTTCACACGTACATCAAAATCCATTTCTTCTTTTTAGAAAGCGACTCTCTTTCTCTCTTAAGTAAGTCATGAACATCATTAGGGTTTGCGAAGTCGGTTAAAGTGATTAACGCGATGTCTTGATCGAGTGACTGGACAGTGTGAACTGCGACAGGAGGCTCTGACGGATAATTCGTTAATTCAATCGTTCGCTCCGCTCCTTGTTGATCGATGAATGTTCCAGACTGTACATACGGGAGCACTTTTGACCAGTCTTCACGCTCTGCCTTTTCATTGCGAAGCAGGCGACTGTACGTCTGTTTTACTATGTGAATCGGCGTATCGTCTAACCGAATGAACCGATCCCCTTTGACGACCCTTTGTTCTCGACCCACATGCGTAACGTATAGCTCATCGTTGAATCGCCGAAGTTGAAAACCTCGATTTTTTTGACCGACAGCCTTCTGTTTGCGATCGACGAAAAAAAGATGTGGATCTTTAAAATCAAGTAAATAATCTTTTATAACACTCGTGAACTGCTCTCTAGATAATGGTTGATCATTGAGTTTCTTCCTGTATCGCTCTGGATCATCCCAACCGCGCTTATCCGTACTACCTGCATAATCAAAACGCGTCGTTTCAACGACTTTAGAAAATACGTGTTTCATACGTAGGCCCCCTCTCACGACCTATTTCGACAACGTACTGCTCACATCCTTTTAACTGTAACCTTTTTCCATATGAAACGTCAGATTCATAAAGTCAGATTATTCATTAAAAAAAGGAGAGGTATCGATGTTTCGAAACGTTAGCCTGACCCTAGGTGTTGTGCTCTTTATGAGTACATCCGTTGCTAACGCGTCTGATGATCTAGGACACGAACCTGAACCGAACGTTATTGAAGCCATTGAAGGTTACATCCATGACAATGTGGAGAGCGACCGATTTGCAAGCCTTCACTTAGATCGAGAAGACGAATTTGCAGATGCTGCTATTATGCTTTCTTTTACAGAAATGATTTCTACCGAACAACAAGAAGATATCCAAGCGCTAACGAGTGAAGAAGACGAAGTCAAATTCCGCGAAGTCGCCTTTACCGAAGAGGAGTTGCTCACAAAGCAAGAGAATATTACCATGGGTCCCCCTGACGAGACGGGTTTTGACTTTCAGATTGTCGGAACGAGTGTAAACATATTCGAAAACCAGATCGATGTCGGAATCGATCCGTATACCGAGAGCAATCGCGACGCGTTGTATGAAGAATACGGATCTGAAATGATTTACGTTGAACCGATGGACACGCCTGAGCTAGATGTAGAGGAAACTGAGGAACCTAGCGAAGAACCGAACTTTTTTCAACGCATCCTCCAATCGATTAGTGATTGGTGGGATGGTTTAGGAGGATAGCGAAAATATCGTCCGATGATTTGCTTTAAATACGTGGACAGATTATTAAAAAGAGCACCGAGCGCTAGCTGACACTTGTCGGTTGAATCTCGGTGCTCTACATTTTCATGTGCTCCGGTTTACAAACCATACTAAAAGGAATTGGCTGAAGGTAGTGCTTCATTGAAGAATGATTCGGTTTACCTTCGATGACGACTTATGTGATCAAACCTCCTAACTTCGTATCAGTGTTAGTCCCTATGTATATTCGATAACCCCATCCAAAAAAAACAATAGGAAATGTTCAGCGGTATTTGGTACGATCATTCTCCACCTACCAAAACTAGAGGAGTGGACGAGCATGAGTGAACAAAACGACGATGGTTTGAATCGCAACCAGACGATCCCTATTTTCGATTGTGATTACCATGAATTTGATCATCATTTAGCGTTTTATACAGCGATGGGGTTTCAGATTACGTATTATCAGAAGGCTCCTTATCGTTTTGCTGAAGTTTTTAAAAAAGGAATTGGCGAGTTTAGTTTCTTTGGCAACCGTAAACACGAAGAGGAAGGGACTGTTGGAGGGTGCTCGGTCATTGTCCCGAACCTAAAAGAGATCTATGATGAGCTTCGCGCTAATCTTAAAGCCTATTATGGCCGAATTCCTGTAAAAGGATTGCCGCGCATTTCGAGGATGAACCAAACAGCTGAAGACTGGCGGGTGAACATTACTGATCCTACGGACAATACGATCATTTTGTCTCAAAGCTTTGGTGATTCTAAGGAATTAATGAAAAATGAGGATGAAAGAGTGCGTGCACTCCAGTCGAAATTCGAAAGATCTTTCGCACAAGCGTATCGCTTTGCGAATTCTAAGGAAGACCCTCTTGCTGCACGCAATACGTTGGAAGTTGCGTTTCTTAAATTCGTTGACGATGCCACATTTCCCGTTTTTTTTCGGGCTTACGTGTTACAAGCTGAAGTATACTTGGCATTAGACCAACACGAACGGTCGAACGAGGCAATAAAATCCGCAGATGACATCCTACCTTCGATTGATTCAATCGACGACGAATCTCTTGAAGGTGCCAAACAACGTTTACAGGAACTAAAAGAGCAATCATAGAGCAAACCAAACCCTCGTTGGCGCACACCAACGAGGGTTTATTTTAACGCTTCTAACGCCGTCTTCACATCACGATACACTTCTAAGTCCGAAAGCTTCACACCGAGTTGAATTGTCGTTTGTGCCATCTCAGGACGTACACCCGTAATGACCGGACGAATGCCTAACAAAGCGAGCGTCTGCGTAATCGTGAAAAAACGGGAAGCCGCAAACGTATCAAACATATGAATGCCCGAGAAATCAACGATGAGAATTTGTACTTCTTTGCTCGCAACAGTCGGGATCACTTCATTTAGGATGTGCGTCGCTCGATCCTCACTCATCACACCGATAACTGGAAGAACAGAAATGTGTTCGCGAACCGGTACGATGGGTGCAGATACCTCTAACAATTCCTCTTCCAATTTTAATAAGCGTAACTTATGCTGACTATTATAATATTTAGTGGAATTAGCAATCACTTGGTCAAAAATTTCTGTCATTCGAAAAATAAACGGAAAAATGTGCTCCGTTTGGTTTTGGTCATCAATCTCTCCAAACGACTGCTTCAACTCTCGTTCGATTTCCTCAAGCGCGTGAACGCGAAAGCGGGATAGCAATTCAACGATATACTCAAGGTCATGACCTTGCTTAGCGAGAACGTCCGTTGGATCGTAATCCAAATTTACATCTTCCGTCGATTCTTGCACGACCAATTCTTTCTTCACCTTTTGGAGTAAACGATACAGAAGGTGACTGTGCAATTCTTGCTCATCTTTCGATAGTGCACTTGACGTTGACTGTGCCGTCTTCGCAACAATTCGTTCTACAACGGATTGCAATTGTTCGAAAAAACGTCCATATAATAGACTATTACGGTCCATCATCCCTATACCCTCTTTCTCTATCAATCCTTCACTACTATTATAAATAACTTTCGATTGGAATCAAAGGGCATCTGCATGAACCACTAAATTGTAGAAATAAGTGAAGTACAATGCCGCAACTACAATACGTTATCGCGATTTTTCATTGACACTCTTGTTTTAGGCAAACCCCCATCACATAAAAAGAACCCTTCATTAAGAAGAGCTCTCATCCATCCGCTTGTCATCGTATCGGCGCATGAACTGTTTTGCCGCATCATCTTGTTGCAACACACGAAAGTATTTATTCAGCAGATCATTACAAATTTCTTCATTAATCGTTTCAGAAATAAACCCGTCGGCATTAATTTCTGGATTGTAGATGAGTACGTCTTTAAAGATCGCTTTTCCGTCTTTGTTTACGACCACATCAATTTCCTCTGCGTTCAATGGCCCACCAACATCGTCAATTCTTAACGTAATCCGGATCTCCCGCTTTAACGGAAGTTCAACTTCCCAATGCCCGATGCCTTTATCTTGGTTGAAGTAAAGGTCGTCATCGGCAAATTCAAGGAAATAACTTAACTCTTCCTCAAGTTCATGGCAATATTGATCAATGATCTCTACAGCATGTGTGAGCGCAATTTTTCTTCGATAATGTCGGCTTAGTTCTCGTTTGATACTTTCTTTCGCATCCATTCTCTTCACACTCCACATCGTTCTTATATGTACCTTCTAATGACAATACCCTATTCCGACTATTTTCATGCATGTGCACCGTAAATGTTTTCGTTTCTCTATCGTATTGCTATACTGAAAGTAAGCGTTTACAAAAAAGGATGGTGTTGTCCATGGAAAATCGAATTGACCCTGAACTAAAAGAGGCTTTGCTCACGTTTCCAGCGATTGATTTAGATGAAGTGACGGCGACACGCGAACAAATGGTGATGGCGGCAGAAATGGTTCCCCTCCCAATCAATGAAGCTGTAATGATTACCGACCGCACCATCGAAGCAAGATCCGACCATCCACCTGTTCGGGTTCGTGTGTACGAACCAAAGGACAGCTCAGGGTCTTTACCTGGTTTGTTATGGATCCATGGCGGAGGATATGTACTTGGTTCTCCTGAAGGAGATGAACAATTGTGCCAGCGATTCGTTACAGAATCAGAGTGTGTCGTTGTTTCTGTCGATTATCGACTCGCCCCAGAACATCCGTATCCAGCGGGATTGGAGGATTGCTATACCGCTTTGGAGTGGTTTTCCAAACATGCAGCTAAACTAGGCGTTGACCGAACACGCATTGGTGTAGGTGGGCAAAGTGCTGGAGGAGGGCTAACCGCTGCCTTAGCCTTGCTCGCTCGAGATCGAAAAGGGCCTGAGCTTTGTTTTCAAATGCCGCTATATCCTATGATTGATGACTATAACAATACTCCGTCAAGCCTTGAAATTACCGGACATATGATTTGGAATCACGATTTAAATGAAAAAGCTTGGGCGATGTACTTGAACAATAAAAACGGGACCGATGACGTATCTCCATATGCCGCACCCGCTCGCGCCAATGATCTAGCCGGTCTACCGTATACGTATACGTGCGTTGGTCAGCTCGATCCTTTTCGTGACGAGACGCTCACATACGTACAAAAACTGTGCCAGGCTGGTGTTGATGTAGAATTCCACTTATATCCCGGCGCATTTCATGGCTTTGAAGGGATTGCGCCGGATGCACTAGTAAGTGAACGTACGATGGCTGAGTATATTCAAGCTGCTACCTATGTGTTGCATCGTCACGCTATAGCCGCAAAGTAATAGACACACATTCGTCATCCGCTTACCGCATTCAAATAGGTGCGGATGGCTTTTTTATTCGTTAATACAATCACTTGATTTAAAGAGCGCTGTTCCTCAAATGCTTGCAACCGTTTCTTCATCGTTTTTTTGCGTCGGTTATACGTTGTCACAATATAACGAATAAATTCAACATCTAGTTTCTCCTTACACCCTTCACCCATGTCAGAACGAGTTCGCCCGAAATTTTTGATCCATCGTTTAAAAACACGATAAAGACATACGTAGAGAGGAAGCTCTAAATAAATAATCGTGTCTGCACGGGCGACACGAACCTCGTACGTATTGTTGTAATTCCCTTCAATAATCCATTGTTCACGTTCTACAATCTCTTGTTGCTCAGCAGCAAATTCATCAACAGCTTTCATCACCCAGCCAGGCTTCCAAAAATAAGCATCCAGATGATACACATTCATGTGCAGCTCTTCGCCAAGTTCTCTAGCGAACGTTGACTTGCCAACTCCTGGGGAAACACCCATCACCATGATCCTATTCATCATACCCCTCCCGCTCTAGTGCAATACACAAGTATACTACAAAATGAGTTAAAAAAAGGAATTTTGCATTACATTATTCGGTGGTGATCTGCGTTCCTGTAAAAGCGATCTAGAAGTAACTGCCTGTTTCTTGGGGTTGTAACTGCATCAACCCTCCTCAGTGTAAGAAATTCCACCACTCTGTTCGGTCGCAAAGACCAACAAGACATTCCGAAGACCGTACGGTTTATCTTCGGCACCTCCGGTGCCGATCGTTGCTAGCTCTTGCGGTTTACATGAAAAGAGGATTGAAATTCGGCGTTGAAATGAGCGTTCGTAGATCGTCGTGGTGTTCCAAAGTGATCTAGATCGCCAATCCCCTAGAAATTCCCAAAAATAAGCCTCCGTCGCCCCCGCCAGTGCCAAAAAACAGTGAAAAGTGGTCTAGATCATCAAGAAAATGATCTAGATCACCGATTATGTGGTAAAAACCATCGTTTTAACGTGATCTAGACCGTTTTGAGTGCGATCTAGATCACCTAATTCCAGTATATCCCAATTATGTGCGTGTTCAGAAACCAAGAACGACCCGATCCAAGCCGAAACAATCGGTCTCATCACCTTAACTCCGCCAGCCTTGGCACACTTATACAAAAGGGACGACCTTCTCAGGTCGCCCTCTCATTCCTATTTATGAATCATGATTTGCTCATCTTCAATAGAAAGTTTGTATTCACGTAGCTTCTGCTTTCCATCTGCGGCAAGTGTGCGGCCTTCATTTTTAATATTAAATTCACGGCCATGCCAAGGGCAACGAAGAATGTCCCCTTCATGTTGAAAGTCATATTCCCCAATTTCTTCTGTTGCAACGGGTGCCCCGCACAATTTCCCTTTACTCAAAGGAGCTCCTTGATGAGGACATACATTAGTGAACGCATGAAATTCGCCGTCAGAAGCTCGGCAAACGACAATTGACCGGCCGTTAAACTCCGCTTCCATCATTTCTCCCGGGGACAAGTCCGCTGTCGTTCCTACCACTTTTTGCATTTGTGCTTCATCTCCTATGGAAGTTTTGGGTAAAAATTTCTTGCATTTTCGCTAAAGATTTTCCGTCTTAGTTCATCATCCAGTCCAGGCGGCAAGGCGCGTTCCGGAGAATCATAATCCCAATGTGGATAATCTGTGGAAAACGCAATATTGCGATCACTTCCCATCTGATCAATCATTTGCATCATTTCCCACTTTTTTAGCTCTTCTAGCGGCTGGGTCGTAAAGCACAGATGCTCACGTACGATGTCGCTCGGCATCCGCTTCACCCAAGGTACTTCATGGCGCAAGTCTTTGTATTGCTGATCCATTTTTCTCATTAAGAATGGAGCATACGTAAATCCGCCTTCAATCATCATGAGTTTTAAGCGCGGAAACTTCTCAAACACGCCTGAGAAGATCATGTTCGTCACTTGATTCATATGTGATGTTGGAATTAACGTGTGCCATTCGATAAAATACCGTGGCCATTTTCCAAAATAAACCGGTGGCTCATTATGGTGCATCGCAATCATCAAGTCATGTTTTTGCGCAGCTTCATAGATTGGATGATAATACGGATCGCCCCACAAAATATCATCAATCGGAAGCAAGATTTGAACCATTTTCGGATGGCTTCCTACACGCTCAATTTCGCGAACCGCCCCTGCAGGATCTTGTGCGGCGATATGCACCGAACCGTACAACCGTTCATCTCGCTCGAGCCAATGTTCGATTTGCCAATCGTTATATGCACTCGCCAGCGCTGTCGCCATTTCATACCACCCGTGCATCGACGACGGCGATGGATCCAGTGCACCTGTAAGTATGCCGTATTCATGATTATTCGCATCAAGCAATTGCTCTTGCATGAAACCGAGATCAGAACCAGCAGGTCTCCCATCAGGAACCCTCGCATCCGCACGATCCACACCCGCAACCGCCGGCTGTGTATACGGCATATGTTTCTCCTGAACCCAATTGCTATCAGTAATATACCGTTTCCACGGTTGTTCAAGGTACGGCAATAACTGTTCATAACTTACCCGTTCATGTATATCTGTATCGATTAACTTCATTCACTCATCCCCTTTACACTACAACTTTTTGAAAAATGTATCATAGGGGAACGCGTGCAGACAAACCGACTGAGCACCCGTATAAAGCGATGAGCTCGTTCAGTGAACACCAGTGATATTCAGTGAGCATCAGTGACACATTTTCAACTATGCCATTTTGTTATAGGCTATAACGCTTCACAAAACCAAGCCAAATCCACGAACAACTATGTAAAGATAGAAGGAACAACGTGAGAGAAGGTATGAACTTCATGAGTATTTTATTGTTTCTGCTCGGTTTTATCGCAAGTGTGTACGGCATCATTATTGGTGCAGGCGGAGGGTTTATTATCGTTCCGTTCCTCATTTTATTTTTTGATACACCGTCGCACATTGCCGCAGGAACCGGCTTAGCGATCGTTTTCCTGAATAGTATTAGTGGGATCTATGTATATTTGAAACAAGGAAGAGTGTTAATCCGACAAGGAGTTCTTTTTGGCGTCGCCGCCATTCCTGGAACGTTCGTCGGTCTCTTTTTCGTACAGCAAATTTCTGAGCACTGGTTTCAATATGGGTTAGCGGTCTTACTCGTAGGCCTAGGCATTTACATTACATGTAAGAAGCCGCCCGAGGTGGCTGAAGTTCACCACACCTCTGCCAATGAGCGACCACAGATATTTTTGTTACTCTTAATAGGGTTGATCATCGGAACGATCTCTTCCTTTTTTGGTATTGGAGGCGGCTGGTTACTCGTCCCGATTCTCATTTATCTATTTCGCATTGATGCCTACCGGGCAACCGCCACTTCTGTGTTAGCACTTGGCATCTATTCGTTTGTCGGCGCAGCTTCTGCTGTCGGCGCAGGTACGATTGATTGGCAACTGTTTCTCTGGTGCGGAACCGGCGCAGTTATCGGCGCATACGTTGGCGCCCGCATCTCCAAACGATTTAACGCTTCGTCCATCACGAAACTATTGGCAGTTCTCGTGTTCGTCATTGCGGTTCTACTCGTAATATGAGACGGTTAGATGAACAGGAGGACACCCGATGAAAATTCACACGTTTGAATTATTTTGCCTTATTGTCGAAAAGGGCAGCATTAGCAGTGCTGCCAGGGAAGCATACCTTACCCAACCGTCCGTCACGAAGAGCGTCCGCGACTTGGAAGAGGAGTTTGGTTGCCTGCTATTTAACCGACAACAAGGAAGAATCACCTTGACCGAAGCCGGCAAGCAACTTTATCCGCATGCACGCGCCATCGTGTCTGAGTTCTACAACTCCAAAGAAGCCGTTCTGTTTATACAACAGCACACCCAATCCAAACTACGAATCGGCGCCAGCTACACGCTAGGAGAATATGTGCTCCCTCAGATCATTAGCTCGTACAAACAAGAATACCAGGGAGAATTGCAACTACAAATTCTTAACACCCCGGACATTCTCGACCTTTTACATGCCGATGAACTAGACCTCGCATTTGTTGAAGGTGAAGTGGAAGGAGATGATTTTACGAAAGAACCGATTGCCACTGATGAGATTGTCGTCATTGCCGCACCAACTCACCCGTTGGCCACGCACAGATCGATCATGATCGATGACTTATCCCCTCACCACCTCATCTCTCGAGAAGAAGCATCTGGCACACGAAGAATCGTTGAACAACATTTGTCCGAGCGGAAGAAAACACGACTCTCGCCATACATCGAGCTATCCACAACCCAAGCTGTGAAGAGTGCCGTGTTGTCAGGCATCGGTTATGCGTTCGTCTCGCGCTTAGTCGTAGAACAAGAAATCGGGCACGGCGCTTTCGTTCACGTCCCGATTGTTGATCTAACCATTCATCGAACTCTTTGGGCAGTCAAAAAGCACAAGCGCTTTGAGAAGCCCTCTGTTGCTTCGTTTTTAGCAGAAACGAAAAAGCAACTAGCGGCACACAAATAGATATGCTTACACAACATCTTGCTTTTTGTGGATCGCCATTCCGGCTATAAAGATGAGCCAAAACAATAGTGCACCGATAACGGCTGTTCCGAGTGTAGCACTATAGGTTACCCACGATGATACTTGTTCTGCAAACCATTGTGTGCCGATTGTCGTGGCGAGAGTCATCAGTATAATTGCAACACCGTACACAACAAATACGATCACCCATCGCAATATTCCCGGTCGCATCAGTTTAAGTGTGATAGCCAAAATTGTCGCAAGTAAAACGATCATCACGATCATTGAAACCATATAAAATAGGAGTGCTGGTGTGATTGCTGTACCTTTCATCACTCTCGACAAGCTTTCAAAAAACACCCACATAAAGCCGCACGTACTAATCACGAGAATACGGGCGAGTAGTATGTCTGATCTTTTTAGGGGCAGTGAGTTCATAAACCGGGCGACACCATTCTTCTCTTCCAACTGCACGAGTGACATTGACAGTACGAGAATGATGATTAACGGGCTAACTACATTGTCCGATGGAAAAAACCATCCGAGCAAAAATGGACCGATGACGAGTATTGGAAGGCTATATCGGAATAGCCACATTTCTAGTTTGAATAAGGATATCATACGTCTTCACCACCTAAATAAAAGTCATGAAGATCTTCTAAGGAGACAAGGTCTTCACTTCCGTCTTCTTTAGCGATGACGTTTCCTTCCTCGTCTTTTCCTAAGCGGCTTTTCAGGTCATCCACTTCACCGTGCGCCTTCACTTCTCCTTCGTCCATCAACCAAACTGAACCGGCCAACTCTTCCATATCTCCTAAAATATGAGAAGAAAAAATCACCGTCACACCATGTTCATTGGCTTCTTTCAACAACCGAAGCATTTGCCTTCTTGATTTTTGGTCCAATCCAGCCGTCGGCTCATCTAACATTAACAACCGGGGGCGGTGCGCCATTGCCATGGCAAAACCAGCTTTCATCTTCATGCCTCGCGAAAGGCTCTTAATCTTCTTGGTTTCATCCACTTTGTACGCCTCGAGCATCGATCGGTAGTGGTCATCATCCCAAGAATGATATTGTTCCGAAAGAAACTTGCCAAGTCTTGAGAGCTTCATATCGTCATACATGAGCAAGTCGTCATACACGAAGCCGACATCTTGCTTCCACTTCCCAACATCATGGAACTCTTCCCCGTCATGAAAGCGACGAAGCTCGCCAGAATCAAGCGTTAGTAATCCTAAAACCATCTGCATCATTGTCGTTTTTCCAGCACCGTTATTCCCAATCACACCAAGCATATCCCCTTGCTGGATCGTTATAGACGGAATGTTCAGTTCAAAATCGCCGCGTTTTTTTACAACTTGATTAAATTGAATATGGTCCATAAGACTCTCCTTCAGCGATAGATTCACGTTCCATCCTATCATGTATACCTGCTACACCGAGTACTGTTTTGACTAATGATTTCAACATCTTGCAAAGACAGGGATTAGGAATCATTCTTTACCAATATTCATCGATATTGCTTCAGAATTGCGTTAAAATAATCTAGGATTCTTCTCCTATACGGTATGAATTAAACCTTTTTCTGATTAGCACCGTTAGTTGTTGCTTTTCACTGCTGGGGGAGGGTTGTAGTCCAGACCACAAGTGCAACATCGGTGGTCAAAGTACGCCCACCGTGTTTTCTATGTACTCCAGAGCACAAGGGCGACATCGGTGGCGAACCCCGCCACCGTGTCTACTATGTAGTCCAGACTATAAGGGCGACGCGGTACACTTTTCTGCCTATTGGCTAGGGTGTAGAAAAAGAAGCTCAAATGCCTCATAAGTTCATATTTGTGACATTTTGGAAAGAAAAATCATCATTTTTAACGTGGATGTGCACATAAACGGAGTCAACGGTCACAAATCGTGATATATGTGACCGTTGAGGATCGAAAGTGGCCGGATTGATGGCCGGTCACATACGTGACCGGCCATCACAGGCTTGTGCCAGGTGGTGGGACTCAATCACGACTTTGTACCCTTCGGCAAACGTTTTCTGTGTTACCCCCAGCTCTTGCAGTGACGAACAACGATCGGCAACGAAATTGTCGATGTGAGAGGCACTTCAACAGACAAAAGGTAGACGTTTGCCCGTAAAGACCGTTCTCAGTCATCGGATTGACTGAATTTCTTTCGTTCAACTTATATAGAATGACTGCAGGAGGCTCGATATGAATTTCGAAGATTTACAAAAAAGGCGCGTTCGTCGTGCATTGATTATCGGTCATGTGATGGTAGTACTGTCCCTTTTGACTGGGTGGCTCCTCTATTTGTTTTCTGGCTCACCCTTTCTTCAAACCATGATGATGACTGGATTTACTTCCGCAATTACGGGAGTGGTCGCATCTTACGCAGGGGCACTTTGGCTAAAGCACTTAACGAAACAAGGGGTGGCTTCCATTTCCGAAGAGGATTTGGAACGTTCGTCAAAGCCGTTACTCGAGAGCTCGAGGGTGATGGCGATGCGCGAAACCCATTGGCGATACGGCATCCATTTCTTTACCGTTAAAGGCAAACGGATGGCTTATGCCGAAGAAGTGAATCCAAAGAATATGATTTTCATTGCTTTATTACGCATCGTCAATTTACGTATTTGGATGCGGATGACCTTTTCCTTTCACCTATCTGAAACCGAACAGTATACAATTGAGAAGAAGTTCGGACTCGCTCCTTTCTATTTAAAAGATGGCCGGGGAAATGTTTTGGCTAAGTTTACATACCGGTGGTACGAACTTCTCTTTTTGAAGATTCATCTAAAAAGTCCAGACGGTACATACGTTGCGCTGTTGAACGGAGGATTTTACGGGGATGTGATTCGTTTGCAGAGCGTTGAAGGAGAGGAATGGATGAAAATTAGAGTCGGAGGGGTACCCCAAGAATCATTGGCCTTATTCCCGAACGGGGGACACATCATTGACATTACCGAAGGGCTAGACTCCAATCGCCGATTGCTCGCGTTTGCATCGCTCGTCGCCATTCACTCGTTTTATACGTTGAAGGAGTGATTGTCTCTCCCTCGACTTTTTATTGTTTAGAATTTTCAAATGTATGGTATATAAAGAAATAAAATCGTAGAAATGAAGGAGGAAAGATTGCAATGGGAAGGTTGGAAGGTAAAGTAGCGATTATCACAGGTGCTGCACGCGGCATGGGTGCAGCTCACACGATGCGCTTTATTGAAGAAGGCGCGTCGGTCGTCTTTACAGATATTTTGGTTGATGAGGGGAAACAGCTACAACAAGAACTAGGCGAAAAGAGTCTCTTCATGAAGCATGATGTGACGAGCACGAGTGATTGGCAAAACGTCGTGAAAGATACGGTGAAAACGTTCGGAAACGTAGACATTCTCGTGAACAATGCCGGTATTGATGTACCTGAACAGGACCTTTTAGACGTTTCTGAAGAGCAATACTTGAAAGTGATTAGCGTGAACCAACATTCGGTGTTTTATGGTATGCAAGCAGTCACCGAAAGCATGAAACAGACTGGTGGATCTATTATTAATATCTCTTCTCTCGCGGGAATCATCGGTGCCAACAAAAAACTCGCCTACACTGCATCGAAGTTTGCTAGTCGAGGAATGACAAAAGCCGCAGCACTCGAGCTAGGTGCGTTTAATATTCGCGTAAATTCCGTACACCCAGGCTTTATCGCCACCGACATGACAGAACATTTAATTAATGATGATTTGGAAAATAGCTTCCCATTAAAACGCGCAGGCAAATTAGAAGAAGTGAGCGGCCTTGTCGTTTTCTTAGCAAGTGACGACTCATCTTATTCCACAGGTTCCGAATTTGTCGTCGATGGAGGGCTCGGAGCTCAATGATCTGTTTATGAGGGCATGAATTATTCACTGCCCTCATAATACGCCTTCATTTCTTTATACATATAATCAGCAAGGTCCTCGGGAAAATAACTATTAAAGTCACGATTATAATTGGCAAGGAAATCTTCGTTTTCTACAATCGTAAAAAACTGTTTATTGTTTGGAAACAGGCGGTGCATGTCTTTTAAAATATCTTGGACGTTCTCTTGGTGCACATCGTCTGGATGACGCACAGCTTTGCGAATGGCTTGTAGTAAACGCCACACTTCCCGGTCCATCTTGGCTTGCAGTTCTGGGTCTTTCATAATTCGGAGTTGTTCGGTTAACAGCTGCCCAGATTGGAAGTGTTCTTCCAAAACTTTCACTTGCCGTTTTTCTCGTCTAAATAAATCCATCATAATGAACGCAAACTCATCCAATACTTCTTCGGATTGTCCTTCAATTTTGTACAGCCTCTCCATACGAGCAATCACGTCTAGCGTTTCGCTAATTTCTTCTTGTTTCTTTTCCATAAACGCTTTTTGTACGAGCAACAACTCTCGATTCGTGACATCCCCGTTTGTCATTTGTTCCTTCATTTCTTTCAATGATAATCCGAGGTGTTTATAGATTGTTATTTGTTGATAACGCTCCCACTCGACTCGTGTATATACTTTCTGTCCGTATTCATTAAACTTCTTCGGACTTAGCAAATCCATTTTATCGTAGTAACGCAACGTTCGAACCGTTGTATCCATTAACTTCGCAAACTGACCGATCGTCACTTCCATCTGCACAACCCCTTTCCTCTTATTCTATCCTGTTACGTAACGTCACAATCAACAAATAAATTTATGCTTGCGTACGACGTTACGTCACAGAATACGATAAATGTATTCCCACAGGAAAGGAAGAAAACTCATGGATCAATCCAAACCTACTTTGTTTAAAAATCGCGCATTTGTTTTCTTATTCTTCGCTAGTCTTTTAGCCATCGTTGGTTTTAGTATGTTCTTTATGACGACCACGTGGTTTGTTATATCCGATTTAGGGTCGGCAGGCTCATTAGGCATCATCTTAATTGCCATTACTGTCCCCCGCATTCTCATGATGGCTTTTGGTGGTGTGATTGCTGACAAATTCAAAAAAACGACGATTATGTTTAGCACGAGCTCCATTCAAGGCGTTCTGATCGTTGCCGTCTTTCTTCTCAGCAACGCCGATCAACTCACGTTCACGTACCTCCTCATTATAGGGTTTATTTTCGGAACGTTAGATGCATTTTCCGGCCCGGCAGGATCGTCATTAATCCCTAAATTGGTGGACAAAAGTCAGATCAAACAAGCGAATGCGATCATCCAAGGGTTAGGACAAATCGGCTTTGTTATCGGTCCGATTATCGCTGGAAGCGTCATGGAGTTTGGCGGCGTTACGACAGGGTATTTCGTCACAGCACTCATCGTGTTAGGTTCTGCCTTTTTCATGTTCCCACCGTTCTTAAAAGAAGGTCCAGTCGATAATACCGTAAAACAAACCCCACTCAAAGATTTAATTGAAGGGTTCAACTACGTGCGAGCCAGTCGTTTTCTCGTCACCGGAATTCTGATTCTGATCACACTGAATTTCTTTGCTTTCGGTTCAATCTCGATCGCCATTCCTATTTTAGTTGAAACGTACGGCGGCTCTCCAATCAACTTGAGTTACATCGAATCCGCGCTTGCCATCGGTATGCTCGTGAGTACCGCCATCATCGGGACAGTGAAGATCCGCAGGCGGGGATTGACATCGATGCTCGGATTAATTGCAACGTTACTCGTTGCCTTTGCCTTTAGTCAGATTCCAAGTTTATTCATCTTAACAGGGTTGGCCTTTATGTTAGGGTTCTCAATGACGTTTGTCGCCATTCCGTTCTTCACATCCGCACAAGAAGATACCGACCCTCGTATTATGGGACGTGTGATGAGCATTGTCTTCTTAGCGATGAATGGATTTGACCCGCTCGCTTATGCCGGCGTGACACTTCTCGTCGCTCGAGGCATTGATATTCAACTCGTCATCTTAACGTTTTCACTCATTGGTTTGTTCATTGCCCTCATCACCTTCTGGCGGGGCAAGACATTCAGAAATTACACGTCAGAATACTAATTGCAAAAAAACGACAGGTGTACGGGACCTGTCGTCTTTTTTTGTCTCTGACTCGCTACGAGAAATTCACGTAACAAACTTCGCTAAATTTTCCAATGTTGAGGTTAATCCGACTTGATGATCTTCTTGCCGAATACCATTTGGAACATCTTCACACACGATGGTGACCTTTGTGCCTTCTGTGAGAGAAAGCATGAGCCATTTCTGTGTCATCGCACCTCTGTACGCTCGGTCATCTGATTCAAACATAACGATTTGTACGATACGCTCGTTCGGGACCAACTCTACAAACTTCCCTTGATAGACATCTGTATTTTCAGACGTCTTCCCAGGAAACGATGCTTGTTCGTATGTGAGGATCATTCGGTACGTCCCGCCTTCTCGAGCGTCAAAGGTGTCGACCTGACCAGACATCCCTTCAGGTGGCAGCCATAAAGCGAACGATGCTGGATCTAAAAATGCTCGATAAATCGTTTCTGCATCTGCCATAATGATCTTCGATGCTGTATCGATGCGTTTTTCTCCGTTCCCCTCTACCATTCCCATATCCTCCTTAAAATTCACCGTCATTCATGCTACAGTATGACGGGGTCTGGATGAATACACTCGGACCGATTAACGTATAAACGATCATTGTTATAACCATTATAGCAATGACACACGAACTTCGGAGGAATAGATGATGCCTAACCTAACGAATCACGTAATCTTTGTTACTGGCGCGAACCGTGGCCAAGGCCGAGCCATCGTACAATACCTTTATGAGAATGGGGCAACCGTTGCCGTCTCTGCTCGGAATTTACATGACGCAGAAAAGGTAACAAGTGAATTAGGGACTAGAAATACTTTCGCTGTACAGTTGGACGTTACAAGCGAAGAAAGTTGGTTAGCGGCTACTGAAAAAGTCATCGCCGCTTACGGACGAATTGATGCGCTCGTCAACAACGCAGGTTTACTTAAAAGAGCGACATTTATGGATACGACAACCTCTCAAGTCAATGAAATGATGAAGGTAAATTTCATGGGTGTGTTTCATGGGATGCAAGCAGTAATTCCACATATGAAACACCAACAAAAAGGCTCCATTATCAACAATGTTTCCGTTTCTTCCTTTGCCCCAATCCCGCACTCTTCTGCATATGCCTCAACAAAAGCTGCCGTTGTTGCGATGTCAAAAGCAGCTGCGACTGAACTTGGACCTTTAGGAATACGCGTCAACATGATTCACCCTGGAGCGATTGATACGGATATGGCAAAAGTGACGACGTCCACATCTGATTCATACGAAGACGTACCCCTCGGGAGAATGGGGACACCTACCGAAATTGCTAAAGCCGTTGCCTTTTTAGCATCGGATGATAGTTCATACTGCACAGGAACAGAGCTGGTCGTTGATGGGGGTATGACTTTACATTAAAACACTTGTCCATAAGAAGAGCTTCCCTCTGATGAGGGAAGCTCTTCGCTTTTATACACGCTGATAGCTCTTTCCTTTAAACAAGACCACTACACCAATGAGCATGGCAATAAGAGCAAACACGAGCAATACATGTTGAATCGATAATCCACCTTCGATGAGCCAAGGGATGATACCGTAAGCAATCGGATCAAACCCATTCATCGCTAAATAGACGAGGCTCATTACGCGCCCAATTAACCTTGGGTCTGTTGATTCTTGGACACTCGTGAAAAATGGAATGGTCACAATCGGCATCGCTAATCCAATGAAAAAGACAATCATCGTTAACCAGAATAAGTCGGTAAATTGACTGAAAAAGATAAGGACGAGAGCCGCGCCGAGTAACCCGTATATCGAAAGTTTTCCACGGTTTTTTATTTTGACAAACCCAACGATGGCTGAACCGATCACCATGCCAATGCCTAAACTAACTTCTAAATAGCTTAAGTTAATCGGCGTTCCTCCGTAGAGATCAACGACAAGAGGCATCGCCACGATGATTGCACCCATCACAAAAAAATTGTACGAAATTAAGACGCCAATTCCGACCATTAAAAAGTTCAATCGGACCACATAGTGAAATCCTTCTTTCAAATCACGAAGTGGCGTCTGCTGTACTCGCTTTTCCGCAGGAGCTTCTTTAATAAACGGTGGGAAAACAAGCACGGTTGATAGCAATACCAAGCCTGTTGCGACCGAGTAGCTCGTTGATACATTTCCAAACTCCATAAAAACACCGGCAAGTAGTGGGCCCAATATAAAAGCGACTTGGTCAGTTCCTTGGAATAGTGCGTTTGCCCGTTGCGTCTGTTCTTTCGTCACGATTTTTGGAATCATTGACGTTTTTACAGGTCCAAAAAAAGCGTCAATCGTACCGAAAAATAGCGTCAATACGAGCAATAATAGAAAGGTCATATCATCTAGCGCCACAACATATGAGACCACAGCTAGAATGATCACTTGGGCTACGTTGGCGCTAAACATAATTGTCGTTTTCTTAAACGTATCGGCCAGCACCCCGCCAAATACCATCATGATCAACCGAGGAACAGTTGCCGCAATTAAGATGATCCCAAGCTGACTGACAGCTCCAAGGTCGGTAACGACATACCACGTCGTTGTCGTAATAAACATGCTATAACTAGCAATCGTCAAAAATCCTGCAAATAACAACAAAACAAAAGTTCGGTTGCGTAATAAAGGGTTTGTGTATTCCATTTTCAATTCTCCTCTAAGTGAACGTAACTTAGAGAACACGTGCAACATCTCGCTTATTTCATAAAAAAGACCACGCTGAACTCAGCATGGTCTTAACGTTCTTTTTTGAACAGTAAGGCGATGTGGTCTGATGTTCTCTACTAATAAATGTTAGGAAGAAAAATGCGCATACGAAACTAAACTCCAAGTTTCTGGAGCAATTTCCGATCTGTCCCTATGCAATTCGCTTTATTAGTTCTGAACATCCAGTAACATGCATACACCTCACTTCAGTGATAACATACACTCTATCATACGTAACGAAGCTTGGATACCTTAAAACATGGGCTAATCATGGTATATGGAATGAACTCAACCTTTTCCTGGTTAGTACAATTAGTTGTTGCTTTCCACTGCTGACGAATGGTTGCACTCAAATTACAAGGGCAACCGTCGGTGGCCAAATAGCAGCCCACCGTGTTTTTTTGACACTCCAGAAAAGAAGGGCAACATTCCCTCGCCGCTTCGGTGTGTGGAAAGAAGTCCAAGTGCCCCATATATTCATTTACGTGACAATTGAGAAAGAAAAATCATCATTTTAAACGTGAATGCGCACATAAACGGAGTCAACGGTCACAAACCCCGATCTATGTGACCGTTGAGCGCCGAAAGTGCCCGGTTAAAGGGTTGAATTGTCACATAAGTAAAAGGTCATCACATGCTGGTGCCAGGTGATGACCTGCAATCACATCTTTTTACCTTCGGCAAACGTTTTCCGTGTTGCCCGCAAAGACTCATCTCGGTCATCGGATTCAATGCATTTCTTTCGTTCAACTCATGTAGTGAATTTCCCCAGTTATTGGTTGTGTTGATTTCTTCGATACTGCCAGCGTCATGCGGGAGTGTTTCAACATACGTCCCTTCCCTTTGGTCAACACCCAACTACATGTCGGAATACGAACCAAAGAGGTTACGCTCAATTATCTGACCGGAACAAGATTCTAGGCTTCCCCACAAGTTTGTCTCAACCGAAGCAATCCCACATTTTCTACTGAGAATATCCAAGCAACATGCCACCGAACGTGAACACACTGTAAAGAAGTGTAAATAACACAAACAATGTTCCTGTTCCGCTCACTTTCACGTCTCTAAATAGCATGAGCGTCGCACCGACGAACCAAATGACGATAAATGGAACGAGTTCGGCTCGCACGCGCCATTCAAACGTATTGTCGTAATCTTCACCAATGACGCCTGACCCTGCCAAACATAAACAAGGGCACGGTAAACACGAACGTGATGAGCAAGATAGGAATCTTGAAGAAAAGCGATCCAATGATCGGCTTTATTCGGTCCATTTGTCGTCACTCCCTACGCTAACTAAAAAGACTTTATTCCTATTATATCACCGAAGATGAAATTTTCAAAATTATATACCATTCCCATAACTTTACGTTATGATCCCCTGTCAAATTTGTATTTCTCACCGACGTTTATCTGCTCTAAACTAATCTACGAACAGTTTTTTAAGAGATTGCACGGTCTCAACATTGTTCGCGTAAAGGTACATGTCTCTTCGTATCGGCGTATCTTTGATCGGTAAGAAAGTGACGCCTTTGTATTCAATTTTGTTCACAACCATGGCAGGCAAATACGAGACACCATACCCTTTTGAGACTAATCCCATCAAGGAGTGGTACGGCATTTCAATAATTTCAGGGGACTGTTCGTGGACATTCATCAGTTCGCGAATCTTTTTATTCAGTGGGCCAACCTCAGCAGATAAGAGCTGGGTGTAAGGGAGGCAATCTTTCATGTGTATGGGCGCGTCTTTGACCGGTGTGTACTGGGTTGGGAATGCAACATAAAATTCCTCAGCAAACAACCATGCCGATGAAAGTCCTTCTTCATTGGCGTGGTCTTGAACGATCGCTGCATCAATCTCACCCGTCTTAATCAGTGGCAACAAATCTAACGTATCTTCTTCGATGTTCTTTATGTGAATATGCAGACGGGCAAATCGGTCCACATAATCAGGGAAATAATACGTCGTCAAAAACGGGTCACTGCCCATATTAATAATCTGGTCTGATCGGTATTTATTCATCACAAAGCGCAGTTCATTAAGCCCGGGCTCGATGTCTTTTAAAAACTGCTGCCCTTTTTCCGTTAGCTCAATTCCGTAAGAAAAACGATTAAGAAGCGGCAACCCTAATTCAGCTTCTAAACTTTTTATTTGTTTCGTCAACGCTGGTTGTGAAATAAACAACTTAGTTGCCGCCCCAGTAATACTCTTTTCCCGGGCAACCATACGAAAGTACTCTAATTTTTGTAGATTCAAAAAGAAACCTCCTAGAATCTATTGAACGTAAATCTATTATACCCAAAGTAGGAATGCGCTGTGCAGAAAAAAATGATTGTTTTGTTGTTCGTTGGCATCGTTATTGAAGTGATCGGAACCTTGTTTATGGGTGTGTCTGAAGGCTTTAGCCGGATACTTCCATCCATACTTGTATTGGTTTGCTACGTTCTCGCCGTGCTCATTAGCATGGTGATTCTCACCGAAATGGAAGTCGGATTTTATAATGCTGTTTGGTCAGGATTATCAACATCACTCGTCGTCTTATCAGGAATTCTATTTTTTGAGGAATCGATAAACACGTTGAAACTAGTCGGTGTGATTTTCATAATTGTAGGCATTGTTATGCTGAACTTACGTCGAGAAAAACAGGTGGTATTCCGATGATCGGTTATATTTATTTAAGTTTTGCTATCCTTTTATCCGTCGCAGGAAACGTCTGCATGAAGTTGTCGAATGGCTTTAGAAATACCCCAGCAACAATCGCTGCACTCATCTTGTATGCGATCGTACCTGTACAACTAATCCTTGCGGTGCAGCATATGGAAGTGGGCATAGCGTATGCCATATGGGCAGGAAGCGTCATCCTTCTTGTCGCCGTGATCGGCATTCTTTTCCTGAAAGAAAATCGGGACCTAAAAAAGATTTCCGCACTTGTATTAATTGCCGCAGGGGTTAGCATGTTGCAACTTTCTTAACTATTATCTGAACACCCATTGTGCAATTGCGCTGCCAATAATCACCCCGACGACAACTAAACCAAACATGATCACATATTTCTTTTTCAATAGAATCACCTCCACACGCTATGATTATGAACTTGAATCTTCTCTTGTCGATTGCCGAATTGCAGTATAGAGAAGGCCTGGTTCAATGATGAGGTTAATGGCGATATGTGCTACTATCGCTGGATAAATCACTCGGTCAGATGCAATATAAACGAAAGATAACAAGATACCTAGCACAAATGTACTCAAAAATACTGGGAGCATCATCCTCCAATCTTTCGCAAAAATCCCCCACACCAGATGTATTGCCGCAAAAATAACGGCTGAGAAGAAAATTTGTGCAAAGATACCATAATCTAAGTCTTGAAAAAGATCCATCATAATCTTTCGAAAAAAGACTTCCTCAATTACCCCAGATAAAATGGCTAAAGGGATAGCAAGTGCCTTTAACCACGACACTTCAAATACAAACGAGCGAACCTCAGGGAGCACCCATAACGTATACAATGAAAAAACGATGGTAACAACGAACGCTAAAACCCAGCCTAAGACGGGCACATGTTCTCCAAAACCTAATAAGGAGAAAAATGAAGCCGGATCCGGTAGTAGGAAGATGATTAAGGCAACGAGAAACATGACATTAATTCCAATAACAAGCCCTAACGTTCTTCTTCTTGTGATGTGTCTTTCTGACATATGCATCCCTCAGTTTCTATAAGTAAAGTGCTGTAACAACCATTCAGGAGTTGAGCAGTACTTTTTTCATATTGATTCATAAATTCTGTCATGTTACTCATCGCTGCTATAAGTAAAACGTCAAAAGCTATATGACCTTCACTAAGGAGCACTACCGTTAAATATTTGTACTGCACCGGCAGCAAGACGAAGAACCTCAAGAATAACGAGATAAAAACGCATAAAAAGTCCAGCACATATTCCGAAACGAAGGATGCGTTTCTTAAGTATCTATATGTAATGAACGTAACATTTTCTTGACCTGTACTGTTGTTGCTTTCCACTGCATGCGGATGGTTGCACTCCGGAGTACAAGTGCAACATCGGTGGTCTAAGTACGCCCACCGTGTTTTCTTGACACTCCAGAAAAGAAGGGCGACATTACCTCGCCGCTTTAGTGTGTGGAAAGAAGTCCAAATGCCCCATATATTCATTATTGTGACACTTGAGAAAGAAAAATCATGATTTTAAACGTGAATGTGCACATAAATGGGGGCAACTGTCACAAATCGCGATATATGTGACCGTTGAGGGTCGAAAGTGCCCAGTTTGAAAGCTGAATGGTCACATAAGTGACAGCACATAACATTCCTTGCGCCAAGGGGTGACCATCAGTCACGTCTTTTTCCCCTTCGACAATCGCTGTCCGTGTTAGCCTTAACCCTCGCGGTGACGAACAACCGAGTTGTCGATGTGAAACGAAATGAACGTCAACAGACATTATGTAGGTGTCCGTTCACCAGCAAAAATCGATTCTGAATCTTTTTTTCGTTCAACTTATATAACTTTTCTATCGATCCTTTTGTACTACTTATTTCCTTTTGACTGATACATCAAACTTCTTTAATCCATCTTAACAAATTTGTAATCTATGGTTTTTTTCAATCATAAAAGCACGACCTCGAACATACACTTTGTGAGTTAACCTCACTTACAAAGGAGTTGTGCAACTTGTGTACAGCAGCGACGGTGAATACGAAAGATGGGAATCACTTTTTGGCGCGGAACTTTGATTTTTATGACCTTCCGACTGACTATGAAGTGTACATTCTTCCGAGAAATTATTCGTGGACGAACAAATTAGAAAATCGCCGGATTACAAGTCGGTATGCAGTCGTAGGAATGGGTTTAGAGACGGAGGACCAATTTGGGTTATTTGATGGATTAAATGAACACGGCCTTATGGGCGTAGTGCACTACTTAGAAGGATTCGCTGAATTCAGCACGCGACCACGCCGAGACAAACTTAACATTGCTGCGATCGACTTTATTACGTTTGTTCTTACGCAATTTCGAACGACCGATGAGCTGGTCGGTGAATTAAGAAACATTAACATTATGGCACGAGATCTCGAACTGACAGACGGCCCTCCTCCGATCCACTGGATCTTCACAGATCGTAAACAGAACACCATCGTCATTGAAAGTACGAGAGATGGGCTGCAAGTATATGACAACCGTGTAGGTGCATTTGCAAACAGCCCTGATTCTCGCTGGCATCTCATCAACCTCAACCAGTATGCGTCTCTTTCATCTATCCAGCCTAGTGAAGATGTCGTTTGGGGCGATTATCATCTTGTAAAATCACCCGAATTACTCGCTGGCAACTTCGGCATACCCGGTGACTATACATCCCCTTCCCGCTTTGTCCGAGCCGCATTTCTTAGAAATCATATCGAGGAAGCAGAGACTGAAATGGATGGGTTGAAAAACGCCATACGTATTCTTGACTATTGCTCCGTTGCAAAAGGTGCCGATATAGAAGATGGAGCGCCATCGTACACCCTCTATACAAGTGCGATGTGCAGCCAAACCGGCAATTACTATTATTATTCATATACGAACAATCAAATCAATGCCGTAAACCTCTACCGTGAAAATCTGGATGGATCTGCGCCCATTAGTTATCACGTCCCGCTTGAGCAAAGTGTTCGTTATCAAAACTAACAATTATAAATAAATGCGAACGGCACACATTTCCTATATACGGATGTGTGCCTTATTCTTGAATGCACCGGAATATTCTGTACACTTAAAGGAGAGTCAAAGGAGATGTGGAGCGATGAAGGAAAAAGAAATTGAACGGAAATTAGCAATACTAGGCTTAGGCATTCACATACTGCTCATGATCGGCGTCACAATGGCAACATTCTATCTTACATTTTTTGATGGAATGGGCGTGTTGCAAAGTGTTTCACCTACAATTGCCTGGGGGATCCTATTTGTACATGTGGTGAGCACGACGTTGGCGTTTGCGCTCATTCAAAAGTTGGATGGGGATCTACATAAAGCTGGCATGCTACTCATTCGTTTAGGTGCAGCCATGATCGTGCTAACACTTGGTGTAGCCATGATTCAGTCCACACTGTTTATTATTGCTGGCAGTATCGGTGTTCGCAGAATGAATAAAGCCAAAGCGATAATGTGAGGAGGTCAATTATGTTCAAGTGGACATTTCTTTCTATCATCCTCATTCCTTTATGGGTGTATATCTTTTACACGTTTGTGGACAACCAGGCCTTTCACGCTCTTCCATTATTTTTCGCCGTTCTAGTTATAAGTGCTGGCATAATCATCAGTTTACAAATTAACGGTTATCAACCTTTAAAATATACGCTCGTCACCATACACGGGTTTGGTTGTTTATCTTTGATTGCTGTGATGCTCATGTTCATGATCTTCTTTCTATATCCAGTTTTTGGAAATACTTAGAGTGAACGTGACGCCAAGCGTGGCATAGTTTCTGGTGAAGAAAATTATGGGGAGAAAGCATGTAGATCAGTCTTTTTAAAACCGACAAATGTCGAAAAAAATACGGAGATAACCTTATGTGGATACTATTAGGATTCATTGCAATCATCGCAACCTTAATCAACCTGTTTATGTACAAATCAGGTAAGAACTACACACTGGCAATGGCGCTAGCATTATCATTTACAGCTTTAACATTGTGTGCAGAATACAGCCTCGTTTCCGAGTGGGTGGTCGCAGAAGACTGGGCGGCTTTACTAGATGTTGTACCTAGCATGGAACCGGTTTTATGGGCGGTCACCCTCGTATCCATAGGATTAAATATCACACCGGTCTTCTTAGATCGGAGACGTCGGAAATGACCCCGTTTACAAACTCTAGTAACTGACCGATGATTTTTTATCCTGAACAGGTATCATGTAGAATGAAACAAAAGTGAGGGATAACGAATGGAAACGTACATTGCTTTTCTACGTGGGATTAACGTTGGTGGGAAAAATAAAATAGACATGCCTTCTCTTAAAAGTGCCTTTGAAGAGATTGGTTTACCGATGTGTTGACCTATATGAATAGTGGGAACGTCATTTTTTCTAGCGATCGTCTAGACAAAGATCAACTTATTACTAGAAGTGAAGAAATGATCACAGAGAGGTTTCAACTAGAAATTCCTGTTACTGTTGTATCAGTAAAAGAGTTAATAGAAACGTTGGAGCATGCGCCAGATTGGTGGGGAGATACGGATAAAAGCATGGTTCACCATGCCATTTTTTTACTTCCTCCGACTCGTGTAAAAGAGGTATTTCAAGCTGTCGGTGAAGCAAAACCTGAATATGAAAAGGTTACACATCGTGATGGCGTCATTTTCTGGTCAGGCTCCTTTTCTACTTATTCAAAAACAGCTTGGTCAAAGATTGCAAGCTCCTCAGTGTATCCACATGTTACGATTCGAACCGCGAATATGGTAAACAAATTACTGAAGCTGGCTACGCGGGAGTAGCTAGCTTTAACCAGTTGACTTTAACGGTCGGTTCATCGGTCGTTGTAAAAGAATTTCACTGATATGATTGACAGCGCTCTTTGCCAATCGTTGTTCGTCACTGTAAGGGTACGGGTAAAGCGAAAAGCTTTTGCCGAAGGGTAAAAACGTGACCGATGGTCATCACCTGGCGCAAGGAATGTTGCGATCTCTCACTCTTTTATGTGATAATCCAGCCCTCAAGCCGGGCATTTTTAGTCCCTCAACGGTCACATAGTTCGGGGTTTGTGACCGTTGACTCCGTTTATGTGCGTATTCATTTTTAAAATGGTGACGTTTTCTTCACCAAGTGCCACGTAAATGGGGATAAGTGACACTTGAACTTCTTTCTATAAATCCTAGCCAGTAGACAGAAAAGTGAACCCGCACTGCCCTAATGTACTGGAGAAAAAGCTCCCCCTATGGTGGAAGTAGGAATCAACAGCTCATATTAAGAAAATGTAAAGTTCATCCCATATAGTTGATGATTACATTTTTTTGATGTGTTTATATATTTCATCGTTTACTTGTTCTGGGTTATCCAAATTCGTTGCGTGGTGTGCATCCTTCACGTAAATTAAAGTGGAGTTTGGAATCATTTTTGCCATTTCTTCTTGCTGCCTTTCTGTCATCTTGTCATGATCACCTTGAAGGATCAGTGTTGGACAAACCACTTTATGTAGATCCCTTTTACTTTCCATTCTTGAAACGGAATTCCATATACGCACCCACTTATTTAACGGAATTGATTTCACAGTTTCTTTGATATATTGCTCGTTGTCTTTATTAAATTTAGACAGCGTTTTCGCTTGTATGGCTCCCAATAAACGCATCGGTATCGTATGGCTCGACCACCGATTAATCGGTACGAGAATTCTTTCAACCCAGTTATACTTATTCGTATACGGCGTACCGATTAGGATTAATGATTTCACCATTTCTGGGTATCTAACCGCTGTCTGTAAAGAGATATGACCGCCCATTGATAATCCACACAAGTGGGCTTGTTCAACACCTAAATGATCGAGCAAACATACGATGTCTTTACTGAAATCTTCTGAGTCCACTTTTCCAGGTGGCAAAGAAGAACGGCCATGCCCTCGCACATCCCATACAATTGTTGTAAAGCTTTTCGACAAGGCTTCAATTTGTGGTTGCCACTGTTTATAATCCCAGGAAGCACCGTGTGTAAAAAGGATAACTTCACCTTGACCCTTAACTTCATAATAAATTTCGATGTTATTTAGCTTTGCTTTTGGCAAGATTACACACCTCCCCCACTCTCTTGCTAATCACACTATTTTACAGAATATTGGTTACATGCTGAATCCACATAGCTTCAATTAAAGAATTCCACTCGACAATAGGCAAGGGATTGTCTCACAATTCTTCACTCTATTACTTTTCCTCCGCAAGGTGTGTAACTCAAACTTGAAAAAGCGAAGGAGACGTTCATCGATTGGAAGCAAAACGAAGTCACAACGGGCACGGTTGAGTGATTCCGTTTCCAATCGAGGGTCTTTGGAAATAAAAACATTTTTAGCTATCTACAGCGCCTATGACGCACTTGCACCGGTTCTCAAGTCTTGAAAAGATGATAATGTTCAAGCACGAACTGTGCAAATCAGGAAAAACTATCGTTTAACTTATAGAGTTAACACACACATTGACGTACGGTTAAACTCAAGAGAAAATACTGCTAATTCAGTGCTCCTCCTTATTTCCCAGTCTCCGAAAAATGCTTTATTCTCCCACGAATCTCATCTCTAACGCGCTTAAAAACTGCCCATTGTTCTTCTTTCGTACCTTCTGCTTTGGCAGGGTCGTCGAATCCCCAATGCTCACGCTTCACATGAGAGGGAGTTACAGGACACCGATCAGTAGCATCTCCACATAACGTCACAACAAAATCAGCATTGTTGAGTAATTCAACATTAATGATATCCGACGTTTGACCGGAAATATCAATGCCCGCTTCCTTCATTACCTTTACCGCATTTGGGTTCAATCCATGTGCTTCAATTCCTGCACTACACACATTCCACTCCTCTTGCAAGTATCGTTTTGCAAAACCTTCGGCCATTTGTGAACGGCACGAGTTTCCTGTACATAAAAAATAGATTGTCTTTTTCATATTATCTCTCCATTAATAGATAATTAATAACCATAGATACAATCCAAATAAGGTGATCGCTAGAACTGGAAGGGTTATGACAATTCCAGTTTTAAAATACGTACCCCAAGAGATCTTCACACCTTTATTCGTTAACACATGTAACCATAGCAATGTTGCCAATGACCCAATCGGGGTGATTTTCGGACCTAAGTCCGCTCCAATCACGTTGGCATAAATCAATGCTTCTTTCGTTAATCCTGTCGTTCCTGATTCTGCGATCGCAATCGCATTAATTAAAACAGTTGGCATGTTATTCATCATTGACGATAAGATCGCGGCGATAAAGCCCATTCCCATTGTGGCAGCAAACAGACCTTGGTCGGCTACGATAAAAATCGCATCGGCTAATACATCTGTTAACCCGACGTTTCGAAGACCGTATACGACGACATACATCCCAATGGAAAAAAACACAATGTTCCACGGGGCTCCTCTAAGAACCGTTGTTGTATTGACGACAGAGCTCGCTCTAGATATGAACAAGAATACAATTGCAATCCCTCCAGCAACGAACGATACCGGGATATGAACAAACTCACTGACGATATAGCCAACGAGCAGTAACCCTAACACAACCCAAGATAATTTGAACATCTTCGGGTCTTTTATTGCTAAAGCAGGTTCTTTTAATTGTGAGTAGTCGTAACGCTTTGGAATGCTCTTTCTAAAGTAAAGAAGCAACACAACAATACTCGCAATTAAAGCAAAGAAATTCGGTACAATCATACGTGTCGCATATTCAATAAAACCTATGCCAAAGAAATCCGCCGAAACAATATTCACTAAGTTACTCACAACAAGTGGAAGCGACGTCGTATCCGCAATAAATCCACTCGCAATAATAAACGGGAAAACCATTGTTTCATTGAAATTTAATGAGCGGACCATCGCTAAAACAATCGGTGTTAAAATTAACGCTGCCCCATCGTTGGCAAAAAAAGCGGCAACAATCGAGCCAAGTAAGCAGACATAAACAAACATGAGAACGGCATTTCCTTTGGCGACTCTCGCCATATGTAGCGCCGACCATTCGAAGAAACCAATTTCATCTAATATGAGTGAGATAAGAATCACCGCAATAAACGTAAGCGTTGCATTCCACACAATGCCTGTAACATCAATCACATCCGTAAAGCTAACAACACCGAGCAAAAGGGCAAGCACCGCTCCGCCAATCGCCGACCAGCCGATGTTTAAGTTTTTCGGTTGCCAAATGACAAGCACTAACGTCACGACAAAGATCAATGAAGCCAATATCACATCTACCATTCACTAATCTCCTTTAACAACTCGCAAGCCCTTCTCTTTCTATCGCTTGAAGATAGCGTTCATCTTGATCGTCACTATACTGAAGAAGATCGCGAACCATAGGGAAATAAGGAGAAGTTGAATTCAGTGAAAAATACCGCCACTGCTCTCGGCGTTCTTCTGTGATTAACTCTAAATCTTTTAATTTACGTAAATGCTGACTCACCGCAGGTTGACTAATCCCGAGCATTTCAACAAACTCACACACACAATACGTTTTCTTTTCAACCAGTTTAAGAATTAAAAAGCGAGTCGGATCGCCAATAACCTTTAAGCATGATGTAAGTTCAGTCATGGTTAATTTGTCATTTTCCATCTATAAAGCTCCTCTCCGAGACATATTATATAAACAAAAATAAATATAAGTCAATCTTTATATTAAGATCGACTTATATTGTGCCTACAATTATAACGATTGACAAATCAGCTTGCACATCAAGAAGAGCCCTCTTTTGCCTCAACATCTTGCTTCGTATAAAAATATTCCCACTCATTACCATCTGGGTCGGTTACCCAAAACTTATCTTGGACAGCATAGCAACACGTTGTATCCATTTCTTCTCTTGCAAAGAAACCTTCCTTTTCAAGCCGTTCTTTATGTTTTAACACTTCTTCTTTAGCGTTCACTTGAACCCCCAAATGATTGATTTGATTCCCTTGCACTTCTTCTGCTTTTGTGAGCGTTAAGTTAAGATTTGGCTCTGTCGTCAAAAACTTTACATAGCCATCTTTTTCTTTTACTGGAGGAACACTAAATAGCTTTTGGTAAAAATCCTTACTTTCCTCTACGTTTTGTACATTCAAACCGATATGAACATTCATCATTACACATGCTCCTTCATCAATTTTTTTTGATTAATTATAGATAAATTAAAACCGTTATTTAGACGGCTTTAAAATACAACATAACTGTTCGGAAAGAAGCGAATCTACATGGTCGCTATTAATGCGGTAATAGCTCCACGTTCCTCTCGTTTCTTTATGTAGAAAGTTCGCATCCGTCATAATTTTGAGGTGATAGGAAAGTTTCGATTGTGGCATTTCTAATTCTTCTTGTAAATCACAAACACACATTTCACCTTGTACACTTAATAAATTTAATAATTGTAGTCTTTTAGTATCTGCTAATGCTTTAAACTGTTTTTCATAGGTGGCCAATTGATCATTGGCTAACTTTGTATACATTTCCTCCATTTGAGAATTTCACCTTTTCATCAATATTTTTTGATTAATATAAGAATAACAGGCAGTGATTAATAAATCAACTTTTTTTGATGTATTATTGACCTCTCTTAAAAAAATAACTTGAGATCATTTTGACTTTTGTTTTCACATCGTTTATCATTACGTTACACGATATATCGCGAAACGTAATAGCGTGAGGAGTGAACAGATGGTCAAAAAAGGGAAGTTCTCAGAACCGTCGTTATTAATATTAATTAGCCTTGCAGAAACAAACCGTCATGGTTATGCAATTATGGAAGACATTCAACAGACGTATGATATTCAATTAGGCCCAGGAACTTTATATGGAGCGATTTCTCGTTTAGAGAAAGCTGGATATATCCGTGTAATTGAATCGGAAGAGCGTAAAAAGCCTTACACATTGACAAAAGCAGGTAGCGAGCACTTGACGCAACAAATTGAGGAACTCCAAAAAATAACGATGCTCGGTTCGAAAAGGCTAGGCTTACTATGAAACGGCTCATTTATCTATATCCTAAACCGTGGAGAAAAAGGTACGGTGAGGAGTTAGAGCAAGTTGTAGAGCACACGGGACTCTCCAGCAAGATCATTATTGATTTATTGCTAGGCATTTTTGATGCTTGGCATGTAGAACTAAGTGAAAGAACGATCTGTGGCATACGGCTGGATCGGCTATTCGTACTCATGAGCATGTTCAACGTGTTCGTACTATTACAATTACTATCATTACGGGAGGTTATTCTGTTGGAACAAATTGCTTTAATTATTGCAATGTTATCCTTTTTATTGGCGGTTTGTGTATTACTCGTTAATGTTTTCAAGCTTGGCATCACAAAAGGTCTGTCGTTAAATACTAAGTTAGGAAAACTTTCAATGGCGTTTATGGGCTCTTATGCTCTATTTTTTGTTTCGTTTCTAGTGCTCGCAAATTAACGATGGAAGCTTCCCTTCATTTAGGGGGGGGGGGCTTTTTTGTACTTGTCGTTCAAATTCATTTATAATCCCTTATTCTTTTTAACGTTTATTTTTATATCGATGTTAATAATTCTATTTCCTTAAACTCCATCAACTTGGTTAACGTTAAATGAGATATAGCTCCGTGTTCAAAAATTTCGTGTACTCATTTTTACCTCAAATGACAGTTTCTTCATCCGTCTTTAGTAAAACTTCTCCTCCACATCTGTTCCACTTTATCCCCTGCCTATATTCAGCCTAATCACCTTTCCTTCATTAACTTATTTTGAACCTTGTACATACCCCCTGTCCTTAACTAGAGCGCTCTATGGGCTAATACGGTCAAATCTATTATAAGAATGTGAAATGCTTATTATAAAAGACTACATGAGCCTTTTACTTCTTCATTAAATCCCCATGTCCCTCACCATCACGCTGTTCATACCTATGCCGTTCGTTGCAATGAATTGCTTCCTTAAAACAAACTAATACTCACATGATTGTATACATAGCGAGTTGATCTAATTTTTGTAATTAGATAAGTGTTTGTTGACAGTTGTATGACATATGAATAAACTAATAATCAAATGAGTATTTGAATATCGAGGTGAGATGATGGAGGAAACTAAAAAAGATACGTGTGATGTTTTTTGTTACGACGAAGAAAAAGTTACCCGGATCTCAGGAGTGGTCGGGAAACATCGCTTTAGTAATGCAGCAGATCTATTCAAAGCTTTGGCTGATCAAACACGGTTAAAAGTGGCTTTTACGTTGACACAAGAAAATGAGCTATGCGTATGTGATGTAGCAAATATCATTGGAACAACGAATGCAACCGCATCTCATCATTTGCGCCATTTACGAAATATGAGGTTAGCAAAGAGCCGTAAAGAAGGAAAACTTGTGTTTTATTCTCTTGATGACCCTCATGTGACGGCTTTAATTACACTTGCCATGACTCATGCGGAGGAGTAAGATGGCTAACTTAACGAACAAACAGGTGTACCGTGTGAATGGGTTTTCTTGTGCCGGGTGTGCGGGTACGTTTGAAAAAAATGTAAAACGAATTGATACGGTCTCTGATGCTGAAGTGAACTTTGCAGCGTCGAAAATAACAGTATACGGCTCTGCATCTATTGAGCAACTTGAAAAAGCTGGAGCATTTGAGAATTTACACGTACGTTCAGAAGATGACGAAGTAACAGTAGAACGCCCGAAGAAATTATTCGTAATGAAATATTGGAATGTACTACTAGCCTCTGTTCTGTTTTTTATCGGTCTGATTAATCAAACCTCCTTCGGTGAAGAACATGCTTTATCATATTCATTCTTTCTGTTATCGATGGCTGTTGGTGGATATTCATTGTTCAAAACAGGATTACAAAACCTGACCCGCCTACAGTTTGATATGAAAACTTTAATGACTGTAGCGGTTATCGGAGCAATCATTATTGGAGAGTGGACAGAAGGAGCAATTGTCGTTCTACTTTTTGCTATTAGTGAGCAACTAGAACGCTTCTCTATGGATAAAGCGAGACAAAGCATTCGTTCGCTAATGTCAATCGCTCCAAAGCAAGCAACGATTTTGCGTCAAGGGAAAGAAATGATGTTGTCCGTTAAAGATATTGAGGTTGGAGATATCCTCGTCGTAAAACCGGGAGAAAAGCTTGCGATGGACGGTGAGGTTTTACGTGGCCATTCATCTATTAACCAGAGTGCGATTACAGGAGAGTCAATTCCTGTAGAGAAAAACACAGGAGACACGGTATTTGCCGGAACACTTAATACAGAAGGCTATCTGGAAGTCAAAGTAACCAAACGCGTGAAAGATACAACTCTTGCAAAGATTATTCACCTCGTTGAAGAAGCACAAGCAGAACGCGCGCAGACTCAATCGTTTATTGACCGGTTTGCCAAATATTATACACCTGCAATTATGGTCGTTGCTGGTCTTGTAGCAGTATTCCCGCCACTCGTTATGGGTGGCAGCTGGGAAGCATGGGTGTATCAAGGTTTAGCCGTGCTCGTTGTTGGTTGTCCATGCGCCTTAGTCATTTCAACGCCAGTTGCGATTGTGACTGCAATTGGTAATGCAGCGAAACAAGGTGTGCTCATTAAAGGCGGAGCGTACTTAGAAGAACTCGGACAAATTAAAGCGATTGCCTTTGATAAGACAGGGACATTAACGAAAGGCGAACCTAGTTTAACAGATTACTATAATTTATCTACGGAGATGGATTACACAATCTTGCAATGGGTAACGGCTATAGAATCGTATTCACAACATCCATTAGCTGGTGCCATTATTAGACATGCTCAACAAGAACAAATTGATTACCACAACGTAATTGTCGATAACTTCTCATCCGTTACGGGTAAAGGTGTTCGTGCAAACGTGAACGGTCGTTCTATCTGGATCGGGAACCGGCAATTGTTTGATCATCAGGCAAACATCAATCTATCAGAAGAGGTCAATACAATTGTCAACGAGTTACAAACAAACGGTAAAACCGTCATGGTAATGAGTGACACCGACAAGATTCTTGCTGTTATCGGTGTGTCAGATGAAGCGAGAGATCAAAGCAAATCGGTTATAAATACATTACATTCCATAGGCATTAAACATACAGTAATGCTCACTGGTGATGATAAAAAAACTGCACAAGCCATTGCTATGAAGCTCGGTGTTACAAATGTTCACGCAGAGCTCATGCCAGATGACAAACTCACTTCGATTAAAGAACTCCGAGAAACGCACGGTAATGTTGCGATGGTTGGAGATGGAATTAATGATGCACCTGCTTTAGCTGCATCAAGTGTGGGAATTGCGATGGGTGGAGCTGGGACTGACACAGCATTAGAGACCTCAGATGTCGCTCTTATGGGTGATGATTTAGAGAAATTACCTTATACCGTGTCACTAAGTCGACGAGCGTTGACGATTATTAAGCAAAATATTGCTTTATCATTAGGTTTAAAAGCCATAGCACTCTTACTCGTTATTCCAGGTTGGCTAACGTTATGGATTGCAATCCTTTCTGATATGGGGGCTACACTGTTAGTCACCCTTAATAGTTTACGTTTACTACGAAAAAATAAATCGTTAAAGCGGTAATTAAGAGCGCTTCAGAAGGAGAAGTACGCATGGACACGTTCCAGACAATCATTATTGGAGGCGGTCAAGCCGGCCTCGCCATGGGTTATGCGCTTAAGGATCAGGGAGTATCTATATTAATTATAGACGAGAACGATGCCATAGGAGCAGCTTGGAAAATGCGATACGAATCCTTAACGTTATTTACTCCTAAAAAGTATAGTCAGTTGTTTGACTTCCCTCTAAAGGGAAATCCGAATGCCTATCCATCGAAAGATGAAATCGTGGACTATTTGAACGATTTTCAAAGAAATTACGAATTGCCTGTTCTACTCCAACAAAAAGTGATTCACGTAAATAAAGAAAAAGATGGCTTGTACAGTGTTCATACGCTGACTAGTTCGTATAAAGCTACTCACCTTGTTGTTGCAACAGGTGCTTTCCAACGACCCTTCACACCTGAGATCCATGACCATTCAGTAGAACAGATGTTACATGCCTCAACTTATAAGAACCCTAAGCAAATTCAAGGAAATAAAGTGCTCATTGTGGGGGCAGGTAATTCGGGTGTACAAATTGCTTCAGAACTTTCGAAAACGCATCAAGTTATTTTATCTGCCAGCAAACCAATTAAACGCCTACCTCAAAGAATAGCAGGGAAAAGTTTGTTTTGGTGGATGGATGTTTTGAAGATTAATAACGTATCTCCAAAATCCAGCCTTGGGAATTTACTTATGAGAAATGAGCCTCTCATCGGTGATGATTACAAGACTGTAAAAGAGACAGTAACCATAAAGGGTCGCTTAACCGAATTTAGAAATGGAAAAGCCTATTATCAATCAGGTGAAGTCGATGAGGTGGACGTAGTGATATGGGCAACCGGTTATCGAAATGATTACTCATGGCTAAACGTAGAGGGAGTACTCGATCAAGAAGGCCATGCTATTCATGAAAAAGGGGTAACTCCAGAAAAGGGAATCTATTTTATTGGTTTAAGTTGGCAAACACATAGGGGTTCGGCTCTGTTAAAAGGTGTTAGCTTTGATGCAACAAGGTTGGCGAATATCATTAAGCAAGAGCTTGAAGGGAAATGAAACAAAATGAGAAAAGCTATTTTTGGAGTAACTTTCTTATTCATCTTAGTCGGGTGTCAATCATCCGTGGAAGAAAATCCATTAACTTTATCCATGTAACCTGTCGAGATCGTAATTGACGTGCCAAATGTTGCAGAAATCGGTGAAGAGGTTGTTGTTAACACTACCGTATTTTAAGATAGCGAACCTGTGGAAGATGCCAATGAATTTAAGGTTGAAATCCGTGTCGAGGGCCAAAGCGTTGGGTATTAATCCTTGCAACATCGACGGAAGACGGTGTCTATATTATAGAACATACGTTTATTGAGGAAGGTATTTACGAAATCCAATCCTACGTAACTGCGTATAGAATGCATGTCTAGCCTAGTGAGGCACTTGAAATTAAGACAGATTAGGAGATTTGATGATGAAACGCTTTTTAGGAGTTATCGCTGCAAGCTTATTGTTCGCTGGGTGTCAGAATCAAACCATAGACGATGTACAAGGAATCACTGACATTAGTGAAGCTGGATGGGAAGTTGAATCATTTGACTTTATTGATCAGAATGCTGAAGACTTCGGTTTATCAGATCTTGAAGACGAATATTGGATTGCAGACTTTATCTTCACATCATGCCCGACCGTTTGTAATACGATGACGCCAAATATGGTTGATTTACAAGAAGCTGTCCAATCACAAGGATTGGATGTGGAGTTTGTGTCATTTACTGTTGATCCAGACAACGACAGTCCAGAAGTTTTAACTGAATATGCAACGAACTACGGAGTGGATATAGACAATTGGACATTTCTAACGGGCTATAGTGATGAAACAATTCAAGAACTTTCAGAAGGTAGTTTTCGTCAAGAATTGCGTGACGATCCTGAAGGAAATGATATTATTCATGGGGTAAACTTCTTCTTGATTACAGACGAACAAGAAATTATTCGTTTTTATGATGGGATGAATACACCTATTAATGAAGTGATAACGGATTTACAACAAATAGGGCTATAGACAAGCGTTACATGTATGATACAACCCCTTAAGGGCTACTAAAAGTGCAATACCTACAGTTTATGGATGTTTCGTTATGCCATCTAGTCTTACTCAGGTCTTTCCTGCTAAGACGAAATAACAACTAGTTCCGACAAAAGAAATGTAATTGTCTGTCACGATAAAACAAGTTCAAACGTCTAAAAAAGTTACTTTGATAAACCTTTGTTCTTTGTATTTACGTGATCTTTCGGCATTTACTTCCAAAATAACGATTGGAAAAGAAGTTTTTTGAATATGAGAGCTTAGATGAGTTCTGGTCAGTAAAGGGATGCCCTCTTTATTTCATAAAATTTGATGGAGATATTATCGGCTTTATCTTTTTACTTGAACATCCTTTTTTAACGAAGGAAAACGATTTTGGTATTAATGACATTTTTATACTAAACAAATATAAAGGCGTAGGGAAACGAGTCGACAAACGATTACTTGAGGATTAGCAAGGAACGTATTTTGTCATCAGACTCATGAACAATGCACCTGTGGTTTCTTTTTGGAAGTCGCTGTAAAGTTAATTACAATTTCCATATAACGAAGGACAAGTTATCATTGATGCTGAACAGTTCCTGATTCAAACGTTTAACAAAATGAGCAAATAAATGGCATTATGTGATTTAATTGTCCGTTCTTACAATGCGTAAACCTTATTTGCAAGAATATAACAGTTGTCATCATGCTTAGGAGTTTTTGCCAGAAATTAAAAAAGGCGTCCAGAGTTTCATACATCCCGGACTGCCTCTTATGAATGGCTACTGTTTTCATGAAGCCATTTAATCTAAGAAGGCTTCTGAATACTGAACAACACCCGAAACATTGTCAAGGGCATGATCTGTTATCTCTAAAGCCATAAATTGTTCGTCGGGCACGTCAAATGGAGCTTTTATGTTCCACAAGCGGGCTTGTTTAAAGCCAAACTTCGAATAGTAATCTTTATGACCTAGTACAATGACAGAGCGATAACCAAGATCATTTGCTTTCTTTAGTGCAGCACGAATTAACTGGCTTCCAATCCCGTTTTTCTGGTGTTTAGGAGTAACAGATACTGGAGCAAGTGCTAAAGAATCTACTTTATTCGCACCCTCTACAATTTTGATTTTTGATAGAAGGATATGACCTATAATATCTTCATTTTGATTCAACGCGACTAGTGAGAGTTCGGGTATGAATGCATCTGATTTTCTAATCTTATTCACTAATAGATGCTCACTTTTATCGCTAAATTCTTCATGCAAAAAAGCGGTTTGAATCGTTTCTTCTGTTGCTCTATATTCTGTATTCAATTCTGGTCGAATTTTAATGTCCATGTATAGTCTCCTATTCATTTTATATCTTCTATTGTGGTGCTAAAAATGGCACTTTCCATATGAACGTAGTCATTAAGAAAGTGGTTACACGACCAGCTCTAAACATAAATTTGACAAACAAAAACCTCCAAAATGATATAGTTGTAGTTTATAGTGATATGTCATTATGGTCAATTCTATTACTTCTACGTTTGCTTATAAAGGCAGCGTTAGTAAGCCATTAATCGAAAAAAACAGTTCCTAAACCTCTTTAGGAACTGTTTTTTAGTGGGATAGAAAATGACAACCTTTAAAACGCTGACGTCCAGCCAGCGTCTGCGGTGACGACCGTACCGTTGACAAAGCTAGCATCATCGGAAGCTAAGAACAGAGCTACTTTTGCAATTTCGTCTGCTTGTCCGACGCGTGGCATTACAGAACGGGCGGCTTGCAAGCGACCACTGCCGAACTCACTTACGTTGTTTAAGGAAGAAGCGATATTCGTTTGCACGCCACCTGGCGCAATGGCGTTACAGCGAATCCCTTTATCCGCATACATATAGCCGGTATTCTTCGTGATGCCAACCACTGCATGTTTTGAGGCTGTATAGGAAACCCCCGCATGCGCACCATTTAAGCCTCCTGAAGAAGCGATATTCACAATCACCCCTGCTTCTTTTTCAAGGAAGTAAGGAAGGGCTTTCCGTGTTGAGCGCATGACGCTTTTCGTATTCACCTCAAATAGTAAATCCCATTTCTCATCCGTAATTTCTCCAGCTGGTTCAAATCCGTCCATAATCCCAGCATTATTCACAAGAATATCGATGGAACCGAATGTATCTACAGCGGTTTCGATCATCGTATTCACATCGTCTTGTTCAGCGACGTTCACTTTAACAGCAACGGCTTGTCCACCTTGCTCTTTAATCGATGCGGTAACAGCATTGGCACCTTCTTCATTCAAGTCTGCAACAACAACACTCGCGCCTTCTCGCGCGTAAAGCTTTGCAATGGCTTCACCCATACCAGAGGCGGCTCCAGTAACCACCGCTACCTTTTGATCAAGTTTCATCGTTACACATCCTTTTCAAATGTTGTTCATCTCACCTTCCATGCTATCTCCAATCCATCCAGGGAACAATTGACAATTCCCTCAAGTGTGTAAGAAAAACGACAGATGTCCAAAAAGTGTAAAGGAACGTTTCTTATGAATTATCGTTGCGGAATGGATTCAATTTGATTAGTTGCTCAGCGAGCACCTTTGGTGTGTATGGCATACCATGTTCCAACCACATCGAAATCGTTCCTAAAAGGGCCGAGGAAGCATACCAGCGAGCAACTTCTTCAGGCGTCTGAATCGAGTAAAATGCATTTGCTGGATCAGGCTTTAAAATGAGCGAATGAAGCAAGTTTGTAAGCTTTTTTGTAAAGGCAGGCAGTTGCTGGTCGACGAGCAGCATTCGGTACACTTGTTCATTAACAGCAATATGTTCTAACAAACGAGAGAGTGCTTGTTCTGCACGCTGGTCTTCGTCAATGTCCGTGTTCTCAAGGGTTAAAGCTGTACGTATGTCGTAGAGTTTATCGGAAATGAAATGATCGGCTAGGTTATATATATCGTGATAATGATCATAAAACGTGACCCGGTTAATCTCCGCTCGCTTCGCCAACGTATGAACGGTGATTTTCTCTAATGGCATTTCGTGAAGCAGTTCTGTAAAAGCGCGTTTAATGGCGCGGCGTGTTCGCTTAACCCGTAAATCTGGATAGGAATCGTGCATCGATTGTCCACCTCCATTTGACCTCCATTATAGCTGAAGATCGTCGCTTTCATGTTACTTTTATAAATAAAGCGAAGAGCCTCACCAGGCTCTCCACTTAACGTTTTCTCGCGATATGGACTTTTAACTGTTTGCCTTTCACTGTCGTATGTCTCATCGTATCAAGCACCACTTGCCCTTTGCCGTTTAAGATTTCCACATACGTTTGCGTCTCTTCAATCGTAATAATCCCAATGTCTTCGGCGGTCACTCCATCAATTTTGGCGATCGTTCCGACGAAATCAACCGCGCGCAATTTCTTTCGCTTTCCCCCATTGAAATATAGTTTCATGATGTTTTCGTTCAGCTGCTCATTTTTGGCTTTTTTTCGGACTGGTTGGCTGTTGACCTTCTTTAGGAATTCAGGTTTAGCCCGGCGTACTTGTTCTCGTGATGGCGATGTGGACTCGGGGATTTGGAACCCGATATAGTTTTCGATTGCTTCGAGCGACTCGTCTTCAGCTGAGGTGACAAACGTAATGGCTTTGCCAATATGCCCAGCACGACCGGTTCTACCTGTACGGTGGACGTACCGTTCTTTGTCCGTTGGAAGATCATAGTTGATCACATGGCTGATCCGCTCAACATCAATACCTCTCGCAGCGACGTCGGTGGCAATGAGATAGCGAAACTCCCCTCTTCTAAACTCCTCCATCACGTCAAGTCGATCATACTGTTCCATACCGCCGTGCAGTTTATCACAGTCATACCCTCGATCAACGAGTTGCTCAGAAACGGTGTCGACGCGTTCTTGCGTACTACAAAATACGATGGCACTATCTGGGTTTTCCACAACCGTAATATCTTCCAACAATGCGAATTTGTTCTCTTCGTCTACACGATAAAGCGTATGGTCAATCTGTTCCACTGTTGTGCCATCTTCTTCAATGTCAACATCAACCGGCGCGTTCATATATTGACTTGAGAGTTCCTTCACTCGCTCGGGTAAGGTTGCTGAGAATAACATCGTCACCCTTTGCTCGGGAACTTCAGAAATAATCGCCTCAACTTGCTCAATAAACCCCATGTTTAGCATTTCATCCGCTTCATCGATAACCAAGTACTTTATATGTTCGAGCGGCAGCGTGCCTTTTTCAATATGGTCGAGCATCCGTCCAGGCGTGCCAACGACGACATGTGTTTTTTGCTTTAGTTCATCTTTTTGTTTAAAAAACGGTTGTTTCCCAACGACCGCCGAAGCTTTAATTCGTTTATAGCGGCCTAAATTGACGATGTCCTCTTTCACTTGAAACGCCAACTCCCGTGTTGGTGTAAGCACGAGCGCTTGCGGCTTATTCTCTTGCCAATCCACCTGCTCGCAAATTGGAATTCCGTACGCAGCCGTTTTCCCACTTCCCGTGTGCGACGAGACAATCACGTCTTTCTTTTCCAGAACGAGCGGGATCACCTGCCTTTGTACCGGGGTCGGCGAATCATAGTTCAAGTTCGCTAACGCTTGATTCAATTCGTCACTTAATCCGTACGCTGTAAAGCGATGTTGTGTCATGTGTATGCCTCATTTACTAAAGGTAGTTTCACTGCCTAGATCTTCTCCTTACGAAACTATAATTATACCTTAGAAAATGACTCACCTCAGAGAAAAAGTTCTAATGATTTGAATTAAAGACAAAACGATGCCTAAACCAATAAAGAAAAATTTCCACTGCATGTCATACAAAAAGGGGTCGTAAAAGATAAAGATTCTTGGCCATGGCATGAATTCACCGCGTGTGACCACCTCAATGAAGGTATACATACCCACAACCGCTACTGAAATTTCAAAATTCCGAATGAATGTGAGTAGCGCGAGGCCAATGAGTTGGTAAAAGATAAACAAAGCTACTATGTGTACGGTTTTTTCTATCGTGAAAAATTGGCTTCCATTTACATACACCAGTAGCATCAGAAGGGCAAAGACGATGCCTCCGTGAAGGAGTGTGTAACGCATTACATCAACGTATATCCGCTTACGATGGAGCGGTACGAGCGTTTCAAAAGCACCGTCCTCTAACACATACTTATACAGAAACACGGTGTGCACCCCCGCTAACGGAATCGCCATTCCTTGTAAAAAAGCGTAGCCAAAGTACGGATCGCTCGAGCTAGAGTCGGATAATATAATCATGATACAAAGTACGTAGCTTACGAAGGGAATGGCATAACTCATGCCAATGACTTTATAATCGAAAGAAAACTCGCGCCACACATTACCCATACACATCACTTCGCAATAGAGAAAGGTACCCGTCAATGAGGCGCGGTTCGACACGCACCCCGGCTTCTTTTCCCGGATGCTGTGTTAACACCCGCACGATTACATACTCATTGTGATCTTCGAGCTGGATGACTTCCTCATGATCGATGATCCCATCTAACTGATCATGTTTCACATGATGTTCAAACACCACATCTTTCGCAAAGCTTTTCAACTCACTTGGGGTGCCTTCAAACAAGACAACCCCTTTTCGGATAATACCGATACGATTGCAGAGAAATTCTATATCTTCAACGAGATGAGAAGAAATGATGACTGTGTGCGTCGCACCTAACCGTCGCAACAAGTTTCGAAAACGAATACGCTCGTCAATGTCTAATCCTGCGGTTGGTTCATCAAACACAAGTACCTGGGGGTTTCGAAGAAGCAATTGTGCAATTCCTACCCTTCTTCTCATTCCTCCGGATAGGTTGTTCATCTTTTTTTGCACATGTTCTGCTAAATGAACAAGGTCAATAATTCTCCGAATCTCCCCTGGAATTTTAAGGGCATGCATGCCTTGTAAATGTGCGATATGCTCTAATACCTCATAAACGGATAAATCAGGGTACACCATGAAATCTTGAGGAAGGTACCCGATCAAGTCTGTCCGCTTTACGTATGAACGCTTACTCATTAAGACATCGTCGACGTAAACTTCGCCTTCATGTAGACGCTCCATTCCGGCAATGATCTTCATTAGCGTTGTTTTGCCTGCACCATTTGGTCCAAGCAGACCATATACGCCCGCAAACTCCAAATCAACATTTCTTAATACAAAGGTCTTTTTATATTTTTTGCTTACGCCATTAATGGATACTTTCACCTTTCATTGAACTCCTCTATTAATGTATTTATGTCGTCAATGGACGTCATGTCATCCAACAGTCGATACCATTCATACAAAAATGACGGTTTCTTTTCCTCGTCAAGGTTGTCAAAGTGATAGAGCATCTCATCGTACTGTTCGGGGTTCCGGAAACTGTTGTGAGTAGCTACAAAAGCGTTCCTCTCTCTACCCTCTATGTTTTCCGATTGTTCCCACATATAGTGACTCATCAGTTCTAGCCACGAACGATACACGACCACATTGCCTTTTACGGGAAGGGTCATTTGAATAAAATCTCTCTCAAAATTACTAAAGATTAAATCATCATGAATGCCTTCAAGTCCATATGCGATATACATCATATGATCACTGGTCATAAAGCTTTCCCGATGCAAATGAGGGTACGATAGAATGAGCTGCTTCGGTACATTTTGAACGTCAGTGAAGCCAATATCTCTCAACTGCAGGATGATTTCCTCCCACCTCGAGACGACAACGGGAATTCGTTCATCCATATTCGGCCAATCTGCGGGGGCTACTACCGTATAGCCATTGTATTCATACTGTTCCCCTTCCCCACGAATGACCGAGACCGCTTCTGTACTGCCTTCATATACCCCTGGAGCTGTAGCCTCTAAGTTCGTAAATAGAAGATCTTCTGTGACCTTCAGCTGAAAATTGAGCAGCGGTTCCTCGATTAGATCCTTAGTTAGTTTAAAGTCATTCGTTCCGGATAGGTCAGCTGTTTGAAAAGAAAGCATATGATCATCCAACCGTTTTGGATACCACGCCATATTTCCCGGGTATGAATAACGATTGCCCTTGTAAGGCATAATTGCAGTATCAACCAGTTGATAAACAACCTTTATATTCTCCACATTTTCAGAAGGTAGGAATACTTTCACTTGGTCCCCGTGTCGTTCATAGGGTACTTGCTCATCTCCCCCTTCGATGTTGTCTATCGGGTATCCGTGATACAATTGAAAAGTTGGCGTCAAAGTAGCGAGTTCGCTAAGTCTTAGATTTGCGATCACCCGATTTCCTTCTAATGTTAATAGATACGATTCAATTTCATAATTCATATCTGATGAAAAATCAGCGAGCTGTTCATAGTACGTCACCTCACGATCTCCATCGACGCCGTTAAATGCTTTGGAGCTTAGCTGAATGGATCCAAACGCAGAAAAAACAGCGAGTAGAACACTCGCAACAATCACACCGAGTACAATCGTCCCTGTTCGATGGTCGTTCAACCATTTCATCGTAAACACGAGCACCAAAGCACAAAGAAATGCCACCCACGCACCTGCCCTTAAGGCATCATCAACCCCAAGGTCATACCCTAGATACGAAAAATAAATCATGAAATCATTCGTTGGACCAATACTAAACAAACTCGAAAGGTCATTCGCCCCACCAAACCATACATGAAAGAACTGTCGATTGTATGTGCCTGCTGCAACCCAAACGATCAATAGTACAATTAAACCAATACTGTTGCGACCAAACGTAACTGCGAGTAAAACACCAAACAAAGCATAGATGACGAATGGGACGAATAGATACATGGTAATAAACAAGAACATTGACCAATAAATACTTGATAATGGGATGCCTACATATAAATAAGTCAGTCCATATAGACTATAAACAAGGAATAATAGTACTGATAAATATGTGATATGCGCAAGCAGCAACCCTAAAACCTTTTGTAACATAATCTGATAGCCATCAGAGAACGAATACTGGACCCCAAACTTAATTTCATTCGAATACTGTAAGTAAAAATAAAGAAGAATCAATACACTCGTCGCTTGAACAAGAATATTTAATTCACTAGGTAAGTGGCCATAGCTTTCTTCCGTTGAGCGTACGATAACGTTTATATAGATTCTAGAAAGAACCATAATGATCAAAAAAAGATAAGCCAAGACGTATAATTTACTCTTAATTAAACGTCTTAAGTAGAATGTATAGAGGAACTTTATTCTCATCTTTGTGCACCTACTGACGTTTCGAAAATTTCTATTCCAAATCCTAGCGTTACATCTAATTAATTTATAATTAATATAACCGAAGATGTACGCGTTGGAAACAAAATAATTTAAAAATTAAGATTTCGATAGCAACCTTTCTGTTTCCAGCCATAATCAACCGGCAAACGTTAAGAAAGGCAAAAATACGCGATCACAAAACCTCCGTCCCCCGCTCGCTATACATAAAACAAAAGAGGCGACATGCCTCTATTGTTTTACTCTCCTTTTTTAATATGAAAAGTGAGAACGCCACCTTCTTCTTTTGACTGTAACAATTCATGTCCTGTAGAATTAGCCCACGCTTCAAAATCCTTTAATGCCCCTTGATCCGTTGCTTGCACCTCTAAAACTTCCCCAACGTTTAGTTCCTTCATTTCTTTTTTCGTTTTTACAATGGGCATTGGACATGCCATTCCTTTAGCGTCTAATACTTTGTTTACTTCCATCATTATCGTCTCCTTCTTTGTTTATCGAACGGCACAGCGATTCGGTCCGACTTCCATTTCCCGTTGTTCTTCTTGACTTGGTTTTTTAACGCCTAGGTTCGTTTCGCGAATCTCTTGAAAAGCATTCGGTTGTGGCGGTAGATTATCTGTCACCATGGAGCGAAATGTCGTTTCATCGTCCACATTTAAGCCATGATTCTTTTCAAACAAAACGCCTAACTTTTCTGCCACACTGCCGTCTACATTTAATTCATCAATAATCGTATAGTGCGCGGGTAATACGACTAGCTCTGACGATAACTCCTTGTACTTGGTATAGAGAGAGTTTCTTAGATCCGTTACCCAGTCTTCTGCTTTTCCTGCCAAATCAGGCCTACCAATAGAATCAATAAACAAAATATCCCCTGATAGCAGATAAGCATCGTCAATAATGAAGGACGTTGAACCGATTGTGTGACCTGGTGTATAGAGCGCCTGGATGTCAATTGTTGTAGCCCCTAAAATGATGTGAGAGCCGTCTTCGATCGATTCATAGCTAAACGTTACCCCATTTGCATCTTTTGAAGGAAGCCAGTACTTTGCATTCGTTTGCTCGGCAAGGGTCCGCCCCCCAGAGATATGATCTGCATGTAAGTGAGTGTCTAAAACATGCGCAATGGATACTTCTTTTTCGTTAGCAAGCGTTACATAAGCATCGGTCATCCGTGCTGAATCAATGACAACGGCTTCACTACCCGAAATCACCATATAAGAAAGACAGCCTTTTCCAAGTCGTACAAATTGGTATAACTCGCCTCCGTCAGTTAAATCTGCTACTTTTATGGGCTCTAAATGTTCACTCCAAGCCTTCATACCACCTGATAGATAAGATACAGCCAACCCTTCTTCGACTAACATTTCTCCAACCATAATCGATGAATTCTCTTTCGCACATACAACGAGTATCGGTTGATGAGAAGGGAGCTTTGGTAAGATTTCTTCTACCCCATCCAATAGGTCAAAATATGGAACGTTCAAATAGTCAAATTGTGCGCCTTCCACTTTCCAATCCTGGAACGCATCTTCATTTCGAACGTCTAGAATAAACAATGGCTCTTGCTGAATCACTTTCGTTGCTAGTTCTTTTGCTGACATCGCTCTTAAACTCATCTTACTTTCCTCCTTCATTTTTCCACTTGCTCATACCAGGAATCACATTAACCACTTGCGTGTAGCCATTTTTCGATAATGTGTGTGCCGCTAAGTCGCTGCGATTGCCAGTACGACAAACGACATAGACGGTTTTTTCTTTGTCGACTTCTTGTATTCTCGTTTCTAATTCTCCTAGCGGAATTGATTGAGCCCCTGGAATATGAGCCCCCTCATGTTCATTCGTTTCACGGACATCAAGAATCGTCATGGGTTCGTTATTCTGAATGGCTGTTTGCAAACCTTCATTGTCAATAACATGAGGGAAAGAAGGCGCTTCTTCTACTCGACTTCCAGCTGCGCGCAAGTAATGCTTAAGGGTGTCGCCTTCTTCAGCAGTACCGATATAGTCATGCCCGGCTTTTTGTGCCCATGCTTTCAAATCCGCAGTAGAGCTCTTATCAGTTGCTTGAATTTGAACCACACTTCCTGGCTCGATGTCTTTCATGGCTTTTTTTGTCCGTACAATCGGCATTGGACAAGCCAACCCTTTTGTATCAACGAGTACATCATGTTTCATATCTTCCAACAGGAACACCCTCTCTTATTTGTCTGTTCGAGCATACCGCTTTGAACTGCGCCCGCCAGTACGACAGACGATAACGTAGCGTTTTGAGCGGGCTCATTCAGTCACCTATTTCTCTAAATGTCCAACGAGAATTTGGAGACTTCCTGGAATATTTCCTTCCGCTACTTCTTCTGCTTCTCAAATTACCCGTTTGATTTTCTAATTATTTAGGACTGACACGCTTCCTAACATTTTCCTCTTTTAACCGCTCCAAGCATTCATTCCACCTTTCACATTGGCAACGTTATTAAACCCAGCTTTCTTTAACATAGCTGCAGCTTTTCGGCTCCGCACCCCACTTTGACAGATGACAATGACGAGTTCGTCTTTACGCAAATAGTTGAGATTTTTTCCTAATTCATGAAGTGGCATATTTTTGGCTTTTTTTATCTTTCTACCTTTAAATTCACCTTCGGTTCGAACATCAACGAGTTGAATATGACTTTCGTTTAACCGCTCTTTTAACTCTGTTGTCGTCATTTGTTCAATCCCTTTTTGCGATCGTCTAGCGATCAAGACGAAGCCTATAATAAGAACAACGATAATCGCATACGTCACGATGCCTCACCCTCCCAAACATTAAATAAATAGATTGACGTTTCCGTCTTCAGCGTCTGCCAAGTAAGCCGCTACACCCGCATATTGGCTACTCTCCCGTAGTTCTTCTTTTTGTAACCCTAATAAATCCAAAGTCATTGTACACGCAACTAAGTTGATATCTTGCTCTTCTGCTAGATCAATTAAATCAGCTAGAGGCATCGCATTATGTTTTTTCATGACGTTTTTGATCAACTTTGGGCCCACACCCGCAAATTGCATCTTTGATAACCCCATCTTCTCTGGTCCACGAGGCATCATTTTGCCAAACATTTTTTCCATAAAGCTTTTATTCGCTTTAAGCGGCTCATCTTTTCGTAATGCATTCAATCCCCAGAACGTATGGAAAATCGTAACTTTATGGTCGTAGGCCGCCGCCCCATTCGCAATGATGTACGCCGCCATTGCTTTATCATAATCACCACTAAATAAAATAATATTGGTTGTTTTTTCTTCGCTCATCTTGACTCCTCCAATTATATACATGTACCCCTATGGGTATAATAAAATGCAAAAAATTTTTCTAAGATAGACAGACTCCTGTCTACCTTAGCGGCTTTTCACGAGTAAATTGACAGCTTGGTCCACGTATTCTTTCGTGTCTTCCCCATCTTCAATTGCTTTTTGAACACACTCAACGAGGTTTTCACTTACAATCACACCCATTGTGCGGTCAATTGCTGTTCTAGAAGCAGAAAGTTGAGACACAACGTCACGACAATCTTCGCCTTCTTCCATCATCTTGAGTACACCACGTATTTGTCCTTCAATTCGTTTTAAGCGGTTTTTCATTTGCTCTGTATATTCCATCTCGCTTCACCTCTGCCCCATCATATACCCCCGTAGGTATGTTGTCAAATCTTTAACGAGCGGTCTCGATTTATTTTATTGAAATTTAACACAATTTTATTGATAAACGATAAATATATGGTAAGATACGTTTAAAACGTGAAGGAATGATTCGGATGGTGAGTACACGGTTCTTAATGATATCCATCTTGTTTATCGGCTTAAGTGTTTTTATGGTTGCCTTTTTGTATTTGCCCTACTTAACGAACGTGTTCGTTGAAATCGACCCCTCGTATGCATATCTACAATTACCCGGTTTAACAGGCATTTACGTAACTTTGATTCCATTTTGTTATGCCCTTTATCAATCGTTCTTACTTTTAAGGTATATAGAGCAGCGCAACGTCTTTAGTCTACACTCGGCGAAAGCGTTAAAATCCATTCGAAGTTGTGCTTTCGTGATTGCAGGGTTCTATATTGTCGGGTGTATCTTTTTCTTCACTCAAAATGCCCTTCATCCTAGCTTGCTACTCATTAGCGCTGCCATTATATTCGTATGTTTCGTGATTTCTGTGTTTTCCGGTCTATTACAAGCTTTATTAACCAGTGCTGTAGCAATAAAAAAAGAAAACGAACTGACTGTATGAGGGTGGCCCAATGACCATTATCGTAAATCTAGATGTGATGTTAGCAAAAAGGAAAATGAGTGTAACGGAGTTAACCGATCGAGTAGGCATTACGATGGCCAATTTATCAATCCTTAAAAACGGTAAAGCAAAAGCCATCCGCTTCTCGACGTTAGATGCCATTTGTAAAGCGCTAGACTGTCAGCCAGCCGACATATTGGAGTACAAAGCAAATGAATAGGATAAAGAAAATACTGTTTTTCATCCCATTATCGTTGTTATCAGCATGCAGTTTACTAGGAATGGGTGGCACAGAGTTCCATACATTTGAAGGTATATCGAAAGCAGAATTCTATCATTTTGAAAAATACGGAGGCAGCGGGGCAAATTCTGAAGTGGCTATTTTAACTGAACATGATGAATTACAATCTTTAAAAAGCTCATTGGATAAAGCATCCGACGGGGTTAGGGTGAATCCAAGAGAAACAACACCTGAATATGATATGATCCTTCATCACGAAAAGGGAGATACAATTCTTCACTTGATCGTTGGGGAACGCGGAGACACGAGTCATGTGATGTATGCCGGTTATGAAAACGAACATTTTATCTTGCCAATAGAGAGCACAGAAAAAATCATCGATTTGATAAATTAACGAGTGTGGCGAAAGAGGTGCGGGGAATTCCTAAACAAGTATTTTACGCTTTCTTTTCCAATCGGTGTAAGCGGCGCTCAAAATCATTCACTTTGCTAAAATATAGCTCAGTATCAATTTTTAGTTCTGTGTATAAATCAATTTGATTGTTGATTTTCTTATTTACATTTTTTAGCAAAGCTACAATTTCATCTTGTTGAGATTGTTCAATACGATCAAGGCGGGTGAACACTTCCCCAAATTGCGAATCGACCATGTCGAACCTTTTATCAATATCATCAAACCTTTTATCCATGTCTGTTTTCAATTGTATTAGAGCGTCAAGGACTTTTTGCTCGTCCATCTTCTCACCTCCTTGTGCATATCATAGCACAGAACAAAAACCGTGAGAATATTTGCGAGGTCGTAATCCCGCACACTCCATTCCCTAGACGCCTTTTAGGCTGATGCAAAAGCAACGATGACAAGATTTATCGTCCAAATTATGGATTAAATCTCCTTATATACATACTCCTGGATTAATTATCTTACATATCTGAAAAAAGTTAAATAATCTACGCGGGTGCGGTATATTATTTTTACGTACTTTAATCTTATCATCATTTTGTACAGCCACTACCGTTGGTGTTTACGTCTCGAGGCGCTCAACACTCATTTATCATGATGAACCGTAGGCAAATCGTCCATCTTCATTCTGAGCTCAATAACGTACGTTTCATTCTTTAACCACAGATCGTTGTTTCTTTAATGTTGGGTATTTGTGTAATTATTCATACAAATATTAAAGAAATGTGAGGGGTTGAGTGATGAAAAAGTTTGCTCTGTCCATTAGTCTAGCATCCGTATTCGTATTAGCTGGGTGTCTAGAGATCGGTGAGGAATCGTTGGATTCGGATGTGACTGAAGAAGAAGTAGAGGAAGAAGCGCCTGGCGATGTTGATGTTGAAAATGAAGAAGAGGACGAAGAAACAGAAGAACCAGCGGAGCCTGAAGGCGTTCCTGAAGTCGGCGACACGGTGACGAATGAGAATGGTGAACATACGCTCGTGAGTTTGAACGAAGACATCGAAGCACTGGAATCAAGTCCGATTTCTTTGGAAATTGAAAAGGTGAACGGTGTTTCGGCTATGCTTGAAGGAATGGCTGCTGACATGGTCGACGACCCAGATGTCGAATACATTCAAGTAGACATGGTTGTCGAAAACACGAGCGATGATGATGTGACCTTTTATGCGTCACAAGCAACGCTTATTACAGATACAGGTGAACAATCGGAAGCAGACATGTTGCTTAGCGACCATATCGACGGCGATTATTTCGGAAACGTGACGAAATCCGGAACGTCCATCTTTGTGTTAAACAACTCCATGGCAGAAGAAATGACAAGTGTACAAATTCGGTTTTCCGCTCCTTACAATACCGAATCATGGGATGACCTCGGTGAAGATATTCGAGTTGATATCGACCTCTGAATATTAAACGCCCAGCGATTATGACCATGGAAAGAACGAGTTCCCCGATGATGTAGGGGACTCGTTTTTCACTTTTGATACGTTTTAGCAGACCAAAAAGTAGGCACTTAATCGTAGCGAAGACTTCCAATTACCTCGTATATGCGTATTTGTGAAAGTTTGCGTCCCGGGCCCTGCGTTCTCATATACATTTCTCTTCGACTGCATGGGGCGGAGGGGCGACTGAGGGCCGGGAACTCATTTATGTGACCATCCGTGCCCGAAATCCCGCTCCTATCGACTCCGATTGTCACTGAAACGACTTTTTGTGACCAGTTGGAACCTTTTTGTGACATTTGACGGCCCCAAACACCGGTTTTGCTATCTGAACTGTCACTTATATCAGGATTTGTGACAGTTTGCGTCCCGGGCCCAGCACTCTCATATACACTTCTCTTCGACTGTATGGGGCGGAGGGGTGGCTGAGGGCCGGGAACTCATTTATGTGACCATCCGTGCCCGAAATCCCGCTCCTATCGGCTCCGATTGTCACTGAAACGACTTTTTGTGACCAGTCGGAACCTTTTTGTGACATTTGCTGGCCCCAAACACCGGTTTTGCTATCTGAACTGTCACTTATATCAGGATATGTGACAGTTTGCGTCCCGGGCCCTGCTCGACTGCATGGGGTGGAGGGGCGACTGAGGGCCGGGAACTCATTTATGTGACCATCCGTGCCGGAAATCGGGTTCTTATCGACTCCGATTGTCACTGAAACGACTTTTTGTGACCAGTCGGAACCTTTTTGTGACATTTGCCGGCTCCAAACACCGGTTTTGCTACCTGAACTGTCACTTATATCAGGATTTGTGACAGTTTGGGTCCCGGACCCTGCTCGACTGCATGGGGCGGAGGGGCGGTCGAGGGCGAGGAGCTCATTTATGTGACCACCCGTGCTGGAAATCCTGCTCGTATCGACTCCGATTGTCACTGAACCGACTTTTTGTGACCAGTCGGAACCTTTTTGTGACATTTACTGGGCCCAAACACCGGTATTGCTACCTGAACTGTCACTTATATCAATATATGATGCGGTTGGTGCGCTGAAGTACCCAGTTTGAGTGGCTGATTGTCACATTTGGAAGCATAACAACCTGCATTTTCAAATTGTACATAGAGCGGCCAACTTCTCTATGCGACCGGCGGTTCGTAACTCTCCCCCGATCACTGGAGGATATGCTTTTTTCTACTTATGCGAAAAGACTTCTCATGTTTTGTGTTAAAATGGCTACTTAACTGCCATGAAACGCCCCTATCACTATTAGCACATATGAGACTCTTTCAAACAGATAAGGAGGAATTGAATTGATTCGAAAAGCAAGTCCTCAAGACATAGATGCGATCATTAATATTTGGCATGAAGGCTCGATCCTCGCGCACAGTTTTATTCGTCCCGACTATTGGAATTCTCAAATAGACGAGATGAAAACAACGTATATTCCAATGTCCGTTACATACGTTAAAGTTGAGAATATGAAGATTGTTGGTTTCATTTCCATGGTTGAAAATTATTTAGCCGCTCTATTTGTTGATCAACATTACCAAAATAGTGGGATCGGCAAAGAGTTATTGGAATGTGGAAAAAAACAAAGAGAGCATATGAAAGTAAAGGTGTACAAAAAGAATACAAAAGCTGTTAACTTTTATGAAAGAAACGGCTTTATAAAAGTTGAGTCCTTAGTAGATGAAAACACAAATGAGCAAGAGTGTCTTATGGAGTGGAATGGAAAGCACGACTAACCGATATGTTTCATAAAAATCTTCCATAAGAGATTAGCATCTATTAAAGAAAGACCTCTAGAACGTTCTATTCGCCAAAAACCTATTTGTTATTTTAGCCAGCTCAATCATTATCGAAGCCGTTACATGTAAAAGGCTAAAAAGTAATTGTTTTTAATGATTTTTTGCAGTCTTATTCACTGAGATGAAAACCAATAAAGCAACCAATACAAGTACCCCGCTGCTAATGCCGACATAGTTTATTGAGCTCAAGCTTATGACTCCACCTCCTAGAATTGCTCCTAAACCGATTCCCATATATAAAGAAGAGGCACTGAAAGATAGGATCATGGATGCCTGTTTAGGATTTAACGAAATCAAGTATGCATTTAATGCTGGATTCATCCCAAAACCAGGGATCCCCCATAATAAGGAAACCAAACCTACTAGAACAACGGCCAATGGAGATGGATTTAATAAGGTAAGCAAAGAGAAAGCTGCTAATAAAATAGCGAAACCAAAAAGTGATAATTTAAGTGTTGTTGCAGCACCGATACGGTCTGTTAAATACCCGCCAGCTAGATTGCCTAATAAAGCGCCAACACCAAGTATTAGCAGGAAAATGCTTATATTCTCGATAGTTGTAATCGCCGTAATCATTGGCGCGATATACGTATACGTCATAAACCCGCCTGTTGTGCCGATAATGCTAACACTCAATGTTAATACGATAATCTTGTTGAAACTTTTGAGTCTCTCTTTAATACTCACAGAGACTTCTCGCTCAATTTTTGGTAAGAATAATAAAACTCCAATTGCAATTATTAAAGATACCACTGCTACAAAAACGAAAGAGTAACGCCAGGTCATGGCATTACCGATCCATGTACCAATAGGAGCACCTAAAATTAACCCAATGGTTATACCAGCGATTACAAATGACAAAGCTTTTCCACGCATTGTATCCGTAACCAAGCTTGTTGATGCAGCCATAGCCAAGGGAGTGAAAACAGCTGCGGCTAATGCAGCCATTATTCTTGTTACGAACAGTAATTCAAATGAAGTGACAACTGCAGAAAGCCCATTTGCAATGGTGAACACAACCATCGATATTACTAAAAGCTTCTTAACAGGCATATTAGACATTAATGTGCCTAAAACAGGGGCTCCAATTGCATAGGTAATGGCAAAGGCTGTCACTAATTGTCCTGCCGCTGTAATCGTGACTCCCATATCGTTCGCAATGTTCGGTAGTAAGCCAGCAATAACAGAATCATCTGTACCAATAATAAACGTTCCTAACACTAATAGTAACAGCCGATAATTCATTGTTCCTTAATCCCGCTCTGGCGTTGTTTAACGAGATGCCAGAAGTCAATTAACTCTTTTAAATGCTTTTGGGAATTTTCTAATTGCTCAATTTGTTGCCTTGTTTTTAGTAATTTCTCTTCGTATAAAGTGATCGCTGAATCTGCACAATTCCAATCACCGTCCGTGGGTTCAATGGAACCACACGCAATTACAGGCTGTATTTCATCCGTTTTCAGCCCGATATCTAGAAATAATTGAATCGCTTTTACACGTTCAATATCTTGCTCATCATAAACCCGATAACCATTTTCTTCACGAAAAGGTTGAATTAACCTTTTTTTCTCGTAATAACGAATCGAACGAGTACTAACACCTGTTCGATTCGAAAGTTCGCTGATCTTCATGATAATCCCCTCCTTTCCAACAATATAAAGTATGACACGATGTGAATGTAAAGAGGGAATGTTGCACCTACGTTTTTAGACAAGTTCTATGCAACGAGTGCGACTATAAATTAAATAAAATCTTTTGCGGTGCTGCACCGCTCTTTAATCCCATATGTTTGTAATTTATACCCGCACATACTCTGTTAAAATAAGATAACTGAACGAATTTCATAACTACCAGCCATAGTTTCCCGAGGTTTTCACGCCACTACAAGGAGTATCGCCCCAAACAGTCGCTTGATCTATGGAGCGCCTTTTGACATTTTGCCTACGGCTCATCCTTGTCACCATTATACGTTTCAATAATTCAACAGGCTGCAAACCTTACTGCCCTTCGTGAAGAAATCGGACATTACCAATTTTTTGAATAACTCATTGCGAAACAATCCTATCGAAACTCCCCTTTAAGAAGTATGTTAAAGTGACTTTAATAGAGGTGTTAATATGTTATTTAGAAAAATGAGGTATACTAGTAATTACAGTGCACATAATGCAACATTTATAACTTTTGTATTCTGGGGATTGTTCATCTTTTCTATGTCCATGTATGGAATATGGTTAGAAGAAACCATGCTAAACATACACACATTATTTCTAATCATTGGCCTACTACTATTCTTTACTACAAATTATATCTCCAATAGAGCTAATCGAAGTAAATAAACGGCACGTACTTTATTCAAGTGCGTGCCGTTTTTATTATGCTAGTTCGCATCCATGTTCATTGCACGAAAACGTGTAACATCTCCCCCGTTACCTTCATTACCGTTGTTTCAATTTGCTAATCCAAATGCTACATTTGCTGGAACAACTATGGAAACAGTAGCTGGTATTTGAGCAAAGTAAGCAGCAATCGCTGTAGCAAAACCACCTCCAAGGCGCACAGACGCTTTATGTAGTACTAGAGAAGCAAAACACTTCTTGTAATTCAAATCAATTATTGAGTAGAACATGGCATAATTTCCAAATCACTTGCTTATATAAATAGAACGTTAGCTTCGCCAAAATATATAATAGTATAGTTCCACTTATAAACACAAAAAAACCACCATCACTATGTATGGTGGAGACGGCGGGAGTTGAACCCGCGTCCAGAAATAACGACACTTAAACGTCTACGAGTGTAGTTGCTATATTATCATTTCGCGATCATTTTGGCCTAGCAACAGGCTTAGATGAACGCTAGTCTGTTTAGTCTCTTCTGCTGACCTCAGACGGGGGTCAGACAGCGTAGCCCACTAATAAGTGAGACCCTTCAAATCTTCCACATGGGCGATGAAAGGAAGGATCCACAACTATTTACGCAGCTGCTAGAGCTGGTGTTGTGAAAGTTTCTTTAGCTTTGCCAATTATAGGCGTGGGCATTTTTACGAGCCTACCCAGCTCGACTCGCAGTCTAAGCTCGACCTATTCCTGTCGAATCCGTATCGTCCCCATATGGTGTATGAGGCAGAGGTTTCCCTCTGGACATATTATAATACCACGTTCTTTCATCCATGTAAAGCCCTTCACGGTTCCTACAGTTGTCGTGATATGATAGACATATCACGTTATGAAAGGCTGAATCGCATGTATCAAACCCTTGAAGATTGCATCAATGATTTGGAAAAAGCAGGCGAACTCATCCGCATTAAAGAAGAAGTTGATCCGAACTTGGAAATGGCGGCGATTCAACGCCGTGCATATAAGGAGCAAGGACCTGCGATTCTTTTTGAGAATGTAAAAGGGTCGAAGTATCGAGCCGTCGCCAACCTATATGGTACGTCTAAACGAACGAAATACATGTTCCGCAAGACATGGGACGGGGTCAACGATGTGATTTCCATGCGCGATGATCCGATGAAAGCATTAAAACATCCATTAAAGAATGCAACGACTGGCTTCTCAGCAGTTAAGGCGTTGCCGATGCGGCTGCCAGGTGTGAAGCATTCTAAACTGGAAGAGATTCCTCTTACAGACTTGCCGATGATCAAGTCTTGGCCGGATGACGGTGGTGCATTTATTACGTTACCACAAGTGTACAGTGAAGATCCGGACAAGCCGGGCATTATGAATGCCAATCTTGGGATGTACCGTGTACAGCTAGATGGAAACGACTATAAAGAAGGAAAAGAAATCGGTTTGCACTACCAAATTCACCGTGGGATTGGTGTGCATCAATCGAAGGCTGTCAAAAAGGGCGAGCCGTTGAAGGTAAGCATCTTTATTGGCGGTCCCCCAGCTCATACATTAAGTGCGGTCATGCCGCTTCCTGAAGGGCTTAGTGAAATGCTATTTGCTGGGCTACTGTCTGGAAGACGATTCCGTCATAGTTATGAAGATGGCTATTGCATAAGCCACGACGCTGATTTTGTCATTACCGGTGACATCTATCCTGATGACACGAAACCTGAAGGCCCGTTTGGAGATCACCTCGGTTATTACAGTTTGACTCATGAGTTCCCCGTCATGCATGTTAACAAAGTGTACGCACGGCCAGATGCGATTTATCCGTTTACGGTCGTCGGTCGCCCGCCGCAGGAAGATACGACATTTGGAGCGGTCATTCATGAATTAACTGGCGAAGCCGTCACACAAGAGTTGCCCGGCGTAAAAGAAGTGCACGCCATTGATGCAGCTGGTGTTCATCCGCTTCTGTTTGCGATCGGTAGTGAGCGGTACACGCCATTTGAAGATGTAAAACGGCCGATGGAATTGCTGACGACCGCGAACCGGATTCTCGGCTTCGGGCAATTAAGTCTTGCCAAATATTTGTTCATTACGTCTGACGACGACGATGTGAGCACACATGATGAAGCCGCTTTTCTACAATACGTACTCGAACGGATTGACTTGCATCGAGACCTCCACTTCCAGACGAACACGACAATCGATACACTCGACTATTCTGGAACAGGGTTGAACAGTGGAAGTAAAGTCGTCATCGCTGCGATTGGGGATAAAAAGCGGGAGTTATGCACAGACGTGCCGGATACGTTGAAGAACACGAAGGATATCCACAATCCAAACCTGGTCATGCCAGGGGTTATCACCATGGAGATTGGGGATTATGTGGATGAAAACACGACAGCGAAGGAAATCGACGCCCTCTCAGCAAAAATTGCAGCCAACAACGATGTGAATCATTACCCGCTGCTCGTCCTTACCGACGATAGTGCATTTGCAAGTCGATCACTGGACAACTTTCTGTGGACAACTTTCACACGAAGCAATCCTTCCCACGATATGCACGGTGTGAACAGTTTCACGCTCCACAAACATTGGGGATGTGATGCGATGATCATTGATGCACGGCTGAAACCACACCACGCTCCACCGCTCATTGAAGATGAGGACGTTGAAAAACGTATAGAACGATTTTTTCCGATGAATTAAAAAAAGAGTACGGATGGGTTTGCTGCCCATACGTACCCTTTTTTATTTTACCGCAGCGACATCTACTTCTTCACGTGCAAAGTCTGCTTTTTTTAATCGGGCATCAAGTACAAAGTTCCCGAATGGGATGAATGCGACGGCACTCGCTCCGATAAACCACTTCCATGACCACCGAACAGTGAGTGTGACAAGAAAGACAAACGCCATATACAGCAGATAAAGAACGCCATGAGCCATGCCAACAACAGAAACGACTTGATCCATTCCTGCCATATATTTTAGCGGCATTGCAATAAATAATAGTGTAATGAGAGACAAGCCTTCAATGAGACCGACTCTACGAAACCAACGTAGTTGAAAATTTTTCAAGAGCACCTACCCCCTTCACTCTACTGTACAAGATGAGTGAGACGGATCGTTCGACAAATTTATGAACATTCCCTAGCCCATTTTTTCTTTCTAGTAAATGAGACGTTCACCCATCGCTTTTGCGACATGTCATGGAACGCCAAGTCCAACTTTTCGCGCACCTGATCCATATCTTCAACCGTTCGAACGGTTGACGTACGATCCAATAAGAAGTCAATATCAATATACATCGTTCGCCCGACTTTAGAGCTTCTTACAGACGCACCTTCGATGTGATAGTTCTTTTTTAGTTTCTGTACGTGTGACTCTAGCCTTGTCTGCGTTTCGCTGTCAGGCGTCATTCGCAACAGTTCTCGGCCGTTGCGTTTAATGAGCGTAATCGGGACAGAGAGGAAGTACAGTCCGGCAAGCAGTACCATGAACGGATCAATATAAGGAATAATCCACGCAACGGACGTGCTTTGTAAAAGCAATGCACCAATGAATCCAACAACTACCGCTACGCTTAGTAACGTATCCATGAGCCATTGCGCAGCTTCAGCTTTAATAAACTCTGAGTGATGACGATTCTTTTTCATCACATATTGAATCGCAAAACAGATGACTAAAGAAAAGATTCCATAGCCTAATGCACTACCGAGTGCTACTTCACGACCTCCGCTCATCATGGATGTGATCGACGAGGAGATCGCTGCCACACAAAGAATGCTAATAACAACACCTTGAACAATAACAATCGCCGGTTCAATTGTCGCCTTCCCGAACGGAAAACGGCCACTGTCTTCTTTATCAACATACATGGACCCAAGCAAGGCGATTAGTGACATGATGAGACTAATCACGGAGTACACGCCATCAAATAAGATCATTTGTGAAGAACTCAACAGTCCCCAAATGATCCCTACAATTGCAAATATAAATGCGGTAAATACTGACAAAAACAACAACTTTGACGTAATCGTTTTGCCCATTTTTCTCGACCTCTTTTGTTTTTATGACTGACTGTCAGTCATTATATGATTTTAATTAGAGCCACCCCAAGCGATACAGCGCTCGAAGTGACTGAATATCAATCATTGTAACATACGCTCACACGGTTGTCTAATTTTGTCCGAAATTATTTGTAGGAATATAGATTCATGACAAACACAAGTTTTTATCTTTATCACCTTTTTAAAGTTCACCATTGTATGAATATATACTCATGTCATCCTGCTTATTTTTGATAAATTCAGTAATATGTCACTTTCTTGTTTTTATTTTTGGTACATTTTAACGAAGATGACAATTGTAGGAGGACACGATATGAAGAAGCTTCGCATGATTGGGTTCGCTAGTTGCTTCGTCGCAGTTGCAGCTTGTGGGAATTCAGAAGAAGTGACCGAAGAAGAGGAACAAGAAATAGTGGAAGAAGTCGAAGAAGACGACGAGGAAGAGCCTGTTGAGGAGGAGGAAGACGAGGAAGACGAGGATGATTCCCCTTCGGAGCCTACTGCCGTCTCCCCAACAGACCATGACGATACGATTGAGTTTCAACATGTGAATTGGATACTCGGCTCTCCAGATTATTACGCTGAAGCTGGCGTCTGGCTTTACACTGAAGAAGATTACCCGGATGATTATGAAAATACGTTCGATTTTGGCGAAGAAGATGTGCTCGTGTATCAGATTGGTGATGAGGAATACCTCGGACATTCATTCCGTGCACAACATATTATTATCGAGGATGAAGACACCGTTCGCATTGAAGTCGAGCACAATGATGAGCCCGATGAAGATGCTGAAGAGTCAGACTTAAATATGCCTCGCCAATTCTTGCGCGTTGACCAAGAGGTGCTACGAGACAAAGGGTTTATTATTGAGACGACCGACGGTGAAGTGTTAAGTCTGGAATAGGCAGAAGTTATAGGTCGTAATCGCGGATAGCGCAAGTCGTGGTTGCCGTTGTGCACAGGTGCTGTGTGCGGGTACGCGCCACTTGGATTGGTTTACTCACAACTATGTGGGTTAATCACTGCATGTACTCACTCCTTCAGCTCCGTTTACCGACTTATGTGTGGATATGTGGGCAAAACGACTCCTCCCCGGAAAGAAAAGCTGGGCATTTATCCACAAACCTTGACGCTTTCTTGCAAAGCGTCAAGGTTTTTTCACCTGCACAGACATGGGAGATACGCCGATTTGGTGATCTATCCATGTTGGTTAAAGAATGAGCTGTCGGCATGAGTCATGCCGAAGCCAAATCGGATTCGGTTCGGTTCGGCGCGACTCGCGCCGACGTCTTGCTAGGTTTTTGGCTTGGAAATGCAAGCGATGGTTCTCTGAGCCCGTTGCCGCAGGGGATGGCGGCACATGCGGGCAAGACGAACGACCGTTCTGCACTCTAGTTTCCCCTATCTGCGCGCAAGTTTACGCTTTTCGCTGATTTTAGCGCCAACTTCGCCAAACTTGCGCGCAGTTTGTTCCAACTTGCGCGCAGATTCCAGGCTGAAGTGCCAACGACACGTCGGCCCCGCCGGGGCCGAAACGAAACCGCACTCGCTTCGGCGCGACTCGCGCCGACGTCTTATAGGCCAACGACTTATAGATAGTCTGGGCGTAGTCTAGATCGCCGATCTCCTAGAAATACCCATATATTATACAAGTAGACGATTATTCGAGCAAGCACCACCTCAATGGTGGTAAAGCCCAGATACAAATGCAAACTTTTTCGTATACTTTTGGCATCGAGAGTGACGGTTTGAATAATCTTTATTATTTGTAGATGCAAAGTTCAACACGTATAGATTACGCGCTCTTTTCATCAATATCGACATCTTTTTCGTACGTAACGGTTTTGTACGTTTCGTATCGTGTGATGGCAAAGTATGCGCCAATGGCCCACCAACCGCCGAGGATCATCCACTCTTGAATTCCGAGCCCAGCAGGCATCCCTGGCATATATTGCACAAAGAAGAACAGACTCATTAAAAGCGCAAGCCAGCCAATCCACACGCTTCTTCCTGCCCGAAATGGCCGATCCATTTCTGGTAAACGGCGACGTAGCATAATAAATGAAACGGCAACCATTAAGTAAGCAACGACAATTGTTAGTCCTCCCGCATCAACGAGCCAACCGAGCATCGGATCACCAAAAAACGGACTCACAACGGACAATCCACCGATAAAAATGATGGCGTTGGAAGGTGTCCCGTGTTTCGGATGAACTTTGCCAAACCAAGCGGGCAGCATCTTCGTATCCGCCATCGCAAAAATGACGCGACTTCCTCCAATGATAAACGCATTCCAACTCGTTAAGATTCCGGCAATTCCCCCAAGAACGAGGATGTGACCGAACACGTCAGCACCAAACACATTCGCCATTGCATCGGCAGTCGGCAGTATCGACAATTCACGGTCTTCAGGTCCAAGTCCAAAACCGACCGCAAAGATTACTGCTAAGTAAAATAGGATCGCACAAAATACAGAAATAATAAGAAGCTTACCGATGGAACGCGGCTTAATGTTCATTTCTTCAGCTGCTTGGGGTATGACATCAAACCCGACGAACAAAAAGGGGGTCGCAATCATAACCGTGAGAAGGCCCGCGGTGCTTGTCACCCATAGCGGATCGGCATTGGCGATGCTGCCATTGGCCGCACTGCCAAAAATGAGCATTAAACCGACGAGAATAATCATCAACGTCAGAACCATTTGTACAAACGAGGCAAATTTGATCCCGACATAATTAATCCAAGCGATAAATACAGACCCGGCAATTCCGACGAGCACCCAGGTCGCATACACATCATAGCCTGTGATCGTATACATATAACCTACTTTATAATTCGGAAAAATGTATTCTACGACGTTCGGAAGAGCAACCGCTTCAAAAGCCACGACACTCACATACCCAAGCGCTATCGCCCAAGAAGCGATAAACGACCCTCGGGGTCCGATGCCACGAAGAGCATATGAATGTTCGCCTCCGACCTTTGGCATCGCTGATGCAAGCTCTGAATACGTCAGACCAACAACTAATACGAGGGCGCCACCGACAAGGAACGCTAGACCTGCACCTACAACACCGGCATCTGTCACCCAACCTCCAGAAAGAACGACCCATCCCCAACCAATCATGGCTCCTAATGATAGAACGAGAGCGTCCGTACGGTTCAATACTTTTTTCAGTTGCCTCTTTTCAGACATTCGCTCGCCTCCTTCCCTGCATTATACATAATAATATGAAAATTTATATGTTTGTACATGAAATACTCCTTCCTATATACTCAAGGGTACAGTTTTCTGCTCGTTCGGAAGGAGCCACACGATGATCCCATTCATTCGCAATGACCAATATAACTATATACGAGAACAAGCGCGGACCGTTGTGCATACACACAAAACGGTTCAGGATACGGACGTCAAACTCGCCGTCCAATCGCTTACGATTGATAAGATTCAAGACACATTTAAAAACCTTAGTGATGAACAAATCTCTCATTTGTCTTTGATTAACAATGTCGTCGATGAAGAAACTGCAGCCATTTATCTGTCATCTTTACGTGAGTATGTAATTCCTTTTCCGCGCGTCACTGAACAGATTCTTTCCGCATTATTTCCTAAATCTAAAGTGAAGAACGCCCCAATTCAACAAACTGAATTCACACGTATTTCTCATTTCAGCTGGGAAGACCCAGGCACCCAGAAACGCTACATTGTCGCGTACCCTGACCATAAACATATCGGTATCGAAGGGACATTCTCTACACGCACAGTCCATGGTGTTTGCGCCCTTTGTAATCACCACGGACCTCAGCGACTATTCACAGCGCGAAAAAACCATCAAGGAAACCGTGATACGTACACGAAAAAAGGCAATTACATTTGCGTCGACACCGTCGAGTGCAACGAACGCATGACGTCTTTACATTACTTGCATGAATTTGTCCAACGAATGACTTAAATCAACGACTTGAGGGAGAAGATTTCATGAAGACCGTCCGAATATTATTTGATGTGATGCTACTAGTAGGACTGCTTGCCCTTTTCGGACGGTTTGTTTCAACATTTTTAGAATTCCCAGGGGCTCAGTTTCTCCGCGATTATGCATGGACGTCCATCTTACTGCTCATCATCGGGTATGCTGGATCTCGTTTCAAACGTAGGGATTAAGACTATTTTTGCGGATTTTCGGATTATTTTTCTTAATTTTCGTTAATTTAACACTTCTTAAATGATACGTTAGGAATCATACTGACAAAAAGAGGTGTTTACATTGAGATCATCGTTAAAAACCATCATCAGTATCGGTACGATCGTGCCACTAGCAATTGGAACAACCGTTGCGTCTGTAAACCCATCGAATGAAGAAGCAAACGGTCCGAATGTTGAAAACATCATCTATTTAATTGGTGATGGGATGGGACCTCAGCAAGTGTCTTCCGCTGCGTACTTCTTAGGCGAAGGCTATGACTATGGAACGCTCACGATGGATACGTTTTCCTCCATCGGTTATGCACGTACACATTCATTAGACAACATCGTCACTGATTCAGCAGCTGCAGGAACCGCTCTTTCCAGCGGTCATAAAACCGATAATGACGTGGTTGGAATGGTACCAAATGAAGAAGGCGCCTATGAACCTGTCAAACCAATAACAAGCTTTGCCCAAGATCTTGGGATGAGTACGGGTCTCGTATCCACAACACGCATTACTCATGCAACGCCTGCGTCATTCGCGTCTCACGTCGAAGATCGAGGCATGGAAGATGAGATTGCCACGCAAATGCTAGATTATGACGTTGACGTGTTACTTGGTGGCGGAATTGAACACTTTGATGCTGAAGAACGAGACGATGGTCGGGACTTAATCGAAGAAGCTGAGGGTGCAGGATACGAGCTGCTTTATGATCGTGATGAACTACTGCAAACAGAAGGTGACAAGCTATTAGGGTTATTCAGCACCTCTCATATGGCGTATGAACTAGACCGAGAAACAACAAACCAACCTTCGCTCGCAGAAATGACAAATACAGCCATCGAACAATTGAGCAAAGACGATGACGGTTTCTTTTTAATGGTTGAAGGTGGAAGAATTGACCATGCGGGTCATGATAATTTGCCTGCAGAAATGATGACCGATACCATTGCCTTCGACGAAGCAATTGAAGTTGCCTTAGAGTACGCTAAATCCGATCCAAATACCCTCGTTGTAATTACAGCTGATCACGGCACAGGAGGCCTGTCTTTAGGGTTGGACGGAGAATATGGCTTTGAGCGTGACGTGCTTAAGAACGTCACCCGCTCGATTGATTACATGGCCGAACAACTCGACGATGACAACGAGAACCTAGAGGAAGTGCTTCAAGCATATGCAGGCATCGATGACCTTACCGACGAAGAAGCCGATCGCATCCTCGAAGACGCTGAAACTGTAGAAGAAGGAATTGCACGTGTCATTAGCGACCGTGCATTAGTAGGCTGGACAACAACCGGTCATACCGCTGTAGACGTTCCTGTATATGCGTACGGCCCTACCGAGGAGCAATACCGTGCAACACTAGACAATACCGAGATACCAAAAATGATGATTGATGCCCTTCACACAGTTGAGGAAGATAACGACATCACGATTCTCAACCTCGAGCCGACCGAAGATGTTACCTTACAAAGTGGTGAATCCGTCCGCATTCAATTTGAAAGCGAGCCAGGATTAGATGCATCGTTCTCTATCCGCGCGCCACTCGTAAACGTTCCCAATGCCCCGACAGAACTTCCAGTTACTGAAACTGAACCGGGCGTGTACACAGCTTACTGGACTGCAACCTCGAACCTTCAAGCGAGTAGAGCTGAAATTGAGGTAACGGTAATCGACAGCGAAGGCAACACTCATAGTGAAATTGCCGACGGCAAACTGAACATTAACCCTTAAAGAACGTAAAAACCTCTAACTAGGAGATGAATCACCTAGTTAGAGGTTTTTTATTGCTGGACTACTTGTTGTTGGAGGGAAAGAAAATTTCTCTCCTATATAAGTTGAACTAAAGAAATTCATTGAATCGGATGACCAAGATGGGTCTTTGCGGGTGAGTGCTTGCATATTGGCTGTTGAACTTCATCTCGTTGTACTTCGACAACTTCGTTGCCGCTCGTTGTTCGTCACTACAAGGGTTGCGGGCAACACGAAAAACGTTTGCCGAAGGGCAAAAAGTCATGACCGAGGCTCACCACCTGGCACAATCCTGTGAGGACCGGTCACGTATGTGACAATCCAGCCCGCAAACCGGGCACTTTCGGCACGCAACTGTCACAAATCGCACGATTTGTGACAGTTGACTTCGTTTATGTGCGCATTCACGTTTAAAATCATGATTTTTCTTGCTCAAGTGTCACAAATAAGAATTTATGGGGCATTTGGACTTCTTTCCACACACCGTAGCCCGGGCGGCGGGCGCTGAAAAATTAACGTGTCTCTTCATAAGTGACTCGTTAACTCGATGTATTGGTTACATCTATGTGGGGATATCAACCAATTATCGTGTTACGATCGTTAAGAATCCCATCATAGAAGCATCTATGTGGGGATTCCTGCCGAAAATTGTTCTTAAATGAAGAAAATTCCATCATAGACTGATCTAGGATGGAATTTTCACCATTTATATCAAGGGAAACACTTTTATATGTTTTTTTTAATTTCTCTTTTTCAGTGACCTCTAGCCAGAAGGCAGGAGTTCGCCACCGATGTTGCACTTGTACTCCGGAGTGTAAAGAAAACACGGTGGGCGTCTTTTGACCACCGATGTTGCACTTATGCTCTGGAGTACAAGCATCCGCCTGCAGTGGAAAGCAACAACTAACTGCGCAATCAGGAAAATGTTAAGTTCATTTTTATAGCCAACTTATTCATAAATTTTTTCGATGATTTTCAGCAACTCTATACCATCCTCTACAGGTGCAGGGGACACTTCCTCATTGAGTACCGCTGATACAAAACCATCAATTTAATTTTGAAATGCGCTTTGGAAATGAAAGTTCGGATGGTCCATTTGTGGCTGGATATTCAAGATCGTATTTTCACTTTCAGTCACAATGATGAGTTCAGGTTCCAACTCTGCCCCACCTTTCGTTCCATACAGCTTTATATGCACTTCGTCTTCTTTTGCATGCAAAGAATAGGAAACATCGAACTGCATTGAGGCACCATTTTCAAACGTGACCAAGCCATTTGCCAAATCTTCTACGCTATTTTTTGAACTTTCGTAGTCGGCTGCTTTATAGAAAGATAGGTTCTTAATGTTGCTTCGATTTCCTAAACGGTGATAACTATGTCCCGCGACTGATTGCACTGCCGGTCGGTCCATCATATACCAACAAAGGTCAATGAGGTGTACACCGAGATCAATGAGTGGGCCACCGCCTGAAAGCTCACGATCGGCAAACCAGCCGCCAGGATTTCCAATTCGACGAATGTACGATGCTTTTGCGTAATATACCTCTCCTAATTCCCCGCGATCTATAAACTGCTTGAGCACTTGTGCATTGGAGCTGAAGCGCCGTACGTAACCGACTTGAAGCATCGCTTTTGATGTGCGCTCAGCTTCTTGAATTTGCTCGGCCTCCTCCACGCTCATCGCGAGTGGTTTTTCAACGAGTACGTTTACGCCAGCTTCTAACGCCTGAATTGCAAGTTGTGCATGTGTTTTGTTCCACGTACAAATACTTACCGCCTGCACGTTTGCATCATTGAACACATCGGTCGCGTCAGTGAATACGTTCTTCACAGAATATTTTTCAGCTACCCGCTCTGCCCGCTCCTCATTCACATCACACACACCGTACAGCTGAACGTTCGGATTTTGCTCATAAGCGCTTAAGTGCATCTCCGAAATTGTACCTAGCCCAATCACAACAACATGTAACATCTTAGTTTTTCACCTCTTCGAGTCCTACTTTCCAACTGTCCGCCTTGACTTCTTCCCATAGGCGAAGCGTATTCTCCATTCCGATCTTTGAGCCGATTAGACAGTCTTCCATCCCTTCAAATTCAACGACGATATGGCCATCATATCCATGCGCTTTTAAGAGGCGAATCACCTCGCGAATCGAAAGTTCTCCATGTCCAACGATCGCGCCTCGCAAATAATTGTCATTGGACGTACGGAACCACTTTCCGCTTCCCGGATTCTCATAGTAAGGACGTACATAGAAATCTTTGAAATGGACTGTTGCTGCTTGATTTAGGTTTTTACGAATACCGACGAGTGGGTCTTCATCTGCGCATAGGAAATTACCGATATCGAGTGTCGTTTTGAAATTGTCACGGTCCACAGCACGCAAAATCCGTTGAACACGGTCACTCGATTGCACATTAAACCCATGATTTTCAATGGTTGTTGTCATTCCCAATCCCTTTGCATAATCAGCAATCGCTTGGCAACCTTCCACCATCTCATCAAAATGGTCATCAAAGTAGTGAACGGTCATCTGTTCTCGTTCCAAACGAAAAGCAGTAACATCATGACGAAGAAGCGTTATGCCCATATGATGTGCCACGTCTACATGCTTTTTAATTCGTTCTACTTCTTCTTCAAACGCCTCTCTTGTCGGCTGGATAAAGTTCGCAGGCATACAATAACCAGACAATTCAATCTCCTCGGCTTTTGCCCGCTCTTTAATCTCATCAGCAAGTGCATAGTTATCCACAACCGAATAGCCATACGGGACAAGCTCTAAGTGCGATCCACCATTCTCCTTGACCCAAGAAATGGCTTCTACAATCGTTAACCTTCCATCATTCAACGCTTCTAGTACACTGTAAGAACTCAAACCAACCTTCATTCATCATCTCTCCTTTAGTTCATTTCAATATATTGTGCTATATATTATGAAAAACAACGGGAAAACCTTTTCTGTTTCTGAATATTCATACAGAAATTATCGTAACTTTCTCAAGTTGTCTCGTCAACTGAACGCCCTTAAACAACATGCCAATCTCATCACCTATAGTTCAACACTTCATTTCCTCAAAAAATTCTAAAGACGTCAATTGCACATATACATTTAGTACATAAGATGAAATGCTTCATGGTAGCTCGTCTTCACACGCATTGCCGAGCAATAGGAGGCCATGTTTGCTTTTCATAACTAGGAAGGAGACACGTTATGATCCCCACTCGTTATGAGCTGCTCGTCATTGGTGATGGGACGGAACAAAAAATACCTGATCGCTTGCACACTTTACGTAAACAAGTGCGTAAGTCTTTTAAAGTAAAAATGGCAACCGATGAACTGGAACAATTCATGAAAAGAAAACAGAAAGTGTTCTATCCAATATGGGTCGTGAAATTACAAGTTATCGCTGAACGAAAGCCTTTTTCACCAAAAATAACAGCGATGACGGCTTTCATTGATGCCATTTCTGGGCATCATCAGCTTCATACTGACGCCCCGTCATTTGAATATATTGGCGCCATCGGTGTGAAAATTCCTCCCAAATTATCGTCAGTGAAACAAATTGAGCCATACATTGCGAATATAAAAACACATTTGAATAAAAAATATATGAACAAAAAGCCCGATTATTTAATTGAAGACTCATTTTTAAGCTATATGCCGCTATGGGAATATGAAGTCAAATATCGAGGACTTACGAAAACATTTGCGCTTAACGCCACGACTGGTGAGCCAGAGCAGCATTTACTCAACGGTCGGATGACACGTTGAGTAACAAAATGGACCGCACAATGAAAATAAGTGCGGTCCTTACTCTTTAATATCCCCGTACTTCCATACTTACGTCAACGGCTTGTTTCCAAATATCATGAAACGCTTTTACGGATTGAAAACGATCTTCCTTCTGTTTACTCATCGCTCTTTTGGCAACTTTATGAATCGGACTCTCTGCTAAACTCTGATCTTTTCCGAGTAAAACAAATGCGGTCGCTCCCATGCGATACACGTTCGTTCTTGCATCCAGCACTTCACCGATTTGGAATTCTTCCGGCGCCATAAATCGCGACGAACCCCACAGCCGATCCATTTCATTCGTGTAAGGAATTTTTTCATATAAATCAATGTCGCAAACCTTTAGTGTCTGGCTCGATTCATCATAAATCATGCTCGCATCATAAAAATCAACAGCGACAAATTGCTTTTTTTCCACATGTTCATGAAAGGTAAAAATGTTAGTTAGCATGTGTAAACGTTCATGAAGAGGGAGTGTTTCGAAAGAATATTTCCGTAGGCTAATGCCTTCAATCCAATCAAATTCCAACATATATCCGTCTCCAACTTTTTCATGATGAACCAGTCGAACAAGATTCGGATGTTTCATAAATTCATAACGAAGCTTTGCCCTTTCCAACCTTGCAGCGGCATCTTCAGGTTTTCCGTTGAATTTCAAAGGCTTTGCCCCTGCATACTTAATAAATCGCCTCACTCCGTTTCGTTCAACGCCAAAACAGAGATTCCCAGAATCCTGCTCATCCCATACTTTAAACACACGGCCATGTTTTTTTAACCATCGAAAATTGTGTTCTTCTTTCAGTGCAAAACTTACACCATCAACACTTTGCTGGATCATGAACATCTCTCCTTATCATCCGTGTTCATTTCTCTTTCTTGAATGTATCACACACCTATCATTCCTTCATGCTTCCTTCGTTGTGACTTCATTAGGGAGCTTGTCAAAGCTAGACAAGCCGTACATACTGAAGTCATAGAGGAGGTAAAACGATGAAGTACTTTGAGCTTGCTGGCACTGACTTACGAGCATCTTCCATCATTATGGGCAACATGAGAATGAATACGTTATCCACTGTTGAAGTCGAAAGACTTACTTCGACTGCCTTTGAGATGGGCATTAACGTTTTTGATCACGCTGATATTTATGGAGATGGGGAATGTGAACGACTTTTTTCTCAAGCGACTACGATGCAACGCGACGAAATCATTCTCCAGAGCAAGTGTGGTATCCGCAAAGGTAAAGGTGGCTTTTTTGATTTCTCTAAAGAACATATTGTAAGCGCGGTTGACGGCATTTTATCAAGGTTAAACACAGACTATTTGGATATCTTATTGTTACACCGCCCTGACCCCCTCGTGGAGCCTGAACAAGTGGGCGCAGCATTTGATGCGCTGGAACAAAGTGGGAAGGTGCGCTATTTTGGTGTATCCAACCATAATCCTATGCAAATCGAGCTGCTACAAAAACATCTTTCACAAAAACTTGTCATTAACCAGTTGCAATTAAGCATCACACACACTCCGATGATCGACTCAGGCATGACACTCAATATGCACAATGACCAGGCAGTTAACCGCGACAGTTCAATTCTCGATTATTGCCGACTTCACGACATTACGGTGCAAGCTTGGTCCCCATTACAAACCGGCTTCTTTGATGGTGTGTTTGTCGGAGATAAGCGATTCCCAGAACTTAATAAAGTGCTCAACCGCCTGGCGGAGAAATATAGTACCTCCCCTTCAACGATTGCGTACGCTTGGATCGTTCGCCATCCCGCCAACATTCAAGTCGTAACCGGGACTCGTCAAATCGACCGCCTTCAAGAAGCGGTTAACGCCACAAACATTCACCTCACTCGCTCAGAGTGGTTTCAATGCTATCGTGCGGCGGGCAATATTGTGCCATGAAAAAACCGACCTCATCTGAGGTCGGTTTACTATTGGGTGCTCACCGTTAATAACCAGCTTCTTCATCCGTAAAGTATGCGTCTTTAAAAAGGAATTTCCCGTTAGAACGGCGATCATATCCTTCGAAATTGGAGCTAACACCGAAAAGGTTATCTTGAAAAGCAATGCTTACCATCGGTAACTCTTCTCGGAGAAACTCTTGAATCTCACGGTATTGTGCAATTCGCTCGTCTTCGTCAATTTCCTGTCGAGCCGATTCTAGCATCGCATCCAACTCATCATTAGAATAGAATGAACGGTTCCCTTCTGCACCTTGATAATCAGTATGGAAAAGTGGATAAAGGCCGTAATCTGCATCAGCCGTGACCGTCGTCCAGCCAGCCACTTGCATTTCATGATCCCCGTTCCCTGTCGATTCAAGGAATGTTGCCCACTCCATAATTTGTACATCGGCATCGATCCCAATGTCTGTGAGCTGATCTTGAACAATTTCGGCGATAAACACATAATTAGAATTGATATCACTCGTCCAAATGCTCGTTTCAAAGCCATCTTCGTATCCTGCTTCTGCTAACAACTCTGCGGCACGTTCAGGGTCATATTCTGGAGCGTCCAAGTCTTCGTGATAACCAAACACCATATCATTAATCGGGCTGTCTGCTACTGAACCATATCCTTCAAACAATCCTTCTACAATTGCTTCATGATCAATCGCAAGAGCAATCGCTTGGCGCACTCGCACATCGTCAAACGGCTCAACTTGCGTGTTGAAACCTACATAATCCATCGCTAGACTCGGATATACAGCCAGCTCTGCTTCTTCCATCTCTTCCACTTGATTGGCGTTTGCCGCTTCTAAACTTTGAGATACTTGAGCTTCACCGGTGGATAGCATTCCGACACGTGTGCCTTGCTCCGGAACCGTTCGGATTGCAACGCTGTCTAGGTGTGCATCCTCACCCCAGTAATCTTCATTTTTCGTTAGAACGACTTCATACCCTTGATCCCAGCTATCAAATGTAAACGCCCCAGTCCCAACAGGGTTCGTCGCAATATTCGTATCACCATTCTCCTCATCTTCAATCGCGGCTGGGCTAATCATGCCACCTGTATCATGCGCGAGATTTGCAGGAAGCGCCCCAAATGGATACTCCGTAATAATGTGTACCGTATATTCATCCATCACTTCAACTCGATCGATCATATCTAACAAAAATAGGCGATTGGATACATCAGGGTTGATCGCTCGTTCAATGTTGGCTTTGACAGCCTCGGCATTAAACGATTCACCATCATGAAACGTAACATCTTCTCTTAAAATAAATTCCCACGTCACATCATCAATTTGCTCATAACTCTCTGCAAGGTGAGGTTCAATTTCAAGATCAGACGTTTGCTCAACAAGATTCTCATAAATATTGCTGCGGACAATGGTCGATGGCCCGTCATTAGAGCCGTGTGGATCCAAATCAACCGGATCGCTGGAGATTGCCATCACAGCTTCTCCACCTTCTACCTCTTCCACCCCGTTTTCGCTTGTGGATTGATTAGACTCTTGGTCTTGCTCTTGTTCAGAGTCATCACCTGCGCACCCGACCAACACGACAGCCAGCACCGGTAAGTACATGTATGTTTTCCAATTTTTGATCATCTTTCATTCACCCTCCCGAATCTCTTAACCGATCTTATTATGTACAAACTCGATAGGAATTGTCAACTTTATTGTTTTAACCAAATATGAGTCACTGCAGTTACAATATAGGTAGAGAAAATGGATTTAGGAAAATACTGTACATGTATCTATTTTTAAAAATGAGAACTTAATATTTAGGACTCTCGTATTTCAGCATATCGCTAGCTTAATCACTCACTCAAGCTCACAACACATTAACGGCTATCAAAATGATGACCGCAACACCACATATCCTCATTGATAGTTCTCTCTTCGAACAATCGTATTTCGTCATATAATCTGCAATCGTTATGATGATAAGAAAAGTACAGAGACTACCGATAATTAACGCAGGATAAAATGAACTACTACTATGACTTTCTCCAAATTCACGTGTGATTTGCACAATATATAGGATGAATAAAACAATCGATACGCATAGATGGATACGTCTAATCACTTTTCGCCAAAACGGTTCTGGCGTTTCTTTATTATCGATAATGATGACCTCCTTCAACAGTCGCTTTTCTTGATAAATTCGTTTAAAATAAATTACTTTTAACCACCTCCCCTTAGTCGTTTACGACAAACCTTGAACGCCTAAATGATAATATGTATTTACAAATTTTTCATTTAATATTTAAACAAGAATGAATATTCTATGTTATTATGTTACCCGTCAGGTTTTATTCTGGCTAACTATATTGTATAGGAGGTGTTCATCATCCGAACTGTATTGCTATCAACAGGGCTAATCTTCTCTTTAGCATTTACATCCGGAGCATCCACCCCCTCAACCGATGACACGGCGGTAGATGAGAAAATCAAGTCTGACCCTGCGTATTATTCAGAAGATCCAGATTTCGAAATAACAAAAATCGAGATGTATGAAGATGGAGAGCTAGTTGAAGCAACGGGAGCAACCATACGCTATGGCGTCTTAAGTGAAGACGGCGTCGTAGAAGTACAGACATTTACCCAAGAGTAGAATACGACTGATCCCCCAAATTGTTACGATTGGGGGATCTTTGCTTAATCCGCCATTATCGTGTGATAGATATAAGAGTAACTTTATAAAACCTCCACTGAATGTGAATTTTCTACAACTTACTCTACCACCTTAGATAAAAACTACCAACAAGCAGGAAGAACGTGACGAGCTGGCGAAGTAGCGAGTAAACATTCACATAAGGAGGGTGCCATGTTTGAAATTACGTTTGTGATGTTGGATAAAGCAGAGCTTGAGCATGAAGAAAGTCGATTTGATGATGAGGAAGAAGTTCGAGATCATTACCAACAATTGATGAACGCTGCTGTTGCAGAAAATCGCCCATTTATTGCTCTTGATGATGATACGTCTCTTAATGTGCATCACGTTTCGTTTTTCTACATTAATGAAATCTAAAAAAAGACTCTGTGCAAAGTAGTTTGCACAGAGTCTTTAAAGAATAAATTATTCTCCGCCGTTTTCAACATAAGCTGCAACAGCTTCTGCATCTTCTCCTGATACAAGGCCTGGAGGCATTGAACCTGGACCTTCATCAATTGCTGCTAGGACATCATCAGCCGCAATACCCTCGATACCAGGTGTTGAGTTCATTCCTTGCATGTCATCTCCGTGACAGCTTAGGCAGCTCGCTTCATAAACAGAAGCTCCTTGTTCAAGGTCAACAGATTCGCCGTCGCCAGAATCTCCGCTATCATCGCTAGCGCTGCTTCCGCCACTATCTTCAAACGTATCTCCAACTGGCTCTTGCACATCACCCGCACCCTCGTTACAACCACCGAGAATAAACGCAAGTGCGCCCATTGTGATAAGTAGTTTCTTCATGGTGTACCCTCCTTTACCCTTACATTTGCGCATACGACACCAAGGTATGTATGTGCACACTTCTGTAATTTTATTTTATCACGTTAAACCAATAGTTTTAAAGAAAAGAAAAGGGAAACTGTAGGGCTCCAGTGTAAGTGTTGATGTTCTGTAACAAAATTGTCACTTTCTGAAGCGGGATTCGTCTTTTTTCTCTTCATACATTTGAATTGCCGCTTTTCGACGTGCCTTATGGTCGATGATCGGTTCGGGGTAATCAGAGCCAATCACACACTTCGCCTTCTTCTGCACATGTTCTGGCATGCGACCGGGTTCATGAATATAGTCAACCGGCACATTCTGAAGTTCTGGAACATACGTCTTAATATAGGTTCCATCAGGGTCAAATCGCTCTGATTGGCGTGTTGGATTGAACACGCGAAAATAAGGGACAGCATCTGTTCCTGTTGAGGCTGCCCATTGCCAACCTCCGATATTTGATGCTGGATCATAATCGATGAGCTGATCTTGAAAATACCTCTCTCCTTGTCGCCAATCTTGGAGAAGGTCTTTCGTAAGAAAAGATGCTGTCACCATACGTAAACGATTGTGCATCCATCCTTCTTGATTTAATTGCCGCATCGCGGCGTCAACAATCGGAAAACCAGTGTTCCCTTCTTTCCATCGCTCCCATTCGTCTTCGTCATACGACCACTCCATTCCACGGAATTGTTCTTTCCATTCCTCATCTTTCCCATTTGGATGGTCATAAGAGACCATGTTATAAAAATCACGCCACGCCAGTTCTTGAATGAACGTTTCTGCTCCTTGATCCGTACCCTTTTTCTCGGCAGCTGTTTGCACCGCTTCGAATACCATTCTTGGTGATATCACTCCGGTTCGCAAATATTTGGAGAGTTGACTCGTTCCATCAATCCCTGGTCGATCTCGGTCTTCATCATAACTGACCAGTCCATCATTCAAAAAAGCAACAAGTCGTTCTTGTGCCGCCTGTTCCCCGACATGATCAGAAAAGCGTCCGGTCTTTTGTTGCATCAGTTTTCCGTATGCTTCTTGCCCGCGCTCAAAGGATGTCCGGTAATTAACAGACTTCTCCTTTAATTCGTCTACATTAATCGTGTTTAGGGCTGGTTTCGTGAGCCTTCTCCACGCCTTATAATAAGGGGTGAACACTTGATAGCGTTCCCCGTCTTTTTTTGTTACTTCCAACGCCCCGTGAAGATGATGATCAATAAACGTATATACCTCCACGCCTTTTGACTCTAATACTTTTATTGCTTCACGGTCTCGATCCTGACCGGCTCCGCTTTCGTCTCGATTAAAATACACCGCTTGCACGTTAAAATCGTCAACAAGCAGAGGAAATACTTCATCCACCGATCCGTAAAGAAAATGAACGTTGATCCCTAGCTCATCCCCTGCTTCAACAAACGATTGCAATGTTTCGTAAAAATAATCATGACGTGTTGAGAAGCTACTCGTCATATTCGGGTCTATAATAAACAGTGCGAGTATTGAATCCGCTGGCTCCGTATCATCTAATACGCGAGCCAGCGCTGTATGATCGGTCCACCGAAGATCTCTTCGAAACCAGACAACATTGATGCTCATCTTACCGCCTCCTCGTTGTCGTTTTCCCAATTTTTTATAACTGGAAACCTTGTCTCTCCCTTCAATCGACAAATATTTCCCGGGGAATATTCCTAATTAAGCTGCTTCATCTTGAAATGCTTTGTCTTTATGCTCACTTCGATCAATGTACACCGCACATGCGCTATCTCCAAGAATATTTGTCGCTGTTCTCATCATGTCGAGAATACGGTCAATAGCAGCAACAAGAGCAATGCCTTCAAGTGGTAAGCCTACAGCCGCCAATGTGATCGTCAGCATAATCAACCCTGCTCCTGGTACACCCGCGGTACCTATTGCGGCGAGGGTGGCAACGAGCATTACGGTCACAATATCCAAAGCTGATAACGACTCACTATAAAATTGGGCGATGAATACGACGGCTACACCATTGTAAAGAGCGGTGCCATCCATGTTGATCGTTGCCCCGAACGGTAATACGAAACTGGAGGTGCTTTTTGAAACGCCTACATTTTCTTGAGCATTTTTCATTGATAACGGGAGTGTTGCTGCACTACTCGCACTCGAAAATGCAAAGAGAAATGCAGGACTCATCCCCTTCAAAAATTTAATTGGTGAAATCTTGCCGAGCAATTTTACAATGGATGCGTATACGGCAAAGATGTGCAATAAACATCCAGTAGCAACTGCAACAATAACCATGATGAGCGGAAGGAGAACTTCAAGGCCATACTCTCCGACAACCGGGGCTAGAATACCGAAAACCCCAAGTGGTGCCACCATCATAATCCCTGACGTCACCTTAAACATCACTTCAGCCAACCCATCGAAAAACTTTTTCACTGGCTCTGCTTTCTCACCGACGAGCAAGATGCCTACACCGAGTGCAAGTGCAAAGAAAATAATCTGCAGCATTTCCGTTTGTGCCAAACCGGCAAATGGATTTTCGGGCACAATGTTAATGAGAATATCGACGATGCTTTCATCAAGTTCGTCGACTTCTTCTTCGGCCTCTTCTGTTGTAGGCTCTGCAATTTCAACATTTGTTCCTGGTTGATACAAGTAGCCCATCGACAATCCAATACCGACGGCTACGAATGAAGTAAGTAAAAAGAATGCGACCGTCTTCCCTCCAAGTCTTAGCATCTGTTTTCCAGAACCTAAGCTCGTCACCCCGACGATTAATGAAGCAAGTACGAGCGGTGCAATAACAAATTGAATGAGACGCAAAAACAAGTCACCTAGCGGTTCAACAATCGTCATGCTAGGACCAAAGATTACACCGAACAAAACAGCTAAACCGAAGGCGATGAAGATTTGATTCATTAATGAAATTCGTTTCATATTCCCCTCCTATTATATATGTCACCTTTCATTTCTTCATATGTATACTCTATTCCTTGTTTTTGTCTATATTTTCAGTAAAATAGGCCGATCTCACTTAGAGATCGGCCTACCCGCCCACAGTTATAACGCTATGAGAAGTGCGGTTGTAAAGAGGATAAAGAAGAGCGCAGTTACAGCAACGCCATAAAACCACTTCTGACCCTCACCGTCACTTTCAATGTCAAAGTATTGGTCTACAATTGTTTTTAATTCTTTCATCATCTCTACCACCTTCATAATCTCCTTTAGTGTCTACTTTCTTAAAGGTATGAAGTTCCTACTCTATGTATTCCGCAAAATCTAGTACAAATAACCTCTAGTCTTGTCTCGTAATCTTTGTTCTTTTTGTTGAAAAAAGGAGGAAGGTGATGATTTATACTACCTAAATAAGCTGAACTTTACATTTTCCTCATTAGCGCTATTGATTGTTGCTTTCCAATGCTGGCGGATGCTTGCACTCCAAAGTATAAGGGCGACATCGGTGGCCAAAGTACACCCACCGTGTCTACTTGACACTCCAAAGTATAAGGGCGACATCGGTGGCCACGCCCAGGTGTCTACTTGACCGCGGAGGATCGGCCGAGCCTCTGTAGTCTGACGGCGAAGTCACTGAGAAAATAGCGTCTCATTCTCTAAGTTACTCGTTCACGCGAACTAGCGGGTCCGACCCATGTGGGGATTTAAACTATATGCAGCGTTAGGATTGTAAATTATCCCATCATAGAACCGTCTATGTGAGAATATAGCCTTTCTATGTGGGGATTTCTGCTAATAACTGCTCCTTATTGAAGAAAATCCCATCATAGACAGGGTCTACGTGGGATTTTCTATTTATTGCAAGCGAAACTCTGGTATACATTTTTCGAATTACCTTGTTCTGTGAACTTATTACGACCTGCGGGGTCTTGTCTCGGCCCTTCTTACCCAGGCGTCACTGCCTTTCGTTCCAATCAACGATACTGAATAGGCGGCGTTGTTAAACTAAAGGTCCTTATTTGTGACATTGACGGTATTTACGCACTTTGCATATCAATGACATTCAAAGAAACCATTCATTGCTACACCTGCCTTGAACGATGAACATTGATCTTCGATAACACGGTCGATTTACCATTGGTTCTCTGAAGAAATTCATTCGTTCAACTTGTATACCTCCACCCTATGACAGTTGCTTAGCAACCTCAATCTGATAGTCTACTAATGTTTCACGAATCTCTGTTTGTAACACTTCGGAAGGGAGGTCCATCGGCAAGCGTAACGCTGGGTGAATCTTGCCCATCATTCCAAGTGCTGCTTTTACCGGGGCTGGGTTCGTGTCTTTGAACAATACATCGTTCAATGGCATCAGTTCAAAGTGTAGGCGCCTTGCCGTTTCAATATCGCCATCAAACCACGCATTGTGCAAGTCGGCAACAGCTTTAGGGGCTACATTGGCGGTTGCACTAATTGAGCCTGCGCCACCGATCGCAAGCATCGGGTAACAGAGCAATTCAATTCCAGAAAACAACAGAAAGTCTCGACCACAATGGAGCAGTACACGGTTTACGTGCTCGAAATCTTTGTTCGATTCTTTTGCACCGACGATGTTCGGGCAGTCTTTGACGAGCTGCGCCATCGTTTCCACTTCAAGGTTTTGTGCTGTCCTGCCTGGAATGTTATAAATAATAATCGGAAGGCTCACCGCATCGGCAACGGTTTTGAAGTGTTTATACAAGGCTTGCTGATTCGGTTTGTTATAGTATGGTACAATGACCATCGCTGCGTCAGCACCCATTTCTTCCGCTTTTTTCGTGAGATACATCGTCTCGTTATGGTTCGTTGACCCTGTACCCGGAGCAAACGGAACACGGCCATCGATCGTTTTCATCGCCCGCTCCATGACGAGCACTCTCTCTTCTACCGATAGCGAACTCGGTTCACCGGATGTCCCTGTAACCGAGATGCCGTGTGACCCATTCTCGATCTGGAATTCAATTAATTCTGACTGTTTATCAAAATCAATGTCATGATTCTCTTTGAACGGCGTAATGACTGGGGCAATAGATCCTCGTAACCTTTGCTTGATTTCATCGTATCGTTGCATCATCATTCCCCTTTTCGTAAGCGTTTTCAATATCATATATCCAATCATATATGATTTCAAGGGAAGTTATTGTGATTGTGAATAAATTCCGCTATACTTTGAGCTATGAAAACGGATACGAGTACGAAAAGTGGTTACGCCTACATGTTGGTAAAAGAACGCATTCTCGACGGAACTTATTTACCTGGACAGCGAATTGTCATTGATCAGATTGCAAAAGAGGTTGGGTCCAGTCATATTCCTGTTCGAGAAGCCATTCGCAAACTTGAGGCCGATCAATACATTGAATACCGTGCCCATGCTGGGGCCGTCGTTACAGGAATTGATGCCGAAGTTTACGAGGAAACCCTTCAGCTTCTCTCCATTTTAGAAGGCTTTGCAACCGCTGAAGCGTCGACGTATTTAGGCGAGAATGAACTAAGAACGTTACATACGTTAAACGACAAAATGCAAACCGCCTTGGAGTGCTATGACCTGACGACGTTTGGCAAGCTAAACAAATCATTTCATTTTGCGATTTATGACCATTGCCCTAACGAGCTGCTCGTTGCTCACATCACAAGTGCGTGGGAGAAGTTGGACACCGTTCGCACGTCAGCCTTTACGACGTTGCCGATGAGGGCCCCCAATTCATTGAAAGAACACCGCGAACTGCTTCACATGTTCCAGGAAGAAGCGCCAAAAGCCGAAATTGAAGCTTTCAGTCGTCAGCATAAACAAAATACACTGCTCGCCTTTCAATCAAAGGAGGAACACGAATGATTTCGATTTCTGCTAAGATTCAAGGACAATCTCAACATGTGACACGTCTCATCGACCCGGCACAGGAACAGACGACCGTGCGCTACGACATCCCTACTGGCGGCACGGTGTACGGGGCTGCGCTAAACTACACAGAGGAGCTCACCCAATTCGGGGACGACTTACATAACGCTCCGTACAACCGCCCACCCGAAGCACCCGTCCTGTACATCAAACCTAAAAATACGCTCGTCGCCGACCAGTCGCCCATTCCGGTCCCGGATAAAACTGAATATTTGGAAGTTGGCGCAGCACTTGGCATCGTGTTTGACCGCGAAACCTGTCGCGTGTCCGTCGAGAACGCCCTTGATTACGTAGCTGGATACACGATTGCAAACGACGTAAGCATCCCGCATAAAAGCCTACACCGCCCAGCAATCAAGGAAAAATCAAGAGACGGTTTCTGTCCCATCGGACCGTGGATTGCTCTCCGAGAAAGCGTCCCAAACCCAGACGACCTCACCGTGCGCGTATCCATTAATCAAACGATAAAACAGACCGCTTCCACAAGCTCACTCGTTCGAAACATCCCCCAGCTCATCGCGGATGTGAGTGCATTTATGACCTTTTCTGCTGGAGACGTGCTGCTCGTCGGCACACCACCGAACCGCCCAACATTTCAGCGTGGAGACACTGTCACCATTGAAATTGAAGGAATCGGAACACTCGTGAACACCGCACAAGATGAACGGGAGGTGAACCGATGAAACGAGCACGGATCGTTTACGAAGGAAAAATACAACCCGCTTTCGAGAAAGAAGGCAGCATCAAACTCTGTGATGGGCGAACGGTTGAAGAACATGAGGTCCAATGGTTACCGCCTGTCATACCTGGAACAATCTTCGTTTTAGGGCTTAACTATGCGGACCATGCAAAAGAATTGGCGTTTGACGCCCCGAAAGAACCGCTCGTATTTCTAAAGGGCCCGAACACGCTCGTCGGGCATAACGGGATCACTGTACGCCCTGATGATGTGACGAACATGCATTATGAGTGCGAGCTCGCGGTTGTCATTGGTAAACGAGCACGAAACGTCAAACGGGAACAGGCTTACGACTATATTGCCGGTTATACGGTTGCCAATGACTACGCCATTCGCGACTATTTAGAGAATTATTACCGCCCCAATTTATGTGTGAAGAACCGTGACAACAGCACACCAATCGGACCGTGGCTTGTCGATCGTGAACACATCGATTACCCGATGAACCTGTCTCTTCAAACGACTGTCAATGGGCGAGTCACGCAGACGGGCTCAACGCGAGATATGGTATTCTCCATTCCTGAATTGGTAGAATATTTGAGTAGCTTCATGACATTACAGCCTCAAGATATAATTTTAACAGGTACACCAGAAGGGCTCGAACGTGTGAACAGTGGCGACGAGGTGGTTACCGAAGTAGAAGGTGTCGGACGGCTTAGAAACTTTATTCGAGGTGGTTCGTGATGCCGCACATTGTTGTTGAGTATACCGACAACTTGCGAGATGAGACGGATGTACGGGAGTTACTCGTTCAGATGAATGGCGTATTCATCGCCCGCCCAGAAACGTTTCCTGTTGGCGGCATTCGTTCCCGCGCAATCGCACTGACAGATTATGTAGTCGCCGATGGCACCGCTGACGATGCGTTCGTTCACACACAAATCCGCATCGGTGCCGGCCGCTCTGAGGAAGAGAAGAAAGACGTGTGTGATGCTCTGTTTCACGTGATGGAAGACTACTTCAAGGACCTCTTTTCGGAGCGTTACTTGGCGTTGTCATTGGAGTTGTATGAATTCCCAGTGTCTGGAACGTATAAGAAAAACAACATTCATGAGCGGTATAACCGTGTGTGAAGTGACGAGGGGCGTTAGTGTTTATGATCGACACAAAAAAATCTAAACGCCGGTACATGGCGTTTAGATTTCTGTTCGTGCTCGGTAGATCCATTGCTCACCTTTACGTTTCTATTCGAGTCGTTACGCAAGACAGAACACATCGGAATAACAAAATAGCATTCTACCCCTCATAGATCCCCCTCATCCGCTCAAGTATCCGCCGTGTCGGCCCACTCAAATACCGCTCCCGTTGCCAAACGATCGCCGCTTCTGCTTTTACGTTCATATTAGCGATCGGGAACACCTGTAATCCTTCAGTTGGAAAGGCTTGTAACGTTGATTCTGGTACAATTGCAGCGCCTATGCCTGCTGAAGCAAGGGATAAGAGCATGGCAGCATCAGGACATTCACAAGCGATGTTCGGTTGAACGCCAGCGCGGTGGAATGCTCCGATGACCCGTTCGTATTGACCCCGCCCGCTCGTTCGATGGAGCAACAATAAAGGCATGTCCGCGAGATGCTGCATCTGTACTTCATCCGCTTCTATGGACGCGGCATGAGTTGTAGACACAGCGAGTACATAACGCTCTGCTGGCAGAGTAATTGCATCGTATTGTACGGTGAAGTCCTCTATATTCAGCGGAAAGCGTACGAAAGCAACTTCAATGTCTCGTTCCGCCATGGCTTGCATGAGTGTATACGTATCCCCTTCACGTAGCTGGATTTTGACGTTTGGCGTAGTGGCGCGGATGTGGCGCATCGGTTCGAGCAAATAGTAGAAACAAGATTTGTTGACACCGATGGATAACGTCCCCTTCTCACCTGAGTCCATCGCTTTAATCTCATGAACCGTATCTTCAATCGTGCCGAGAATGAGCTTGGCTTTTTCATAAAGGGCCGCACCAGCAGCGGTCAGTTGAAGGCTTCGTTTTCCACGATCGAACAATTGCACATTCAACTCTTCTTCAAGCAATTTCAGCTGTTGGCTAAGCGGTGGTTGAGCCATTTGCAGTTTCCTAGCGGCTCTTGTAATTTGTCCTTCATCAGCAATCGTCTTAAAATACCGAAGCCTCTTCGTATCCACCCGGTCACGCCTTTCATATGTTTTTCATATCCAAAGACTACGAAATCAATATTTTATGTATGTTATCGTCTATGATATATTGAAAGCGCTTACAAAACAACCGCTATTTTATGGAGGAGGGCGAACGTGCGTATTGATTTGGAACATGTGAGCGAAGCTGGCCGAAACGTTATTCAGAATATTGGATCTGTTAATCATTACATTAACGGTGCTTTTACCCCTTCTACGAGTAAAGACACATTTATAAACACAAACCCTTATACGAATGAAACGATCAACGATGTGGCTCAAGGGAATGAGCAGGATGTAAACCTCGCTGTTAAAGCGGCTCAAACCGCTTTCCACGGTGAGTGGGGGCAAATGAAGCTAAGCAAACGCCTGCAATTTATGAACCGCATTGCGGACTTAATTAATGAACATATTGATGAGATTGCCCCACTCGAATCTTTCGACACAGGGCTACCACTCAAACAAACGAAAAAGATGGTCGCACGGGCAGCGCAGAACTTCCGGTTTTATGCAGAAATGGTGTCAACACGGCTCGTTGGCGACGTCTACAATGTTGATGATGAATTTTTAAACTATACGATCCACAAGCCGGTTGGCGTTGCTGGGCTCATTACACCGTGGAACGCACCGTTTATGTTAGAAACGTGGAAGATTGCACCGGCACTTGCCACCGGGAATACCGTCGTCTTAAAGCCGGCCGAATGGTCTCCACTTACCGCAAACCGGCTTGCAGAAATCATTCATAAAGCAGGCCTTCCGAACGGTGTTTTTAATGTTGTACATGGGATCGGTGAAATAACAGGTGCCGCACTCGTTGCCCACCGAGATGTACCGCTCATTTCTTTTACAGGTGAGACGAAAACAGGTGTCGAAATCCAGCGCAATGGCGCCGAACATATGAAACAATTTTCCATGGAACTCGGCGGAAAATCACCGATCATCATTTTTGATGATGCTGACTTGGAGCGGGCACTCGATGCGTGCGTGTGGGGCATCTTCTCGTTTAACGGCGAGCGTTGTACGGCAAACTCGCGCCTTTATGTGCATGAGTCAATTGCATCTGAATTTATTGAACGTCTAAAAGCGCGGGTCGACAACATTCGTGTCGGCGACCCTCTTGATGAAGCGACGGAAATCGGCCCACTCATTCACCGTAACCATTACGATCACGTGAAAAGCCATATTCATCAAGCGAAAGAAGACGGGGCCACGGTGTATCAAGGCAACGTACCTGCTGAATACGATTTGGGCTGCTTTATCCCCCCTACCTTGCTTTTGAATACCGATCAAACGATGCGAGCCGTCCAAGAAGAGATATTTGGACCGGTGCTAACAGTGATGACGTTTACCGATGAAGCTGATGTGATCGAGCGGGCAAATGACGTGCGGTACGGACTCGCAGGCTACGTGTGGACGAACGATATGAAACGGGGTCATCGCGTCGCAGCCGCCGTAAACGCGGGTATGCTTTGGGTGAATGCCCAAAATGTACGCGACCTTCGTACCCCGTTTGGTGGGTCGAAGCAAAGCGGCATCGGTCGTGAAGGTGGGCATTACGCATTTGAGTTTTATACCGAAGTGCAAATCATTCATGTCGCATTAAACGATCATCCAATCCCACAATTCGGGAAAACGAACCGGGAGGTGCACTAACATGCCCGCAAAAACAGGGATGCAATATAAACAACGGTTAAAAAACGCCAAAAACAATGTATTTATTCACGGTGAACGCGTCGATGATCCGACGAGCCACCGCGCGACGAAAAACGTCGTCAACTCGATGGCGAAACTTTATGATTTGCAATACGAAAAGCCAGATCGAATGCTGTACACGTCCCCGACGTCAGGAAAGTCTGTCGGCATGAGCTTTCTGCGCCCAGAATCTGTGGATGACATCATCAAGCGCAGAACAGCGATTCAAGAATGGGCAAAGTTATCCGGCGGCATGATGGGCCGCTCACCAGACTATTTAAACGCTGAAGTGATGGCAATGGGCGTTGCCAATGACTTGTTCGCTGAAGACGATCCGATGTATGCGGAAAACGCCCGCAACTACTATGAATACGCACGGGAAAGTGACATGAGCTTAACGCATACGCTCATCCACCCTCAAGTGAACCGTGCAAAAGCGCAACACGAGCAGAAAGACGCCAACATGGCGCTACACCTCGTCGAAAAGAAGTCTGATGGCATTATCGTTGACGGTGTGCGCCTGCTCGCCACCCAAGGCGGTGTGACTGATGAAATTCTCGTGTTTCCTTCAACTGTCAAACCTGCCGGTGAACGGGATGACCCGTATTCACTTGCATTTGTGACCCCGAACAACACGGAGGGACTTTCCTTTGTGATGCGCGAGTCGTTCGACTATGGCAAATCGACGTACGATCACCCCCTCGGCAGCCGCTATGAAGAAGGAGATGCAATCGTTCACTTTGACAACGTCTTTATCCCGTGGGAGCGCGTATTTGTGTGCGGCAACTCTTCCATTTGCAATCGAACGTTTCGGGATACGAATGCGGTCGTCCACATGTCGCACCAAGTGGTCGCTAAAAACGTGATCAAAACTGAATTCTTACTCGGAACGGTGTTGCAAATTATGGATGCGATCGGAATTGACGGCTTCCAACATGTGAAGGACAAGGGAACAGAGGTGATGTTGACGTTGGAGTCGATGAAGTCACACTTGTACCGCGCCGAGCACGGGGCGAAGAAAGATCGCTGGGGAACGATGACTCCTGATTTTGATTCGTTAAATGCTGCGCGCAACTGGTACCCTCGTGTGTACCCGCGCATGGTGGAAATTCTGCGGATTCTCGGAGCGTCTGGGCTGATGGGCATTCCTACAGAGGCGGATTTTGAGCACAGTGACCTCGGTCCGATCGTGAACCGGGCGATGCAGTCGAAGAACTTGGAAGGATACGAGCGGGTACAGCTGTTCCGTTTAGCTTGGGATATGACGCTCAGCGCCTTTGGCAGTCGGCAAATGCACTATGAATACTACTTCTTTGGGGACCCTGTGAAGATGGGAATGAGCTATTTTGATGCCTTCGATAAAGAGCCGTACAAGGCGTATGTAAATGATTTTCTGAAACAGACGACAGCTGTGAAGCCGAACTTATCGTAGAGGAGGGCTAGTATGGACATTATTCGCGCCGGTCGAGCCGTTCTTCAAGTGAGCGATCTTGATCGATCTCTCGCATTTTATGAAGCACTGGGATTTGTCGTCACAGAACGCGTCGATGAGCAGTTGTTTTTGCGGGGGTTGGAGGAGCACAATCACCATAGCCTTTGTTTGAAAAAAGCATCTGAAGCGGTTGTTGAAACGATCAGTTATAAAGTGATGCATAACGAAGACTTGGAGCGGCTGGCAACGCTTTTCCAAGAGATGAATTTGCCGGTTCGCTGGTTGGATGATGGCGAGCAGCATGCCATTGGCCGCTGCCTGCGTGTATCCGATCCGAGTGGGTTAACGGTTGAGTTTTACCGGGATATGCCCCAAGCTGAGCGGTTGTTGCAACGGTTCGAGCTCCATCGCGGGGCAAAAGTACAACGAATTGATCACTTTAATTGCATGGTCGACGACGTAGAAGCTGCCCATCAGTTTTACACCGAGCAGCTCGGGTTTCGTTGCTCAGAATATACGGCGACCGAAGAAGAAAAGATTTGGGCAAGTTGGTTGCACCGGAAACCGAGTGTGCATGACGTCGCCTTTATGAACAGTGCGGGCCCGCGCCTGCACCACGTCGGTTTTTGGCTCAAAGATCCGATGAGCCTCATCGATGCATGTGACGTTCTTGCCGCCATGAATTACGGTCCAAACATCGAACGAGGGCCTGGCAGACACGGGTTATCAAACGCCTTCTTCCTCTATTTGCGTGACCCGGACGGTCATCGTATCGAGCTGTATAACGGCGATTATTTAACGAGTGACCCAGACTTTAAGCCAGTGCGGTGGGACTTGAACGACCCGAAACGAGCCACATTTTGGGGCCATGAAGCCCCGGACAGCTGGTTCGAAGAAGCCTCATCTTTTTTAGATGTTCATGGTACATCCATTGTGCCGACACGAGAGCCGAAACTCGAAAAGAAGAAACCAACCTTTATCATTTAGGAGGAGATTGCCGTGGATGATCAGCTGTTCAGAACGGCCATGAGCAAATTCGCAACCGGAGTCACCGTCATTGTCGCCGAGCAAGACGGCAAGCCCCACGGCATGACCGCCAATGCCTTCATGAGTGTGTCGCTCGACCCTAAACTCATTCTAATCTCTGTTGACGAGCGCGCCCGAATGCTACCAATCATTGAAGCGTCACAGAAGTTCACCGTCAACGTGTTGCGACAAGAACAAAAGCAGATGAGCATGCGCTTTGCCGGGCAGATCCCATCAGAGGAGCCATTCACCTTTGATCGCTTTGAAGGCGAACCCGTCATCCAACAAAGCCTCGTCTCCTTAGTATGTAACGTGCACAACACCTATGTTGAAGGCGACCACACGCTGTTCATTGGGAACGTCACGAACCTGCGTATCGAAGATGGTAACCCGCTCGCATTTTATGAAGGGGGATACCGAACAGTTCAAGCATAGGAGCGCTTACTAAGCTGATGTGAGAATGTCGAGGATGTGCACGTGGGTGTAGATTTTGTGGGCTATCGTGTCGAATGGGTGCACTTCGCTTTCAAACACGCGCACTCTTCTATCAAATCACACAGCGTTAATGCCGCGTCCACATACATTGTATTTACTATGTTCCATTCGTTTCTTCTTAACCCTTCCCTAGTTCAAGGCCTACGACATGTCGGCATGAGTCATTCCGAAAGCGGTTCAGTTACCTAACGGCCCCGAAGGTGCCGAGAGGTAACTAGCCTTTCAATTTGATGCCGCTTAATACCCGATCGAGTAAAGACATCTGGTGGGCGCCTAAATAAACTGCCTCGAACGATAGAGCGAGCAGGGAAAACTGATGTCGTCCTTATCCACTGCAGTATAAAGAAAACATGGTAGGTGTACTTTTCCCCCAATGTTGCACTTTTGCTCTGGAGTTCAAACATCCTACTGTAGTGTAACTCAATAAACCACAATGGTTCTAAATGTTCGCTTATGGTGTACTCAATTCAAGTTATGCAGTTCACTCATTTCATAAATTTTTCCTAACTTTCGCTTTTCCATAGCTCTATGTGTTTTATGCCCACGAAATGCTCTTCCTAACAGGTATGCTTTCTTAAATACACCAACGATTTGAACGCATGGAGAACAAAGATCGTAATTAGAACATAGACAAACACAGCTACATCCGGCGCAAAAAGAGCAAACGTCCTCCATGGCAAACCGACGAATTGTATGATAACCGGAATACTTGTTATGCTAACTAAGAGACAAATGATAGAAATGATTATCGTTGTTTTTCTTCCAACAAACCTCTTCTTAATTAGAATAAAATGAATGATACTCATGCCCGCAAATAACAATACTCCACCGACGATGCTCCAAAAAAGGAGGTTGCCTTGTGGTACAATTTCTCCCGGCTCGTTTCCTTCCATAATTAACGATACTTCGTCCATGAACTGTGTGATTTGACTGTCTTCTAAAGAGTGATATTTGTTTGTAAGAAGCACAGCTGCATCTCCTTTGTCCGGCACGAAGTACATTTGAGATCTAAAATCCGGCACAGCACCGCCATGATATGGTACCTGGTCTTGTTCAGAGAAGTGCCAGCCAAAATGATATGTTTTGCCTGCCTCCGGAGGAGTTATCATCCACTGAAGGTTTTCATCTGTGAGCAGGTCGCCGCCTTCTAAAAGAAAGTACAAAAATGAAGCCAAATCTTCTGCAGTTGATGTGATATATCCATATGGCGCCCCCGCATGATCATAAAAACCATCGCTTGCTACGGGGAAACCTCCCCATGATTGAAACCCGGGCATGTACCCGTCTTCCACGGCCGACTCATAAGCAGCTGAAGTATTTTCCATCCGTAACGGTTGAAATAAATGTTGCGTCATAAAATCGGAGAATGATTCACCAGAAACTTCCTCAATGATGAAACCAAGGAGCAAATAGTTCGCAGAATGATAGTCATAGTGCTCTCCAGGTTTTTGGGCTAATGTTACGCCGCTTAAATCTACAACTGCCTCACGAATTGCTCCTTTTTCAGGCCGTTGTTGATCGGTCACCGTATAACTATCATAGGAAGAGATACCACTGGTATGGTTCAGAAGATGTTTAACTTTTATTAATTGCCCACTTTTGGTCTCATACTGAAATGTCGGGATGTACGTATTAATAGATTCATCCAAATCAATCTCTTCATTTTCCACTAGCATCATCACAGCCAATGCAGTTAAGGATTTGCTTAGTGAACCGATGACAAAAGGCGTTTCCGCATGTATTGCTTCCCCGCTAGTACCTTCCCCATATTGATGATGATAAACGAACTCCCCGTCTTGAATGATGGCCAAAGAAGCGCCGGGAATTTTGTACTCTTCCATTGACCTCTCCATATAGTGAGTCATCAATTCAGGATGATCTTGCAATTTAAATGCCTTGCCCTCTAGAGGTTGAATAAAAGTGAAAAGTAAAATAACGAAAAATGCATATCGTATTTTCATCTCATGAATGACTCCCTCAGTTTATTTCAAATCGGTACTGTTCAATGAACAGTACCGATTATAATATAATACTTAATCGTCTTTTATGGAAGCAAAAGTTCTGTTCCAAGCTATGAAAATGGGCTCAAGGTCTTTTGCACCTTGAGCCCTTAATTATTGACACGTGAACGATGTGATTTGATTCGTATCTACGCCGAAGAACACCCACGAACGTCCCGTCCATCTGAACCCTGCAACCGATCGCCTGCCGATAAAGATCGGATAGTACCAGAAGTTTTGACCATTCCGTAGCCATAAATAGGTGAAGCGTAACTGGCAAAACGAGATGGCACCAGAATCAATCGCAAATGGCGTGGCTTGTGCTTGTGTGGGAACAAAAGAAGGCGGTGGTCCACTCGGAGGCTGCCCACCACCACCGGGTGGCGGACCTGGTTGCCATCCTCCTGGTGGGCCTCCTCCACCGGGCGGCGGGCCTGGTTGCCATCCTCCACCGGGTGGACCTCCCCCTCCGGGCAGTCCCGGGAGCGGAAATGGAATGGATATAATTCGTTGTTGATTGTACATGTTACCACCTCATTCATTTTATTCAATTATTGTATGGGCGGGGGTTTGTTAGTGTGCTTGCAGGCTGGATATTGGGCATTTATTATTTTTATATATTGAATAGCAATTTCTTCAAATAACAAAAATTCGGTCTAAAATGTTGCGGTATAATCTCAATTAACTAACTATTCACTCTACATAAAGTATGAAAATTCTATATTTTTGATTGCTTTACTGATTGATAATTCAGTATACTAGTAAACAAAAATAGTGGGGTGAAGTTATTGGCTGCAAGTGCGTCACAACCAAAATTAGCACGTAGTTTAGGATTTGTGGATTTATGGAGCATCGGAATTGGGGCGCTGATCGGCGGGGGGATCTTCACAGTCATTGGTCCGGCAGTGGCAGAGGCGGGACCGGCACTGTTTGTCGCGTTTCTTGTTGCCGGTGGAATTGCGCTTCTTTCGAGTATGAGCTATGCGGAGTTGGCTTCCATTTGGCCGTATGAGGGGGCTTCGTATGCGTACGCAAAATATGCGCTACGACCGATTTCTAAAGATTTGTCGCAACTCACCGCTCTCATGTGCGCCGGACTATACTTTTTATCCTTTGCATTCGCTGCTGGTGCGGTTAACTTAAGTTTTGCTGGGTATTTTACTTATCTCTTCCCTAATATTTCACCCATCGTTGTGGCACCGATTGTTTCCATTCTAATTACGATTTTGCTTCTAATCGGAATGAAAGTGGCGGGAAAAATTAATACGTTTTTCTCACTCGTACAAGTGATTGCTTTGTTTGCGATTGCCGTCATTGCCATTGCACATATGCCGTTCGGACCTTTCACGTATCCTGAATTCATGCCGAATGGCTGGTCAGGCATCTTTGCGGCAGCGGCACTTATTGCGTTTGGACAGATGCAAGTTGAAGCCGTGCTAACGCTTGGGGAAGAAGCCAAAAATCCGCGAAGAAACTTGCCGCTTGCCCAAATTTCAGCGCTAGTCACTGTTGTGATTCTTTATACGATTACCGGCTACGGAGCGGTGGCAGTGGCAGACCCCGCTGATTTAGCAGCGTCTAGTGCACCGCTATCGTTTGCCATTGAGAATGTTCTACCGATTGGCGGAACAATTCTTATTACAATTGCAGCATTAACGGCTACCGGCACATCGACGATCGGCTGTATTCTTGGCTCTTCACGGATGTTGTTCGCTGCTGCGAGAGAGAATGCTGTGCCTAAAGTTTTTGGGCGCGTGAATCAGAAAACACACCTTCCGGCAAACGCCATTTTGTTTACTGGAATTCTCGCGTTACTCACGACACTATTAAGCGTATTCGGTTTTTCAGCAGCGATTGGCATCGCCGTAGGTGCGGCGGTATTTGCGAATTGGTTCATGATGGCACTCATCAATGTACTCGTCATCGTCGTCAGAATTCGCCAGCCCCATCTGGAACGACAATTCCGTTTTCCACTTAACATTAAGAACATACCCGTGCTAGCCATTGTCGCTACGGTGGGCGCAATCGGCATTTTGTTTTATGTTGACACCATCCCACTATTAATCGGTATTTCTTGGGTTGTACTCATTGTATTGTGGTACTACTTGTATTCAAAGAAGAGATGGCAATTCCATGATTCAGAGGAGGAAGAAAAACATGAGCACGTCTAAATGGCTTCAAGATCAAAAATGGAAAGATGTTGAGAACTATTTAATCGAACGTCAAGATATTATCATTCCTGTCGGGAGTGTGGAGCAACATGCGCACCACCTTCCGATGGGCACTGATTCATACGTTTCAATTGCAGTTGCTGAGAGCGTCGCTGAAAAAACAGGCACGCTCATCGCTCCACCTGTCTGGGTAGGATGGGCACCGCATCATATGGCATTTCCGGGAACGATTACACTGCGCCCGGAAACACTGACTGCGCTGTTAACCGACATCGCCAACAGCCTAATCTATCATGGCTTTAAACGAATCCATATTATTAACGGTCACCGTGAGGCAAATTTACCACCGATTAAAACGGCAGCCACGAAAGTGAGAAATCATACAGGGGCATACATTTCAGTCATTGATCCATTTTATATTGCGAAAAAAATTGCCGTAGAAATCCGTCAATCGGAACCTGGCGGCGTCGGGCATGCTGCTGAAATGGAAACGTCGCACATGTACTATTTACATCCTGAGCTGTGCGACCCGGAAGCCGCATCAAAAAACATTCATCAATCTCACCGTTATCTGAATCACGACCCATTCGTGGAGACGGATAAAGTGTTTGTGCCAAGTGACATCCATACGTACCGAGACACGGCGAAAGGGGTCGGTGTCGTTGGCGACCCTACTGTTTCTACGAAAGAAAACGGCAAGGTTTACCATGACCGGCTTGTTGCAAGTGTATCGGAGTTCATTGATTATTGTCATGACGAGGTTGACGTCTCGATCCGAAATCGAGAGTTGCCTCTGTAAGTGAAAGAGCGTGCGAAATCGTGCACGCTCTTTTATTTGATCAAGAACTTACATAAAGCTGTGTTAAAAAAGGAAGATGTTAAGTTAATTGCAACTTCCTCCCAGAGATCCACGAATTAAAGACGAGAATGGCCTTATTTATCATCATTAAACCGATACCCAACCCCCCATATGGTTTCAATTTTTGTGAAAGGTTGATCATTTACCATTAATTTATCTCTTAACTTTTTGATGTGGACGGTCACTGTTGAAACGTCACCAAAAGCTTCAGCCCCCCATATGCGTTCGTACAAATGATCCTTTGAGAATACTTGCCCGGGGTGATGTACGAAAAGTAATAAAAGTGCGTATTCTTTGGCTCTCAGCTCAACACTTACGTCATCTACATACACACGTCTTGCTTGACAATTAACGACTAAACGTCCGAATTGATAAATTTCTGACGGAACAGCTTGATGATTTGTCAGTCGTTCATAGCGATTAATATGTGCGTTCACACGTGCAATAAGGTGATTGGGGTTAAAGGGTTTCAGAAGATAATCATCTGCACCTAGCCCAAGTCCTTTAATTACATCGATGTCTTCCTTTTTAGCGGTCACCATGAGAATGGGTGTATCTTTTGTTTCTCGTATCCGTTCACAGATTGTAAAGCCATCCATATCTGGTAGCATTACATCTAGAATAATTAGGTTGAATGTACTTGAAAGAGCAAGCGAGAGACCTTCAGAGCCTGAATGTACCACCGTTACTTTGTATTTATGAAATTCCAAATAGTCTCTCTCAAGACTTGCAATGCTTTTGTCATCTTCAATTACGAGTATTTCTTTCACATCTTCCCCTCACTTCACAGGTGGAATGCAAAACTGCACTCTAGTACCTTCACCTTTCTTACTATTAATAGATATCTTACCATTATGTGCATTAACAATTTGCCGAACAATCGCTAAACCAATACCACTTCCACCTGTCTGCTGATCTCTCGAAGAGTCTGCTCGGTACAACCGATCAAATGCTTTTGTAACTTCGTACTCTGTCATCCCCCGTCCATTATCTTCAATGACGATTTGTATCTCATTCTCAATTTTCTTAACGTGAATGTGGATTGTCTGATCCGCCTTATCCATATATTTTATGCTGTTATTCAGGAGGTTTTCAAACACTCTAAAAAGTTGCATTCGATCCGCCCATATCTGAATATTTCCATGCGAGCATTCATTTAACAAAGTCCATTTTATCTCTTCATACTCCAACTTAAAGCCTTCAAAAATATCTTGGATGTAGTCATTCACATGAACTTTCTCAAACTGAAAAGGAATTTGTTCTAACTCTAACTGGGAATAGAGAGACAACTCATCTATAAGGTGATTGAGGTGTTTGGATTTGTTATATATTACTCGCGCATAATCTTCTTGCCGATCTTTTGTTACCATAACGCCGTCTAACATTCCTTGAGCGTGACCCATTATAGACGTTATAGGCGTTTTCAAATCGTGTGACAGGTTGCTTAATAATTCTTTGCGATTTTGTTTATACTTCATTTGCTCATGCATCGATCGTTTTAGAGAATGCCTCATTTTTTCAAAGGACGTACCGAGCTGACCAATTTCATCTTGACGATGTAATGTTATAGGGTGATTATAATTTCCACTTTCAATGTTCTTTGCGGAATGAGCTAGCGTTTTTAAAGGTACGCTAAAGTGTCGTGACATAAAGATTGTCAAGCTAATGCTAATTAGAAGAAACAATCCAATACTCCCCATAATGATTGTCGGCAAAATCGATTTAAATAAGTTTTGTACTGGGGTGATGTTTAGTGCTAACGTAATTGAGAGATTCTCTTCCTGTGAAGCCAGAAAAATCCAGGCTTGCTCTTCCCCTTCGTAGTAGCCGTTAGAGAGATTCTCTGATTGAAACGACTCATGCAACAAATGACTTTGAAGATCGTGATTCATGATCGTAGAGGCATGAAAACCGTCATTACTCTCAATAAAAATTCCAATTTGACGTTGGGCAAGCCGCTCTTGAGCATGATCCATATAACGAAGTACTTGTTGTTCATCAAGCTCCTTCATGACTTGCAATCCTTCAGCAATAACGACAATATCTTGAAAAATGAATTCTTCGACTGCCTCATTATCATTAAAGTTGTAGAATGATTTTACTTCTTCCAGCTGGTCAAAGAAAATATGAAAAACCAAATGCAGGAAGCCTACAAAAAGCATTATCGGCAGAATGGTAATGATTAGATAAGAGAGTATTAATTTCATTCGAATTGACACTGTTTTATTCCTCTTCTCAATGAGATAATCACCGTCGTTTAAAAGGGAACCACCAATTCCATTTGCCTAGCCAAGTCATCGTCGCTGGAACGATTAATAATCGAATGAGTGTTGCATCAATGAGAATGGCAACCGCCATCCCTAACCCGAGCTGTTGCATAGGCAGTACCCCGGCAAAAGCAAAAGATCCAAAGACAGCGATCATGATTACGGCTGCGCCACTTATTATTGGCGCCGATTTCATAATGCCTATCTCAACACTGTCTCGATTTGACTTTCCTGAGTGGTAAGCTTCTTGGACGCGACTTAACAAAAACACCTCGTAATCAGTACTCAGACTAAACAATAAACCTAACAATAAGATCGGAACAAAATTTTGAATATAACTAAAATCTTCAATTCCGAACAAATTAGAACCCCAACCCCATTGAAAAACCATCACTAAAATTCCGTAGGTGGCCCCTAGTGATAACAGATTCATAGCAATGGCCTTGATTGGAATGACAAGACTTTGAAATGTTACCGTTAGGATAATAAACAAAAAGGCTAATGTTAAGCACAAAACTGGAACTAAACGATCATTTAGCGATGCACTAGTATCCATGCCCTCTGCCGTTTCTCCCCCTACATATACATTCCACTCGCTCGACTGACTGACAAATTCCTCTCGAATACCATCGACAATTTCTCTCGTTTCTTTACTAGAAGCTGAATATTTCGATATCACATCGAAGACGACAACCGTTTGATCTACTGAAAGATAACGATCCAGCATCAACTGCTGATCCGATGTGAGCAATTCAGATGTCTCTTCTAGCGTCTGAATGAGCACTTCATTGTCATCCACGCTAAACAACGAAAATATGGATTGAACACTTTCCACATGCTCAACGTTCGACAGCCACTGTTCTGTCTGTTTAATATATTCCAGGTTTTCTGAGCTTCTCACCGTTTCTTTAGGGACTTCCATAACGACATGAATGGGTGAAGTGTACCCTTCACCAAAGCTATGATCTATGTTGACAATCCCTTTTCGAACATCCGAGTTTTCAGGAAGTAACTGTGCATCAGGCGTCGCCACTTTAAGGTCTAAAGCGGGAATCGACAGCACAAGCAAAACAATCGTCGCGGAGATCAGATAAACAACTGGGCGTTTCATTACTTGTCTTACGATAGAAAATGATTTTCTCTTCGTTCGCTTTGAAGGAAAAATAGCTAAGGCAAATACCCTTTTACCTAACAGCGACAGTAACGCGGGTAACAACGTTAATCCAACGAGAAGAAGCAATGTAACAACAACAATAATTCCAATGGCAATGGACCGGACTGCCGCAATTTCTACAAACAATAAAGCCGCCATTGTCCCGATGATTGTTAATCCTGAATATACAATTGAGCTTCCCGAATCTCTCATCGTTTGATTAATGGCTTCATGGAGGTTTTCCCCTGATGTTTGAAGCTCTTCTTGAAATCTCTTTAAAAAGATGAGTGTAAAATCAATTCCTACCCCAATACCTAGCATAAGAGCTGCATCAAGAACAAAAACAGACATCTCCATGTTCAACGATATGAACGTAAGCACTGTTAACGTTCCAACAATTGAGATCGAAGATAAAAACAATGGTATCATGGCTGAAACGGCAGACCGGAACACCACAATTAAGATCATCAAGATGATTGGTAATGCATACAAATGTGCATTCTCCAACCCTTCTTGACTAAGTTCGTTCATCTCACCCCAAAATGCTGGAGTACCAACTAATGCCACGTCAAATCCTTCTTCATCAATGATTGCAGTAAGACGTTCTTGAATATGTGGCACGTACTTTTGGGCAAAACCTTCGTCAATATTTAACTCTACAATACCGATACTTGTATGACCATTCTCCGCAACAAACGACTCCCGAACGCCTTCTTCAAGGTGATTCCAAGTATACACCTGCTCGACAATCGGTTCCTCTAATAAAGCCGTAGTCGTCTGCTCCAACACTTGGCGATACGTATCATCTTCTACCACCCAATCGTCATGGTGAATTGAAATCGTTAACGATGATGCGTCTCTCGTCTCAAACGATTCGGTCACGTAATGATAGGCTTCTTCTGAATCAGATCCTGGCACGGACCACCCACCACCCGTAAGTCGATCTTGCAATTCACTTGAATAAAAAATTCCGAAAATTAATGTTACGATCCAGAAACCTATAATCACCCAATTCCATTTCATCATAACGTTTGATACATATTCCAATAGATTCTTCATTGACGTACCCCCTCTACATGAAAGGATAGCGATGAAAAATTGCATTTCTCTAAACAATTTCTTAACTAATTCTTAAATTAGATAAGTTGAACTAAAGAACTTCTTCAAGAACCAGTGACAAGCTTCGTAAAGTGGAACCTGTGCTCAAGTTAGGGAAAATCGCAGGAAAAGCGGTATTATATTCACATGAACTAGGTAACAGAATGAGCGAACTCGGTAACAGATTACAAGTTCATGTGCACATCCCCCGCCGACAGCTTGCTCGCTTCTCAATATTGAATCTGCGCTCCAGTTGGAACAAACTGCGCGCATGTTTAGCGGAATGAGCACCAAAATCGTTAACATAGGCAAACTTGGGCGCAAAATGGCACCCAGCTCACGCTACCCCTCCAACCCAACAGCGCAAAGCAGGAAAAACTAAAGTTCAACTTATATCGATTAAAGGGGTCAACCGTTACTACAAAAAAAAGAAAACGGATCGATGGAGCAATCCGTTTTCTTCTCATTAATTGATAATCGCCCCGCCCTCCCTGAGCTTATCCTGCAGCACCTCTATTGCTATATCACTCGGGGATTGATTTTCATCAAGGGCCACCGATGCCTCAATTCCTGCTGCATGGCCGGTAGCCATGGCACTGGGTGTGAGGCTACCATGTAGGTGAAACACTCGACGCGGAAAGCTCGTTATTTTTGTGATCTGCAGGGTCACCACCAAAAACATTAGCATCTGAGTGTGTTTGTTCGACTGCTTTCTTCCTGAATATCTAACAAAACTCAACTTTAGTCATGGTATAATATGCTTAAAATATTTTCACTAAAGAGGAGAAAACAGGGATGCAAGAACATGTGAATACTGAACAACAAGAGGAGCCAGGGTCGCAAGAAGAAAAGAAATATCCTGAATGGGATGGGAAGGTAAAGGGTTTTTATTTTGCGGCTATGGCGTTTATTCTTGTCGGGATCTATAAGCGTTTCGTGTATGTAAGTGCTGACGTATCAGATGTTCCTATGAATGCCTACGTCGGTGGGGATGCGTATAATTACATCATTAACGGCACGCACACCATTGCTTACTTTGTGCTCGCTCTCTTGTGCGCACTCGTTGCGAGTACGATTTTGATTTCTAATCATTTGTATGCCTTAAAGGATGCGATTCAGGAAGGGAAAAATGGGTAAGCGTACAAGTCTATCAATGATCGTGACCACAGCATAATAAATCGATTACAATCCATAATGTTAACAGGATTTAGATTTCCCAAAAAACACAGATTAATAATGTTATACTATTCTATAGTAGAACAGAATACTCAGGGGTGGTGTTCACCTTACCAACAGTCGTGGCATGCGAATGACGTGTCAATTGGCAGGTTGGGGGTGATACTATTTTATCTTCTTATGAGGCAATCATGGTTTGTCTCGGTGTTGCAACATTAGTGTATCTGATAACAAAAGATGCTAATGCAAACAACAAAAAGAAGTAACCACTCCGAGTCCAAGAGGGTGGTTACTTCACTTCGAGTGAACATCATCCTTGAAAAAATGTTCTACACATGCCCAGTTCAGTGTATCCGCACTGACTGGGTATTCCTTATTCTAATCACAGCGTATCATTTTTATGCACTATAATCAATATATTGGAATCCATACACGAATGTCCAATGTTCTCACGGAGACAAGTTACATACCAAAATCATCTAAGCAAAACGAAAAAAGAAAGGGGTGATCTGTTGAAGAAACAGTTGACTATCAACACTGTCGATTTTATTGAAACGGAAGACCTCACACATTTTTTGTCGTTATGTTTTAAAGATGACCCCACTTCGAAAATATTTTTCTTGCGCGGCTTCGAAAGCCGCCATCGCTTGTGTGCATTCGAAGCCACTTATGATGAGAAACGGATGGGTTTAACAACTGCTTGGAAGAATCCACTCCATCCGTATACTACTTATGTTTCGATTGCTACAGACCCTGCGTATCGTCATTGTGATGTCGAAGGTCAACTTCTAAAACGAGTGGAATCTCATGAAACCGTCGAACATCCGTTGCAGACGTCGTTTTGGGAAGCAAACGATTATCTTAAGTCTTTCCACCGCAGCGTAGGGTTTAAAGAGATACGTAAAACTTACGAACCTACGCTTGAGATACCGTCTTTTCAATATTTTGTTACTCAAACGGATCAGATCATGACGTTCAAACAAATTTCAACTGACCAGTTATTAAGGCGAAACGTTGTGCAACTCGTTCAGTCAACATACGAACAAACACACAAAGCCAATCCTCCAGCAACGTTCGATGTAAATAAGTGGGATCACATCGTCTTCAATACAGATACGTTATTAGAAGGAAGTTTCATATTAACACAAGGTGATGATGTATTCGCCTTTGCAATGCTCCACAAAACAGAAAAAAGCAAGACGCTTGAACTCGGATGGCGTGGAAGTCAAACGTTGGATGATATTCCATCGATTCTCTTACTCACCGAACAGCAAATTGCATACGCAAAGAAGCATGGCTTTCATTACCTTGAAGCTGAAGTTGATACGACAGATCCTGATTTTACTGCTGTGTTGGAAGCATATCCGTTTTCTTCTGAGCCGGCCTGGGTGACGTATCAAAAGCGTTAAACCAGAATTATCAGACCCATGCCCTTATCGAACAAGGCATGGGTCTGATTACAATTGTTTCACATCGATGCTGTGGATGTAACGTAAGAATGCACCGATCGTGTTTACGGATACGGAATCTTCGTCATAATACATCCATGTTTTGCGGATGATGGGCTCGCCATCTGGGTTCTTTAATGTTTTTTTGTAGATGCTTGGATCGTCGTCTACGATCAGGTTAGGCACGATGCCGTATCCTAATCCGTTGATAATCATTTCTTTACACGTATCGACTTGGTCCACACGCAAGCCTACATTCGGTGGATGGTCGAAGTTCTCATTCCACCAATCTTCGACGAGTGCGATGAGTTTACGATCGGTTTTGTAGTTGATTTGTGTCATTTTATGCAAATCATTCCAGGCGAAGGGTTGGGTTGATGCGACACATAAAGTTTCCTCGAAAAGCACTTCACGTCTTCCTCGCCACGGATAGTCTCCCCGAATAAAGCCTACATGAACGTCTCGATCGGTCATCTTTTTATAGATTTCTTCGCTCCACCCAGACAAGACTTGAAATTCAACATTCGGATAGATTTTTCTGAAATCTCTTAATATCTTCGGCAACTTGTATTTTGAAAAAAAGTTGGATGCCCCTAATTTAAGTGTGCCCCCTAAGTTATCCTTCATACTAAGCACATCTGACCGAATTTGTTCTTGCTGTTTTAGAACGTTAACCGCCTGCTTAGCCAAATACTCACCTTCCGGTGTGAATTGAATGCCTCTACGTTCTCTTAATATAATTTGGCACCCGAAGTATTCTTCAATTTGTTTCACTCTAGCAGTTAGAGCTGGTTGAGAGATGAACAGTGTTCTTGCCGCTCTTGTAATATTCTTTCGTTCATACAACGCATGAATAATCTCCCAGTCTCGTAAATTCATACTGAACCTCCCTCCCATCTATGTGCACTCATATATTCCGAACTTCACAGCCCTCAATAGGGCTTCACTAGATCTATTATACACAAAAGCCCTTGATCTCAAAAAAGACCAAGGGCACGTTTCATCGCTAAAGTTTAAAAGAGACGAACTTCATCTCTGTCATTTCTTCTGTGGAGTATTTGACGCCTTCTTTTCCTGTACCACTGTTTTTAACTCCTCCATATGGCATGTTATCGACTCGGAACGTTGGGATGTCATTGATGATGACACCCCCTACTTCTAGCTCATCGGCGGCCTTGAACGCTTTTGCGATCTCGGTCGTGAACACCCCGGCTTGTAGGCCATACACTGAATGGTTAACACCGGCAATCGCTTGATCAAAGTTTTCGTAAGGCGTCACGGTGACAACGGGTCCAAATGCTTCACCTGCATTTACAGAAAGTGTACGGTCTGCATTCGTAATGATTGTCGGCTCGATCACTGCGCCTCTTTTGTTTCCTCCAAATGCAATTGTCGCTCCTTGTTCATGGGCTTCGTTCACCCACGCTTGCAAGCGTTCGGTTTCCCCAGGACTAATGAGCGCAGATACGTCTGTATTTTCGTGAGCGGGATCTCCAATTTGGAGTGATTCAGTTTTCTCCACAAGACGTTCTAGAAAAGGTTGATACAAACGATCTTGAACAAAGATACGCTGAACAGATATGCATACTTGTCCTGCATACGTAAATGCTCCTTCAACACAACGTTCAACAACAGCATCAAGGTCTTCAACTGTGTCAACAATGACTCCCGAGTTCGACCCTAATTCTAACGTTACTTTTTTAAGACCGGCTTTTTCTAGAATCGCTTTCCCAACAGAAACACTACCTGTAAACGTAACCATACGCACTCGGTCATCCTTAACGAGTAGGTCCCCCAACTCACTGCCCTTGCCTGTGATGACTTGTAAAGCACCTTTAGGTAGCCCAGCTTCCTCAAAGATTCTCGCAGTCATTAGACCACTAAGAGGGGTTTGCGATGCGGGCTTTAACACGACTGTATTTCCTGCCGCAAACGCCGGTCCTAATTTGTGGGCTGTCAGATTAAAAGGAAAATTGAACGGCGTGATAGCGGCAATCACACCTAACGGTTCGTGCTTTGTGTATCCGAGTCTACTTTTGCCCCCTTCGGCGGCGTCCAGCGGGACCATTTCTCCATGTATCCGCTTTGCCTCTTCTGCAGCAAAGCGATACGTCTCGATCGTTCGGTTAATTTCTCCACGGGCCGCTTTGATCGGCTTTGCGTTTTCTTTCACTAAGATTTGTGCACATTGTTCATCGTATTTTTCGAACCCTGCTGCTACGTTTGATAACAGTTCAGCACGTTCAAACGCGCTCAAAGATTTCATCGTACGTGTCGCATGGTGGGCACTTTCAATGGCCCGTTTCACTTGTGCTTTTGTGGCGAGTGGAATCCGGGCGAGCTCCTCTTGATCGTAGGGAGAGTATAACGTTTCATAGCGCTCTCCAGCCTCCCAGTCCCCGTCTATATAGAGCATTTCCCCTTCGTTCATCGTCGCAACCCTCTCCCGTTATACGCCCGTTCATATATCGCTAGAATTTTCTTTTCATTTAAGGTATACGGGGTGTTTGATAGTAGTCTCGTCACTTTTGATGCTTCCTTTGCTAACTGCGGTAAAGATTGTTCATCAACACCTAACTCTTGTAGGGATGAGGGCAAATCTAAGTCTTCTAACAGTTGAAGTAGATAATATATGATGGCGTCCAACGCGAGATCGGGTGTCTCGGTATAGTCTCCTAATTGCAGCTTTGATGCAACAGAGACCATTTGCGGTGTGCACGTCTTGCCCGTCACCTCCAGAACGAACGGGAGCAACAAGGCATTGGCAACCCCGTGTTCAACATGATACGTTCCACCGAGTGGATACGCGAGCGCATGAACGGCACCGACACCGGCATTGGCTAAAGAAATGCCTGCCATGTGGCTGACCATACTCATCCCTACTCGAGATTCTAGGTTTGACCCGTTGTGTACGGCTTGATGAATATGGAGAGGAAACAGCTCCATTGCTTTTTCTGCGTACATGTTTGTAAACGGCGTCGCTCTGACAGCGACGTACGATTCGATGGCGTGTGTAAAGGCGTCTACCCCAGAAGACGCGGTAACTCTAGGTGGACACGAGCGTGTGAGTACAGGATCAACGATCGCAACATCTGGTAAAAGCGCCGAGCTTACGAGCCCCCGCTTGACCCCTTGTTTCGTATCACCAAAAATGGCGTTCATCGTCACTTCTGCTCCTGTTCCCGCAGTAGTTGGCAATAGAATACACGGCACCGTGCGACTTGGGATCGTCACTTCACCGGATAAGTATGAGGATCTTTCTTCCTTACCTAACAGCGCCGCGATTGTCTTTGCGGTGTCCATCGCGCTTCCCCCGCCGAGACCAATGACGACGTCAGGTTGATACGATTCAACTTCCGTCACTGCCGATTCGAGTAGCTGAAATGAAGGTTCTCCTTCAATATCGGTGAAACGGTCTACGTGAATGCCTTCGTCCACGAGCAAACGACTCGTCCGGTCCACAAGCCCTGTACCGACCATCCCTTTGTCACTGACTATCACTACACGTTTGGCATTAAATGACTGAACTTCTTCAGATAACGTTAAGAAACTATCGACACCAAAACGAACCCGATTTGGCGACCTAAAATCTGCATATCCATTCATGTTTATCTCTCCCTTTTACCAACTTGTCCAACCACCGTCGACGTAAAGCGTTTGTCCGGTTACCATATTCGAAGCTCCAGAACTTAAGTAAAGCATTGCACCAAATAGATCTTCTGTCTTCGCAAGCCGCCCCAATGGAATTCTACTTAGCACATCGGTTTTGAATGCATCATCCTCCATCATGGACGCGGTGAGCGGTGTCTCGATAAAGGTTGGACCGACAGCATTCACTAAGATGTGGTCGCCCGCCCATTCGATCGCAAGAGCTTTCGTCAATTGCTTCACTCCACCTTTGCTCGAACTGTATGCGGACCGTTTATAATAGCCAACTTCAGCCATTTGTGACGACATATGAATGATTTTACCTCCCCCTTGTTTTTTCATATAGGGGTAAACGGCTTGGCTAAAGAAAAATGCGCTTTTTAGGTTCAGGTCCAATACAGCGTCCCATTCAGCTTCTGTAAACTCAATCGCAGGTTTGGTGATGTTCGTCCCTGCATTGTTCACTAATACATCAATGGCGCCAAACCGCTCGAGCACGTCTTCCGCTAGCTTCGGTAATTGAGCTGTCTCGGTCACATCAAATGGAAAAATCGCTACGTTTTCACCGTTCCCTAGTTCTTCTTTCACGGCTTCTAAAGCCGATCGGTTTCTCGCGACGAGCGCTACTTTGGCGCCATTTGTAACATACAACTCCGCTAAGCTTTTTCCGATCCCTTGGCTTGCGCCTGTTATAACAATGACACAATCTTTTACCGAAAATAATTCACTTGCATTCATTTGCTTCTCCCCCTTTTTGCGAGGTTAATGATGGCTTCTACGCTAACGCTAGGCCCGGTCAACACATTCGGATAAGGGGTTGTTTCGTTGGTCACAGCGCGCGCCATTGAATATTGAGCCAACACGACCGTGTTGCTAGCACTAACGGATTGAATGGTTTCGCGGATGTGCTGGTCATGCCTATCCACATCACCTGCTTGCAAAGCAGCAAACGCTTCTGTCACGACTTGAACCCGAACCGTTACATCTTTTTCTTGCTCTCTAGCGATCTGTTGTATAATTCGTTCAGTCGTCGGACCAGCAGCGCGAATCGTTGCAATTACATAAATGTTGTCGCTTTCTAATACCGCCCGCTCCAACATACTCTGATCGGAACTTAGTACCGGAACCGGCATTAAGTCGGCTATGTCAGAAACATGCGGTGTAAACGAAGAGCATGTAAATAAAATCGCATCCACATCACTCTCTGCTGCTTTGCCTGCCAAGTCCGTCAGGCGCATGATCATCCGAGTCGTCACTTCGTCCGTTTCATTCAGTTCATAAATCAAACCCTCATCCATAAAATTTACGAGCTCAACGTCTTCTCCATACGAGGAGAACGCATCAAGAATGGGTGAGACAGAGTTCATCGTCGCGTGAATTAAACCAATTCTCAGTTTCTTCATCTGTTATCTCCTCCACATTGCAAGAAGTCCTACACATATTGTACGTTTTTCAATACGATAGATAAAATTGAAAAAGATAATACTTAACCATTAATACTCTTAATAAAGATCCGTATAAAAGAGTTCTCCGCGCATAATCAGTCTTGCAGTGCGACTCATCATCACAGCTTCTACCTCTTTTCCGTCTGTATCGGCAGTGACTGAAATAACACCCCCTGGGTGTCCAATCCGCAAACTATTTCCTTGTTTGCTACCTATGATTTGACTTGGCAATGTTCCTTCTAGCAACGCTGTGCCTGCTAGATTATACAACCCGCTCCCGGCAAATGTTTTATGAACCATTCCCATCGATACCATCCTAGCTGTCACATCAACTTGATCCAAACTTACTCGCTCTCCGTTGTTGGTTGTGTAATCCATCGGTGGCGCGAGCAGTGCAACCTTCGGAATCGATTGGTACTGTTTCGCCTCCTCCACTGTTTTTGTTAAGCCTGATCTGACCGAATATAATTGGCGGATTCCCTCGATTGTGCGTAGAAGCTGATGGTTGTTCGCTAATTCAGCGACAGACTCATTCCCCCGCAAGCCAAATTCGGTAGCATCTAGAAATACAAACGGGTTTACAATGTCAGAAAGCGTCACTTCGTAATGATCCTCTTCGCATTTGCCACCTAAAGGCAACGTCTGACCAAGCTTGCCTCCTCCAGGACGAATCAACTTGACTTGATATTCAGCACCTTTTCCGACGACACCAGGCATGTGATACGAACCGCTCACCTGCGCGTTCCCTTTAATGACCGGTACTGTGATGTGTACGTGACGATCAGTGTTCGTATTGTATGCCCGCACGATCACTTCATTTTGTGCAGCGTCGATGTCCAACATGTTTTCATTAACGGCAAATGCTCCGACAGCTGCCATCAAATTCCCGCACGTGCCTAGTGGGTCAGCTACAGATTGACCGATGCCAATTTGATAAAATGTAAATTCAATATGTGTATTCTCCCGTAAGCTCGTTCCGACGACCATTACCTTACTCGTGTGAGACGTACCACTGCCGAGCCCATTAATTTGATTGGTGTTCTTCGTGTCCAATGCTTGATAAAAAATATTCTGACACTGTTCGTCATTACGAGGTAAATCTTCTTCCTTAAAAAACACCCCGCGGCTTGTACCCCCACGATACACGGAACAAGGCACTGACTTTTGCATGATCCTCACCTCAATGCATTAATTTATTGAATGGATCGCAAGTATTCGATCGCCCGCTTTGCCGTGTCGAGAGAGTCCCCTTGTTGCTTGATTTCTAGACTAATAAAACCGGAATAGTCAATCTGTTGCAACGTATTCAAAACAGAAGGCACATCAAAAGAACCCTCGCCTGGAACGAGCCGGTTTGAATCTGAGAGGTGAACAAACCGAAGGAGTTCATTTGCAAATCGGAAACATTCAGTAACCGTTCGACACGTCTGCTCGGCTTCAACATGTACAAGATCCAACATGACTCCTAGAGAAGAACGAGCAAATGTGTGGATGTAATCGATCGTTTCATACGTACCATTTAGATTGTTCATATGCGTTTCATTTTGCGGTTCGATCACCAGCTGTACATTTCTTTTGTCTGCTTCTATGAGCACTTGATCAAAAGCCGTTCTCATCAGCTCCCATGAATATGATTCGTCTTCCAAGAGCTGTCCTCTCACTTTACCGATGGTCACGACCGTATCAAATCGTTCTGCCCAAACGATTAACTCAATCACTCTACGTATCGCTTCCTCTCGTTTCGAGCGATCTCTTGCCGTAAATGATAGCTCATCATCCGCAACCATCGGCCCTGTGCTCAGCGCCGCCACTTGCAAATCGTTCCCCTGCATCACCTTGTACACTGCATCAAGGTCGGCAATGTTCGGCTCACGCACGAGTAGTTCAATGCCATCATAACCGATTGCCGAAAGCGTCGGAATGATGTGCTTCGATTTTCCTTTCGCACTGAGTAAATGCTGTGCTGTTTCTTCGGTCTGATATGGATAAGCGACCTTCACAAAACGCTTCCCCCTTTTAGCTTAGTAGTGACACATCTAACGCGTAGCGCTCCAATTCTAATTGCAGTTCTTCTCGCACATTTTCACTAAGTGGAATTCCTGTTTTCAGACGAGTTTGCGCCGTTTTCTCCTCGGGCTCTCCGGGAATTAAGATGTCGTCAAACCCTTTCGCCTTTGGCAACGATTTCGTCTTTTGCACGAAATCATCCATTCTATGATGAAACTCTTGATCGGAAACGAACAAGTCCGGGCGTATGGCAATAAATAAGTGTCCGACATTTTGGGGCTCTGAATGATCGAAATATAAACTTTTCACATTCCCGCCGTAGTTCGCTCCGGTGAGTACGCCTGATAATAGTTCCATTAACATCGCAAATGCCGAACCTTTTGCACCGCCAAACGGTAAGCAAACCCCTTCAAATGCTCGTTTGGCATCCGTCGTAGGTGCCCCGTCGTCATCGAGCGCTAGCCCTTCCGGTATCGCTTCCCCATTTGTCGCCGCTAACCGAATTTTGCCCCGAGCAATAACGGTCATCGCCATATCTAAAACGTATGGTGATTCATTTCCGGCAGGAACCGCAGCAGCGAATGGACTTGCCCCTAAATAGGCGGTTTTTCCACCCCAAGGCGGAATAGCTGGGGATGAATTTGTATACGCCATTGAGATGTACCCTTTTTTCATCGCTTCCATCACGTAAATCGCGGCCATTCCGTAATGTGTACTTCGTTGAACACCGACCAACCCAATACCTGAAACTTCTGCAAGTTTCACCGCCTCTGCCATCGCAATATGGCCGGCTAAAAAACCCATCCCGTTATCGGCATCCACTTTGGAAACTGCAGACGTAATCGATTCCACTTGAATGTTCGGTGTTGGATTTACAACTTGTTTTCGGATTCTTTCGAGATACATCGGCATCCTCGAAATTCCATGTGAATCCAAACCTCTGACGTTCGCGGCAACGAGATCTTCAGCAATTGTTGCGGCATCTTGTTCCGGAACTCCTTCTGCTTCAAATAATAACCGACTCACCTTTGTCAGTTGTTCGGCAGAGTAGTAGGTGACCGTTTCTTCATTCATTGTATTTCCCTCCAACATCAATCAAGTACAGCTGGTTAATATGCACTGTTATATGTTTAGATTACATCCACTCTGCCATAAGTAAAAATAGTAAAAACAGCAATCAGAAATCAATATTTCAAATGGCACAACATTAAAATAAAACCATCGATACGTAGATGACAACCGTTACCGTTATACTACTGACGAGCGTCGAATAGAGCACGACTTGTGCGTGTAGTTCAGGTGCTACCCGGTGTTCTAATGCAAGAGTTGCTGTATTTCTTGACGTCGGCAACGCACTCGCAATTAACAATGATTGCGCCATCACCCCATCAATGCCGAGTACATAAATGAAAACTAAAGCGATGGCTGGACTTACGAATAACCGGCCGAGCAAACTCCACACAATTACTTGATGAAACGTCTTCAATTTGATGTTGGCGAGTTGCGCACCGAGTAAGAATAGCGCCAATGCCATAAATGCGTCGGCCAACTGTTCAAGCGGAATGAGGGCGAAGTTAGGAAGAGGTACATCGAAAATTTGAAAGATTAATCCTAAAATAAGGGCATGTATGATCGGCAAGCGAACGAGCGCCTTTAAAATACTCAAAATCGATTTTGATGCAGACATTAAGTTGTACAAACCATACGAATAGGTAAGGATATTTTGAATGACGATAATAAAAATTTGAATCGAGACACCTAGAGGGTTAGCACTGAAGATGAGCTGGCTAATCGGTAAACCGTAGTTCCCTGCATTCATAAGTGAAATGCTGTTTTTCAATGCGGCCCGCTCCGGTGTCTCAAGCTTTAAAAGTTTCGCCAAGCCAGTGCCGAGCAACATAAGACTAGACATGAATAACAGCAAATACAAAAACAATTGTCCGATTAACTGGTAGTCAAAAGCAGACTGTGAAATGTTTAAGAAAACTGCCGCAGGCATAAAACAATACGTAATTAATTTAGTAATCGTACGCAGATGAAAATCGAACTTCTTTTGTAGGAACATCCCTAACGTCATCAATAGTAAAATCGGCAATACGACATCTAAGAAAACAAGACGAATTACTTCCATAACAAAAACTCCATTTCAACCCGATAAGGAAGAAAAAACAGCCACTAACTAAGTGACTGTCTGATCGTTCACGGGTTTACATTGTATAAATAAAGACACGGTTGATTTAGTAAACGCCGATAATGAAACCGAAAATCAAACCGATAATGGCGAAACCCCAGAACCAGAAGAATGCGTACTTCATAAAACGTCCAATCTGTACACCAGCAAGACCAACACCTAACCAAAGAGCTGGAGATAAGAACCCTTGCGAGAACGTACTTCCAATCAACAACATAAACGCGGTTGATTCTGATGGAACGCCAAAGCTTGAAGCTACACTTTCAACGACTGGGAAGATGCCGTAGTAATATGCGTCCGTACTCATGATAATGTCTAATGGAATTCCGAAAAACGCGACAACTATATGAAGATACGGACCAATTGCATCTGGCATGACCCCAACGATAGACAATGCAAGAGCATCGAGCATTCCTGAGTCTGTAATGACCCCGAGGAATAGACCGGCAGCAAGAATAATGGATGCCATCATTAATGCCGCTGGTGCATGGGCACGAATTCGACCCATTTGATCATCAACCGTACGATAGTTTAACGGTAGCGCGATCGCGAGACCAATCATAAAGGCCATTGCCGGTGGCAAGATGTCTAGAAGCATCGACAACAATACGCCGACGAGCAATAGCGCATTCATCCAGATCATGGCTGGATGCTTCACCCTTTTCTCATTGGAAGCTTCTTGATTTTCTTTTTGTTGCTTAATAAAGTCATCAGCAATCTCTCTTGAATCGATATTTTGTGTGTTCTGAATTTCACCGCTATCTATACGTCTCTTAATACGTTTTTTCTCTCTCATACCTAGAACAATCGCAAATCCAATCGCAAGGAAAAACGCACCGATCTGCCACGGAATAAGTGGATACCATAATTCAGCAGGGTTCTCATAACCGAGTACCGTGGAAATTCGTCCAACCGGACCGCCCCATGGAACGACATTCATAAACCCAAGACTAAAGGTGGCGAGCATGAGCAATAACATCGGGCTCATGTTCAACTGTTTGTATAAACCAATGAGTGCAGGAATGGTTAATAAATAGGTGGTCGCCCCAGCCCCGTCAAGGTGGGCAATCGCCCCTACGATAATTGTGACGATACAAACAATGATGACATTTCCTCTCGTAAGGATTATCAAGTTTTTGATGATTGGATTAAATAAACCGACATCATTCATTATGCCGAAGAAGATAATCGCAAAAATAAACATAATGGCTACATTAATAACTTGATCGGTTCCCCCACTAAAGAACTCTCTCAGTTCATCAAAACCGAACCCTGCAATAAGCGCACCTATGACAGGTATAATCACCATCGCAACAATCGGATGAATCTTCCCCCACATTAAGAAAGCGATTACAGCAAAAATAATTAAAAAGCCAAAAAATGCTAAGTATGCTTCTGACATGCTGGACTCCCCCTTCTATCGTTATTAATCTATGTTTTTACAATTCACACTTCTTGCACCATTCCTTTAATCACTTGAACGACTCGTTCAACGTCTGCTCTTGATATTTCTCGATGGGTAACGAGTCGGACTTGGCGCTCATTCATTCGACTCACCAATATTCCTTGCTCTTTTAGCCTTTGGATGAATATAGTTGAATCGATTGGCAACTGTTCGAGCGAAACGATCACGATATTCGAGTGGACCTCGTCATTAACGATGCGTAGCTCGGGCAAACGATGTAAACCATCGGCAAGAACTTCGGCGTTCGTATGATCAATGGCCAATCGTTCAACCATTGATGCCAATGCAACTTGACCGGCAGCACCGACGATTCCTGCTTGTCTCGTCCCTCCACCGAGAGCTTTTCGCCACCTTCTCGCTCGATCAATGGTTGGCTGATCACCGACGAGTATCGAGCCCATCGGCGCAGACAATCCTTTCGATAGACAAATGAGCACTGTACCGGCATATTGCGTGATGTCTTGAACATCGACGCCTAAACGAACCGATGCATTAAACAATCTCGATCCGTCCAAGTGAACAGGGATATTCATACCGCCCGCCAGGTCCGCCACTTTCTCCATATACGAAAGAGGCAATATCGACCCGCCCGATCGTGCATGTGTATTCTCCAAACAAACAAGTCCGGTTTTTGGTTGGTGAAGGTCTGTAGCTGTACGAATCGATTTGGCGATCCGCTCGATCGGCATCTGTCCGTTTACGCTCTCTAACGCTCTCGTCTGAACGCCTGCAATGGCAGCAAGCGAACCGGTTTCTGAGTAGAACAGATGAGAATCTTCGCCGAGAATAACCTCATCCCCTCGTTCTGTCTGACTCAATACCGCTAAGAGGTTCCCTTGCGTCCCACTCGTCACAAACAGCCCTGCTTCTTTTCCAAGCTGCGCGGCTGCCTGCTCCTGCAACTCATTGATCGTTGGGTCTTCTCCGTACACATCATCCCCAACGTCAGCGTGTAAGATCGCCTCTCTCATCTGCTCGGTAGGTTGGGTCACAGTGTCACTTCTCAGATCAATTGTCATAGACTCCCCCCCATGCTCTCTATTGAAATAAACCGCTTACAAAACTGAATGCTTTAGGTCTGTACAGCAATTAAATATAATAGTAATAAATATTCAGCCAGAAGTGAAATCAGATTATTTTGTATTGATCATCAATAAAACTGATGGCTAGCAGGGGGCGTGGGTAAATTCGTTATATCTCAAGCAGTTTGGACGGGTTATCCTTCATTATTTGGTCCACTTTGTTGGCAGGGAAATGTTTATGCAGCTGTGCGTGCATGTCTTCAAGAGCATCTGCCCAATCCGGGTTTTCCAGTTGACCACTGTCCGTTGAGATGATCGTGGACTCATAACCAACAAGATGAATTGCTTCGATATTTGTTTGCATGTTCATTTTGTAAATACCGGCTTTTAGCGGTTGAGCAAATGTTCGTTCAAAATAGACGGGGTATTCTGATACCAACTTCTGTTGCTGCTTCAATGATACGTTCACAATGTGGTATTCAGGGTGAGTAATGACGACTTTTTGAACCCCTCGTTTGAACGCTTCCCGAATGACAGGTTCGATTTCCACACTAGAGATATGTCCTGTCGCAAGAACCAAGTCACGGTCTGCAATGATCTCTAAAATATGGCAAAGCGCTGAAACAGGCTTCCCCTGTTCAAACAATCGAACCCCTCCGGTTAGACCGGCTTTTCTTCTATGGTTCTCTGCATCAATCGTCGGCAACCAAACAATTTTGCCTCCTAATGAAGCTGTCACTTCGACAGCCTTCGGATTCAGTCCACCCACCGCTTCATTCAATGTGATGCTCCCGATTGTTCTTACCTCCGGGTAAAGCTGGTTTAATAACGATGCTCGCTCACTCGTCGGAAAATGGTGCGATTTCAAGACGAGCGCTTTAAGCCCAGTCAATTGTGCAGCTTCGAGCAACTGAAGGTCATCATGCTTACGTGCACGTACATCAGGCGCTGAGTGGACGTGCATATCTACAATGCCGTCAAACCTCCGTGCCATTGGCAACCTCAGCACAGACGGCTTCAGCAAACGAGGACGTCGTAGCGCTTCCCCCCAAATCTGGCGTAACGATGTTTCGGTGAATCGTTCTTGCGATGCTCTCCTCCATTTTCCTCGCAACGCGAGTAAGCCGCTCATCATCGTGCTTTTTCGCAAGCCATTCAAAAAGCATCACCGTTGAATGCATCATGCCAATCGGATTGGCGATATTCTTCCCTTCAATGTCTGGGGCTGAACCGTGAGCCGCTTGTGCCATCGCTTGCGTTTTACTCGTATTAATGGACGGTGCGATTCCTAGGCTTCCTGCTAACTCACCTGTAAGATCCGATAAAATATCCCCAAACATATTCTCCGTAACGATGACATCAAAATCCCCACCTCTTCGAACGAGGTGCGCGGCCATTGCGTCAATATGATAATCTTCAACGTCTACTTCAGGATACTTATCGGCAACTTCTCGACAAATCTCCAAAAAGAAACCTGTACCTAAGCGAATAACATTCGCTTTATGGACGATGGTCACTTTCTTTCTGCGCTCCATCGCTGCTTCAAAAGCGGCTTCAGCAATTCGTGTAATCGCCTTTCGTGTGAACACCCCGGTGGAAACGACAACATCTTCTGTCACTTTAAATTCTCCTAAACCAGTATGCATATTGCGATCCACATAATACCCTTCCGTATTCTCTCGATAGATAACGAGGTCCATATCACGGATTCGTGCATTTGATTTTTGCATCGACTTGGCAGGGCGAACATTCGCAAACAAATCGAAATGATGACGCAGCTCGCCACTCGGGTTACGTTCTCCTTTGAACTGCTGGGGATAAGCCGCAGAGTCATGCGGACCTAAAATCCATGCATCACACGTTTGAAGCGTCTCTTTCGTTTTTTCTGATAAGGGCGTTCCTTCTTTATGAATGCCCTCCCACCCCATCGGCAAAGCGACCCATTCAATGTCTAACACGGTTGCATCGACACAAGCTTCGATCACTTGTTGATTTGCCTCGATAATTTCTTTTCCAATGCCATCACCAGCCAACACCGCAACTTTGTAACTGTTCACGTTCATTTCCCCTTTACGACTTCACTTTCATTCAGTGTATACTAAAGTGAATTATTAAAAAAATAGATTATATTAATTGTGTGTAATTAAAAATACAAATAACGAGGGATTAATAATGGATTTTAAAGATTTTGAGATTCTTAAAGCTATTCATGAAGAAGGCAACCTCACGAAAGTAGGCAATCGACTATTTATCTCGCAACCGACCGTTACGCACCGGATTAAACAACTAGAGAAGCAGCTCGAAATTACGATTATAAAACGAGGACGAAAAGGGGTAGAATTTACTGATCAAGGATTGTATCTACTTAAACACTCAGAAAAGTTGTTAACAAATATGAGAACACTGCAAGAAAATCTATGGAACTTGGAGGAAGAACCTCATGGGACACTTCGCATCGGTGCGTCTCGTTCTGCCGCTCTCCACCTTCTCCCTGAAATTCTTCACGCCTATTCTCACAAGCACCCGAATGTTAGCTATACGATTACCGACGGCTTTAATAAAGAGATCATCCAGTCGGTGTATAAAGACGATGTGCACGTCGGCATCGTTCGAGGGGACCACCATTGGACTGATGCACAACTAACCCTTACAGAAGAGCGGATATGCATTCTCGCTACCGAGAAAATCCCTCTCGATCAGTTACCAAACAATAAACGGATCCTCTATCAAACCGACCCGTACTTGACGGCAATCATTGATAATTGGTGGCGAGACCAGTATAAACAACCCCCTAGCGTAAGTATAACGACGAGCACGATGGAAATAGCTCAGAAATTTTGTGAACAAGGATTAGGCTATATGATCGCCCCTGAAATGATGATCCCAAGAGACTCCCGTTTAACGATTCAACCCATTCAAACTGAAAACGGGGAGAACATCATGTGGCCGACGAGACTTGTCTATAAACAACAAACAACCGATCTGAACCTCGTTCAGAAATTCGTGGAGCATATAAAAAAGTTGTGAAGCAAGGCTCACTTCACAACTCTAGGCTAGTCCATACAACACTTTTTATACTTCTTCCCACTTCCGCACGGGCATGGTTCGTTGCGCCCCACTTTCGGGCCAGGTTTGAAGGGAACGACATTGTTACGCGGGCTCCCTGCTGATTCACCGGGCACTTCATTTGGTCTATGGCCTTTGAGCTCCCAACTTGGGGTGGAAAGTCGTGACCAAGGGTCACCACTTGGCACAAGCATGTGATGACCTGTCACGTATGTGACAATCCAGCTCTCAAACCGGGCACTTTGGGCACGCAACTGTCACAAATCGCAACATTTGTGACAGTTGACTCCGTTTATGTGCGCATCCACGTTTAAAATGATGATTTTTCTTCCCCAATTGTCACATTAATAAATATATGGGGCATTTGGATTTCTTTCCACACACCTTAGCCAGGAGGCAGAAACGTGAACCGCGTCGCCGTTTTGCTCTGGACAGCATAGAAAACACGGTGGGCGTACTTTGACCACCGCTGTTGCACTTGTGCTCTGGAGTACATAGAAAACATGGTGGCTGTCTTTAACCACCGCTGTTGCACTTGTAGTCCGAACTACAACTACCTGTGCAAATCAGCCCAAGACTAATCGTTGTTGTCGTCATCAACCCGTTCCAGAAAAACTCTGTCGTGAAAACCACCGCGCTCTGCCAGCTTGTTTGCACGAATCTGTTCTACTTGCTCTGCTGAACTGCCGTGAGCGGTCGCTAGAGCATATACGACTTCGACTATGTCGGCAAGTTCCTCTAGCGTTTCTTGCGTTGTTGACGCCGTCAAATATTCCTCGACCTCTTCATTTAACTTGTTGCGGAGCTCGTGCTCGTATTCCTTGTCTGCCAAAACGATCGTTGACGGGTGCTTACCTTGTTGCTTAATGATTGCCGGTATCCGATCTCTTACAAGTTTGTTGTACGTAGGCATAAGCGTCATCCTTTTCATAGAGGTTATTGTCTTTAATGATAACAAACATGCGCAGTTGAAAACGACGGCATCACTTGGTACGAACTCAACGGGTGACGCGTGTGGAGCTACTTCAAACGACACTACATATTATGAGCTCTCTAACCATTATTTTTTTCTAACTTGTTCGACTCTGAAAACAATCAGGAAGGTTTTTAAGAAGGAGTAGCGGGTTGGGTATAATGAACGCTTCAAAGCGTAGAGTTATTACAGAATACAGGAAGTCTTTGGAAGTAGAGTGTCGTTTATTTACGGAACAGTGCTACGTCAAATTTATACACAGTTGATAAAAGGGATGCCACGTATGACTCGGCATCCCTTCTTAATTCATAATTTAATCTGTCCACTTTGCAATCAACGCTTCAGCGTGGAGGGTTAGCATGTAGTTCCCATACCGGGAAATCATCTCGTTGTCAGAGTAACGTTCGAGCAACAGTTCAAAGCTCGCCATATGCTCGAGCACTTTTGCTCCATTATCCCGTCGCTCGTAATTGGCGATTGCGGTAAGGTGGAGGGTTAGCGTTCTTACGACTCGTTCGTCGGTAATGTCTCCTGACTCTTGTAAGTCAAACACTAGGGCGCGAATGTCTTCAGCCGTAAGGTTAGGGTCAACAGGATTGACGAGATCATCAGGAGCTTGCGGCGCTTCAAGCCCACCGATGCCGACACCGACGTAGGCGTATTCATTCACATTCCCTGGCGTTGAATGGGAAATACCGGCTTTACCGCCGAACATGTTGCTCTGAATCGTCACCACTTGCCAATCGGCTGGTTCTTCGGCGCCATCCGGCCACATTTTCACTTGCACCGATTCAGCTTGACGCTTGAGCAACACGCGGTACCACTCGTCTTCTTCTAACGTGAACGGCAGTTCTGCCGTTTCAAGTGCAGACGTGCTGCCCCCTCTACGCTGCATAATCCGCACTTCATTCGTATTCATTTGCGCATCTACGTAAATGCCATTCTCACTTCCCGGAGACCCAGACATATGGAAGCCAAGCTCAAACATCGTCCGGTGAATATCATTTCCACGAACGAGCCCGAAGATTTCTGTATCTCCGTACAGTTCACCAACACTGTCTGATACGAGACCACGGACCCCTGACCCAGTCAGAAATTGAAGGCGTGTGGGCAAGTCAAGTACGGCAATTTGGTCAGCCCGTGCTTGCCAGAACGGTGACCAATCCGAAGGTGACTCGCCAACTGTATTCTCTGTAAAGTCGGTTGCAAATTGTGCGGGTTCTGACACTGGCGGTGTGTCCGGCCAATACTTCGGCAACTCATAGAAGTCATCGCCATCGAGCTGATCGATGCCGTCTGCCATATGATGGAGAATGCCCCACAGCCCGTCTTCCATAATGTCGATGAGGTTCTGATCATACGGTGCACTCGGCTGCTGGCCCGGCATTTCAAACAATACCGTCCCAGTGCCATTTAGGGCAAACGCATGACGAGCTTGTCCAGGTAAATCCCGAGTAGAATGATGCACATACCGCGCCAACCCAGGCTCGACACCACCGTCCGCCCGCTCGTTCACACCGTTGGCTGCCGCAAGTGCGTATTTGCGCGATTTATCTTGATCCCACTCTGGATAATCGTCTGCATAGCGTGGATTTCCATCTGGTCCAAGCGCTGGATAGTCAAGGGCAATCGTTACCGGTTCGTCTGTCCCTTCAATTACATTGTTCGCGCCCATCTGATGAAGGTCCACGTACGCCTCAACCCCGCCAAACTCCGCTTGCAACTCTTGATACAAATCTCTTAAAATTTGTGACTCATTCGATAAAAAGAAACCAAAATTCGCCGTATTGCCCGGAAGGTCAGCTGCTTCAGGTACATAATCCAAGTCCGCATTGAAATCGCGGTTCACATCAAACCCTTGTCTGCTTTCGTTATAGTTCCAAGCAGGCTCCGCCCCTTCCAATTGCGGATGGTTTTCAACGACCTCGTCCCACGTAATGTCATTTTGACGCTGCACAAGTTCCGCCCCGTCCGGGTTGAACTTCGGAACCGCCACGACCGTAATCTCATCCAGAATGAACTGAACTTCCTCCTCATCACTCGTCGCAAGCGTCTCCAGAAGGGAAACTAACGATTCCGTACCGAAATTCTCATTGCCGTGAATTTCACTCGTAATGAGAATCACTTCGTCGCCCGTCCCGATGCGCGTAGAATAAATATCCCGCCCACGCTGGGATTGGCCAAGCACATCAATGTCGAGCTCCCCATCGCTTAGCTCTGCAATCCGCTCCAGCTCCGGCAACAAATCATCATACCGAATCCACTCAGACGGATCAAAGTTCGTACTACGCATCATCACTTGCCCATCACCCGTATCCTCTTTCTCAATCTCGAGAATTCGGTCCATCTTTTCCAACGCATCCTCAGGCGAATCCGCCGCTGCCATATTCGCAGGCAGTACAGCAAGCATTGCCGCCATCGGAACGACTCTCTTCCAGTGCATACACATTTCCCTCCTTGTATTTGCAGTCCTTAAATAAGTTTTCCTTCGGGATGCGAATCACCTGTCAGGAGGGGAAGAGATAGTCCGAAAATGTATGATGTCGGGAGGAATTGTCTAGGGGGAAGGTTATTCAGCTCCTCATGCACGATCAATGACCCGATTAACTTTTTCAGTTAGTAAGACGCAGTTACTTTTTTTCGACCACCGCATAGGTACCGTTCACTAGTAGGTTCACTTAAAGCCTTGGGCTAATTGATGCCACTAATGTGTGCAGTAAGCGATCCGTGTATGTCACGACCCTCGTACATTATGAAAAGCAATGAGGCTATGCTCACGAATAACAGAGGATTTCATAGTTTCCGAATACAGAAGGTTATCTCTTTAAGGCGTAGATTTAAGAGTTGGATAGAAACAGCACTTATCCTGTGGAGATGTGTCCAGAAAAGGTAATTGCTCGGAAATATATTAGGGAATATTCGTGGAGGTGGTCGACGAAACAAAGAAGTAGCAGACATTAAAGACTTCGTTAACCGTCTCAGCATTCCGGGAAACCCGATCTCTTTCCAGAGATAGTCGCTCAAAAGATTTTCAGATTACCTGCGTTGAATCGTATAGAGTGGCTAAATCGTACGGGTGTGTTGACGGGTAATTCGGCAACAAAAAACCACTCTGTAGGGATAGCGGCTTTTTGTGTTGCCGAGTTTCTAAGATACTTCTCCCCGCTCATGTTTCACCGGTCGCCCTTTCACATCGTAAACCGCTACGCCATAATCCATGAGCGTTTGCAGTAATTCCTTTCGGTTGTTCAAATGATGATAGTCAAAACTAAATACCGGAATCCCCTCACTCCTTAGCCAGTCATAAACAAAACTGGCATTCTGACTAGAAAAGTTTTCTTCATATTTTGCATCGTCAAGTGTAATAAAGACGATGTACGTATGGACGTTATTGCGATACAAGTGAACAGAGTACAAATCTTCCCAAGGAACGAGACCGACGGTAAACCTCACGCCCTCATCCGTAACCGTAATGATCGCCCCTGCATCTTCCGTAACCGTAGAAATCATCGGAATACAGCCAAGCACAAGAAGCGCAACCAATATAAGTGGCACGGCGCCCTGTCCATCCGGATTCATCCATGCAAGAAACGCAAAAGCAAACAAAACTAGAGCGGCCAACACGCACATAAAAATAATTAAGTTCGTTCGTTTCTTTGATAAGTAGAATGATTTTTCGTTCATGTGTGTGCTCCGATCAGATTAGGTAATTTTATTATAGTAGTTCGGGTGGGGAGATCTGTTAAATGCATGCGTATGGGTACGAGAAGAGATCACTTACCACATTTCAGTATCGCACCCATTCCCATACCTCTTCCAAGCACTCACTGTATGGTAATTAAACAAGCCCCAAAAATAATATGCGGAGCAAACTTCACTCCACACACTCAGCGCGATCCTTTCTAGATTATACATTCACTCAAAGTCCACATTCACTCAAAGTCCACACCCACACTTCCCTACAACATCCCCATCTCCCTTAACACACCGTTCAAATTCTGCAGTGGTCCTTCTTTCACTTCGATGCCCATCGTCTGTGCAATACCGGCTATAGCGTTGTACGCCCGCTCGCTTTGAATGTTCATTTGCTTTGGGTAATATCCGGTCTTTTGGAAATGATCAATGATCATTTGCGGAAGATCCGATTCCTCTTCGACATGTATCATTTTGTGATCTGCGATGATACCCATCCCTTGGCTAAATGCGACATACAGAATTGGAAAGTGAGGCCGTTCGCCTTTTTGATCTTGCACTGGTTCAGGAAATAACCGCACATCAATCTCAAGAACGTCATCCATCTGCCTAGCCGCAGCTTGTACTTGCCTAATCTGCTCAACGGGCAGCGGCTGTACCTCTTTTTCTACTTCCTTATATTCAAAATCGATCATTTCACTTTGCCACTCTGCGCCTTCCTCAGTCATAGTAGGAATGCGCGCAAACACCCTACCTTCTGGCGGCTCCTCGTACTCGCGCACAACTTCAATGACCTGCTCCATCGCCAACTTCAACTCTGCCGCTTCCTCTGGCTCAATATGCCACGGATGATATCCAGGCCTGAACGACCGAAACAACGGCCACGCATTTTTTCCTCGGAACGTGTGCCCTGCATCTTTAATCAACCGGTAATCCCGGTTCGTTAAGTCATTACGATTATCGAAAGAAAGCATCAAACATTTCTGATTCAGTCCGTCTTCTGTTCCTTCTAGCACGCCAAGTAGCGATTTCAACCCTTCATCACCTTGGTAGACGGCCATGCCGTACATCTCTCCGAGAGCGCCCATGACACTGCAATACAGCATTTTTTCCATTTCTGGGTGCTTTATGGCGATAATATCATCAGAATTTAACATCTGCCACGGCGCTGCCGCTTTGAATCGTGTTGTTTCAGTGAGAAGGTTGTCCCAAATGTTGTCAATAAACAGATCTGCTGGCCCGAGACGAAAGCGTTGTGACCACATCATCCCATTCTTCTCACTCATCAACAGCTCTTCTGTTTCTTGGTCAGGAACCTCGTGACGACCAGACTCCATCCACTCATCTTCCGGCCATTCGCTCCGGGAATCTTCTTCAGGTGCAAAGTAACTGAGCTCAACAATCTCAGGACATTCCTTGCGTCCTTCCATGACCTTCATGAGTTTAATTGCATGCAACCAATCGTCGCCAGGGTCATAAAGGTATTCGATTTCATCCCCTTCACCATTAAACCAGTCAGCGATAATTTCCTCCGCTTCATTGTACGGCTCAGTAAGCGCATCAAAAACCATATCAGGATTCGTAATGATGGATTTCATCTTATTACCAAAAAGATTGACGACATTTTCCCCTTCCTCAGTTTCCGCTTTAAAATCATGAATATGACTGTTCTCCCAGCCAAATGCAAACTGAATAACATCATGCAATTGACCAAAAGTCGTTTGACCATCAACGAGAATCGTTCGTTCAATTGCCGGGCTTAGATTGCTTAACTGAATCTTTAACTTAAAAATCACCGTATCACATCCTTTCCCCAAGCATACTAGAAAGTAGCGTTGGTGTGCTGGGCTTTTTTTAATTATCTAGGCGTGCCGACGAGATATTCAGCACAAGTTCTGTAAAGGGAAACGAGCACGATAAATACAACTCTTCAAGTTTACTAACCGTATAGAACTTCCCTGTTGCTCCAATCGTGATTAACATACGTAATATCAAGGTTTCCCCAATCTGCAATTGTCATAACCTTCGTTTCAAACGAGAAAGACCTGCTATATAGAATCAACGTAAGATTTTACTGATTTGCGCTGTTGGGTTGGAGGTGTAGCGCGGTGCTGGGTACCATTTTGCGCGCAAGTTTGCCTAGTTTAACGATTTTGGCGCTCATTCCGCTAAACTCATGCGCAGTTTGTCCCAACTAGAGCGCAGATTCAATTCCTATAAGTGGCACCCTGTCGGCCCCAGCGGGGCCGAAGCCAAATCGGACTCGGTTCGGCACGAACCGCGCCGACAGCTTGTGGGTACATCAGGGCGGCGATGTACACGTGACCTTGTAATCTGTGACCGAGTTTGCTCATTCTGTTCCCTAGTTTATGAGAAAATACCGCTTTTCTTGGGATTTCTCCCAACTTGAGAACAGTTCGGTCACAACTCGAGCACAGTTTCCACTTTACCAACCTTCCATTGGTTCTTTTAAGAAATTCTTTAGTTCAACTTATAAAGCCGGGTACAAATAGTATAAATCATTCAACTCAATAGCCAACCTTTAAATTGCTTCATTTTCACCTTTAAGTTGCCCTGCAAACTTCTCATCAAAACTGCCACCAGACACATCTGGATTTTCAACAAAGATCTTTCGAAAACGCAGAAGGTTTTGCTCACTCCAAATTGACTCCCCACGCCACTGAAAAAACCTTCACCAATCAAACCCAGACTTCTGCAGTATCGTAGATCATTTCCGTATTAAATACTCCATCTCTGTAGTAATAAGCCGTGTTTTCGCTTCTTTATTAAATGACACCGCCCATAATAAGGATCATTCCTCCATCATCAACACTAATTCGCGAAACACTCTAAACAACGATGTATCCAACTCTTCAATATTAAAACTCTTGCTCGTGGTGCCTCTCTGAAACAGAACCTTATCCTGTTCTATCGTTACTTCAATGTCTTTAACAACAAATTTATCAATTCGCTCGTTATCTTCAAGCTTCTTCTCTTGAAGTTCGATTCCGACCCTATCAGATACTCTTCGTAGCAACTTCCAGACGACAGTTTCTTCTTCCGTTTTCATAAAAAGCTCAGGCAATTCTTTGGCGTCTTGTAACTGTGAAAACGTCGTCATCGTTGTATGTGCAACCCCGTATTGAACCGGCTTTATCGGATCGATCGTACGCCATGAATCAATGTCAAACGATACGGAATTATTCTGAATGGAAATATCACAAATTTCACCATAACGAACAACACCATTGGTTTCCTTCACACGTTTACTCACATACAAGGCAATGTATTTTGCTTTTCGCCAATGTTTATTCAATTTTTGCAGCGGAATTGTTAGTCGTGCACGTCGAACACTCTCTGCATAATTCTCATATGTTTCGATATTGGATACAAGCACATATTCTTCTAATTCAGACCGCCACTTCTGCTTCGAGCCTTGAGGTAGAATTCCCTCTTCTTGCAGCTCATCATCGCTTTTTTCGATCAAATTATCGATCACTTCTTCAACTAACTTTGTAGCAGAAGGCAAGAAAGGCAACCCGCCAATATTTACATCACCAATACTTTTATAAAAGTGGTGATTACGGTATCCTTCTTCAAATCCAAACGGAAACAACACATAGGCGCCAAATGCCGTTTTCTCATAAGGGCCGTTCTTTTTATGGACGATCGCATCACGATAACGATGCATCGTGTTAATGTCTTCTTCCAAAGGACCTGGACTGTTATAACGTCGGCCATAATACGTGTCATCTAAAGCAAAATCAATGCGATACTTTGCATCAAACACATAGTTAAACGGTCCATCTTTCCCTTTTTTGTCAATACTCAGGACAACGTCTGGTAGCTGAACAGTTGTTGGGTTTGTTTCCCGCTTTTGATACGTCAATGAGATCTTCTCATGCGTGATTGGGTGCTCGAACACTCGCTTTGCACGACGATTTGCATCTAGATTCAGATGCAACCCATTCGTATTTACAGAAACGATGTCCTGACTTACTTGCGTGTATCGGTTTTTTAAAATCCGGCCGATCTTTAGAAACGTCCAGTATTCATAAAGCTCAGCTACATTTTTAACCGACATCTGATAGTTGTGTCCAAAGAGAGACAAACCTTTTGAAACGGTGAGATAGATTTGTAAAGCATCTCGATACCCTGCAGCCATTTGCAAAACGGTGCTAAATTGGGCCATCGGAGCTGCTTTAATTTCTTGCCAAAACGTTGATGCTCGTTTTTGCTTTAATTCACGAATCATCCTTTGTACTTTCTCTTGAACATCTAAATAAGGATCAATCGTTTGAGACGAACGATTTCCTGCCAATTGCTTTACGAGTGATTCTAGCTTCTCAATTAACCGTTCAATTAGCCATTTTATGTATTGATTTTCATCAGTATTATAAACGACTTGTTTCTGGTTATTTAATCCTCTCGTCGGTAATAATTTCTGATCACCGACCCCTATGCCTCGTTCATGCTCGACAAATAATCGCGCACTTTTTCGCAGTTGTTTTCGACCATATGAATCAAGCCGCTTCACTTTGTCCGCTCGTACCCATTCATACTTCTTTTGTAGCTTATGATGGGGTTGCTGCTCAATACGCGTGACCGTTTTAATAAATGACTCAAAGTGATAAACGAACAACCGATAAAATTCTGCCAGCGTTGGTTGCCCGTCCAACTTTATTTTTGCATGTAAATGTGTCCTACGTAGAAAATGATAAGCCAAATTGTAGATCTCATCATTTACTTCGTCGAGTAATTTCTTATAATCGTTTTTGTAATCCAACTTTGCCGGAAATACTTCGATCATTACCGTGAGTAGGGGCTCGTTATTTGAATGGATTTCAAAAGTGGAGAACCCTATTTCACTCCCAAAGTTAATCTGCCCCATTAATAGCGATTGAGATCCAATCGTTATTTCGCTCACTGCCTGTCTAAAAAGATGATGTTCATGATAGAATTCCAACTCTTTGCCTTCTTTAGGAATAATTAAAAACTGATAGGTCGTTTGCTCAAAGAAAATCGGACGCAATTGATGATCCTTTTGGGATACGAGCTTCTGTTGCTCAACATCGAATACGTTGACCGATTCAACATCTTTGCCCATAAACGAAAAATTCATCTCATCATGGAAATCCATACTCCGATAGGCTTTTAGCCCCTCATACCTCGGATGATGAGCCCTACCCTTAATGACAAACGAAAAGTCCGCTGTTTCAATTTGAACGAGCTCAATTTCTTCAAGAGGTGATCCAGAAGGATGTAAAGCCATCTTGTTCGAGCCCCCTCAGCATCTCAACCACTTTCATTGTACTCTTTGGATATTTTGCAAGTTGTATGTCTTCTTCACTAATCTCAGCAAATTCGTTAATACGCTGATTGGTGAACACTTCAAATAGCTTTACGAGCACTTCTCTCATTCTCGCATCACTGCCCGACAACCTCGGTAATATTTTCTGTAGTAAACATAAATCAAACGCTTCTTCTCGAGTTAATAAACCGTCGCGCTCATTGTATACCATATAAAAACTGATTTCGTCTCGAATCCGATAACCAACGTGAGATCCGTTTTCCATAAGCGCTTCGTTCACCCGAACAAGTTCATTCGTAACCTCTTTTACAAACTCAGGGGTATGTGCGTACACATCTTTCAGTGTTAAAAACTCTGCCTCCAACCGGTTATTATGGAGCATGATTGAAGATTTTTCTTTAGCTTCCATTAAGAAATCTAAATGATCTAGACGAACACGATTGAATTCAATCGTATTCGCTCGGTCTAACACTTTCTTGCTAAACGGAAATGTCGTTTCATCCATATTCACCGTACCGATGAGGTACACGTTTGACGGTAAATAAACGTCCATACCGTCAAGTTGAAATGGTAACAAACGCGAGCTTACTTGCTTTCCGCCTTGCCACTTTTTACTTTCCATTACACTTAATAAATCACTAAAGTAATATTCAACACGCGCCAAATTCATTTCATCGAGCAACACAAAATAAGGACGATCTGGATCTGCAATGGCGTTTAGTATGACATTCGTCACTGGACCACGATTAAAATCGCCTTTTAAGTCTTCAAAGCCAATCAGATCTGTTCCATCGCTCCAATCCGGGCGGACAGGAATAACGGTGAACCTCCCGTTCTTCTCAGTTGCCCCAACACTCTCAGCAAACCAACGAACGATCATCGTCTTCCCCGTGCCAGAAATGCCCGAAAGAATAACAAACGGTTTCGTTTTAAGAGACAAATACAGATTCGTCACTTCTTCCTTTTCGAAGTAAAATCCTTTACTACTAATATAGTTATGAATGTGGTCGACCACATGCTTTGGCTCAAATTCAGCCGGAGACTCTTTAATCTCAGTGGCAGAATCTTCGTATGCTCGTTCCTTATTTGTAAAAGAAATGTACGCTTCATAGTACCCAATCATCATTTCTAAATCCTCGACTAACGTTTCTTCAGCAGGAAGACTCCCAGCTTCGTACTCAATATACGCAGCTGTCGAATCCGCGTACCCTCGAGCCCGCTGCCCTGCCCCGAGATCCACAGAGTCATCTTTTTTTACTTTTTCGTTCATTTCAATACGTGTCCGTATATCCTCTTTAACCTTCTTCATAGTCTCAGCATCCGTATTAGTTACACCTTGTGCAAAGGCTAGATACAACTTGCTCATCTCTTCATGGAACAAATACACAATGTAGAAACCATCTTGAGTCGACCGAGTAACCTCTTTATGTAGAAACGCAATCCACGGCGTGAACGTCCAATTCCCTTGACCGACAGACGTCTTAACGATGTATTGATCCGTAACAAACGGCAACTTCTTTAACTCCTTAGAAGCTGTATGATTGACGAGTTGATACACCGGGTTCTCTTTTGAGAACTTCTCACTCGTTGCCTCAGTATAATCCGCTAAAATATTCGCAAACGTCTCTCTTAGGTTAGTATCCATGTTCTCCTCGTCTCCTTGCTTCGGCCGGTTATTCTTATCAATAAAATTGAAGCTATACAGCCAATCCAGCGTATGAGCAAGCCTCTTCTCCGCCACTGATTCGGTAATACTATTCTCTCCTCGCGAATTCCGTACAACATTGCCTACAACTCGGAGCAACAAACCTCTAGCCGTATCCTTATCGACATGCTGCAACATCTCCAGCAAAGCCATAACGAATTGAAAAAACGGCTGTATAGATACATTCTTTTTAATATGTTCATTTCGGTCAGATTGATTTCCAAACCTAATAGTGCCTTGGTGATTCTGGTCTAGGATGCCGAGCATCCTTAACGTTTGCCTTGCACCCGTTTTTCTTCTATATAAGTTCTGATTACCCTTCAGTTCTTCACTTAACCGATCCGGCGTGTACGTCCCCTCAGCCAGTTCATCAAGAAATACCAGCACATCCTTTACAGAACTTACTGGTAAATCCTCAGTATCAAAAGTTTTACGGACAAGCTTTTGATCCCCATCAGAAACATCAATAAACGGAAGGCCCGATAGCAGGCTTGCAACGTATAACGATTCGTCCTGATCATCAAAATCGTAGTTACCCGAGCCGAGTAGATCATTGTAAGCATTGTTGAACGTTTCGAAAGGGATGCTCTTAGTGACACCACTATTTAATTGCAGCATTACTACTTCATTCTCTATTTGTACTAGAGCAGTGTTGGTACTGTTCAAGAGAGCCATGTGCCTAATTTGTTTTATGTATTCGCTTAGTAGTTGGTTTAGCAAAGTATCAGCGCCTTAGTTATATATAATGCTTTTAACTGTATTTTCGCGTTCTATGAAGTAATTCACCGCCCATGTATATAGAGAGAATTGTCTTTATACATAAGGGACATAAATAAAAATCTTAGCTAGTAATTTTTATAACATCTTTTGCAAGCATCTCAAATGTTTGATTGAATTCATCTCTGTTTTTAATCATATTATTCTTAACTTTACCCTGCTGCTGTAACTGATCTTCATTTAAAGCATATATTGGCACATTATATTTTTGAGATTGAGCAATTAAACTGTTGAAGTCTGGAATATTACTTATATTATAAGGTTCCGCTATATTTACTACCGATGAAAACTTAGTCTCATCAACAATCAATGCTTTTGATTGTAAAGCTGGAACTAATTGATCATTAACATTTACCATAATTGAATCAATCCAGTTCTGAAAGGACTTTACTGGCATACCTTTTCTCGGTCGATACCTTTGAAAAATGGTACCTATAAATTTCGGATTTTTTTGAGAAATTTGATATTCAGCAGATTTAAATATTGGGTGACCTTTAAGGTTCTCGTATGTATCAAACCAACTAGGTATTATATCTACTAATGATTTTATTGCCATATTGCAAAAATAATCAGGACTGCAAGGAACTAAAAAATAGTCACTCTGCATTAACAAATTGGCATTTGTAGCGCTGACACTAGGGCTCATGTCAATTATAATGTAGTCTAATTCATACTTTTCACCAGTAATTTTTAATAACTCATTTATCGCACCTGGTATGTTCTTTAGAAGCTTTAAGCTTCCAGTGAGCTCTTGAGCAATACTTAACGTAACGTCGTAATGTGAAAATTCAATATGTCCAGGCAACAAAAATAAATTTGCTCTCCCTTCAATTTGGAAACAATTTGCTGGTTGAATTTCTTTAATTCCACCATCAAAAACGGGTGCTAATGATTTCTTAATATCATCGACTAAGTTATTTTCATAAACATCTTTTAGGTCTTCTACACCCGATACATTAAGGCATAACCCTGTGAGATTACATTGGGGGTCTGAATCAACCATTAACACCTTTTTACCTAATTCAGCTAATTTCCAAGCTAAGTTGAAAGTAGTTGTAGTCTTACTAACTCCACCTTTATGATTAAATAAGGATATAACCTTCATGAAATACCACCTCTGGATATTAAGATTTTTAAACATATAATTTATTCGAGCTTTACCTCTTTTATGTTCTAAGAATATATTTTTTTGCAATATATTCTACTTAACTTCTCACCATAGTTTCACTAATTAGTTATCTACAGTGCGTATGTGACTAGTTAATACAAAAACTAAAAAACAACGCAGCAACGTTCCAGATAAAAGAATACAATATGTCAACTATATTAACAATTGGTGTTGACACCTTTAATAACTTATAATCAAATGAACCAACATCATAAAGACGCACATTGATTGCGACAGTGTTAAGATTTTGATACCGAATTTCCATTTACTTTATTATAATTGCAATCAGTTTTTAAATTTTATTCAAAATTAAAGGTACGATACATCTATGATAATTTCAGATGATTAATTAAAAGCGATACTTAATATAATACAAGATAATATCACTCTAACGTTTGTTTTTGGAGGTTTTTAACAGATTGTTGTAAATCTGTTTCAATTTGAGCATCTTTCCACGTCGTCCAGAAATTTAGACTGTTAGATTTCGGTTTATGTGTTGGCTGATCAATTTTAATTCTAAAAGGCAATAAACATGCATCACCTACAACAATGCCTTCTCCAACTCCTAAAGTTGGTAATACTTCTCTTATACCTCCTAGATTCTCAGGTAATAGATTACTTACAGCATTTTTATCTGATTGATTTGAAAGTCTTAAAGCAATTACATTATTGCATTGACTCATAATGGTGGTATTTAATTCTGAAGGTCGTTGGCTAATAATAGTTAAACTAACACCGTATTTACGACCTTCTTTTGCTATTCTTTCAAAGTGAGTTAAAGCTCTAGTCTCCGAAGCATCTGCTAATTGTTTTGCTGGCAAATATAAATGAGCCTCATCACATAATAATGAAATTGGATATCTTTTTTCTGAAGGTGTCCATTGCTGTACCTGAAAAACAATTTTTGCGACTATACTAATTACAATTGGCAAAATATCTGAAGGTACTTCTGAAAAATCTATTATTTTCACGCCGCTCACATCTGAAGCAGAAGGTTTCATCAATTCTTTTACTAAATCAGAAAGGTACTCAGCCTTCAGCTTTTCCTCATCTAGGTTAAACAAGAAGCCATATCTTTTATCAGTCAATTTAGCGCTTATTCTTGGGAGAAATCGGTCAAATTTCCCTTTGAAAGGTCCATTAACTGTTCCTCTTGAACCTGGCACTCTTTCATTGTTTAATTCTTCAATTCGATCAACAACATAACTCATCTTATAAGGTATGGGGCTGTCGATAGTGAAGCTATCAAACTCTTTGATTAAGTCACGTTCCTCTAATAAAGTTTTCTTAGCTTCAAGCACAGTTCTAGAAAATATCATTGCCTGATTTGGAGCATTTTCGTCTGTTCTATCCAAAACCAATGCAAGCATGTCTTCATACCCTAATAACCAATAAGGTAAGAATATAACATCACTATCTGGGTTATTTAGATCTCCTGGACCTGCAACCCTAAACTTTTTGATTTTGTCATGTTGTGCTAGAGGTGCATACTCTCCGTGTAAATCAAAAATAACCATATTTGTATTTTTTAATGAAGCCGCTTGTTCCACTATTTTAGCTACAGTAAATGATTTCCCAGACCCAGTTGAACCAACAATCATCGCATGTCTTTGAAAAAATGCATCACCATCCAGTATAGCTTTTGAATTACCTGATATAGCATAACTGCCTAATGTTAATGGATTATCCGATTTAGTATTTTCTTCGGAAACAAGTGACGTAAAATTAGACAAATATTCTCCTGAAAGATAAAAGCAGTCTGCTCCTATTTCTGGGAGAATTTCTACAGCCCTTGTAAAATGTGTCGATTGTCGCTCCATACCTGGTCCTACTAAAGTACCTAAAGCATTAATGATCGCTGAGTTATTTACTCTAATGTTAAGTTCATCATCTGTATCCTGCATCAAAGGATCATCAATTCTTATAACCCTATCAATTCTACCTATTAAACGAACGTTTGGATTAGAAGTATGAAGGAGGACAAAACCATTAACATTTAAGGCTTTTAAACTTTCTTCTTCAGGTATATTAACTGTAACACTATAACTATCTACTTTAACGACCTGCCCAACACTTATTTCATGCGGTATCTCAAATAGATTAGCTACTGTCTGTTCCATTAATAATCCCCCCATGCATTATTAAGTAATTCTTTAAAACTCCATATATTCCGCTCAAAAAAATTTTCCTCGACAACATCACTTACAATCCTGCTACCATTCTTCGCTTCTTCAATTGCTACAAAATTTCTAATTTCCCCTTCTTCAATTAGATTTAAAAATGATTCAGATAAACTCTTAGATAAAATCACTTTTAAAGTAGATGTATTCGCCAGCAAAGAAGTAAATGATCCTTGAATATGGATGTCATTAAACCCGAAACCATAGAAAATTACACTTTTTGTTTCTTGGATAGAGTTAGTCATTTCTGCCATAATATTGTTATACGGTTGTTGATGGGTCTCTAAGTATTTTCCTATACCTGGTGTTACTATAGCTGGGTTCATATTATTCTCTCGAAGTAAAGGTAAATCAGAGTATCCTATGTTTGACAAATTAACGAACTGTCCATGATTTGTTTTAAACCAACTTAACGAACCATGGGGCTTGTATACTTTAACGTGGCAGATCTTATCTATTCGTTTATTCTTAATTTCTTTTACTCTAGCTTGAAAGTCATTATATTGTTTTGGATAAGCTACCGAACCTGTATTAAACCCATCCCAATATTGTAAGCCAGCTACTGATGCTGAAAACTCAACTAACTGGTCATAATTTGTTGTCACGACATTCAATACTTTGTTTTTAGTGTGCAAATACTTTTTAAAGTATTTAACAAATCCACAAATATCCTCCCCCATAGAAATTTTCATCATTGCACGCTTTTCATCTTTTGCTATGCAAGCCCAGGTTTGTTCAACAATTGAAGATGTTAATGATACAGAAATATCGGATACTGATTGTAATGCTGTTTCTAAATCTAAACCTTTATCCAAGGATCTACTTATTTCTTTCCATATAGCTAAATCGTCCCCAGTATGACCAACAATATTTTCTTGTAGGTGCTTAGATAATTGATGCATTCCTGGTAATCCAGCACCGCATGATGAGCCACTTCCAATTACTAATAGTGGATTTACAGAGATTGCTTCTTCTATGTAAGCTGCTATTTTCATTTTGACCTCGATTTCCAGATTTAAGTATAAATGTATAATTTAAAAATTATTATAAGTTTATCATTACATAATAGAAGTATTTATTTTGCTATTTATACCCAGCCCCTTTATTAAGTGAATTTCTTCATATCTAATAGCATATAAAACTGGGATAAGTAAATTATTGTCTAATCATAATAGCGAGAACGCGATTAAATATTTCAATATCAGAAATTTGAATTTAAAAATCATACATAACCTTTAGTTTATTATATATTTTATAACATATATTTACAATTAGTAAAATATATTAGTTGTTAATATATATAAGTCGGGAGCGTCAAGCAGATTGTGTAAATAGAAAGCCCTATTCTTCTTATGTAAGTCACTTATGAAGCTTCTAGCTGGTCAAACATCTACAATAACCCTTCTCGGGCTTTATCAAATCCAGGATGGCACCGTGTTGAGAATTTTTCTTGTATGGTTCAAATTGACTTACTAGAAAGCGTTCAATGGAAGACTAGTTTGGAATTGTTCTTTGCGTTTACTGCACTTCTTTAGCTGTCTTTTAATTGATTCAATGAGATTTATTGAGTAGATGTTTCGGCAAATCGCTTTATTAAATTCATATAATCTCGGAATATTCTCGTTCTTTTTTCAGTGGATTAAACGCACGAGGGTAGGCTTTTTTCCATTTTGCTATGAACGTATCAAGGGCTTCTTGGCCTTCTTTCTGACTCGAAGAACGATAGACTTGCTTGAAGTCCTCGCACACTTCCGCACGATCAGAGACTCTTACTTTATGGGCAAGATTACGAGAAAGATGGACGCAGCACGCTTGATAACGTGCGGATGGATAAATCTGTTGGATGGCATCTTTGATGCCTTTTAACCCATCAGAAATAAACAATAGAACGTCTTCAACGCCACGTTCACGCAGATCTTCAAGGACTTTTTGTCAAATAAACGCGGATTCTGTTGGCGCAATCGTATACGGCAATACCTCTTTTGAGCCATCTTCTTGAAGGCCAATTATTAAATATACCATACCGCTTCTTTTGAAACGGTGTCACGTTTAACCGCAATAAAGCTGGCATCTAAATAGATGCACACATACCTCTTCGAGAGCGGGCGCTCTTTAAATGCGTTCACTTGCGTTTCCTTTGTTTTGGTCATGTTTGAGACGGTTTGAGGCGTGTAATAATGGCCATACATACGCTCCAGCAGGTCAGCGATTTCACTGGTCGTGACGCCTTTTTGATACATATGCATGACGAACGACTCAAGGGTTTCATTCGATCGCTTGTAAGGAGCGACGGTTTGTTGGCGAAAGTCGCCGTTTCAATCTCTCGGAATCATGATTTGAAGGTCACCAAACTCTGTATGAAGCGTACGAGTGTATGTCCCGTTTCTCGAGTTGCCAGATCCAAACCCAACACGATCGTATTTTTCGTAGTCCAAAAAAGCAGTGAGCTCTGTGACTAAAAGGGTGTTTACAGCTTTTTCTAAATGAGAACGAAACACTTCGTTTAAATCTTCTTTTCGAACTAGAGCTTGTGCAATATCTGTAGTAAAATCAGTCATAAGGGAATCCTCTTTTCTGTGAATGGGTTGTGGTGACTTAATTCTACTCGAAAAGGGCTTCCTTTTTTCGTGCTTTTCATTCATTTACACAAGATATCTTGCGCTCTCAACGGCTGCCATAACATACAGCATAAACTTACAATAAAATTATAAAAAATGTAAATATTTGTTTATTTTTGGTGTAGTTCATCTTTAATAAAGCAATTATCTTTTTTTCTATTTTTAATCATTTGTTGTAATTCAAACAATTCCAAATCTCGTTCTAATTGCTTATATCTACGATAGCTAGAAAGAAAAATTTCATTAGAAAAAAGCTTGTAAATTTGGAACAACATAAAAATACACACTATAGTTATTGTGGAATATATTGTAATTAAGAGTGCTTCGTCAAAAGACTCAACAAAGTTATTATAAATAAAAGTTAAACAATTTATAAAAATTGCTGTCAATAGTGCATAAAGTACTCCCCAATTAATAATAGAGATTGGTTTTACATCGTTTGCTGTTTTATGAATTAAATTTCGCAAAAACTCAAGCTCCTCTTTACTTTCAATTCCTATTTTACTAAGATCTTCACTAAAGAAATTCTCTTTTTCAACACGAAAAATATCATTACCTACAATCTTACTTTTAACAAATAAAAGATAAGCAAAGTAGATAACCACGGTAATCAAAATGCCCATAATAAAGAGCATCCCGTATATTAAACTTACAATTACTAATACAATTGTAGCCGCTCCTAAGATTGCTGAAACTATAAAGGTCAAATTCCGCCATTTTCCCTTAGGTATATTGCGCAGGAGGATACGCCAGATTGATGTACGCATTTTATACTTTTTGTAAATATAATCAAGCATACTTTATACCCCCCCCTGAAAGATTTCTATTAAGCATATCAATCTATATAAATTATTATATTTTAAACTACTAAGATGACATGTATCTATTTCACACTAATAACCACTGATAACTTAAGTATATCTTGATAAACTACTTCTATCTAGCATTGTAATCTAGAATTAAAGACCTTAGGATAAGATAATGATTACAACATTTATGCATCTCGCAAAAAATTTTACAATTTAGTTTTGAGATTACCTTGGACAAATACTTTCTAATTTGAACAAATTGCAGACGAAAGCAGGCATTTTGAGCTAATTCTTCATATGTGTTGATCATACTTAGCAGGTTAGCACGCACTTATGGTATAGGTATTATTAGATCCTATATCCTCGACAAATATTAAATAATTTCCACTCAATTTTTATTATATTCTTGGAGAGAAGCTCTAATTTATAATCGAAAAATAAAACTACCTCAACTCATCCCCTAGCGGCACAACCACTTCGTCTAGCAGCTTAACCCATTCTCTTTTTAAGCTTGGGCCGTATTTTAATGGCTTTGCGTCTGGGTTGGCTTGTTTGTATTGGTCAAAATCTTTGCTGTCTAGTATTCCTTTCATGTTCGGTATCTTTTCAGAGCCGGCAATGTATTGAATGGAGGATAGATGCAGTTCTTTCTCGTCGACGAACCAGTTGTCGGCAAATTGTTGTACTTGGTTGTCTCTCGTTCCGGTGAAGTATTGGCGTTTGACGGAAAAGATGTCGCCATCGGCTTCGACTTTTTCGTTGTCCATCGCGTTTAGGATGGAACGGTAGACGTCTTTGACGATTTCTTTTTTGTTTAGTTTTTGCAATGCTTTTTCAATTTCTTGGCGGATGTCTTGGTCGTTTGCGGAGTAGTTGCCGAGTAGTTGATCCACAAAGGCAGAGTCGATGTCATATACTTTGATGGCATTTTCCCCGTAAAATTCAATGGATGAGAAGTCAGGCTGTTCTTCATCGTCTTCGTTTTTCTCGTTGAGTAAAGATCCTTTTACCGTGTTGTAGACGCCGACGGTCTCTTGAATCACGGACACTTGGTCCTGGAGAGCTGTTGATTTCTCCATCGCATCATTATAGTCGTCATACGTGACTAACGCCTCATAAGAGTTGTTTAATTCTTGAAAGGCTTTGACAAACTCCACCTTATCTTCGACGGGGGCATGTTCGTCGATCGTTTCAAGATTAAAATCTGAGTCTGTGAGAATACGGTGTGCTTTTTTGAATCGTTTGAGTGATTCCTCGTAGGTTGGATACACAAGCTGGGTATCTTCCTGTTGATTGGAATACAGTTTCGTCGCGTTTTCGACGTTTTGTTCCATTGTGTACGGTTTTCGAAACGTCATAATGAAACCCTTCGTTTTCCCAGGGAACGTTCGATTGGTTCTGGAAAACGCTTGAATCAAATTGGCGTAGCTTAGATTCCGGTCGACAAACAACGTTTGGATCGTCGGCGCATCAAAACCAGTCAATAACCGATCGACGACGATGACCAGATCGAGGTGCTTTCCAAATTGCTTAAACTCCGCTTTTTTACGTGCAAGTCGATTGTTAATGTCCCCGTTGTAACGGTCAAGATCTTGGATCGACCAGGCGGTATCATAATAGTCGTTGTACTCTTGCATGATTTCTTTCATTTCATCTTCTTGTTCTTTCGCGTGCTCTTCATTCTCTTGTAAGGAATACGTGATTGCGATTCTTGGAAAATCAGGGTCATCAATCGTTCGCCCTTTTCGCAATGGATGCTTTTCGTTGTCCATCCAATTCGGGTCTTTGGCCATTTCTTTCATTGCATGATAGTAGCGCTTCGCCATGTCAATTGAACTTGTTGTTAAGATTGCTGACTTTTGGGGGCGACCGTTTTTGAAATCAAACTTCGTGTACGCATTGTCTGGTCGAAAAATCTTCTCAATCACGAGACGAATATGCGCGTCTTCCTCATAAATTTGCGGATCAATGTATGATTCTTTCTGTATGCCATCCATATCATCAATGAGCGCATTAATTTCTTCGTTCATCTTGCCCATATGCTTCGTGTCGTTTCGAAGTTGTTCGTATATGCTGTCGTTTAATGTTCTCTTATCGATCGTATCTTCATGTTCGACTTGAAAACCTAAAACCGCACCGTCATCCAATGCGTTTTTTATCGTGTATGTATGTAGCACATCGCCGTACTGGTCAGGTGTTGTACGAGCCAAACTACCTTTTGCTTGTTTTTTGTTTACATTAAAAATCGGTGTGCCTGTAAATCCGAACCACGTTGAATTCGGAAAAAAGGATTTGATGGAGTCCATGCCCTCTGCACTTAACGCACGATGGCATTCATCAACGACAAACACAACATGCTGGCCGAGAAGCTTTTGAAACCGTTGCTTGCCGTCTTTTTCTTCTTGCTTTTTTGCATATTTCAACGCACTTTCTAACTTTTGGCGCGTCGTAATAATGATCGTATTAGAGTTCGCATCGGCAAGTAGTGTCCGACTCAGTTCTTTGGAACTGCCCGTACCAACGATTAAACTATTTGCTTTGCCACTCCCAGAAGAGTCACCCGTGTTGTATTCGGAAGCGAATTTCGTAAATTCGGTTGTCGTTTGGTTGTCCAAGTCTTTTCGGTCAATTAACATAATCGTCCGATCCACGCCGTGTTTTCTTGCAAGTAGTTTCGTTGATACAAAACTCGTTAACGTTTTTCCCGAACCGGTTGCATGCCAAATATAACCAGATTGATGTTTGTTTGCTGATGTAAATAATGCTTCAATCGCATGAATTTGATAAGGGTGTAACACCATCAACACCCGGTGATCAATTTCTTCACTTACAATCGTGTAATTGGCAATGAGGCGGTGGGCATCCGGAATGTTCAAGACTTGTTTCACAAATTCATAGAGATCTTCCACTTTTCGATTGTCGGTCGTCCGCCAACTGAACAAGAATTTAGCATGCATATCTTTTGGCATCGCATTGGCGAAATACCGCGTCGTCTGCTCATTGGAGACGACAAACAACTGTAATGTGGAAAAGATGTTATGACGAAAAACGCCTTCCTCAGCGTATTTCTTCACCTGATTATATGCTTGAAAAATCCCGTCCTTCGCTGTCGCTTGCTTTAACTCAATCTGAACAATGGGCAAACCGTTAATGAGCAATGTCACGTCAAAGCGACGATCACGTCCCTCGACCGTTGCGCTTTGTTTTGCAATTTGATGGACGACTTCATACGTAGAAATTCCACCACCAATGTCATGGTTCGAGTAGAGCACGAGTGACATAGAGCCGAGTGAACGATCGTCCCGCTCAATCGTCACTCGTGCAATGCCATTCTCACCGCGAAGGAACCGAGCCGCATCGAACGGTGTTTGCGTATGCAGTAAAATATCTGCCTTTATGCGGTCAAACTCTTCATCCGTAATCGGGTTCTCCCCGATTTCAGATAAGTTATTCTGTGTAATAATTTTTCGGACATTTGCCCATAAATCAGCCTCAGACTTCAGATCAGGACGATAATTCCATTGATTATGCCCTTCGCCTAACACTTCAATTAATCGTTTTTCTATCTCTGCTTCGTCCTTTAGCGCCACTTCGTTCACCTCTATCTCTCGTTCTTACACAAACATTTTTTGTAGGAAAGCTTTTTTCGTTTCTTTGAGTGTCTCGAGTTCTTTCTCATGGAGAGCGATCGTGTCGTCGAGTTGTTTGAAGAAGTTACCGATTTGAGTTTGTTCTTGAATATTTGGTATCGTAACCTTCTTATCTTCCATACCTTTCTTAGTAACATGTACCATTGTTGATCCATTCTTATCACTCAATAACTTTTGTTTATCATATTCTAGTAGTTGAAGAGCAAAATGTTTAAGAAAACTATTCGATAAATTGATCTTCCAAATATGATAATGATATATAACTTTATCACCGGACCAAATATGGGGACCAAATGATGCAGACCATGTATACAATAAATCGCCGTTATTAGCATAATACTTATCATCAAGATCAAGATTTGAGTAATACCAAGATTTATTTGTATAGAAATTTCCAACTCTTACCACTTTATATTTCCCATCACTTAGCAACTCTTTTTGTTTATAGGCCCTACCATTGATAAACTCTGCAATGCTACCAAGGTTTCGGCTTTCCCACTCCCCACTAAACCCCGGAAAACGAACTTCCGGTACAGCCTCTCCTTCTTTTGGAAACATCTTTTGTAAGAAGCCTTGTTTCGTTTGTTTTAACGTGTCGAGTTCTTGTTGTTGGAGAGCGATCGTTTCGTCTAATTGTTTGAAGAAGTTGCCGATTTGGATTTGTTCATCGAGAATAGGCACTCTCAATGAAAAGCTAGCATATTCTTTTGCATTAACTCCTGGCTGACCAGATCGTTGTGAAGTTATATTAATGTATGTTCTATACTTTTCAGTAAGTGTATGCTGAAAAATAAAATATGGATGATAATTATTCAGCAATCTCATTCGAATCAAAAATCCTGCAAAATAAGCAATGCCATCACTAGAATTATAAATATATGATTTCCCAACACTCGCTCCCGTTCTTGCAATAAGAATATCACCTTGGTTTAGTAAGTAATTTTGAGATGCAGACAGGTTTGTATTTGGGGAGGTTAAATTACTATTAATTAAATTACGACTATGATCATCAATATCCGTTATTCTAATATACCTATTTTTCCCATCATAATTTGTAGCACTTGCATTAAGACCATATTCAAATTTATTCGCAATATCACCTAATGTTAATAGTTCCCATTCCCCACTAAACTCCGCAAACCGCACTTCTGGCACGCGCTTATTTTCCACGATTGAACACCTCTAATGCGCCTTTCATCCACTCTGCGTCTTTCTCGTCAAACTGTAGGGATGAAATCATTTCTTGTAAGTTGCTTTCGAGTTCTGCTTTTTCTTTACGGATATCCTTAATTGTCACGCCGACACTTGCCATGTCCACCGGGTCTTCTTCTTCGAATGTGTCGACGTAACGCGGGATGTTTAAGTTATAGTCATTGCTCTCGATTTCTTCATACGTAGCAAGGTGCGCATATTTGTCTACACTTTCCCGTTTGCGGTACGTTTCAACGATTTGGTCAATATGCTCTTCGGCTAGTTGATTTTGATTCTTGCCTTTTATAAACGTCTTACTCGCATCAATAAACAAGACGTCGCGCTTGTCTCGGTCTTTCTTTAAGATAATAACGGTTGTAGGGATGCTTGTCCCGAAGAATAAGTTGGCTGGCAACCCGATGACTGCATCAATGCTTCCGTCCCCGAGCAGTTTCTTACGAATCACACCTTCAGCTGCGCCGCGGAATAGCACACCGTGTGGCAAGACGATCGCCATCGTTCCTGAATTTTTCAAGTGATACAAACCATGTAAGAGAAAGGCGAAATCGGCTTTAGATTTCGGTGCGAGTTTTCCGAATCGGTTAAACCGGGAGTCATCTAAAAAGGTGTCTGCTGCCGACCACTTTGCAGAATACGGCGGGTTCATTAATACCGAGTCGAACGTATACGGCTCATCTGTTGGCCAGTCTTTGTTTAGTGTATCGCCGTTTCGCAAATTCATATCTTCATTGCTTACACCGTGAAGGAGCAAGTTCATTTTGGCCAAATTAAACGTCGTCGTGTTCATCTCCTGTCCGTGGTATTTCACGTTGTCAGGATAGTTGATATAGTTACGCACGTTTAACATGAGCGAGCCTGATCCCATCGTCGGGTCATACACACTGAATAAGCGTTTATCTTCTTGTCCAATCGCGGCAATTCGCGCCATCATGAGTGACACTTCATGGGGCGTATAGAACTCGCCTGCTTTCTTTCCTGCTTCAGATGCAAACTGACCGATGAGGTATTCATACGCATCACCAATCACGTCACCACTATGCCCAATCACATCAACGTCGTTCAGTTTCTTCAACACTTCAGTGATCGTAATGTTGCGTTGTTGATCGTCAGAACCTAGCTTTTTCGAACGTAAATCGACGTCATCAAACAACCCATTAAATTGATCGTAGTTGGACGACAGATCACTAAAGCCATTTTCCAAATGATGCAGTTGGAATAGGTTTTGCTTCGCTTGATTCGTCAGTTCATTAAACAAATACTCCGGCTTCATCACGTATCCGAGCGTGTCGTGGAGTGTTTCTTTTAAATCTTCACGAACATCTTCATCATCGAGTAACGATTGATATAACTCTGCTTGCTTCGCTTGCGTTTCGTACTCCTCAATCGTTTCATCCGCCACTTCAACGACTTTTTCTAGTAGACGATCTGATAAGTATTTGTAGAAAATCAATCCAAGTAAGTAGTTTTTGTATTCCGATGCATCCATCTTGCTGCGCAGATTATCGGCAGCGCTGAATAGTTTCTTATGTATAGGGGCCATAGTTACCTCACTTCAATTGTTGTATTATACACTTCTTCATTTTAACAAAAATAATTGTTCGTTCTAAACACCTTCAAAACATCCTTCTTATGTATCAGTACAAATTCATTATAATATAGGAAGGATTTAGGGTGAAGTGCCAACTTCCACCACTCCCTCCACTCTACCCCGAACCCTGACAATTTCTGTCACCTTAACATTACAAATATTTTTCCTCGTGTTACAATTTTCACGGATTCCGAGTTTCGAAGGGAGAGTTTTGATGAAACGATTGTTGACTGGAATCATGCTGATGGTCGGTGGGCTTGTTCTGACGGAGCCTTTGTCGGCGGAGGTGGTTCATTTTGATGACCACGATTCGATTTATGATACGGATTCTACATACCGAAATGTGGAGCGTGACATTATTACGGGCTACTCGGACAATACGTTCCGCCCGAATGAGACGATCATCCGCGGGCAGGTGGCGAACATGCTGTACCGGGCCCTTGATCTAGAGGCTTCACATCAAGAGAATCCATTTGTGGATTTGTCTGCGGATAGTCAGTATTATGAAGCGGCTGTGGCGTTGCACGAGGCGGGCATTTTTGTTGGCCAAGATGGTGGCACGCGCTTTAGTGCAGGCGAACCGATTTCCCGGCAGCAGATGGCGTCGGTATTGAACCGGGCGTTTGAGTTGCGTGACTGTGTGAATGGTGGACTTACTTACGCGTACGGATGTAACACTGAAGGATCGCTTGCTGATCTTGACGAGGCGTCTGACGTGCATCAGCCGAACATCGAGGCGATTTTCCATACGAATGTGAGCTTCCTCGGTGTCGGTCCCGGACAGCACTTCCGTCCGACAGAATCGTTGTCACGTAGCCAGCTTTCAATGTTTCTTGACCGTGCGATCATTAATGAGAACTATACCGTAAGCGGAATTGAAATGGCCACATCGGGGGCGACTGTCGATGAGGGCGATCACTTTTCCATAAGTGCCAAGCGCACGTTGGATTGGGACAAGCTGGAGCTCATGGATGCCCCGTATAACGGTACCGACCAGCTCGACCGTGAAAATGGTGAATTTAAGATTTATCCAGCTGATCTGTCAAGCACGATGCTTCATGAATACCGGCACCCAGCATCATTGTTTCCCGAAGAGCCAAGTGACACTACCTACTATTTGAAATACGACGGGGAGTACATTAGTGATGGAGATGTTTTTTCCCATTCAGCTCTCGTTGATTGGCGCCAGTAGTTCTTCACTTTTTATGTGGGGATTTTCATGAAAATCCTTCTTCACTGGGACTAAATTCCATCGTATACGTTTCTATGATGGAATTTATCCTTTTTATGTGGGGATTTGGCTCATTTTTTACTCACTTCTCGTATAGAAATCCCACATATACGCATGTATGTGGGTTTTCTATTAGACAGAAAATTTGATATAATGATTTCCACATTGCGTTTCATAACGGGAGGACGCTTCGCATGTGGCGAGTGCTGATTAGTTCGATCCTTACTTTATTGCTCGTATTATCCTTATTTCTGTTTGCCGTTTCCACAGGTCCGATGCAAGGCAATATGCTTGAAGTAGCGTCATCTGGTTTCGCTGCCCTTTACCTTGCGATTTCTGCCCCTGTATTAATTATCTATTCTGTCACTTATCTTCTAATTAAGACCCGAACCTTTGCAATAGTATTCGGTATTCTATTCGTATTATCCATTGTTTTAGGTGTTTTAACGAGTACGTTTATCGCGCTCATTAACAATTCTTGGATCTTCATCCTAAATAATCTGGTGCTCGCAACTGTATTCTATACAATCATTTATTTGTTGGGTAAATTCTTTACACCTGCTATTGCCCAGGAGCAAAATTGAGATTGCTTTTATAGTTGAATACTGACTTAACGATTCATCTCAATACAAGTCGTCGAACTGTGTCGAAATTTCGTTATATCAGTGGTAAAAGTCAGGTGCGAACCCGAAGCGAACATAAAATCCCTAGGGGACCCGCACCAAAATTCGGGTCAATTGTGTGAAAATATGTAATGGCACTAGGTTTAAATTGCCTTTAAAGTGTTAATGAGTAATTATGAGAAGAAGAAATAAGCGAATATAGGTCAGAAGACCATTTATTTCGCAGTCGCACCCTGTATGGGTGCGTGGATTGAAATGACTTCGGCGTCAATTATCTCGTAGTTTTCGTTGTCGCACCCTGTATGGGTGCGTGGATTGAAATACAACTTGCTATCAAAATGAAGCAGGAATCCAAGTCGCACCCTGTATGGGTGCGTGGATTGAAATACGACTTGAGGTCATTAACGATCTGCTGAAAATGTCGCACCCTGTATGGGTGCGTGGATTGAAATCCTGCCTGTATCCGTACGAATGAATGTTTGAGCTGGCGTCGCACCCTGTATGGGTGCGTAGATTGAAATGATGTATATTTCGCCAATTAGATCAGCCCCTTATTGGTCGCACCCTGTATGGGTGTGTGGATTGAAATGCATAGCTCGTTAGCGCAAGGATCGGTAGGGTGTCAAGTCGCACCCTGTATGGGTGCGTGGATTGAAATGTGGTATAAATAGATCATCAATCAAATACTTTGCGTCGCACCCTGTATGGGTGCGACGCAAAGTATACCGGGGTTGAGGAATAAGAAAACCGACGTGCACTGGCACGTCGGTTTTCTTATTCAACGATTGTCCCTTCTCGGTATTGGTCTCGCAATACGTATTTCTGTACTTTCCCTGATGGGGTGCGGGGCAATGCGTCGACGAAGATGATTTCTCTTGGTTTTTTGAAACGGGCAAGCTGGGCGGTACACAAGTCAAGGATGTCTTCTTTTTGTAATGGGGCGCTTTTGCTAGGAACGATGACGGCGCAAACAGCCTCAATAAACTTCTTATCGGGGATGCCGATAATGGCGACGTCTTTTACTCCTTCATGACGGATGATGACGTCTTCGATCTCTTTCGCATAGATGTTCTCACCACCGCTTCGAATCATGTCTTTTTTACGGCCGGCAATTTCTAGGTATCCGGCTGCATCAAAGATGCCGAGGTCGCCGGTTTTGCACCAGCCGTCGGCAAAGGTGGCGGCGGTGGCTTCAGGTTTGTTCCAATAAGAGGCGGATACGACTGGGCTTTTGATCCAGATTTCGCCGACTTCCCCGATGTCGCACGTTTCGCCGTCATCACGGACGGTTTTGATTTCAACGAGGGGCATGGCAGGACCGACGGTATGGATTTTGTCGCGATCGACTTTAGCATCGAGACATACCGCGATTGGCGTACCTTCAGTTAATCCATACACTTGAATGACACCGGCTCCGGGCAAAACACGATCCATCTGCTCAATCGCCCACGGAACGAGAGGGTCGCCACCTGTGACGATCCGACGTAGGGAGGAGAGCTCGTACGTGTGTAGCGATGGATGTTGGAGCAAATCATAGATCATAAATGGAAACAAAAAGATGTCGCTCACTTGCTCACGGTCAATTACGTCCATCACGCGCTCAATGGAAAATCCTTTACTTTTGGAAATTAAGACAGTCCCACCTTTGAGTAAGACGGGCAAGGCAAGGTCTTCCATTGCCCCGACGTGGTAGAGCGGTCCCGTCGTCATGGCTGTTTCTGTTCCATCGAGCGACCAACGCAATGCTTGAATGGTTGAAAACCATAACGTGTTGTCATGGCTCCAAACGGCACCTTTCGGTCGACCAGTCGTGCCGGATGTGTACATGAGCATCACTGGATCTGTGCTCTGAATACTCGCTGTAGAAATAGGTGCACAGCTGCCCTCTTCCAATTCGGAAAAAGAACGGCTCCAGCTCGGGACGGGCTCCCCGTCTGCGCACAAGCAGAGGTAATGGTCGATGTGCTTTGCCCCCGCCCCTTGAACTACACAGGTGAACTCATCGTTAAATATGAGTACGTGCATGCCTGCATCGTCGAACAAATATGCATATTCCTGACTTGTTAGTCGAAAGTTTAGGCGGACAGCAATCGCTCCGATACGGGCAATGGCAAAATAAAGGCCTATATACTCAAGGCTATTCGTCAAAAGCATCCCGACCCGATCCCCTTGCTTAACCCCTAGACTTCGCAAATGGTTTCCGTACCGGTTTGCTTTCTCATCTAATTGTGCGTAAGTCCAACGCTCCCCGTCTTCAACTTGGACGGCCGTTTTTTGCGGGTGCTTTAGACCATGTCGAATCATATAGTTAATATCCATCGTATCTGCCCCTTTTTCATTTGACTGTTAGAAAATGGTGCAATATTTGTTCCAATTATCAGATAATATGATACACTGCACATATCCACGGTTGATTGGTTTGCATATGCAGATGTGCATATTGAATGCGCAAATTTGCATACAAAGGAGCGAATGAGCATGTATCGAACGCCCTATTTTCAGTACGAACACGATGATGAAATCATGTCACTGTTCACAAGTGTGATTAGCATTTCCAGTGATGGCATTTACGTGTGCGATCGCGCTGGTCATGCACTACTGTTTAACGAGTCACTCCTTACCATTTCAAAAATTCCTGTTGATGCGTTGCGCGATTATACAGTGGATGAACTCGTCGAAAAAGATATCATCCCGATTTCAAGTGCAGGAAAAACGTTAAAAACCGGCCGACAAGAGAGCACGGTGATCGATTATTACGGAGGATCAAAAGCGATTTTGACGTCCACACCGGTGTATAACAAGAACGGAGAGATTCTTTGTATCATCTCCAATGTTCGCGACATTACGAAGCTGAATCAGTTGGAAAAAGAACTGTCTGAGCTCAGTCACAAACAATCTGCAATGAACGAACAGCAATTTTTTCAACGCGGTGGTCTCATCTATTCGAGCAAAGAAATGGAGGAGACGCTTGAGCTCGCCTCCGCTTTTGCACCGAACGATGCCCCGATTATGATTCTAGGGGAAACGGGTGTCGGAAAAGATATACTCGCACAATATATCCATGAAAAAAGTGAACGAACCGGACAATTTGTGAAAGTGAATTGTGGGGCCATTCCTGAGCATCTGCTGGAATCGGAATTGTTTGGTTATGTGAAAGGGGCGTTTAGTGGGGCAACGAGCGACAAAGTTGGGTTGGTTGAATTGGCGAATGGTGGAACGCTCTTTCTTGATGAAGTTGGCGATATGCCCCATCCCCAACAAGTAAAGCTATTGCATGTGCTCCAAGACCAGACGGTCCGGCGCATCGGCCATACGAAAACGACACCCGTAAACATTCGCGTCATCTCGGCCACGAACGCCGACATGGACACGTTGATCGCCGCAAAGAAATATCGAAGCGACTTATTTTATCGGTTGAATGTATTGTCGATTACAATTCCACCATTACGGGAGCGAATTGCCGATGTATCCACACTTTTATTCTTTTTTCTCAAACAGCTCGAAAAGCGGTATTCTCTAGTGAAGCGGATGGATTCTAGCACAATTCAAGCGTTGCTCCATTACGCCTGGCCGGGAAATGTACGAGAGTTAAAAAGCATGATCGAGCGCATGTACCATATGTGCCAATCGCAGACGATTACGAAAGATCTTCTACCCGACGGAATGACTGGAGCGACGGGTGAGAAGCTTGATATCTCGCTTTTTGATGAAAATAACGAACCTCCATCGTTAAAACAAGCGATCGCACAGTTTGAACAAACGTACATTGCTGACACACTAGCAAAAGCCCGGACATTAAAGGAAGCAGCCGAGCAGTTAGACATTGACATCTCAACACTCGTCCGAAAAAAGAAGCGATTAAATATTTCCTCACAATAATTTTGTAAGCGTTTACTTATGGCACGATGTTTGCATCTTCTTCGTGTACACAGATGAGGAGGGTGACGGTATGATTGGGATTTTAATTGGAATTGCGGTACTTATGATTCTCGCTTACAGAGGATGGTCGATCATCTGGGTCGCTCCAATTGCTGCTGGCGTTGTAGCTCTTACAGGGGGATTGGATTTGCTCGACGCCTATGCTGGCACGTACATGAGCGGATTCGTCGATTTCGCGAAGCAATGGTTTCCAGTGTTCATGCTCGGTGCGATTTTCGGGAAGTTAATGGAAGATACACGGATGGCAGCCACGATTGCGGTTACACTCACGAAAGTGATTGGCTCCAAACGCGCCATTCTCGGCGTGCTGCTCGCCACCTCAGTTCTTACGTACGGAGGTGTGAGTCTGTTCGTCGTCGTCTTTGCCGTCTATCCGCTCGCATTGGCACTGTTCCGCGAGGCGAACTTAACGAGACGACTTTTGCCACCAACCATCGCCCTTGGCGCGTTTACATTTACGATGGCAGCCATTCCTGGCAACCCACAAATCCAGAATCTAATCCCGACGACGCATTTCAATACGACGGCAGCCGCAGGTCCAATTATGGGCAGTGTTGCCGCAATCGTCATCGCCGGGGGCGGGTACGCGTATTTACGATGGCGGGAAAATCAACTCTCGAGCCGAGGAGAATTCTTCACTGAACCGAAGGACAAACAAATCATTGATCACGAAGATGATCGTCTGCCAAACTTCTTTCTTTCAATTATTCCGCTTCTGATCGTACTTGTAACGCTGAATCTATTCGGTTGGCACATTATTGTCGCGCTTATTACCGGTATTGTCGCGATTATGCTCTTTAACGCCCACCGCTGGCGCAAGTTCGTGACGTCTCTGAACAGCGGGGCGAGCGGGTCGGTGCTCGCGATTATTAATACGAGTGCCGCTGTTGGTTTTGGGACCGTCGTGCAAGCCGTCCCCGCGTTTGATCGGTTGGTCAATTCCTTGCTCTCACTCGGTGGGAACCCGCTCATCTCGCTCGCAATTGCGACGAATGTGATGGCCGGTGCGACCGGCTCAGGCTCTGGCGGGATTGCGATCTCGTTAGAGGCGCTCGGTGAGAGGTATTACAACTTGGCGCTCGAGACAGGTCTGAACCCAGAAGCGCTGCACCGGATCGCCACGTTGTCCGGCGGCGGGCTCGACGCCCTCCCTCACAACGGCGCCGTCATCACACTGCTCGTCGTCACGGGTCTTACCCATAAAGAGTCATATAAAGATATCTTCGTCGTCGCTGTGCTCATTCCAATCGTTGCGACCGTAGTGGCGATTGCTATGGCGTCAATGGGTCTCGTGTAAACGGGTGCGTTTTGTGGAGCGCACGGCGTGTGCGCTCAATTCTTTAGTGGCAAGGTGACGATCATCGTGCCAGGGCCGACGGTGATGCCGTCGGCATTTTCTGTCCAAAGCTTGATTTCCACGAACGCTGTGCCCTCTTCAATCCACTTATTAGCGACCGTTCCATTGGTAGTGACGGTCTCTCCAGCTGTATTAAACGTCTTCATTTTGAACCCTTTCAGTCGCCGGATCGTTCCAGCAGGTCCGATATAAGCACGAACGGTTTTCTCCCACATGCCTTGCAAGAAGACATTATTGGCATACATATCCTCTGCGCCCGATTGCCTAGCATACTCACTGTTATGATGGATGGAATTAAAGTCTCTCGTTGCTCCCGCCGCCATCACAAGTCTGTACACCGACAGGTGAAACGTTTCCGGGCGCAAAGCTTCGCCTATTTGCACGTCCTCCCAATAGCGCTCATTCATTTGCACTGCCTCCTTTCAAATGTGGGTTGTACCGGTACGTGCCGATCGACACGTTCGCCACTCGTTCAGCGGACTGGTTCTTGATGACTGATGCCCAGCGCATAAATGCGCCTCGGCCGACGGAGGTTTCTTTAGGTACGCATGACGTGAGGCGGTTGCCTTCTTGGTATAAGTGGTCGCCAACGTAGCACGGCTGGATGTACTCGATGTCGAGGTCGGTATAAAAGTACCCGGTCGTGACGGGTTCGTGGTCAGACACGAAGCCTTGAACCGGGCTCTGCTCTGGTTGGGCATCGGGGTGGGCGCTCGTAAACTGCGCGCCCATCTCTTTGTTCCAATACGGCTGCGTAATCCAAACGAACAAGCTGCTATACGGGGCAATGATGCGTCCGTAGCCATACTGCTCTGCTACGTGTTGGTCGGTATGTAGCGGGCAGTCGAACTCTAGCGGTTCGACAAAACGGCGCACCGCGGATGCCTCAATTGGGTCCGCTCCCCAAAGCTGCTCCCCAGGACAAAAATCGGTACCTACGCGTTCAACTATCGGTTGCCATGCACGTTTCCAGTCTGGTTGCATATGAAAAACCCTCCTTCTATTGGGAAGGAGGGTGCAAAAATGGTGCCAATACGGGTGAGATGGGCGATTTACTCCATCCACTCCGGCTTTCCGAACCCTTCGAACTGCTCGTCAATGATTTCTTCGAACTGTTCGGATTCGATTACATCTACGATGTCTTGAGCAAGCTGCCCGTCTTCGTCCTCGGCACGGACGGCGACGACGTTGCGGTACTGATCAGGCATGTTTTCGAGTGCGAGCGCATCCAACAGGTCCATCTCAGCACCGAGGGCGAAGTTCCCTGGCACAGCGGTAAGCGCTGAGCTACCGACTTGGCGCGGCAGTTGTGCGGCTTCCAGCTCAACAAACTGCAAATCGAGGGGGTTGCCGGTAATGTCACGGGCCGATGCGGTGAGCTCGTCGATGCCGTCTTCAAATTCGATGAGCCCTTCTTCTTCGAGCATGATGAAGGCGCGGGCGGCGTTGGTCGGATCATTTGGAATCGCAACTTCCGCGCCTTCAGCAACGTCGCTCAAGTCACTGTATTCATCGGAATACAACCCCATCGGTGCAGTCGGAACGGTGATGAGCCCGACGAGATCGAGGTTGTTTTCTTCAGTGAAGTTCTCAAGGTAGACGGTGTGTTGAAACAAATTGGCGTCGATTTCTTCATTTGCTAGCGCATTGTTCGGATACACATAGTCGGAGAATTCTTGAATGTCGACGGAATACCCCTTTTCTTCCAAGCCGGGCACGATTGCCTCCGACAACATATCGCTATAAGGACCAGCGGTAGCTCCCAATGTGATGTCGCCAGCCGTCTCCTCGCTGCCTTCACTTTCGTCTCCGCAAGCGGACAATACCAATACACTTCCTAATAAGAATACGGTCGATTTTTTCAACTGATTTCTCTCCTTCTCTATTTAGATACTCTCTTTAGCTGGGACATGGATCTTACTTCTCGTTGCTTGCGTTCCGGGTAGCGCCCCTAGGAGGAATGGCATTTGCTATGACCGTCGCTCCTGTTTTGACCCTTGCACCTCTTGCGGTTTTATGTTCGTTTGTCCACACGCTTAGCGATTAGATCTCCAATTTGTTGGATTACTTGGACGAGGACGATGAGCAACACAACGGTTGCAATCATGATCGTTGTGTCGTACCGGTAATGGCCATAGCGAATGGCAAGATCTCCGATGCCGCCCCCACCGACAACACCGGCCATCGCCGAATAAGCGATGAGACTAATAATCGTAAGGGTAAGCCCTTGAATAATTGATGAGCGGGCTTCTGGGAAGAGGACGTCTTTCATGATCATCCAAGGGGTGGCACCTGTTGAAATCGCCGCCTCAATCATGCCTTTGTCGATATCCCGAAGCGCAGTTTCAACGATGCGCGCAAAGAATGGGATGGCGGCAACAGATAAGGAAACGCTCGCCGCGACAGGTCCAGTCGTTGTACCAACGAGCAGCCCGGTCACCGGAAAGAGTAAAACGAGCAAGATGATGTACGGAATCGAGCGGACGATGTTGACGATAAAGCCAAGTGTCTGCTGCAAGATGACGTTCTGCCAAAACAATCCGCGGTCGGTGACGAATAAAATGATGCCGAGCGGCAAACCGATAATGATCGCGACGACGGTAGATATGCCGATCATCTGCATCGTTTCCACAAATGCTTCTGCCATGTCGGGCAACAAATTAATTAGATGTTGAAAGTCCATCGCGTAACACCTCCACATCTGCTTGTCGTTGCTGAATGTAGTTAATACCCGTTTGTACGTCACCGATTTCTCCGCGCAGCTCCATGATGAATATGCCGAGCGGCCGGTTTTCGATGTATTCAATCGCACCGTGCAAGAAGTTTCCTTTTATGTCGATTTGTTGCAACATATCCCCGATGATGCCTTCACCAGCTACCGTGCCACGAAATGTCACTTTAATAATTGTCCCTGTGCAACCAGCAAGCGTTTCTTCTGGCACTTCAAATGAAACGACGTTGGAGATGAACTCTTGTGTGAGCGCCTCTTGCGGATCAGCAAATAGGTCATATACGCGCCCATGCTCAACGACTTCCCCGTCCTGCATAATCGCCATTCGGTTACAAATCTCTTTCACCACACCCATTTCATGGGTAATGAGTACAATCGTTAATCCTAAGTCTCGATTCAAATTTTTTAACAACCGCAAGATGGATTGCGTCGTCGTCGGATCAAGAGCCGACGTAGCCTCGTCGCACAAAAGCACCGCCGGGTTATTTGCAAGAGCACGCGCTATGCCGACACGTTGTTTCTGACCACCGCTCAGTTGCGCCGGGTAAACGTCACGCTTATCGGAAAGTTCAACTAATCCGAGTAGCTCGTCGACCCGTGCGGGGATGGCTTCTTTCGACTCCCCTGCTGCTCGAAGCGCAAACGCCACGTTGTCATAGACCGTTTTTTGACTAATTAAGTAAAAATGCTGAAAGATCATGCCAATCTTTAGTCTCTGCTTACGGAGCTCTTCCCCCTTCAATTTGGTCATCTCCGTACCGTCAACGCTGACTGAACCGCTCGTCGGTCGTTCAAGCACGTTTATGCAGCGCAGTAGCGAACTTTTCCCTGCCCCGGAGTATCCGATGATGCCAAAGATATCTCCACGTGCAATCGCCAAAGTCACATCCTTAACACCGGTCACCGTTTTCTTTTTCGTCTGATATACTTTTGTCAAATTGTTAATTTCAATCATCTCTCGACCCCCAACCCAATAAAAAAAGACCCTTTTCGTCTGAAAAAAGTCTTGAATGGCAATGTGCACAATTTCACGACTTATCTTTCAGAATTGTTGCATTCTGCTGGACTTGGCACCTTCCTCAATGGAGGTTGCCGGACGTCATCGGGCCATTCCCTCGGTCACTCTCGATAAGCAAAATATGAAGTTAGTAGTAGCTATCGTAATACTTTAAAGCGATAATGTCAACAGAAAATACTAACTTTTCTGATCGGAATTGAAGCATGATTTTTATTGCAGGAAGCGGATGAACGATGTCGAATCTTCTTACATAAGCTCCCTCAAATAGGCTATGCACATCCGGGTGCGAACCCGAAGCGAACATAAAAACCCTGGGTGACCCGCACCAAAAATCGGGTCAATTTTGTGAAAGTATGTAATGATTGCTAGTTTATACCCCCATTAATGTGCGAAAAAAGTAATTGTTAGAAGAAAAAATAAACGGATATTGGTCAATAGACCCTTAATTTCGCAGTCGCACCCTGTATGGGTGCGTGGATTGAAATTCCTGGGTGTTGGATCGGAAAACCATCATCATCGTCGCACCCTGTATGGGTGCGTGGATTGAAATTTTTTTAGCAACACTACCTAAAAAGAGAAAAAGTGTCGCACCCTGTATGGGTGCGTGGATTGAAATAAGGTTTGTCGTATAAATCATAGGCTTACCGTCACACCCTGTACAGGTTCAACTCCCGCCGTCCTCAGCAGGCACATCATACTTATGTATGCGATTGCATTATGCTAGGTTTCGTACCGCTTCTCTAGGGTGCGTGGATTGAAAAATATAGAAGGATGGGGTTGTTTATCCCTAGTAGTCCTGACAGCTCTCGCTCGTCAGGAAAACGAAACAAGGCCGCCACTATATTGAAGTGGGGGCCTTGTTTCATGTTTGTTTACTTTTTCTCTTTTTCCAAGTTGATACACGTATTACAGCTGTTATTCAAAATTTATTTCCATTTTTTCGGATTTATTCTTTTTCTTTTAGGGAAAGGGTAGGCAAGGAGATGATCGGATTGAATCCTTTGCGAGCTGTAACGATTATGAGCGCCGCCGCTTTGTCTCAATCTATGGCAGGAGAATTGGTGCCTGAACCAAGTGAGCCTGTGGAAGAACAAGAAATGGTTGAGGTGGAAGCAGAAGAGGAGCAAATACTCGATGAAGAAGAAGTGATTGGCATTGTGAGTGATGATTTTCAAACTGAAGCGGAAAGTTATCGCTTGATGAATGAAGGGATTAATGATGACGATGAATATGTCATTACCGTAGCAGAGTCCGTTTCGGACGAAAACGGTGACTCGTCCCACATAGCGACACTCAACCGCTATTATGTAAATAAACATACAGGCGAGTTTTGGAAAGAATATGACTAGGCAGTCTTTGTAAAATAGGGTTACTTTTTATGAAAAGTACAACATATATCGGCATTAAAAAACGCCTCTTGCGACGGTGACTTATTACCGTTGCAAGAGGCGACTTCTTTACACGCCGGAATAAGCCATAAACCCTCCGTCAACCGGGACTGTTATACCAGTGACAAAGCGCGATGTTTCGTCATCGGCAAGCCAGAGCAACGTGCCGAGTAAGTCTTCAGGTTCACCGAATCTTCGCTGTGGGGTATGATCGATAATTTTGTTCGCACGTGCGGTACGTCCCCCGTCTGGGGTGGTGAGCAAATCGCGATTTTGTTCAGTGAGGAAGAACCCTGGCGCGATTGCGTTCACACGTATTCCCGTCTCTGCAAAATGGACAGCTGTCCATTTTGTTAAGTTGTCGATGCCAGCTTTGGCGGCACTGTAGGCCGGTACTTTCGTCATCGGAGCCGGGGCCGACATGGAAGAGATGTTAATGACTGTGCCCCCGCTTGATGTCATATCTCGGGCAAATACTTGTGTAGGCAAGAGTGTGCCGACGAGATTTAGACGGAACACGTGATCAAATCCGCTTAATTGCAGATCAAAAAAAGATCGAATATTGCTTTCTAGATCGCCAGTTTCGTACGTTTCTTTTTCGGTGATCGCGTCGGGGTGATTGCCACCAGCACCGTTAATTAACAGGTCGCACGCGCCGAACGTTTTCTTTACTTGCGCGTAAGCCGCAGCGATGCTCGTTTCGTCTAACACGTCGCAACGGACAGCCACAGCTTCTCCGCCTGCAATGTTGATCTGTTCGGCGACTTCTTCACCGTTCGCTACATTTCGGTTTAGTATCGCGACTTTCATGCCTTGGCGCGCGAGCTCTTTTGCCATAGTCCGGCAGAGCACCCCACTGCCTCCTGTAATTACCGCTACTTTCCCTTCTAAATTCGTATGTTTAGGGAGCATGTGATTTCGCCTCCTGATTCGTTTTTTCAACAAGTTCATAAGCGTCCCAAAGACCCCATAAGTGCATGATTCCTAATGCCCGGTCGTACAACCCATACCCTGGACGACATTGTTCGTTCCATAAATGTCGGCCGTGGTCGGGGCGGACGTACCCTGTAAAACCTGATTCGTGATACGCTCTGACGACGTCATCAATTGGAACGGACCCGTCTTTCGTTCGATGGGACGTCTCAATAAAATCCCCATTTTCATAGATACGAACATTTCGGATGTGAGCAAATGCGATGCGATTATGAAAGCGGCGAATGATCGCAGGGACATCGTTTGCCGGATTTGACCCGAGTGAACCGCTACACAGCGTAAGACAGTGAGACGGACTGTCGGAAATGGCCAAATACCGTTCAATCGCTTCTTCACTATTGATAATCCTTGGCAATCCAAACACAGACCACGGTGGATCATCTGGATGGATGGCTAGTTTAATATTTTCTTCTTCTGCGACTGGCAACACTCGCTCTAAGAAATAGTGGAGATTCGCCCATAAATCTTCTTCACTCACTTGCTCATATGCTCGAAGTGAGTGTTCGATCGTCTTCAAGCGTTCCGGCTCCCACCCAGGCATTGTGAATTCAGAGTCCGTCGTTTGTTCGATTAACTCATACGGATCCATCCGGTCAACTTTCCCTTTTTCATAGAAAAGGGCAGTAGAACCGTCTTCTAATTGTTTAAAAAGATCGGTTCTTGTCCAATCAAATACCGGCATGAAATTGAAGCAGACGACGCGCGCGCCTGCCTGAGCAACGTTTTTTAACGTTTGCTTGTAGTTGTCAATGTAACGGTCTCGCGTGTCAGCGCCGAGTTTGATGTCTTCATGGACGTTAATGCTCTCCACGACGTGAAGATGAAAGCCGTGGGTATCGGCGTATTTTTTGACACGCATGATGTCTTCCAGTGGCCACACGTTACCTGCTGGCTGATCGTGAAGAGCCCACACAAGCCCTTCTACGCCAGGAATTTGTTTAATTTGCTCGGCTGTAACGGAGTCATTGCCTTCTCCGTACCAGCGAAAAGTCATTCTCATCGCGCCCAACTCCTTCCACTAAAATTCAATAACGACTTTTCGTACATTCTCAGGTTCATTTTCCAACAGAGAGAATGCTTCTTTAACATCTTTAAAATGAAACCGATGGGAAATGATCGCTTCTGGTTTCAGCTCTCCAGCATTCACTTTTTTAATGACTGTAGGAAATTGATGCGTCTGTAGTCGAGAACCAACAACGTTTAATTCTTTCTTCGTAAGTTGAAAAGAAGGAATGAGTGACGGCTGCTCATTAAACCCTAACGTCACGACCGTTCCGGCAACTGATGCAAGTTGAACCGCTTGCTCAAACGTACTCGTAATGCCGACCGCATCGATCACGACGTTCATCATTTCGCCATCCGTTGCTCTTGTCACTTCTTCTTCCACGTCTGTCGTTCCCGGGTTAATGACTCGATCTGCTCCGATAGACGTTGCGTAATCAAGACGATTCGTATTGAAATCTGACATCCACACTGTCGCCCCTCGCTCTTTTGCGAGCAATAGACAAGCTATGCCTGTCGGGCCCGCCCCCATAATGAGTACAGTGTCCCCAGACTGGATGTTTCCACGAAAACTAGCTTGCGCACCGATCGTCAACGGTTCAATAAGTGCCGCAGCTTCTTCAGTCACGTGATCTTCGACCGGGTGCCAATTTCTCTCATCGGCTCGCATCCATTCGCTCATGCCACCGTCAGCATGCACGCCGTACACGACGAGGTCTGTGCATACGTTCGGGCGGTCGTTCTTACATGCATAACACGTGCCACACGAGCGAATCGGCTCTAGGGCGACGAGGTCGCCCTTTTTCACGTTTGTAACAGCAGCACCCGTTTCTTCAACACGTCCTGCCACCTCATGTCCAATGACTCGAGGGTAAACGGTAAACGGGTTGCTTCCGTGATAAATGTGCATATCCGAACCACAAATTCCAACCGTCGTTACACGTACAATGACGTCAGTTTCGGTTTGAACTTTTGGGCGTTCCGTGTCAACGATGTCGAGTTGGTGAGGTTGTTTTACTTGAATGGCTTTCATCTTCATCATCCTTTACTCAAATAGTCCGGGTAAAAATAGTGATAATTGTGGTACGTACGCAACGATAAGTAAAACGAGAATCGCAACAGCGAAAAATGGAAGCAACTCTCTAACCGTTACTGTAATTGGCACTTTTGCAAATGATGACGCAACGAACAAACAAACCCCGACCGGTGGCGTAGAAAGTCCAATCATGAGTGCGAGCACCATGACGACACCGAAGTGAATCGGGTCCATACCAATACTTGTCGCAACCGGAAGTAGTACGGGGAACAAAATGACAAGTGCCGCGATGGTCTCCATAAACATTCCTAGCACAAGCAATAAAAGAATAATGAGCAGAATAACAAAAATCGGGTTCTCTGTAATCGAGAGAATACCGTCAGCTATGACAAGCGGCACACCTTCACTGACTAGAATCCAGCCGAACGTGTTCGCAAATCCTACGAGCAAAAGGATGGAAGCCGTTGAGATGAGTGTGTTTTTAATGATGGACGGTACTAGCTTGAGATTTAACTCTCGATAAACAAATTTTCCAACGAGAAACGCATAGATCACACATACGACAGCAGCTTCAGTTGGTGTGAAATACCCACCAAGAATCCCCCAAAGAATAATAACGACCATAATTAGCGCCCAAAACGCCCCTAAAAACGTTTTTCCAATTGTAGAAAGTGACTGCTTCTCCCCTTTTGGATATTGGCGCTTCACACTAATGATGTATGTGACGATTAAAAATCCAATCGCAAGCAACAAGCCTGGGATGGCTCCAGCCAAGAACAAATCACCGATGGAAATGCTAGCGAGCGTACCGATAATGATCATCGGCAACGATGGAGGGAGCATCGGTCCAACTGTTGATGAAATTGAGGTAACTGCCGCTGAAAAACCCGACCCGTACCCTTGTTTTTTCATCGCTGGAATCATGACTGATCCGATACTCGCTGTGTCCGATAACGCCGTACCTGAAATCCCAGCAAACCCAAGGGAAGAAGCGACGTTCGTCAGCGCAAGTCCCCCGCGAATGCGCCCGACAACCGCATTAGCAAAGTCAATAATTCGATTCGTAATCCCGCCAGCATTCATTAAGTTTCCTGCAAGGATGAAGGCTGGAATCGCAAGCATGACAAATGAATCAATTCCGGCAAACATCGTTTGCGGAATGACTGTAAGAGGTACGCCGGCAACGAGTAAGTAAATAAGTGATGAAATCCCTAAGCTAAACGCAATCGGTATCCCAAGAGCAATGAGTAATAAAAACAATACGATGACGAGGATAGCCATTAGCTTTCTTCTCCTTTCTCGTCATGGGCACCTTGCAGGCGTTCAATGATGGTCACAACCCCATACACGATTAACAATAAACCGAGGATCGGTACAGCCGCATACGCATAGGCCATAGGTATTCCTAGTGTTGGCGCGTAGAAATCTAACCCTAATCCCGTAAACTGTATACCAAACACGAAAAGTACCGCTGAAAATAAAATAATAAGCACACTAATGACGGTTTCATAGATTCGTTGAATTGATTTTGGAAGTGCCAAAATTAACATGTCAATGCGGATAAATTCTTGTTTTCGTAAAGCCAAAGGAGCTGCCGTAACAATTGAATAAACAAATAAGTAGCGAGAAAGCTCTTCTGTCCACGTAAAGTCATACGGAAAATACCGGCTCAGGATTTGAATGACGACGACGAGCAATAAACCAGCAAATAATAAGATCGTCGTTGTTCCAAGTGTCGCATCGACTTTTTCCATCTGCTTCATTCACTCTCTCCTCCTTCACCTTCAGCGAGAATATCTAAGTACAACTCATTCTGTTCTTCTGTGAAGTACTCTTCCAGTGCTGGCATCATTGCTTCACGAAACGCTTCTTGGTCCACGTCGTCATTAAATGTCATGCCTTGCTCATCTAATCGCTCTCTTACCGCTTCGGTTTCTGCTTCATGTAAATCTTGAGCATACGCTTCTGCTTCAGCCGCTGCTTCTTTGACCGCCGCTTGCTGATCTGCTGGCAACGCTTCCAATTGCTCGGTGCCAACGACCACATATATCCATGACCGCACGTGCTCGGTTTCATTTAAGTATTGTTGCACCTCATAAAATCCGTTGCTCTCAATTAAGTCATTCGGATTTTCTTGTCCGTCGATCACCCCTTGTTGCAACCCGGTAAACACTTCGCTCAAACTGAGCACTTGCGGTTGTGCTCCTGCTTGTGACCACGCATCTAAAAATAACGGTACGTTTGGTACACGCATATTAAACCCGCGCAAATCTTCCGGCGTATTAATTTCAACATTCGACGTTAAGTTCCTTGGTGCTCGTTCCATATAAAAAAGAGGTGTGAGTCCGATATCACGCTCGATATCGCTTTCAATAATGCCACCTAATGGGCCTTCAATGACACGACGCATATGGTCCTCATCTTCAAATGCGTACGGTACGGCGAGCATGACCGCGTTTGGCGTCCACACTTCTAACGTCTCTCCAGTAATCGTGAGGTCGGTTGCACCGTAGCGAATGGAGTTGATGTTATCTACTTCACTGCCTAACTGACTGTTCGGAAAAATATCAACCACAACAGCACCGTCTGTTTTTTCTTCGACGAGTTCAGCAAACTCTTCGGCTGTTCGGTGCCACAAGTGACTCGAATCAGAAATGTGTGTCATTTTCCAACGAGTAACATCCTCTTCTGAGGAGGAGGACGTTTCGGCTGCGCATCCGCCGAGTAGCAGCACAGCACCAGAGACACAAGCCAAAAACCCTTTCCACATTGCCTACACCTGCTTTCTAGAGGTTTTTACTGAAAATAATCCGGAAATTCCGCTTTTAGCGGGGATTGGTCATACTGCAACAACGTCAAGTGCTCGTGCATAATTTCCATTCCAGCTCGTTCATCTTTTTGCTCAATTGCCTGAACCATCGCTTCATGTTGTTCAATGAGGAGGTTCCAATTCAATTTCAAGTTCATGCTCAATTTACGCAATCTTTGCGAATGCACATCCATACGTTGTATGACTTGCCAAACACGTTTTTTATTTGTACCTTCTGCTAAGAACAAATGAAAATCGCGATCCAACAAAAAAAGGGCTTGTTCATCTTCTTTCTCCTTGGCAAGCTTTTGCTTTTCAATGTTTGCCAACATATCCAATCGTTTCGATTCCGGAAAAGCATGGCATGCGAGCTTCATCATCCCTACTTCTGCTTGCTCTCTAAGAAAACGGGCTTCTTCAACGTGGTCCAAATCAATAAGTGTGACAAATGAGCCTCGTTGTGGCAAAACCGTCAGCAACTCATCTTCGGTTAATTTAAGAAAAGCTTCACGGACCGGTGTCCGACTCACTTCCAAATCATCAGAGATTTCTTTTTCGGAAATGACCGTCCCCGGCGTAAGCTCGAGACTTAATATTGATTCACGGATCTTCTCGTACACATACTCTCGGGTTGATCCTTTAAAATTTGTCCGATTCAACTTCTCTCACCTCCTAAAAATGATGCTACCACACTACCATACAAGTATGCTACTATTATTTTAAAGCGTTTACATACTTAAGGAGTGATTAATGAATGGGTACGCTCACAGAACAACAGCTAACAGACATAACGACAACGGCTTTTACACGTGGTGGTATTCCAAAGCACATCGCAGAACATGTAACCGACGTGCTCGTGCACGCAAACTTACGTGGTGTTGATTCCCACGGCGTGCTTCGGGTCGAACATTATCTTCGACGAGTAGCTGAAGGTGGTCTCGATGCCCATGCGGAGCCGACATTCACAAAAACATCCCCAAGTACAGGGATCCTTGATGGCAACAACGGTTTTGGTCATTACATCGCAAAAGAAGCGATGAATCAATCTATCCAGATTGCAAAAGAACAAGGCATCGGTGCTGTCGCGGTTAAAAATAGCAGTCATTGCGGTGCGCTCTCCTACTTCGTACAGCAAGCTGCAGACGCTGGCATGATTGGCCTTGCCATGACCCATACAGACAAAGTGGTCGTTCCGTTTGGTGGTACAGAGCCATTTTTCGGTACGAACCCAATTGCCTTTGGCTTCCCGTCCGCTAAAGAAGAATCCGTCATTCTAGACTTCGCTACGAGTACCGTCGCTCTAGGAAAGATTCTACAAGCAAAAGAAAAAGGACAATCCATTCCTGAAGGGTGGGGCGTCGACAAAGACGGAAATTCTACAACTGACCCTCACCAAGTCGTCTCCCTCACACCCTTTGGTGGACCGAAAGGCTATGGTCTTGCGATGGTTGTAGAAATATTCTCAGCATTACTCACAGGAGCCGCCTTTGGCCCACACGTATCTAAAATGTATGGAGACTATGGACAAAATCGCGAACTTGGCCACTTCGTTTTGGCGCTGGACCTTAGTGTGTTCACACACTTGGAAACATTCACGAAACGTATGGACATAATGATCCGTGAACTTCGGTCCATTCCAGCCATTGAAGGCAACGAAGGAGTCTTTGTTCCGGGAGAAATCGAGACACAAACGGCCAAAACAAGAAAGCAAAGTGGCATTCCACTGCCAGGATCTGTTTACGAGTTTCTTATGGAAAATGGACGGTAGCGGCGCTCTGTACCGGCAAATTTCCTTACAGTTTGAGAAAACTACACAATCATCCCTATGTAACATGAGCACCTACCGTCGCGCCGATCTCGTTTTTCAGCGTGACGCACTGCATCTGTTCCCTAGTTCACATATTCTGTTACCGAGTTAGTCAAATGTTTCCGCTCTGCGGAATAAAGCGGGCAACTCGGTAACAGCTTGTCTCAACTCGAGAACAGTTTTGGCCGATCCAACCCGGCCGTCACTACATGTGCAAAGCCCGTGCGATTCCCGCACGGGCTTTGTCTCATTGATTCTGATCTTCTTCGGCTTCAATTTCTTCGTTGTTGAAGAATTCAACATCGACGTCAATTTCGTCATAGGTCTCATCTAAATCGAACGCTGCCACGACGGCTTGAACCAGCTCATCTGGCGAGGTTTGCTCATCAATGTCGAGTTCCGGCAGAATAGAGGCAAGTTGATCAAGGGCTTCATCTCCTGCTACCTGGATGTTTGATCCACCCCTAGTGTCTTGAATTTCTGCTTCGGGGTTGCCGTTGTTGTAATCGTAATCCACTTCGTACTCTTCACTTCCGTACTCGACATCCAATTGAAATTCTTCAAAAGACAGCGACTCGTGCCAACCGCCGGTTGTTTCGTCGCCTGCCATACCCTCATCTTCTGTTGGTGTAGACTCTTCCATCGGCGGTTGTTCATTTTCTACCGTTCCGTCGTCCGTACCGCCACACCCAACGAGTCCGAGGGCGATAAGGATCGACAGGCTAGCCATGTTATACTTCTTCATCCGAACATTCCTCCACAATCGTTTTCTTTAAGGTGCCCAACTCACCCAAATTTAAACAAAAAAGGCAGGCCTTCGCCTGCCGAATCATCATTATAAATCTGTAATCGTCCAGATTGCTTGCCCGCTCGTGAATGGATTTTCAAAGATAAACTCATACTCATCAGAAGCGTTCACATCAAACGGCACTTCACCACGATTATCACGACCCGGACCAATCTCACCGTCCAACGAACCTGTCGTTTCAGTATAAATCGTACTGTTGTGCGTATACCCTTCTCCGTCTTGAAGACTCATCTGCATCATCGTTGAAATGTTCGCCGCCTCATCCGTCGTGTTCTCAATCGTCAAATCAAGAATCACATAATGATCATTTTCCGGCGTCTCCCAATCACTGCCCGCACTTGTGTACGCATCATTTAACGTAATTTGCAAGCCGTCGAAATTCATCGTGTCCCCAATTGAAATGGACTCCTCCACGACCTCCTCTTCTTCTCCCCCACCCTCTTCTACTGCAGATTCTTCCGAAGCCTCTGCTTCCTCTTGTTCCGTTTCCACCTGCTCCACATCACTCACATCACAAGCAGCAATCACGACCATTGTTGCCCCGAGACCCATTGCCAAAAACCATTTCTTCATACGAACCCTCTCCTTATGTTTGAATTACCTTCATCATAAAGAGAGCACTGACAAGTGATGTCAGTGCTGTAAAAAAGATTACAATTTTCTTTCGTAGCGATCTACTTGTTCTTTGAATTCCGCTGCTAGTTGTTTGCGCACATCATGTGGCGCTAACACTTGTGCATCCGTTCCGAAACCCCGAACCCATCGGAGAAATTCCTTCTTGCTGCGAATCGTCGTCTTTAAGAGTAACGCCCCGTCTGGTTGTTTTTCTAATTCGGTTTCTGTATAAAATTGGACTTCAGTGACATAACGGGCAATGTCGGCCGCAAAGCGAACGACGAAGGTAGTCGCCTCCTCGTCGTCTGCAAAGATCGTCCAACGGTTCTCTAAGTATTCATCAATGTTGAAGTCCGGGGAGATCGAGAACGTCTCCTTCGTGACACCAATCGTCTCAATTCGGTCCAATCGAAAGATTCGAAACCCTTCACGCGTTGCACAGTATGCAGTGATGTATAGATGACCGCCACGGGGAATGATGTAGTACGGGTGAATCTTGCGCTCGGTTCGGGTATCTCTAGAGATCGTGTAATACGTAATGTCGAGCACCCGGTTTTCGGTAATCGCCTCAATCATTGCCGCCATAATGTGGTTACGGTCGGGGTCCCCGTGCTGGTCGTGAAAACGGATTCTGCCACCAAGTTCTTCGCGGAAGTTCGTCATCTGTTGTTGGTCTTCGTTCGTTAATGTCTTTAATTTGCGAATAGCCGAGTTGTACGTCGGATGGTCCTCAGCAATGCCAGGCTGAAAGATCGGAAACACGGTCAGTGCGACCCACTCTTGCATCGTTAACAGTCGGTTCGGGTAGTTCGGTGTACTCACGAGCTGATAACCTTCGTGGTGGTTCGTTACATAGTGGATGCCCATCTCTTCTAGCTCGCGCATATACCGATAGATCGTGCGTTCCGACACGTGAAAGCGCTCAGCGAGAACGGATGCCGTCACTTTTTCTTCTTCATTAAGAATTCGCAAAATGTCGAGTAATCGACCTGCTTTGTTCGTTTTTTCTGCCATAAAATGTACCTCCACTCAAAAAGGGCACGGATTTCTCCATACCCTGTCATTCTCTTCAAACAGCAACATGTTCCTTTTTAATATGCTCATACGCTTCCTTCACCCGTTTAAACTTATGTACATCTCCAGTTGGAGAGTCGGGGTGGTACCTTTTCGCCATGATTCGGTAGCGTCTTCTTAGCTCGTCGGCACTCACCTGATCGGTTGATTCAAACTCTAATATTTGTAGATATTCATCGACGTGACGCCCAAATCTGTTGCCGACTTTTTCCGTTAGCATCCGCCCTGCTTCAGCTTTGTAGTGTTGAAACGTCGTTGCCGCATGAAGAAATTCAGCTTCACTCGTTGGCATTGCCGTACGAAAAAGCATGTTCTTTTTTCTCATTGTATTGTTCGCCATGATCGTTTCTAGTGCGAACGATACGAGATCGACTAAGTCGTTTGATCGCGGAAGTTCTTGCTGCACAACTCTTCTGTAGCGCGAGAATGCCCCCACTTTATAGGTGAATTGTAGCTGCTCATTAATGATCATCGTTCCAACATACTGTTGCTCACAAGTAACCCCGCTTCGGGCCACCTCTTTCTCGTTAATGAATAGCTCAATCTTGTTGTGCGGATCGTGAATAAGTAGCCGACCTCCGGTTATTTCACAGTACTGGCGATGCCGATGTCCAGCAAGCACAAAAAAATGAACATTCTTGCCTGTAAGCGTGGCATTGCCATGAACATAACTTTTATATTTTCGAACATCAATGGCATCTTGCCGACGAGAGGTTACGTAATACCACCCCGCCACTGCAAAAGCAATTATGATTATGAGCCCTACCGATGCAACCATGCACATCACCCCTTTTCTACGTGTCTCCTTAGTGTAATAGTATTTCATGAAGTTATGTAACGCAATGCATGATGGGTGATTCTTCCTATATTAACTTTTTTACGAGCAATCGGACAACTGACCGACCAGCCAGATATAGAAGTGAAGAGCCAATCAAGACGGTATTTCGTTCTAACGGTTTAAACCAACCGGTGTCATTTGGGATGAAAAACGCCCCTAACACGACGGAAACAGCGGTGACGAGAACGAACACCTTCAGCAAATCTTTCACGTCAACCCAGGCGGCGAGCACACCACCGACGAGGATCGCAATAACGACACCGATGCTAAGTGGCGCAAACCCAGCGATTTGGTGATACTCCAAATAATGAAACAAAAACGGCACAGGAACGAGCAAAGAAAACAGACCGTAACCCAAGCGCAAATGATCACCTCCCATAGCTATTCTATTCGCTTCATAGGTATTTTTTCCCTTTTGCGGTTGCAACTTTTTCTAACAAATTTCCATTTTACTGAAACAAAACGACATCCAATCACGTTATAATAAGTAGAGATAAAACTGAGAGGTGACCTATGAAAACCATTTCTGAATTTATTGCCGAATACAGAAAACTTCCCGATGATGTAAAAGAAGTCGCCTTTCTCTATGCGATGGCGAGCATTAAGAAGAGAGACCCGGTTGTTTACGAGAAAACCGTCGAGAAAATCGAGCGCCTAAAAGGCCAATATGAGATCGAGTAGTAAGGCTGCGAGGGCAGTCTTATTTTTTGTTCATATATAGAAGGAATTTATTGAATGGTGTAGTACTCCCTAGTATGAAGGAGTGTGATTTTTCAATGACAAATCATTTCGACGCCATCGTCATCGGCGCAGGCCTTGCCGGCCTCGTTGCGGCAACGGAAATGGCGGATAGAAATAAGCGAGTCCTGCTACTCGATCAAGAACCGAGAAGTTCACTTGGCGGACAGGCATACTGGTCATTTGGCGGGCTCTTTCTCGTCGATACACCCGAACAGCGTAGACTTGGCGTACGAGACTCTTTCGCACTCGCTTGGCAAGATTGGCAAGGGACAGCAGGGTTTGACCGAAAGGATGAAGATGCGTGGAGCACGAAATGGGCGAAAGCCTATGTGCAGTGGGCGGCAACCGAAAAAAGAGAGTGGCTCCACTCTCTCGGCATCCGTTTCTTCCCAGTTGTCGGCTGGGCCGAGCGGGGTGGCAGCACCGCCGACGGGCACGGCAACTCCGTTCCCCGCTTTCATATTACGTGGGGAACCGGGCCGGGTGTTCTCGAACCTTTTATTGACAAACTTCATAAATATGAACGAAATAACCAGATAACGTACTTCCCCCGTCACCAAGTGGACGAGCTTATCGTAGAGAATCGTCAAGTCGTTGGCGTTCGCGGGTCGGAGCTCGTTCCTTCATCAGTCGCTCGGGGAAGAGAAACGTCCCGGGAACGAGTAGGGGATTTTGACTATCGAGCCTCGGCAGTCGTTGTCGCGAGCGGAGGGATCGGGGCCAACTTTGATTTGATTCGGAAAAACTGGCCTGAGTGGCTAGGCAGAGCACCGAAAAAGATGATTGCTGGCGTGCCTGCCCATGTGGATGGGCGAATGATTAGCATTGCTGAGCGTGCTGGTGGACGTGTCGTCAATCGCGACCGAATGTGGCATTACACAGAAGGGATCCGGAATTGGTACCCGATCTGGAAGCAGCACGGCATTCGTATATTACCTGGCCCGTCTTCGATGTGGTTTGATGCTACCGGTCGTCGGTTCCATCCTCCGAACATGCCAGGGTTTGATACGTTATCTACACTTAAAGCGATTACGAACACCGGCTATGATTATTCTTGGTTTATCCTTACACAAAAGGTAATTGAACGAGAATTCACTCTTTCAGGGTCTGAACAGAATCCCGATTTAACAGGAAAGAGCATAAAGAAAGTGCTGAAGCGTGCGCTCCCCGGTGCACCTGAGGCGGTTCAAGCGTTTGTCGACCATGGGGAAGACTTCCTTGTCGCCACGACCGTCCGGGAACTCGTAGACAAGATGAATGCGTTGGGCGAAGGACCGGTGTTGTCAGCTGAACACATCCACGAACAGATGGCGGCAAGAGACCGGGAGATCGATCATACTTTTACTAAAGATGCGCAAATTGCTGCCATTCGCAACGCGCGCACATTTACAGGAGATCGTCTTATTCGCGTCGCGAAGCCTCATAAGATGTTAGACCGTGACAATGGCCCACTTATTGCTATTAAACTTCATATTGTCAGCCGTAAAACGTTAGGTGGGCTGCAAACGAATCTTAATGGCCAAGTGCTGCACGAAGACGGTGAACCGGTTCCGGGATTGTATGCAGCTGGCGAAGCGGCTGGCTTTGGAGGCGGGGGATTGCACGGGTATCGCGCGCTCGAAGGAACGTTTCTCGGCGGGTGTTTGTTTACTGGTAAAGTCGTTGGTGAAGCGATTGCCAATCGTTAAAAAAAGAAACCGCCAATCATTCAATTTGGAATGATTGGCGGTTTTTCGCTATTCAAATGTAAATCGCGTTCCCTCATCGGTTTCTTCATATAGCTCAATTCGATCGTACCCATCGCTGTACTCACTTGCATCTGCAGCACTATCAAAAATGATGTCCCCTGCAGCTTCAATCGGAGTGAGCTGCCAGTTCTCACTCGCTTCTACATCGATCGGCCCATCATGGGCAATGATGTAATCAATAATAATCTGTCTGTTCTCATCCGTTGTCTCGAGAACCGTTTCGACATCTGCATCAAGATGATCTTCCCCGCCAGCGCGGTAATTGTTCGTTGCTACATAAAATCGATCGTCGCTCTCAACTGGCTCACCATCATATTCTACGTTCAATACGCGTTCACCTTCATCATTCGTTACATCAACTTCGTAGGTGACATTTTCAATCACGTCAAAGTTGTAGCTCGAAAAATCTTGGTTAACGAGTTCTTGGTCAGCGTCTTCGTCCGGATCAATTTGGTTGAAATTCAAAGCGGAGTACTCAAGCCAATTCTTCAATTGGTCACCGTCGACTTCCACTACGTGTAACGTATTCGGAAATACGTACACATCATTCATGTCGCGAATGGCCACTTCACCTGCATCAACTTGAGTGAAATCCCCACCTCGTCCGGCACGGAATGGTGCGGCAGCAGACAAGAGTGGCAGATCGTCGTCTAACTCTCCATTCGCTTGCAACTGCTCCATATAATCCAGCTGCGCATCGTTAATTAATTGGACAACTTCATTGTCCTTCACTCGTGAAAAGTACGTATTAATATCGGTCGTAATTTCACCAACTGGACTGTTTACGTAATTAACCGTTGCCTCGTGTGCATCTTGCACGAGTGCTTCCATGCCTTCATGTGATGGGACGTCTTCTGTGCTCCGGATTTCTGATTCGGCAGACACAATTGTCCACTCACCATCTTCCACCGTTAGATCAAAGTTGAGGAACCCGAGATGGCTACCCCAAGATCCTGGCATGACCGCGGGTACGTCATTAATTGTTCCAGCATCTACATCGACCGCTTCGACTCCATCATAATCTTCACTAGGAAAATGGTTATGTTGATGGCCGAGTAACATGCCGTCAATCCCGTCAATTTCGCTCAAAGGAATCGCTGCATTCTCACTCGGATTGTCACTATCATCAATTCCTGAATGGGCGATGGCAATGATTAGGTCAGCGCCTTCATCCTTCATTTCTGGCACGAATGTTTGTGCGGCATCAGCAATTTCCAGTGTCTCGACTTCACCTTCTAAGTGAGCGGCATCCCAGTTCATGATTTGCGGAGGCACGAGTCCAATGAACCCTACCGAAATGGCCTCACCGTCAATGTCTTTTTCGACAATCGTATACGGTTCATACACAGGGTCTTCGGTGCCAGGTTCAACGACGTTTGCAGATAACCACGGGAAATCCGCGTCAGCAATCGTTTCATCGAGGAAATCCAACCCGAAATTAAATTCATGATTTCCTAACGCCGCTGCATCGTAGTTCATTTCATTCATTGCATCCATGATAATATGCGTCTCATCTTCTTCTAACGGTTCAATTTGTGCTGGCATGTCACCAAGTATGCTTCCTTGAATCGTATCGCCATTATCAATAAGCATCGTATGTTCAAATTCTTCTCTCGCTTCTTCTACGAGTGTATGTACTTTCGACAGTCCGATCGTTTGATCTTCTTCATCATTCATATAGTCGTAAGGCATAAGATGTGCATGAATATCTGTCGTACCTAAAATCGATAGTGTCGTTGTGTCTTCAGAATCTGTGTCCTCTTCCACGTTCTCATCCGTAGGTTCATCGACTTCTGACTCAACATCTTCATCGTTACACGCCACAAGTGTAGCCGATAAAGCGATTACAGGTGTGAGTATTGCGAACTTTTTCCCTTTAATCATATCAATCGCCTCCTCCAAAAGTTACGCTCTTATCGTAGCAACGTCACCATTGACCGACAACCAATACAGGTGAAAACAAGAAAAATGTACCATAATACTTTTGAGCAAAAATGCTTAGAGACTCATAATGTTGGAATTGTGTTACAACGAAACGACACACAAAAAAGAGCAGGGGTGGGTGTTTTCCTGCTCGTCCGTCACGAAATATTCTTTATGAAGAGCCGTAATATATTCGCATAAAGCTCCGGTTGTTCAGTTTGGACGTGGTGTCCGGAAAAAGGAATAACTGCGACACGGACGCCATCGTTCATTGTAGGATAGCGTTGCACCCCTAGCGTTTCATGGGGTTGTGACTCACCAACAATAAACAACATAGGCGCCTGAATACTGCTCAAATCGCCGACCGCTTCAAACGGGTACGAATTAAGTTGTAGAAAAAAGTGAGCGAGGGCGCGCCAACCTTGGCCATGAATCTCGTCCAGTTGTGCGGCTGATTCACGGTTATTCATAACTGCAGTAATTTCGGCCGCTTCCGCTTTCGACAGCTCGTCCCAGTTGTCCGGTACTTTTGGCATAACACCTGAAAAGGTTAACGAACGTACAGAAGAATGATGTTGTTTAGCAAAAAAGATACCGATCATTCCACCAAGGGAGCATGCGACGATATGAGCGTACTCGACCCCTATGTGTTCGAGCGTCTCGTTTAGATCATCTGCACACTTCACATAGTAATCTTCCACATCTTCTGTAGCTGAATGTCCGTGGGCTCTTAAATCCGGCAAAATGACCTTGAAATCAGCTTGCAAATCGAACACTACGTGTTCAAAATCGTGGACGCCGTATGAAGAAACACAACAGGTACGCCATCTCCTCTTACTTCCGTGTGCAAAATCATCTAGCTGTCCCCTTCAGCAACCTCTTCTGGATCTTGTACTTGGTCTTCCTCAGCGGCAAGTTCAGGGGCTTTATGATTTTCTTGTTGCTCAAAAAATAGATTCATCGCTTCTCTTGCCATCGTATTGGCAATGCCTGAGTTGTTGCCGTGGTCATCTAAAGCGACACTCGGCACGATTACGGCGACAGCGATTTCTGGATTATCGTACGGGGCGTATGCCACCATCGTTTGGTTGTTCAATTCCATACCGTTCACCGTTGTTTGTGCGGTACCTGTTTTCGCAGCTAACGTATAATCGGTGCTATTGCTGCCGTTAAAGTCATCATAGGCAGTACCACCGGTTTGTCCGGATACGGCAACGACTTGCCGCATTCCTTCTTGCATTCTCTGAAAATCTGCATTCGTATTGCTGACCGTGTTCATGACTTCTGGCGCATAGTGGCGGATGCTCCCACCTGCTGTTCCGTTTTCCATACTCGGCTCAAGCACATCACGAACGAGGCGCGTGCGCATCCGTTCCCCGCCATTTGCCATCGTGGCACTGAATTGCCCGAGTTGTAGAGGGGTGTAGGTATCGTACTGCCCGAAGCTTAAATACAAGAGATTACCGGAATTGCTAGTGCCAATCAAACCTGAAGATTCCCGAGGAAGATCAATGCCAGTTTCGGTTCCTAACCCAAACTGAGCATAATGTTGACGCAAGTCATTATGCGCTTCCCCAAGTCTCGGCCATTGGTTCGTCGAACGATTCACTTCAGCTAAACGCATTGAAATTTCTGCCATGTAAACGTTCGAAGACCGACGAATCGCATCCAAATCGTTAATATACCCCATGTTTGTCCACGAATTAATATCCGGTGTATTATCTAAGCTAATTGTCGCATCTTGAATAACTGAACCATGACCTATAACGCCATAGTTATAACCAGCAAGAACTGTCGCAGCCTTAATAGAAGACCCGACTTCATATGTGTTATTAATCGTTCCTAAATTCCCGTTATACCCTACTAGGGAAAGAATATCACCGGTTGACGGTTCAATCATGACGACGTAAGCGTCACGACCGTCTGGGAATACGTGGCCGCCATAACTATGGAGTACATCACTAACAAGATCTGTGACGTCTTGCTGCAAGCGCATATCAATCGTAAGTCGTAAATCATTCCCGCGGCGTCCTTCATCTGTAATCACGCTCCCGTCTGGTTGCGTCCTCACGACTGCCTTCTCGCCCCGAAGCACTTCTTCGTATTCGTTCTCAAGATACGAAACGCCGACTTGATCACTTCGTTCGTACCCCCGCCCAACATACCCACTAATAAGTTCCGACGGAATGGAACCGATGCTGCCAAAAAATTCGGTGAACTGTTCGCCATAAGGGTAAATCCGCTCCGCATCACGCATCAGATCGGTGCCTGGCATATGATGCAACATCTCTGCCAGTCGGTGCGCTTGTTCTTCGTCCAACCCGGTGGCAATGCGGTTTGGCGAATGATTGTAACCGCTCAGCATCTCTGCCCAGATGACGACGGCTTGTTGTTCGCTCTCACTATAGCTGTTCATAATTTCTTCGTCATTCAGACGATCGAGTTGCAACTGGTAGATTTCATCATCCTCAAGCTCGCTCGCCTCATCGTTACTTACGATGTTGGCGACATAGTCACGCAACGGGCCTGCTTCATCATCGTCACCGGTCGGTTCAATGGACGCTGTATACAGAAAATAATCTTTCCATTCCCGCGGGTTGACTGACTCGATGTCGTCTTCCTCTATCTCCAAAAATTCCACGAGATCGTGCGCGATTTCATAACGCTCGCGGTCATTATTCGGAGTATTCGTATACGTGAGCGCCAGCTGCAAGTCGTTATCAACGAGCACGTAATTGTTGCGGTCATACATGATCCCACGCGGCGCTTCCACATTTGCTGTCTGCTCTTCTTCGTTCGTGAGCATCCGTTCGTATGAATCTCCTTGGACGATCTGAATATACCCTAATCGTAAAATTAAGATCGAGAAAAGAATAAACACACCGACAAACAAAATATTTAGTCGAAAAGGAATGTGATTCTTTCTTTTATGCTCGGCCATCACGCACAACTCCCCTCAACCGCTCAAAAGGGAGTAGCCATCAATCATACCCACCTTCTGGATCCGGTAAAGCTTGGTATTCTTCTTTCGGTTCAATCACTTCAAAATGTATAAAACTCAACCACTCGCTCAACTGTTCGTCATTTCCGTCACACTGAGCGGAGATCCACTCACGTTCAACTCGTTCACCGTTAATCGTCATTTCAACATGATTCTGACCGTGAGGGTCTACGCATTGGACGTCACTCACATATTCAGCCGTCTCTAAAAGGTTCACTTCGACCATTCGGTCATATATTTCTTCCATTTCCGACTCAGTGAGCGATAAATCAATCGTCACATCGCCATTAGGAATCAAATCTTTCGTAACCGTCCCCTCATACGTATCTATACCGTTCGCCCCTGCGTATCCATAGGTGAGGGAAAAGTTGAAATCATCAGGCATTTCAGCAGGGAATGAAACTTACTCAACTGATTCATTCTGATCACAACCGACGACCAGAATGACCAATAACAGAGCCATTCGTAACAATCTCGTCCATTTAATCATAGCACAAATCACTCCTTTAATACTATGTATGGTCGATATATTAATAAAATTGTTACAGGCATTCAAAGCTCAATAATATGTATCATTGGGTTAGATCATTTGTATGAAATGGCTTGAATGGCGACACCCTTCTTCTTGCGCCATGAGGAGGGAAGAGAACACGTTGCGAAAAGTGTTCGAGCGTTACAACGAGGGTACTCGTCGGAAGTTTGTGGAATTCACCTAGTAACGTCTAGGAAACCCCTCTATTTCTAAACAGAAAGGTTGCATGAAAAATAATACCGATGAAGATAGGTTTACTTGCACTAAGATTTAAAGATAATTGATATACAAAATGAATACAATATTAAATAGGAAGTTTTTCGATTAGGTTATCTGTCTTTACTCAACTAATTGCTTTTCTAGATTTTTGTTCACAACAAATACTTCCAGCCTTTCTCCAGTATCTGTACTTAAATCACTATGGCTTGTAAGCACCTCACAACCCGTCTTTTCTTCTACAATTGCTTTTAAATCATCAATATAGAGATCTCTTAATAACATGCGCATTTGCTTGACTAAACTCTGTCCTTCGGCATGATGAATGAGATGCTTCTCCTCAACGGTGAGCACCCCTTTAAATCTTGCAATAACCATGTCTTTTAATATATATATTCTGGCTTCTTGCGGTCCTCGTCCGATTAGTTCACGTTGAAACTTAATAAAGGCTTCACTTAGTTCAGATTCTAGTTGCTTTTTGATTGTTTTCATGTCTTCCGCCCCATTCTTCAATTTTCAAGGCTTATCATACGCACACAAGAACACAGGTGTCAAATCACAAAAAACAATGATATATTGTGTTTACAATAGAATTAATGAGAAATCACTATTTAAACTTCAATAAACCAATAAAATTGAGTAATATGATCTTATATAACAATAATTATCATTTGCTTTTATGATATGGCAAGAGTAAGATTTCATTCTAAGGAGCACAACTTACACATCAAAACATACATGCTGGGGATTTTAAACTCTCATTTTAGGGTTTAGAATAGCTAGTGATTAAATACGTAACGAAAAAGCAACTTGGAAGACGTAATGTATGGAGGGCACTCAATGCCTTCCAGACGTTACGTATGCCTATGTTCTTTTTCTACAAAAAAACAAGAGTTCGTCGTTTGTGGCGAAACCCTTCTTGATGACTTGTAGAAAGATGAGCGTAGGCTTTTTGTGTTCTTATAAAAAAACAAATAGACGTTGTTTAACCGGAGGAGCCTGTCACAAAAGGGAGAAGTATACCCTTTTGTGACAGGCTTTTTTACGGTGAGGAGGCCATGGATGAAATTTTTTGAGTGTGAATTCCCGTTCTACGCAATGATTAAAGCAAGAACATTGAAACAAGCCAAAAGCCTTTACAAAAAAGAGGTGTGGTTACATGGGGGAAGCAACTGGCGGGAATTACCTAAAGATGTTGTCTTATTGAAATACGGGATGCTACACCGCGAGCATAACGAGCCACAGTTTTTACTCATGGATATTGAAGGGGATGACGCTAAGGTGCTCATCATAAAATAGTATGAAGACGTAGAGAGGGGTTGATTTTACGAGTATGCACAAAAAAGTTTTAGCAGCATTTCTATGCGTAATTGCACTTGTACTCATACCATTTTCTCTTCCTGTCCTATTGGCTTTTTTAACCGCTGCTACTCTTATGCCGCTCATTCATTTGCTTAAGCGTTTTTCGATACATCATGAATTCGCTTGTTGGATTGTGTTTGTCGGGTTGTTGACGACTATTCTCACCGCAAGTTTGTTGTTAGGTCGAACGATGATCGAACAGTTAACGTCTTTCATTCAGCGATTGCCCACATTTATGGTGATGCTCGACGAATGGTGGATGGGCTTGATCGATTCTTTGCAAGGGATTGAAGGATTTCCACCTATCCTCCTTGATCTTATTGAAGGGAATTCAGAAGGGTTATTGGATCATTGGCGTCACATGACGGATCGCATAGACATCAGCATTATGTTTGACATAGCAATAACTCATTTGCCACTTTTCGTCTTTAATGTCGTTTTTTATATCGTGCTATTGCTGTTGTTTATGCTGCAATTCCCTAAAATGATGGAACGGTTTTACGCTTCCCTTTCTGACCAATACGAACTAAAAATCAAACATATGATTGAGCGATTCAAGCACGTCGTCATCGGCTTTTTAAAAGCGCAATTTCTTGTAGGTATTCCTATAGTCATTGTTACTTTCATTGGACTTTTAATTATCGCACCAGAAGTAGCACTCATTATGACGCTGATTATTTGGATTATTGATTTTATCCCATTTATCGGTTCAATCGTTATTCTAGCTCCGTGGGCAATGATCCAGTTCATTATCGGCAACAGCACTACTGCCATCCATTTGCTTATTCTTGCTCTCATTTTGCTCGTCATCCGTAGAACGGTAGAGCCAAAATTAATGGGCACGCAAATCGGCCTGTCACCGTTATTAACGCTCGTATCCATGTATTTGGGTTTTGTTGCATTCGGACCTCTTGGCTTTTTTCTCGGGCCATTGCTTGTCATTATTTTCACTACTGCAAAAGAAGTTGGGTTATTTTCCCTAACGAAGGCAAACAATAATACTTAACATTTCCGAAGGGTTCGTGAGGTTCATTATGGTCGACCGCCAAAACAAAAAATTCTCTTTTAGCCCACCACAGTGGATCATTATCGGTTTTTTATTGTTAATTGGTACAGGTACTTTCCTCTTGTCCTTACCTTCATCAGCAAATGGCGATATCCCCATCCCGCTCATCGACGCGATGTTCATGGCGGTATCTGCCGTTTGCGTTGTTGGTCTCGCAACGATAGATGTGAGTAGTCAATTATCAATGAGTGGCCAAATTGTTCTTATGATTCTCGTCCAACTCGGCGGGCTTGGTTTTATGGTTTTCGGGGTATCTGTCGCCCTCATATTAGGAAAAATTATCGGCTTACAGTATCGGCTGTTACTCCAACCAACAACGAGCGGGTTTTCCACTAGTGACATCTCGCGTCTAGCGATTTTAATCTTTCTCTTAGCCGTTTCACTAGAAGCAATTGCCACACTCGTATTAACCATTCATTGGCAACAGGAAATGGGTTGGGGACAAGCCTTTTATTACGGAGTCTTCCACTCTATTACCGCTTTTAATAATGCCGGTTTCTCTTTGTTTTCTGACTCGATGGAAGGGTTTGTCGGAGATCCTGTCGTAAATATCACCCTCTCTTTACTGTTTATCATTGGTGGGCTTGGCTTCATGGTGCTTGTAGATGTATACCGGCAACGTTCGTGGAAAAGGCTTTCCCTGCACTCAAAAGTTGTTCTCCTTACTTCCGGTGCGTTACTGCTCATTGGTTTTATTTTTATATTTAGCATTGAGTTGTTAAATCCAGCGGCTTCTCATTTGACCTGGCAGGAGCGTTTTCTCTCTGCTTATTTTCAAAGTGCTACTCCACGAAGTGCAGGCTTTAATACATTTGAAGTGAGCGCTATGCTCGTCGCTTCCCAATTTTTTATTATTGTGCTAATGTTTATCGGCGCATCTTCAGGGGGAACAGGCGGAGGTATTAAAACGAATACATTCGTAGTGTTATTAATTGCAACACTAAATACATTCAGAAGCGGTCATGAAGTACACATATTTCGCAAGAAAATTGTCGTTGAAACGGTGATGCGGGCACTTGCTGTTGTGATCAGTTCACTCGTATGGATTATTATCGTTACCTTACTATTGTCCATTACCGAAGGATTACACGACTCCTATTTTCTCATCATCTTATTTGAAACCGTTTCTGCCTTTAGTACAACAGGCCTGTCCATGGGTTTGACGCCCGACTTAACGACGGCCGGGAAAATTATCGTCATGATTACAATGTTTGTCGGTAGGCTAGGACCGCTAACGATGGCTTACGCTCTCACACGTCAGCAAACGAGAAATCGCGTGAGATATCCTGAAGACACCATCCTCATCGGCTAAGCGAACCGTATACAAAAATGACGCCAATGCACCTATATATTAACAGGCGCATTGGCGTCGAACAGTAAATCACGTAATAAACGCTATGATATGTCGGTTTACAATCTCTGGTTGCTCCAAATGCACCCAATGGCCGGCATCACTGACTAAAATGCCATTGCCACCGACCGTCTGCTTGAGGCTCTCTTTTGCAAGAGTACGAGCGAGGAAACGATCATTCATGCCCCAAATGATCTGTGTAGGGACTCGAACTAGCTCATTAGCCGCCATGCTTTTTATGCTTAGCGGAATTGAGCGATACCAGTTGATCATTCCCGTCAACGCACCGGGATGCTGCCAACTTTGTTCATACGCCTTTGTTTCTTCTTCATTGAATACGGGTTGTTCGCTAGATACTTGTAAAGCGAGCTTCATATACGTGTAATCATCGGTTTGCAATGCTTTTTCAGGAAGGTTGCGCATTTGAAAAAAAGCGATATACCAACTTCTGAACAGTTGGGTAGGGTTTTTCACCATGCCTCGAGGGAGCACGACCGGATGCGGAATGTTAATCGGAATGAATTTCTCAACGAATTCTGGGCGCGTAGTTGCTAGATGCCAACCAACCGCGCCGCCCCAGTCGTGACCGATGATGATCGCTCGTTCTCTTCCGAATGCACCAATCAAACCGATCACATCATCTCGAAGAGCATCAATATGATAGGCGTTTACGCCGTGCGGCTTTTCACTTTGGTCATACCCCCTTTGGTTCGGGATGAGCACGTGAAAACCAGCAGCAACGAGGGGGTCGATTTGCTCACGCCACCCGTACCAAAAATCGGGAAAACCGTGCAATAAGATGACGAGTTTCCCGTTATCATCACCCGCTCGAGCCACACGCAAACAGACGCCATTTGTCGAAAGTTCTTGAAAGGTTACGCTCACACCCATCCCTCCACTATGCGGTTTGTTTGTACCTGATCGCATGCTTAGCAAAGCCGACAACGGTCATAACAATTCCAGCACCACTTACGAGAGCAAGCACCCACGTGCCCGCCATTGAGCTGTCAACAGTGAGCGAAATGATCAAAAACGATAGTAGAGCTACGGCGACGAGTGAAAGTCCTGTAATTTTTAAATGACGCGTTTGGTATTCATTAATTCCAACGTAAGCAAAGCCAGCTAAAACGAGGATAAACGGCGCCACGTACATAAATTGAGTAATTGCGACCATGTTAGGAGGCACAACACCTTTCATTATTTTTTCTTTATTGTATCCTAAATTATTGGATGTTAATATAGCGCACTAAATATCCGTATATGACAAATAATACACTTAGCGGAAATGTGATAATGAGCGCGATCCAACCGACAATTGGCGTGGTGACTACAAATAGTAGTAATGTGACGAGGCCTGATACACCTAGAAATCCTAGTCCGGTATAAACAATTTGCATCCCGTCCATTCGCTTCGTAATCAAATAGATTAGACCAGCAGTAAGTAGTAATGCTGGCAAGAGTAACCAGAGGAAACCCATGTGCTGCTCTCTCCTTCGTCCATTCCATATATTCCCTAGATTAATCGGGTACGGTTTGGTACATTGATGATTAGTGTCGAAAATCTGTTGGGAGGTTTATTGATGGAAGATCAATTTGTTTGGTTATTTGCGATTGCGAGTCTCATCGGCTCAGCTGGTGTTATTATCGCATTTCGAATGACGCTACGTAAAATGGAGCACAAACTCGATGATGCGAAACGTCATGAATCCGATGCATTACAAGTACTACAAAAAGAACAGACGAATTTCTTTATTAAAGTTCCTCTCTTTGAAGCACCTGCCATTATTCTCCTCGTCGTCGGGATGTTCTTTTTATTAAATGACGCAGGAACCGCTGTCGTTTCTGCCATTACCATTCCTGCAATTATTGCGGTAGCTTCGATTGTGGCATCATTTGTATTTATATTTATTAGCACGAGACAAACGTTGCAAGTGATTGACAAAACGCATCACGGTGCGATCCGTACCCTTGCTTTCACTGCAATACCACTCGCGAACAGTGTACCCATTATTTCAATCGTTGCGCTCATCCTTGCCCTAACAGGATTGGATTAAGGACGACACGAACGTGTTGCCTCAAACTGAGGCGGCACGTTCTCGACTTAGCTGCGCAACTTCGCACGTAACTGTTTTGCTTCTTCCCCAGTCAGTCCTCGGCGTGTATGCCCATCCCGACCTGTTGTCGTCTCTGCCATTAATAGTGAATTCCAAATTGCCTCTTCTACAGCACTTGCCGTTGCATCAAATAGATCATTCATTTCTGACGTGTCATCGCGCAGAAATTCGAACTGTTCCACCTGGTCTCCATTATGCGTCACCTGATGTGCGGTTGAAAAAGCAATGGCTACGTCGCCACTCCCGTTATGTGCCGTCGACCCCGTGCGCGCAAGCCCAAATGCTGTCCGTTTTGCGATCCGCTGTAATTGCCGTTCATTGACAGGTAAATCGGTCGCAACAATCATCATAATCGAACCTGGAGGAACATCGGTATCGTTCCTCGCTCCATAATTAGATAGCACGAGCACACCGAGCATGCCACCTGCGACACGCCGCGAGCTCGTCCCGACGCCCCCTTTGTAGCCAAGACAACTCATGCCTGTCCCTGCACCGACTGCCCCTTCCAACACAACGTCACTCGCTGTATCAATGGCTGATATTGCTTGATCAGGCCGCACGTGTAAGCCACGAATATTATTTAAATAGCCGTCGTTACACTCCCCCACGACAACATTTGCCGTACCGGTTGTTGTGCCAATTTCAGGGCACTGCTCAAACAAATGTTGCAACACGCCTTCTGTGACAGCAGGAACGCCAAACGTATTCGTTAACATGATCGGGCTTTCCAGCAACCCTAACTCTTCGAGTTGGACTAAGCCGGTCGTTTTTCCAAACCCATTAATTACAGCCGCACCTGCCAATACTTTCTCACGAAACAAGTTACCCGAATGCGGAAGGATCGCTGTCACACCCGTTCTTATGCTGTCGCCGCTATTCAATGTCACGTGACCGACACGTACACCGCTCACATCCGTAATTGCATTCCTCTCACCGGTTTCCATCGTACCAAACGTAAACCCATACTCTCTTGCACGTTTTTTCATTATGAAGATTCCCCTTTCTATTGGTTAAACATAGGCTAATACAGGAGGGATTAAAGATGGTTAATAAAGCTGATTTACCGCTTGCCATTGCTGCAGGCCAGATCGAAGAGCCACGAACGGACGTGTTAGTCCCTGAAGTCGAAGGATATACGACCACATCAACAGAGGTAAAATTGAATCGTACCATTCAAGACGAAGTATGGCAGCTCATGCTCACACAAGGGTACGGGCAAGAAGAAACCCATTTGACTGGACGGTTTGCGTTAAAGAACAATCAAGCGCGTGTGCTTAGCCTCACGTTAACGATGTATCAATTTTCCGGCGGTGCGCACGGCACAACACTCGAACACGGGTTAACGTTTGATAGCGACACCGGTCATCTGTACACGTTGCCAGAGCTATTCAAACCAAAAAGTAACTACAAAAAACTCATCAACAACAACATAAAAGCACAATTGCAAAAACGAAATTTAACTGAAGATCTGTTTAAACCTTTTGACACCATTCCAGACGATGTTCAATTTTACGTCGCTGACAAAACACTCGTCATCTTTTTTAATCAGTACGACATCTTGCCGTACGTATTTGGAATTACGTACTTCCCCATTTCATTATATGCGTTGCAAGAAGCAATCCCGGATGACGGTCCGCTCAGTCGTTTGCTCTAGTGAGCGGCCAATTTCTGACCTAAACGATACGCACCGGGAGCCATCCCGGTGTACCGTTTAAATATCTTATAAAAGTACGTATAACTGCTAAAACCCGCTGCTCCAGCAATTTGTTGCAGCGAGTGGTCTGTACGCATCATCCGCTCCTTCGCAATCCCGACCTGGACGTGATGGGTGTACCCAACAATCGTCTGGCCTGTATGCGCTTTAAACAGATGAAGCGCACGTGACGTACTCAACCCGACGTGAACGGCCACATCCGCTACCGCAAACGTTTCCGTTGCATTCTGCTCCACATACCGCATCATCTCCCTCACGATGTACGGAGTGTGCTCAGCCACTTCCCGCTGCCTCGCTCGGTCGATAAACAACAAGAGCGTCTTCAATAAATGAGCGATCACCTCTTCATTCCACTCATCCCGCGGTCGTCTCCGCTCAAGAATCATATATTGCCAAATCGTCGTCACTTGAACGTCTACACCGGTATGAACCAAACGCTCATCCCAACCTACAAACTCATCCCCCTCCACAGCCAGATGATAATCTCCACTCGGCACGTCACCGGTATATAGTTCATACGAGTCCCCGGGAGCAATGACCAAAAGATCCCCTTCTCGTTGATGAACGGTTTCTCCATTCACAACGACGACACTCTTGCCCTCGGTCTGTAAACGTAACAAGTGGGCTTCTTTCCCAAAATTGTTTGTCGTCCGAAACGGTGCAGCGTGATGAGAATAGCCGCAAATCACGACGTGGGGATGCATACATTCACCTCATTCTTTTTCTAAATAATAGCAAGATCGTTCATATTTTAACAGGATTAGAGATTCCCGCACCTGATCGTGTGATTTATGATAGGGGCGGAGGTGCAAACGTTGATTACAATATGGAATGAATTTCGTCATGAAAAAGAAGACGACCAGGTCGCTCGGCTCTATCCGAACGGAATCCACAACGTCCTAAAGGACGTCATTTCTGAAGCGGGTTACACGGTGAAAACCGCAACTTTAGATGAAGAGGAGCACGGATTGTCCGTACAGGTGCTTGATGAGACGGACGTTCTCGTCTGGTGGGGTCATAAAGCTCACGATGAAGTGGATGATCAGGTCGCAGAACGGGTTGCCGAGCGTGTGCGTCAAGGTATGGGGCTCGTCGTGTTGCACTCGGGTCATCATTCGAAAGTGTTCAAAAGGTTGATGGGGACGAGCTGTGACTTAAAGTGGCGCGAAGCCGGGGAAAAAGAGCGGGTATGGACCGTTGACCCGACGCACCCGATTGCCTCAGGGATTCCTGAGTATTTCGAATTGGAACACGAAGAGATGTACGGGGAGCATTTTGACATCCCGACGCCCGAACAGCTCATTTTTGTTAGCTGGTTCCAAGGTGGAGAAGTATTTCGAAGCGGTTGCACGTTCACGCGTGGTCTCGGCAAGATCTTTTACTTTAGGCCCGGTCATGAAACGTACCCGACGTATTATGAAACGAACGTACAGCGCGTCATCCAAAACGGGGTCGAGTGGGCACGACCGATCAATACAGCTCAACCGGTGCGCGGCAACTTTTCACCTCTTGAGAAGTCGGTTCGCTCATGAAAATACAGATTGGAATTGTTGGCACAGGAGGAATCGCAACCGATCGGCACATCCCAACCTTCATGCAACTTCAAGAGAAGTGTGACGTCTCAGCCGTGTACGATGTAGACGTCGAAAAAGCGGCACGCGTTGGGGAAGCCGTCGGGGCAAATGTGTATTCAAGTTATGAAGACATGCTCGAGCATGTGGATGCCGTCTGCATTTGTACGCCAAACGCATTTCATGCCGACTTAGCCATTGCCGCGCTCGATGCTGGCGTTCACGTGTTCTGCGAGAAGCCGATGGCGATCTCTTCAACAGATGCCGCGCGTATGAACGGCGCTGCCAAACGTTCAGGGTGTGTGCTTGCCATTGGTTTTCACTACCGATTCATGCACAACGTGCAGGTAGCCAAAAAGCAAATGGCAAGTATCGGTGACCCACTCGTCGTAAGGGTCCGTGCGATGCGGCGGCGCAAAGTACCAGGTTGGGGTGTGTTTACGTACAAATCGCTCCAAGGCGGCGGCAGTCTCATTGACTACGGTTGCCATTTACTCGACACAGCGCTTTGGCTCATCGGCAATCTTAAAGCTGTTGAAGTGACAGGCGCAACGTACAATCGGTTGAGCAAAAACCCACATCTCGTAAACGATTGGGGCGTCGTTGACTACGCGACATTTGAGGTTGATGACCACGCCACCGCGTACATTCGTTTCGAAGGAGGCGCTTCCTTATTGTTGGAATGCTCCTGGGCCGCTAACATTAAAGAAGATACCGAAGAAATCTCGATTTCTGGCAGCGATGGCGGCATAAGCGTGTTCCCTCTTGAGCTGTATCAAGACGCTGCCGAGCAAGGTGAGGCTCTGTCCAACGATTCTTATGAAATCGCACAAGCTCAGAATTTTATCGGGGCGTGCCTCGGTCAAGAAACACTCGTCGTTCAGCCAGAAGAAGCTATGCAAGTAACCGAGGTGATTGAACAAATCTATGAGAGTGCCGAGCAAGGGTAAGGGGTGAGAGCACATATCTGAAGATATGTGCTCTTAAAAATTGAGGGGCATCAACACATCCACCCCGTTGAGTGGAATTTCCCGGATACGAAAGGTAGCCTTTGCATTAAATACTCGCTCGACTTCCGTTAATGCACACCTGCATTAACGTAGCACTCATATGCTTAACAGATGCAGGTCTTCCTTTCGTTTACAATTTTTGCAGTATCCTACAAACAGAATGCTCAGTAAGTAAGCATTAACAGTACATACAGTATAGGCACAATAAATGAACAGTGAGCATATAGCTAGTAATGTAGTAAGCTAGGGAGTAGTTAGTAAGCAATTAATGAAAAATGTTGTAAATTTATACTTTACTCAGTAAGGTGCTTTCATGCAATCTCCTATCTCTCTCTTTAATGTCTCCTATCCCATAGAGCCTTTTACCACTCCTGATGTCAAATATAAGCTGTCAGGGGCATTTTTATTTAGGGAATATGCCAAGAAATACAGAGAAATGTAGTTGTAATTCAGTAGCTTATAGATCACCCACTGTAGGTTGCTGGTCTTGGGATATTCAGTAGGTAAAAGGTTCATTAGTGTTTTCTGTTATTTGTCAGTTTATGTACAGTTGAAAGGTCTGTGTATGCAGTGATATGACAGTTTTGTATGGTTAGTTGACAGTAGAGCGGTATGATGAGCAGTTGGTGAGCAGTGAGAGTCTAACATTCATAAACAGCCCAGCGCCTCCAACAGAAAAAATATTAAATTTATTTAGAAAGAAGTGGTAACAATGGCAAGAAGGGAAGTACTTAAGCCTGAGCAGTACTAAGCTATTGCATTGATGGTCTATAAAGATGTCAATGGCATGTCTAATGAGATGATCGCTAAAGAAATAGGGGTCAATCCTTCAACTATCTATGACTGGAAAAAGAAGGAGGGGTTCAATAAGGAGCTAATGAGGCAATCAGAGGAGGTGCAGAGGAGTTTCCTAGCGGACACCTACAGCCAGCTCAGGATGATCATTAACAATGACAAGGTTAAGTCAGGCAACAAACTGAAAGCTATTGAACTTGTTCTCAAGAATCAAGGAAGACTAAAGGATGTACAAGAGTCTCATGTAACAACAGAAGAAAAAGGATTAGATGGATTGCTTGATGAGCTAAAGAAAATGTAGTAAATACACAAAGATTTTACACAGCTTTAAGTCTAATTTGTCAAGGATTCAATAAGTGGGTAAGAACAATTAGTTATTTACACAGTCTTGCCCATAACCCCTACATATTGTCAAGGGATACCCCAACCAGGGGGGAGGAGCAGGGGGGAATTGCCTGAGAGCAAGCCCTCATAAAACTCTAACACCAAAATAATCCCAGTTTGCCCCTACAGTATCCTCATGTAACTCCACAGATTTCACTTTCTTTTACTTCTCATGTCCTTTATTAATTGTAAAAAAGAGCAACCCTAGTCAGGGCGCTCCTTTTTCTTATTCAAAGCAATGGCTAAGAATGCACAAAATAATCCGAAGAATGCAAACCATTGAGCGCTTATTGGTGATGAGACATTAATCCCAATTAGATTAATAGTAACCATTATCAAGGTTATTACACCAAAAACAATAGCCAAGACTCTGAATACATTTGTTAAAGTAGATAATGACTGTATACTCATGGTCGAACATGTCTCCTTATTTTAACTTATTGTCCACCAATCCAAAACACAGCCGCTGATGGCGTCATGTGAATTCGAATACCTGTATTGCCAACATTTGCTTGAGAGACTACTGCCGCACCAAGACCAGCAAGACCTCCAGCCACAACTGTAGGTACACTAAATGAAAATGCTCCTGCAATTGTAGCTATACTAGCACCGCCAACTAAAAGGTTAGAAAATGTATCTGCATCACAGGAATCCATATATACATACTGTCCCCATTCAGCCTGAACTAAGCCATCGCCACGCCCATTACATGTCTGCTGTACACCTACTGAACGATCAATTGCTACGCTGTCTTGGACAGCATTTGCGTTGTCAATATCTGTACTCGTCTCCGATACTAACACTTCATCCACACCAGCATCAATAGCACTTTCCTCATCAAAGTAAAGAACACCATTTTCGTTTTCTATGAAAGGTTCAATTGCATCAGCGTCTGCCTGAATCTGCTGTAATTCTTCATCTGTAAAAGTAGGTTCTTCTGCATTAATAGCCTGTGCGTTACCTTGATTAGCGAAAGCTAAACTACTGCCAACTCCTAACACAAAAGTCATTGCACCGATAGCTCCACGCTTTGCTCTTCTTACTGTTGAAACTTTAGACATGATATGAATCCTCCAAATACTTTTTTTTCGACAACTATTCAATAAATTGTCGATGCACCAGTTTTAACATCTAAGGATATAAGTATCAAACATATTTTACTATAAATTGTATAAATTGGAAAAAATTTAAGGGTATAAAGACCTCTATGGAAGTACTTACAGTCTATATAAAAAATTTTTAATCGGAACAAATATCTCATATATTTTTACTATATAATTCCATGTCCTTTTTCTACTCAATTTCCCCATTACAAAAGTACAGGAGCTGAATTATTAGTTATTGGCAGAGTTTTACTTACGCCAAACTGTCACAGCTTTAATTTTCTAACTAATTACAGTCCTGACTACTTTTATCAGGGGAAATTATAATGAAATTTACAGTTAACTACATTGAGGAAACCATAGCTCGAACAGAGTACGCACCTATTAAAAGGCTCGACAAGCATACTCTTTCTAAGGAAAGGAAAGCAGAATTACATCAGGTAGAGGACATTGTTAGCTTTGGTGGAGAGGTTATTTACCTGTTTGATGAACTTGTACATATGTATGAGGCACTGCCTTCTCAGAAGAAATATGTTAACGCTGGTGTCAACAAAATGCTCAAATACATGACTGACTTTGAACCTGATATTGAGGTAACTACCGTAATGGTTGAGGGTTGCAAATTAAGGCTTACTAGAACTTACATGAGTAGACTTGTTGAACTGCATTTACAGGCAGTGATTAGAGAAGAACTGCCCAACTTTAAGCACATTGAATATATGTATGTTGATTCAGTTATGGGTGTTGACTTAGTTCTAGAGGATGATCAAAAGAGGTATTATGTTCATGTCACATCTAACACACCTCAGGCAAAAGCCATGCTCAAAAATAAAGAAAGCACAGGCGGACTTTCAGTAAACAGGACATATGTTCCTTACAGCAGAGATTTTGATGGAGATTTAATACTCAAATATGAAACTAGTCAAGCATCCACTTCCACTAAGTTCATCAATGGCTTTCCACTGTTTGATACTGATTATGTAGCATGAAGATTCAAGATGGCTAAGGATACTACAAACATTGGCGAGGATTTTACAGACTGAGTACAGTAAGATTCAGCATTTCAAAGACTGGGCAGACACTCACTTTAATATTGACATTGCAGGGTAGGGCAGATGCCCTGCCTTTTTCTTTATTTAAAAGTGTCACATATAGTGAGGGCTTTCTAATTACAGGACTGATAAATGATCTGTAAGGAGAAGTTATTGTGGCACTTAATAACGAGGCTATTGTTGATGTCGACAACACGCTGACCTACCGAGTGATCTAGCACAAGCTTATCAAAGACCGTTTCTCCATTCGGCTCTGTAACCGTACTTTGCCATTCATACTCATACTTCCCTTTTTGATGACTGAACTGTGCATACCACTCTTTCGAGTGAGCAGGTATCCAACCAGGAATTGCCTCTGGATTGATCAATGTATTCACATCCTTTGCCATTAAATCGTTTATATGTTTAGATAATTAAAAATTCAATTTCAGGAGGAGATTATTTGTCACGATTCAAAATGGTCGTTGCCGTACACTTATTTCTTATAAAGGAAGATCACGTTTTGCTATTAAGAAGGTACAACACTGGTTATGAAGACGGCAAGTATAGCGTCGTTGCCGGTCATCTAGACGGCGACGAGAGGGTTAAAGAAGCAATGGCTCGAGAAGCAAAAGAAGAAGCAGGCATTACAATTGAAGAAAAAGATCTACACATTGCTGGCGTCATGCACAGAAAAGCGAATGATGAGCGAATTGACTTTTTCGTTTCAAGTGACACTTGGCAAGGAGAAATCGAAAATATGGAGCCTGAAAAATGTGACGAGCTCGCATGGTTTGCACTCGATCAACTACCTGAAAACACGATCGACTATGTGCAAAAAGCGCTCGCCAACTTTAGAAGTGACACCTGGTTTGATAGCTACGGGTGGAAAGATTGAAAGTTGAACATCTGCTCGTACTGGATCTCCACTAAAGCCAGGGACTTGTTGACCATAGAATACAGGTGACTAAACATTTGCGTCTCGTTCTTTCACTTAAAAAGTAGAACTTAATATCCTCGTTAACACGAACGAGGGAGCTGATCTTTCTCGTGATTTTAATTCGGTGCTTACCCACTATGGGATGATTTTTTAAGTTTCGAAAGCCTATTAGACTAAAATTTTACCATTGGCCTTTCTATAGTAGGATCTCTCTTTTCTATGGGTAGATTTCCAACATTAGATCTTGTAAAACAAGGAGAATCTTACCATAAAGGGTTCTACGGTAAAATTTCCACCCCCAGCTCACTCGGGGTATATAATAAGACGCCAATTGCCGCAGACATCCGTTTTTGTGACGGTTGCCCAAGGAAAAGTCATCATCACTCACCTGAACGCTCACATAAACGTCGCCAACTGTCACAATAAGAAATATATGAGTCGTCTGGTGCCTTAAAGTGCTCAGTTTGAAGAGCGAATTGTCACATAAAAGAGTTGAGTCGTGCAACCCCATTGACTTCTATAGTAACGATGGAACTCACCGTTCAATTTTTTACCAGCCAGGCAGAAGCTTTACCATAATACGCGTTCAACTCAAATATTTTAGATGTTTATAAAGGATTTCTTTCAGTATTTCTGCACTTTCTGATTCCAGATGCTCAGACAATCTCGCTGCGGCAATAATAGAAATCCATTGATAAATCTCTTCTTCAATGACTCCTGCTTTTTCACAGTAGATGGTCAAATACTGCTCGGCTAAGGGCAGTGAAGACTGGGCAATTAATATGTATGTTCTTGCAACATCGGCTCTCCTGTCGCCAACACTTGCATCGACCCAATCAATGATTGTTACGTCTTCACCATGTATGAGTACATTGTTCGGGTGAAAATCTCCATGACATAACCTCGGTTCAAACTGAATGGCGCTCAATCGGTTTAACAATACATCCTCAACGTTTTTTTCTAAGCCTGCAGCATTTACTTGACGCCGTAATTTGCCTGTCATCGGTTCAAGAGATTCGAATTCAGGTTGGATTTGATGGATTTCTACGTGCACATCCACACAAACCCGGATGTAAAATTCATCTTGTTGTTCATTTTTCAGTAATAGCCGGCCGATCGGCTTTCCTTCGATATACTCCATAACGATCGCTTGTCTACCTTCTACTTCAATAACGTCTTCTACTCTTGGAACACGCAACCCCGTTGAATAAGCTAATCGCTGTTTCTGCGCCTCATACAAAGCTTCCGTTTTTGGTAAATATTCTTTGAATACTTTGACTACGTGATGTTCACACCGATAGAGATCTGCCGTATTTCCTTTCGCAAAAGGACGCTTTACAACCATGATCCACACCATCCTGTCGTTATTCTAGCCATTCATCATTCGCTTTCATTATACCCATACTTGGCGCTGATGATCTTGCAATAATAAAAAGCCGATGGGATCCACCGGCAAAACCCGCACTCTACAACGTTTTCAACAGTTCGTACAAGTTGTTTTTTGCTTCAAAACCAACCCCTGGCGCCTCGGGCAATGCAACGTAGCCATCGCTCACCGCCAATGTGTCCGCAAATCCCCCAAATGGTTGAAATACACCAGGATAAGATTCGTTTCCGTATAACTTTAATCCCGCGGCGATGTTTAACGACATTTGATGGCCGCCGTGAGGGATGCAATTTCTTGATGACCACCCGTGACGTTCGAGCATATCTAGTATTTTCATATATTCAACAAGTCCGTAGCTTAACGCACAGTCAAACTGTAAGAAATCAGTGTTCGGGTTCATCCCACCGTAGCGGATCAAGTTCTCTGCATCTTGTACGGAAAACAAATTCTCACCCGTTGCTATCGCTTGGGGGTACACTTTTGAGAGCTCTGATTGCAAGTGATAATCGAGAGGATCTCCAGCTTCTTCGTACCAAAACAGTTCATACGGTTCAACCGCTCGTCCGAATTCAATGGCTTGCTCAAGCGTAAAGCGCCCGTTCGCATCGACCATAAGATTGCGTCCAGAACCAACCACATCAATCGCCGCTTCAATTCGTTTCAAATCTTCAGCAATGGGTACGCCGCCGACTTTCATTTTCACGGTTGAATAACCCATATCTAAATACGATTTCATTTCATCTTGCAGCTCACTAATCCCTTTACCTGGATAATAATATCCGCCTGCTGCATAAACAAATACCCGTTCATCAACAGTGCCATCCCCGTACTGATCAGCGAGCCATCGGTAAAGAGGCACTTCTTCAATTTTAGCGACCGCATCCCAAATCGCCATATCTAACGTTCCAACCGCTACAGTTCGCTCACCGTGCCCCCCTGGCTTCTCATTGCTCATGAGAATACGATGGATATTTTCAGGAGAGAGGTTTGTCCCTTCCGCATTGACAAGATCATCAGCATTCGCTTCAATAAGCCGAGGAATAAAACGCTCACGCAACAACCCACTCGGTGCGTAGCGACCGTTCGAATTGAATCCATACCCGACGACCGGCTTGCCATCACGAATCACATCCGTCTTCACCGCAACGATTGAAGCCGTCATTTTACTAAAATCAATATACGCGTTGCTAATGTTACTTTTAATCGGTACCGCACGCTCTTCTACTGACACAATTCTCATCGGTTCTCCACTCCTTGTTTTGAATGTTCGACCGTATATAATGCAAATGCCGTGCCAAATCGTAAAAGCGCCGCTATAAGGATTTTCGCATTCACATCTTTCAAATATGAAATCTATCGTTTCTATTCTGAAACCCTTCTCCAAAGTGTCGTCGAACTAATTCCATACGTTTTGCAGAATTCCTCTTTCGTTCCTCGAAACTGAGCATATAGCTTTTGCCACAATTCTTTTTCCATCTGTTTGTAAGACTCGGATACCCGGACCGTCACTTCTTCGGTTCGTTCGGTAGACCGCTCAAGAAATGCTTCCACCCCAGCGCGTGTCAACGTTTGTTCAGGATAAGTAATGACGAGGCGCCGGATCCAGTTTTGTAGCTCTCGACTATTCCCATACCAAGGATAAGCGATTAATGGTTCGAGCACAGAACTGTCCGCCAACGTGATCGGTCTGTTCTCCCGTCTCATTTCTATATGAAAAAAATGTTCCGCTAAAACAGCAATATCTTCCTTTCGGTCACGTAAAGGTGATATATTGAGAGGCAACGTCGCAATCCGGTAATAAAAGTCCGCTTTAAATTCGCCTTCCTCAATCATTTCGGCAATGGGTACGTTCGTCGCACAAATGAGGCGGACGTTAATCGGGATGTTGCGCTCCCCGCCCACTCTTCGTACTTCTTGTTCTTGTAGCACTCGAAGCATCTTCGTTTGAAACGACCGGGACATTTCATTAATCTCATCGAGAAACAATGTACCTTCGTGAGCGAGCTCCAACAATCCTGACCGACCACCCTTTCTCGCACCGGTGAACGCCCCTTCCTCGTAGCCGAACAGTTCACTTTCAAGTAACGCTTCGTTCAAGGCACCGCAGTTCACAGATACGAACGGTTGATGTTGGCGTTTGCTCGCGTTATGAATGCTTTGAGCGAATAACTCTTTACCCGTCCCTGTCTCCCCATAAATGAGCACCGTCCCTTCAGAACGAGCATACAGTTTTGCCTCTTCAATCGTTTGTTGCAGTTCAGCATCCACTGTCAGAACATCGGCAAACGTATGCTTCGCTACAAGCCCTTTATCATAAAGCTCCTTTCGGATCTTAAGCTCCAACTGCTGCACATCTTGAATCGCCTCAAACCATTGAATCGCCCCGCTCATCGTCGACACAGTCGTCACGATCAACTGCTGACCCCCAACCGTCACAACCTTGCGCTCCTCCTCCATCGTTTCCACTTGCTTTTGGAGCGCTTCATGTCGAACGACCTCACGGTAAACATTCGATTTTTTTAGAGAAGGAAATAACGATACCGCATGCTCGTTATACGTCTTGACGTGCTCCAACTCGTCGATGACGATCACCGCTTGCGTCATCGAACCGATGATGAGTTCGAGCTCTTTTCGCTTCGCTCGTTCACGGTGTTGGATTTCTAACGTACGGACCGCTTGGTCCATGGCTTGTTCCAACGCTTCATGACCCGAGCGTAGCAATGTCGCTCGTATCCCTTTTTGTTTGGCAGCGGTGACCGCCCTACGGTCCCCGATCAAAACGTCACTACGATGTTCACGAATCATGCGCTCTAACTCATCTTCATGATGGTAGCGCAGCACGTGAACCGCCCGGTCGTTAAGCGACAATGTATACGCCTCGGTTTGTTCAATCAGCGATGCGTAAAGCAAAACGACAATCGCTTGAGTGCCTTCTTGCGTAGCGACCGCCACTTCACGTAACAAGTCATACGGCGTAATCGGAATTTGTACGTAAGGCAATTCCGTTTGCTCGTGTAAAAACGCCCCCAAACCTCCACGAGAAACGATCAGGTTCGCTGTAGGTGGAATGTGTGCAAGTGTGTCTTTCCAATCGTTCTCTGCGCGGATAAACGTTACGCGATACGGCCGCTCACTCAATTGATTTTCAATCATCTCGATTTGTTCATCTGTCACTTGAAACGGCGCACTAATGACAATCTCTTCCATATCACATCTGCTCCCCTCACGAAAATCTTTCCTGCTGGTACTGCACAGAGGGTTCGTGCATCCGCTCCATCATCTCAACCCAATATGTACGCCCAACACTTTGGCTACGCGATAGATATCCACCGATTTCCTCGTACCAAGCCGTTGCGGTTTCGTGAATCAAATCAAGTTCTACGAGCGCTCGGTCAGAAAACTCGATCCGATCTTCTCGTTCAAGGTTATCGTCAACTTCTCGATGTTCAATCTCCTGCAATTCTTGTAGCATAAAGTCAGCTGTAGCTGTTGTCGTCTGACTCAAGGGAGACGATGCGTTTGCATGAAACTCAAACGCCATCCGCTCCAGCTCATGGCTGTTCTCTTTGATCGTCTCTACCGCGCGAACGACTTGTTCCCATTGTGAACGCGGGATCTCCCCCTCCTCGGTCACCGTTTGGAGAATCTGAGCGAGTAGATAAACCTCATTTTGCATCTGATTTTGGTACATATTGACTTGTAGGCTCAAGTAATTCTGTTGCTCATTGTTCGTTTGCTGAAGTGAACCGGCGTAAAGACCGAGCATCATCACCAAACCGATAAATAGCCAAAATCTTTTCTTAGAAATTTGAATCATGAAAACCCTCCTGTTTTTCAATCTAGCATACCGAGGGTACAGGTGAAACAACGATCTAATTAAAATCTGCTTCCAAAAATAACATTGGAATCATACATTTAATTTTCGCAAATGTTATTGCAGTGAATGTAAAGTTGCAACTAACATAAAAAAAGACTAGACACGGTATTTCATTTGTATTAGTATGTTCATTCGTGATTAAAAAACGAAGGGAGCGGTTGAACATGCGTATGAACTTCTCTAGAAACATGATTCTTGCTGTTTTTATGTTAGGGACATTTGCCGTCGGCATGACGGAATATGTCGTTACGGGGTTGTTAACTCAATTTGCCGAAGATTTAAACGTGGAAGTATCCACTACAGGTTTGCTTTTAACCGTGTATGCGATTAGCGTCGCCATTTTTGGACCGATACTGCGAATCGTGACGCTGAAATTCTCGCCTAAACCACTGTTGTTGGCACTGATGATTTTGTTCATTCTAAGTAATATTTTGGCAGCGACCGCTCCCAATTTCGACATACTATTACTATCGAGACTATTTTCAGCTGCGATGCATGCACCGTTCTTTGGGATTTGTATGTACATCGCCATTAGCATATCTGATCCAACGAAACGGACCGGGGCAATTGCCGCTGTGCAAGGAGGCTTGACGATCGCCATCATGATCGGTGTACCGTTCGGATCTTTTCTCGGCGGAATGTTTGATTGGCGACTCGTCTTTTGGTTCATGGCGGCTCTTGGATTGCTCACGCTCATCGGGATTCTGGTGACAACGCCAAACATCCGGCCATCAGAAGTACCGAAAGTGAAAGATGAATTGCAGATGCTAAAAAATAAAAATGTCCTCATGACGATCGCCATTATCGTGCTCGGGTTTTCTGGTGTGTTCACTGCATATACGTTCAAGGAGCCGATGTACCGGGAGTTTGCCGGCTTTGATGTGACAGGCATTACACTCGGACTCTTTTTCTTCGGACTCGGTGCGGTGATCGGCAACTTCGTCTCCGGTTCGGTAAGACCGAGCCGCTTGACGAGTCGGTTGCTACTCGCACTCGCCGCATTAGCGGTCGTGCTCGTTTCGTTCACACACTTATTGGCGTTTGCACCTATGGCCATTGTGATGAGCTTTCTCTTCGGGGCGGGGACGTTCGGAACGACGCCGCTCCTGAATGCGAAGATCATTCTTGCCGCTAAAGAAGCGCCGTCCCTATCCGGCACAATTGCCGCTTCGGTGTTTAACTTAGCGAATGCCATTGGTGCGGCACTAGGGTCTTTCCTTCTCGGAGCCGGCTTTTCTTACACGACGATTACGTATGTGGCGGGAGCCATGATTACTTTCGGCCTCATTCTCACCTTTATAAACGTAAAAACCGAAGATCGTTCCGTTTATGAAGCGTAATAAATAAAACTCAATAGAGAAGTCGATGTCACTGAAAAAGAGAAATTGTAAATCATATAATAGCATTTCGATTGTTATAAGTAGAAAATCCCACATAGGCCTTCCTATGATGGGATTTTCTTGAGTGGGGAACCATTTTCTACAGAAATCCCCACATTGAATCGTTTTTTGCCCACATAGAAGGTTCTATGATGGGATTTTTACCATTCGCAACCCGCCATGTTGTTGAAATCCCCACACAGATTGGCCCCGATGTTTCGCATTAACGAGTAACTTAGGAAAGGAGACGTTATTTTTACAGTACCCTCGAGAAATTTATGGAGATTTTCCCCTCTTACTTTTTCTCAACCCCCACTTACAACCTCCCCTGGTAGCCCCTCTTTATAATTCATTGCTATACTCGTCACGAAGGGTTCTTTTTAATACTTTGCCGCTTGGATTTTTCGGTAGGGATGGTACCACTTTTATTTGCTTTGGAATTTTGAACTTGGACAATCGTTCTCTGCAAAACTGTGAAATCGCTTCTTCTTGCAAGTCTGATTCAGGCTTAACGACAACAAGTGCAGTAACGGCTTCAATCCAATACGCGTCGGGTGTGCCGATAACAGCAACTTCTGATACACCCTCTAGCTCGTACAACGTTTCTTCCACTTCGCGACTGGATACATTCACCCCGCCAGTATTGATCATATCCTTCTTACGGTCAACGATGGTGAGGTAGCCTTCCTCATCCATAAATCCGAGATCTCCACTATGGAACCAGCCGCCTTTGAACGCTTCTGCCGTTTTCTCAGGATCATCAAGGTAACCCGTCATCGCATGCGGGGTCCGGTGTACAATTTCCCCCACTTCGCCGCGGGCGACTTCCTCATCATTTTCATTAACAATTCGTGTTTCTACATTTAATGATGCCACGCCGGCGGAACCAAGCTTATTCAGTTGATCTTCGGGCTGCAAAGCTGTTGCAAGTGGGGCCACTTCGGTCTGACCGTAGAAATTCCAAAAGCGTGCATTCGGCAAACGATTGGACAATTCTTTTAACACTTCTCTTGGCATGCTCGCCGCTCCGTAGTAGCACTTCTCAAGAGCGACTAGATCTCTAGATGCAAATTCCGGATGGCGCAAAAGGGCAATCCAAACGGTCGGTGGGCAGAACAGTTGTGTCGCCCCTCCTTCTTCAATCGCATCAAAGATCGCTTCTGGCTTCGGCGCACCTAAAATGATGTTCGTACAACCGAGATAAATGCTTGGGCCGAGAAAAACGTGAAGCTGTGCACAATGGTAAAGAGGCAGCGCATGAATCATAACATCATGGGGCTCCATCTTACCTTTAATGATAACGCTTACATACTCGCTAATTAAACTTTTATGCGTGAGCATAACCCCTTTCGGTCGAGATTCAGTTCCGCTCGTATACAACACTTGTGCCAAATCATCGTCTTCAATAAGCGCCTCAACCAATGTTGACGGTTGGTCTTTTCGCAACACATCGAGGGTTAGCCACCCTTCTCGCTCTGTCTCGGTATCTAGCAAATACCGGTTGGCGACCGCGATTTCTGCTGAAGAGACATCGAGTACTGGCGCATACTCTGTGGAGCCAAGCACGGTATTCACTTTGGCATGTTGGAGAATATAACGAACATCAGTCACCGTCAACATGTAGTTAATCGGGACCATCACCGCACCGATGCTCGCTAACGCATACTGAGCGACTACAAAATCGAGGCTGTTTTTTGACATGATGGCGACCCGGTCACCTTTCTTCATGCCTCCGGAAACGAACGTATGAGCGGTTTGATTTACGAGGAAAGTTAACTGTTCATACGTGTATTCCTTGCCCTCATAAACGATCGCCACTTTTTCTGGCACCCGTCGACGGGTTCTTTGGAGCAAGTCGATTAACGTTTGTCTTCGGACTCGTTGCACGGTTGGGTCGATGGACATTGTCGGATTCATGCTTTCACTCCTTATTTTTTTCTTATCATTATTATAATTCAGATAAATAAAATCCCCAATGTATTTTTTTGTCTTGTCCTGTCATACGTCTTTAGAGACTGGTATACTTATACCTAAGACTTTTATCTAGGAGGGTGAGCATGGACAGAGCCGAACTACTCCAAAAGTACCGTGAGAAAAACGAGCAACGTGTAGCTGCCCGTTCTAACATGAACAACGTCAATCGTGCAACGGAGCAGCGAACGAAAGACCGAACGAAAAAAATGAAACAGCTCGAAAACAATTTGAAACGCGAGCGTAAAAAAAATGAAGACTTGCGCTCAGAACGGGATTCATTAAAACGAAAACAACACCATTTCAAACAAAAAATATCAGAACAATCAGTACAATTGGCTGATGAACGGGCATCGCATTCTGAAACGAAAGAGACACTTCATCACGCCGAAAAGCACATATCCGCATTACAAGCACAACTCGAGGCACAACGAACTGAACTCGTTCATATGAACCATATAAAGGAATTGCATCAAAAACAATCGCAACGAATTCGCGATCTAAAGCAGCATAACCAAAGGCAAAAGGAAACGCTCTGGCAGTTGAAAAGCCAACCTTCGACTTTTTCTGCAAATGCGAAGAAGGAGATTGCGCAACTCAACCGCAAAATCCATGAATTACACGAGTTGAAAGATGTAAAACACACGCCCGGGTCACTCGTTTCAAAACTGCGCCGTGAAATGAATGCTCATAATATCGATCAATTGTTCACGAATGGGGAGAATCAACTGGCACGGTTGGCAGAAACCGCTGAAGAGCTGAAGAAATCAAAACATCGACACGTATCGAATGTATCGCCCAGTTCTCCCAACCCGCATACTCATTACGGTCACATTGAGAAAAAGAACGGGCGCTTGTTTTTTATCACACTGAGTAACGAAGCCTTTCAAGCGGTGAGCAACACAGACGTCACCGATGGCACGCCAGTGAACGCAACGATTCGGAACAAAATCGCTTACGTAAATCAAGTGCTGTATCTAAATGTCCGAAAAACGAAAAAGTTGGCTCGAAAAAAGAAAACAGCGTCCGGTCGGCGCCCCCGGTCTCTGGGGCAACACATCGGAAGTTTTCACGTGCTGCTCGTCGGTTCAAAGAGACTGAATCGTTACAAGGCACGGTTGGAGGAGCACGGGCTACAGGTCACGGTCATGAATCCTTATGAAGAGAATTATCATCGGCTTCTTCATGTTCATTATGACTTGGCGATTTTGCTCACCGCTCACGCTCCCCACGCCATTTACCATTATTTCAACACCGCCTCTGCCCATGTTGAAACGATGAAGCACGACAATGAAGAGAATATCGTCGCCCGGGTCCGATTTTTTGCAAAGCAACAGGAATGGCGAAAGGATCGAGTACGAGAGCGTCTTTTCGAATAATTATCGCGCGGCTCGTCCGAGAACGCGGTTGGCTACGACGGTCACGAGAAACGCGCATACGAACGCAACCAGCATGCTGACGACTAACCCGAAAGCATCTGTAGACGCAAACGGCGCCATGAAGGTCGGCAAGTAAGCCGTACCTCGGACATCGAACAATCCGACCATCATGCCGCCGAGCCCTGCCGAAACAATCGCCCCAGCAAAGATGACTTTGCTAGAAAACATGAACGGATACGCCGATTCCACGAACGTTCCGAAACCAAGGTTAATCGTGACTCCTGGTGCAGCGAGCGCTGCTTGACCTCGCTGCTTCGGGAAGAACACATGAGCGAGATTAATTCCTGCGGCAACCATGACGAGTGACACAAGGTCAACAGCACCCAAAAAGCTCGCGCCGGTTCTTTCCATTTCAAATAAGACGATCGGCAAGATGGCGGCATGGTACACGCCGCCTAGTATCGCTGGCCAGATGAGCAAGCCCGAAAGCGTACCGGCTAATATTGGATTGAACGCAATTGCACCTTCTATGCCTGAACGCACGAGCTCGCCGGCTTGCAAAGCAATCGGCCCTAGCACGAAAAAGACAATGAGCCCCGAAGCCAGTCCAGCCAAACCACCAGCAAAGATATTCACCGTCGTCATCGGAAAGCGCCAGCGAATCATTTGCATGAACAATACGTTTACAGAGATACCAGCAAGAATCCCACCGATCATTCCCCCGATAATGCCGCCTTCAATTGATAATGTACCGGCAATGACCCCTGCCACAATCGATACTTCATCTAAATTCGACACTTGCTTGGCGGCAACGACGGCGATGACGACTGGCAGCGCCGCAATTAGGATATCAAAGACCGCCGCGAGGCCAGAAAAGACCGGGACTTTGCTCAACGCCAAAATGAGTGCCATCGCAATGAACGCTGGCAAAGAAGTCATCATGATACCTTTAATATTAATATTCTTTAGAGGGTTTTTCTGATTTTTGTTATTAAAATCTTTCGATAATTGCGGGCGGAACTTGACGCCTCCGTGTTTCGCTAAGGCAGCGACGAATGAAATCGCTCTCGTCCGATTTGTCGTTCCTGTTGTCCCAGAGCTTGCGATGACGTTCGCCCCACTCGCCTGAATATCGGCCATCGCTGTGCCACCGGTTCCGACAATTGGAATTTGACGATCGGTAGCTGCGCGGAGGGCCGCTCGGTTCGCGTTCTTTGGATCAGCACTCATGACGATGAGACCGTCTACGTCTCCGCTATGTATGTGGTCTGCCAATTTCGCATCCCACTGGGCAACCGCTTCGTTTATTTGTTGCAAATGCCCCGTTTCGATTGGTCGGATGTCCCCTTCTACCATCGCGTACAGCGTTGCGCCTGTCGTCTGCTTTGCCCGGTCCATGCTCGCATCTGCGCCAATAAACTGTACGTAATTCACTTGCATATGTGCAGCTTCACACTGTACGAGCAGTTCCTGTAAAAGCTTCTCCGCATCTTGCCCACCATGATTGAACAAGTTTCCGCCGCTACTACCTATGATTGCAACGTTTTTCATAATCTCCCCATCTCCTTGGCGCTTTATCTCTTTATCCCTTTACCATGATATTGTAGCAAAGAATCGAGCCGATGGGTGCGGATTTTTCTGAAAAAGGGCGGAAGAGGGTTGGGATCCTATAACGGTGGTTGATCGACTTTGGCAGTTTCTAGGAGATCGGCGATCTATATAGGATGAACTTAACATTTCCCTGATTGCACACCTTGTTGTTGCTTTCCACTCCAGGCGGATGCTTGTAGTCCAGACTACAAGTGCAACATCGGTGGTCAAAGTACGACCACCGTGTTTTCTATGTACTCCAGAGCACAAGGGCGACATCGGTGGCGAACCCCTGCCACCGTGTTTACTTTGCCGCAAGGACCGGACGAGCCTCCTCGGTCTAACGACGAGGTCACTGAAAAAGAGAAATTCAAAATCATATAACAGCGTTTCGCATGGTCTAAATAGAAAATCCCACATAGAACTTGCTATGATGGGATTTTCTTATGTGGGGAACCATTTTCTACAGAAATTCCCACATTGAATGGTTTTATACCCACATAGACGCTTCTATGTGGGTATTTTAACGATTGCAACCCGCCCTGTTGTTGAAATCCCCACATAGATGGGCCCCGGTGTCGTGTTAACGAGTAACTTAGGAAATGAGACATTATTTTTTCAGCACCCTCCTAACGACCTGCGAGGTCTCGTCTCGGCCCAACTTCTACAGGCGTCACCGCCTTTCGTTCCAAGCAACGGTATTGAATTGGCGACGTTGCTGAACTGAGGTTGCTCAAGATTGGGATTCAACTCGATTCAAGCACTTTGGAGGTCAATAGCAGTAGATACCCATCCTTGCTACGTCTATTGTAAACGATTAAGATCGATCTCAAAGTCGATGAACTTTAGGATTTAACGGGTGGTCTACCATTAGTTTGTGAAGAAATTCTTTAGTTCAACTTATATAGATCGCAATACGGAATGATCATGACGCCACCCTCTGCCCCGCCCCATGTAAAAACCGGATGCCCATAGCGGGACATCCGGTTTTTAGGGATCACGGGTATTGATTAATCGTTGTCTTGGATAATGTACGGTTTGTGTTCGAGGTTATGCACGGTTTTAATATAACGAACAGTCTTCGTTTTGGCGCGCATGACGATGGAGTCTGTTTCGACAAGTCCTCCGCCGAGAAACTTGGCTTCCCCGAGAATTGTGCCTGACGTGACGCCTGTCGCTGAAAAAATCGCGTCATCTCCGGCAACGAGGTCGTCGAGTTGGAGAATGCGGTGTGGGTCTTTGATACCCATCTCTTTACAACGCTCAATTTCTGCATCGTTTTGTGGTTTGAGTCGGCCTTGCATTTCACCACCGAGGCATTTGAGACCGGCTGCGGCAACGACACCTTCAGGGGCGCCGCCGATACCTACGAATAGGTCAACACCAGTGCCCGGAAGTGCTGTTGCAATTGATGCACTAATGTCATTGTCTGAGAACATTTTAACACGGGCGCCTTTTTTCCGAATCTGATCGATTAACTCTTCATGACGCGGGCGTTCTAACACCATAACCGTGACGTCTTCAACTTTTTTATTGCTTGCTTCGGCAACGATTTCAATCGTTTTCTCGATCGGATCGCTAAGGCTTACTTTACCGGCCGCATTTGGACCGACGGCTAGTTTTTCCATGTACATGTCCGGTGCGTGTAGCAGTTTCCCTCGGTCTGCGATGGCTAGCACGGTCATCGCATTCGTATAGCCTTTGGCAACGATCGTTGTCCCTTCAATAGGGTCAACAGCGATGTCGACTTCTGGACCATTGCCTGTACCTAGTTCTTCACCGATATAAAGCATAGGTGCTTCGTCCATTTCGCCTTCACCGATGACGACGCGCCCTTTCATGTTCACCGAGTCAAAAATTTCTCTCATGGCGTTTGTTGCTGCTCCGTCTGCCTTGATCTTGTCCCCACGTCCAAGCCATTTTGCTGCTGCCAAGGCAGCTCCTTCTGTCACACGGGTTACTTCTAATGCTAGTTCTCTATCCATACGTCCCTCCGCCAGTAAACATTATTCGAATAAAATAAGTATATCATATTTTTAATTAGTATAACTCATTTTTATTCGGGAATGTATTCCATCGGTTCTTCCACTCGTGTATATTCATTTTTCTTATAATACGGCTCTCCTGCCTCACTTGGCCAAACGAGAATAAATTCATACTCATGTTCTTTTACCCACTGATGAATATGTTCGAGCAATTGACTGCCAATGCCCGTTCCCCGGTGAGACGGAACGGTATAAACATTCGTCATATACGCAAAAGGACGAGTAACTCTTCCTGGACGAGGAACTTTATCGACGAGTTGGATATAAATGTGACTCACAATAACGCCTGCTCGTTCAGCTACCCAAATGTGCCAACGGTCCCCCGCAATTGCCTCCTCAAGAAATCGGCGGCATTCCTTTTCGTACACGTGTACATCTGCTTGCTCTTTTTCGGGATGATCCTCAATTGTAAAATCCCAGCGCATCTTGATAAGACGCTCCGTATCAAGGGGTTCAGCTTTTCGAATTTGCATGTTTTATACTCCTTTCAGTTCCCGGACTGGACCGGTTTGCATAATGTAATGCCGAGGAGGGCGACTGACATGGGTATGGTTACCGCTAATGAATATATGGAACGGATTGCTGCGATGAACAGCACCGTTTGGCTTGATGGAGAAAAGATCCGTGGGCCTGTGACAAAGCACCCGGCCTTTACATCCGTCATTAAAAGTAAAGCGAATTTGTATGACCTCGTTCATAAACCAGAATATCGAGCGATTTTACAAGCGGATGACGGGTCATCGAACTTCTCCTGGGAGCCGATGACGACCCGAGAACGCTTGGCGAAACGCCGATTGGCAACGCAACTATGGGCAAATGAAAATGCCGGCCTACTCGGACGTTCTCCTGAGTATGGGAATACGATCGTGACAACACTTGCTTGTGCGAAAGATTATTTTGCAACTGCCGGCGAGCAATACGGTGAAGCGATTGAGCAACTATACGAAAACGCGAAACGTGCAGACCTAACATTTACACATACGTTTGTGAATCCAAAGGCTAAGAAATCAACGTCTTTTTTCTCAAAAGAAGAAGAGCAGCCAATTGCAGCAAAAGTCGTTGATGAGACGGACGCGGGCATTGTGATTGAAGGAGCGCGACTGCTTGCCACTCAAGGCGGAATTACCGATGAAGTGATCGTTCTGCCCGCAGGATTAGAGAAGGATTACTTGTTTGCTTTTTCCATTCCTTCTGACACAAAAGGATTGACCTTTTTAGCGAGGCCGTCTTATTCGAAAGATTCACTCTTCGACGAGCCGTATTCTTCGCAATTTGAAGAAGGCGATGCGATCGTCGTTTTTGATTCAGTGTTCGTTCCGTGGGAGCGTGTATTTCTATATAAAAATGAAGAACTCGCCAAGCGTCTCTTCTTCGACACCGGTCTTGAATCTGCGCTTCTCTTTCATGCGTCCAACCGGCAAATCGTAAAAACGGAGTGGATTTTAGGCATTGCCAATGAAATGGTCAATACGTTAAAAATTGGTCAGTTTCAACATATTCAACAGAAAGTGTCTGAAATTATTACAGCGCTTGAAGCGATGCGCGGCTTTGTATATTCTTCGGAAATGCAAGCAGAAATAAACCCCTATGGCATGATGGTTCCGAAGGCTGCTCCGCTGAAAACGGCCGTTTCCTATTATCAGAATACGTACGGGAGACTTGTGGAAATAATCCAGCTCATCGGAGCAAGCAATTTTATTGCGACACCTAACGAAAAAGACTTTAACTCGGAAATCGCTCCGTTGCTTGAACGATTTATGGGTGGCTACGAAGCATCGGCAAAAGATCGGATCCGTTTATTTCGACTTGCAAAAGATTTAACGATGGGTGACTTCGGTTCAAGACAAACGCAATTTGAGCGTTATTTCTACGGAGATCCGATCCGGCTTCAATCGGGGCTTTGCCTCGACTATAATCTTGAACCGTACAGTTCACGTGTGCGGAACTTTCTAGAGAAGCTCAAATAATTCATTCGATGAGAAAGCCTTTTTCTCGTAACGCCGCTTTCGCATTGGTGATCTGCTCTTTTCGGCTTGCTTCCACGAGATGGAGATGTACACCGTCTGTAAGCTGAGAGAGCAGCGCACTTCCTGAGTCTGTTACCCGTTCACAAAACGCATCCACATCACGGCGGTTGGACACATCGATGCGCCCAGAAAGTTCACCATACACTTCATGTTCAATGACGACCGTGTTCACGGTTAACCCGTAATCGACAAACGTATACAATTCGTCTTTCATTTCATCTGGCGCGTGGCGTACCGCAATCCATTCCCGTTCGTTGTTCGCTTGCCCGTCACCCATATACATGTACCCGTGCGCTGTCGCGAGCACAGGTTCTTCCTTTGCCCGCAATATGGACATGTCTTGGACAATCACTTGACGACTGACGCCTGCACGCTCCGCAAGCTCACCACCCTTTAGGGGTGCGCCTTCCTCTTTCAGCCATTGAACGATCGCTTCCCGACGCTCACTTGCTCGTAATTTTTTTTGTGACATTGTTTTCCTCACTTATTTGTTCAAAAGTAGTGATCATTTTCTCAACATCTGCTCGGGTCGTTGGGACGCCGAACGTCACGCGGATGAACTGTTCAGCCTCATGTTGTTTCAGCCCAATCGCAAGCAAAGATTCCGGTGTGTTCGTCTGCCCTGCCCGACAAGCAGATCCGACCGCGATTTGTATGCCTTGACGGTCACATTCGAGCATGAACTGCTGTCCGCTCCAGCCGTCCACGAGAAACCCAAGATGAAACGGCAAACGTTGTCTCGCTCCAACGAGGGAAAAGCGCCCACTTGTTGTCAAACGATCAATCACTTCATCCCGCCAAAACGCCAGCTGCTCGACCTTCGGCAACTGATGAATCGCTTCTTCCATCCCGACCGCAAATGCTGCCACTCCTGCAACATCGACGGTTCCCGGTCGAAACGACGAACGACTGTAAAACGGTTGCCACGGGACGTGGGGAGCGATGTACGCCACCCCTAATCCTTTCGGTGCGTATAGCTTGTGTGCGGACATGCTCATCGCATCGAAAAGGTTCCAGTTCACGGGAACGCGTCCTACAGCTTGGACAGCATCACTATGAAACAGTATATCACGGGACCGGAGCAACTCGCTCAGCTCATCAACCTTTTGCACAGTGCCAATCTCACTTGAAGCAACCGCAAATGTCGCCAAAATCGTTTCACGTCTGATCGCCTTCTCTACTCGTGCTGGGTCAATGTTTCCTTCACCGTCGACGTCCACAAATGTCACTTCATATCCTTGCCCAGACAAATAATCGAGCGTGTCCAACACAGACGGATGCTCGGTCTTTACAGAAAGAATATGATTCCCTCTTTTGCGAGCCGCTTTTGCGAGCGTGACAATCGACAAGAAATTGGCTTCCGACCCTGAACCGGTAAAATGTACACCGTCAGCCTCAATGTTTAAGCTGTGAGCGAACCGCTGATTGGCCACTCGGTATACATCCGTCGCTTCTAGCCCTCGCGTATGAACGCTGTTCGTATTGCCAAACGCCGCTTGAGATACATCATTGTATACACGCAAGCACGTGTCAGACATTGGCGTCGTTGCACTATAATCCAAATAAATCATCTCAATCTCCCCATTGTTTTTTCTTTTATTTTATGTAAATATAGGTGACAAGACAACTGTAAAGTTGGTGAATATTATGATTGTGATCATCGGGACAGGAGTTGCAGGACTCATGGCGGCTTTACAACTTTCAGAAACGGAAGACGTCGTCCTCATTTCAAAAACTCAGGCAACAATGAGCAACTCCACTCGCGCACAAGGTGGGATGGCAGCAGCTGTCGCCGCTAACGACGACACGTTGACTCACGCGACCGACACAATGCAAGCGGGCTATGATCACGGTAACGCTACATACATTCAGATGATGACCCGATTTGCACCAAAAATTGCTCGAACACTCAAAAAGCTCGGTGTGCCGTTTGCACCGACTCTTGGACATGAAGGCGCCCACTCCAAACGGCGAATTCTATACGCCAATGGAGATCAAACCGGTCAAGCAATCACGACTACGCTACTGCAACACGTAAAAAATCGCGTGACCATACACGAACATGAAACCGTCGTTGAACTTGTAACTGAAATGGGACAAATTACAGCTGTACACACGACCAAACGGCGACTTGACCACCCAAAAGCTGTGATCCTTGCTACCGGAGGAGCCGGTCAACTATACGCACGCTCGTCAAACGTAGCTACTGCGACCGGTGACGGCATCGCCCTCGCGTATCGAGCAGGGGCTTCAGTTGCCGATTTGGAATTCGTTCAATTTCACCCGACGATGCTCGAAGCCGCCGGTGGAGGACTCATTAGTGAGGCCGTTCGGGGTGAAGGAGCGGTGCTCGTGAACCGCCACGGTGAACGCATACTCCGCGACGATCTCGCCAGCCGAGATGTTGTCGCACGTGCCATTCATCGTTCCGACACTCCTGTCTTTCTTGACGCACGCCATGTGAAGAACTTCACAAAACGTTTTCCGTCCATTACTCATAATTGCTTAACCTCAGGATACGACCCAACCGTTGATCTGCTTCCTGTTGCGCCAGCTGCTCACTTTATGTGCGGGGGCGTGCAAACGAATGCGTGGGGGCAAACGAACATTGAACGGTTGTATGCGATCGGAGAAGTCGCTTGCACATCGGTTCACGGCGCGAACCGATTGGCGAGCAATTCATTACTTGAAGCGCTCGTTTTCGCTGAAAAGACGAGTGCACATATCGCGAGTGGCGAAGAATGGCGCAAACGCTCATCGTTCTCCTCTTCGCCGCCTGTGCATCACCGTTTGCCCGACCGCGCTGAACTGCAAAAGAAAATGAGCGCATCGGTCGGTGTCGAACGTAATCAAGACGACCTGAACGAGATGCAAGCGTATCTCGAAAGCTATGAATCATTGCCCGCGATAAACAGAACGTGCAGCGAAGACGAACACCTTTTCACCGTGGCGAAACTCGTCACCACCGCCGCACAGTTGCGACACGAGACACGCGGAGCACACATTCGGACAGACTACCCCCATCCAGACCCGAAATGGCAAGGCAAACAAATCACATTCCAATTGAAGGAGGAAAACGATGAACAAACTGCTACTCGACGAACAGTTACACCGCTTCTTACTTGAAGATATCGGTACCGGGGACTTGACGAGCGAATCCATTTTTCAAGATGAGAAAACAGAGGCGTACGTTGTCGCCAAAGCGGGCGGGGTTGTTGCGGGACTGGCCGTTTTTGAGCGAATCTATCAGCTTCTAGACCCGTCTGTTTCTATGAAAACGCACCATCGTGACGGGGATGCGGTTACCGAGGGTGACCACGTCTTGTCGATGCGTGGTCCGGCTGCTCCCCTTTTGACAGGAGAGCGGGTTGCACTGAATGTATTGCAACGAATGAGTGGGATTGCGTCGATGACGCGTTTTGCGGTGGACACGCTCGGGGATCGGTCGATTCGGGTGTGTGATACGCGGAAGACGACGCCGGGGCTTCGTATGTTGGAGAAGGCGGCGGTACGCGCGGGGGGCGGGTTTAATCATCGTTACGGCTTGGATGATGCGGTGATGTTAAAGGAGAATCATATTGCGGCATGTGGGTCGATTTCACTGGCGGTGGAGCGGACGCGGGCTGCGATGGGTCACATGGTGAAGGTTGAGGTGGAGACGACGAGCGGCGCGGAGGTCGAGGAGGCGGTACGTGCGGGGGCGGATGTGATTATGTTTGATAATGCGACGCCAGCTGAAATTGCTCGCTACGTTCCGCTTGTTCCTAAGGGAATCTTAACGGAAGCGTCAGGAGGCATATCGATGGAGACGATTGCGACGTTTCGGGGTTCGGGGGTTGATTACCTTTCGCTTGGCTTTTTGACGCATTCGGTTCAAGCACTTGATTTTAGTATGCTCGTACGAAAGGAGTGTTCGGTATGACGTTTACAGCGATTCGTAGGTTACCTGCACAGTATCGAGAGATGAGTAATAAGGAAAAAATATCGCGTATTGTTGAAGCAAAACGGGAGTTCGGGAGCGACCTGTTCATTCCTGGGCACCATTATCAACGTGAAGATGTGATTCAGTTTGCGGATGTGACGGGTGACTCTTTGCAGCTGGCGCAAGTTTGCGAGACCCGAACGAGCCCGTATATTGTGTTTTGCGGCGTCCATTTTATGGCGGAGACGGCTGATATTCTGACTGACACCGAGCAACGTGTGATGCTCCCTGACTTGAATGCCGGTTGTTCGATGGCGGACATGGCGAACATTTCGCAAACGGAGCGAGCGTGGGAGACGCTAACGGACCAATTTGGGGATACGATTCTTCCACTCACGTACGTGAACAGCACCGCCGCGATAAAAGCGTTTTGTGGCGAGCGCGGCGGCGCGTGTGTGACGAGTTCCAATTCAGGCAAGATGGTGCGGTGGGCGCTCGCGCAAAAGCAACGATTGCTCTTTCTTCCCGATCAGCACCTCGGTCGCAATACAGCTGCAGATCTCGGCATCCCGTTGCACGATATGGCGGTATGGAATCCAATTACGCATGAGTTGGAGCTCGCAGACGGCGCTCGCGTTGAAGACATCCAAGTCATTCTTTGGAAAGGGCACTGTTCGGTGCACGAGAAATTTACGGTCGGGCAAATTGAAGAACTGCGGCAAACTGAGCCGGAAACGAACGTACTCGTCCACCCCGAGTGCACGTATGAGGTTGTGCAAGCAGCAGATTATGCAGGCAGTACCCATCACATAATCGAACGTCTACATACCGCTGCGCCGGGAACGTCTTGGGCAATTGGCACAGAAATGAATCTCGTCAAACGGCTAGCCGCACAGCACACCGATAAACGGGTCTTTTCATTAAACAGCAACATGTGCCCGTGCTTGACGATGAACCGAATTGACTTGGAACATTTAGCATGGACGTTGGATCTGTTACGTGAAGATGTATACCAATTTGAGATTTCGGTTCCAGAAGATATTGCTGACAGCGCCCGCATCGCTCTAAGGCGCATGCTTGAAAATGCGTAAGTCCTTTCAGACACATTTTAGACACAATTTTTATTAAAATATTTTGATAAATGCTGACATCTCTCCTTATAATGGATACATAAGGAGGGTTTTTATTTGAAACATCAAGGAATTTCTTCAAATGAACGGATTCACACGCTTGATATTGTGCGAGGGTTTGCCATTTTGGGCATCGTTCTTGCGAACATGATGCACTTCAAGTCGTTGGCCCAGCTGGATTTCACCATTCTCATAGAAGGATTTCCTTTACCAGACGACACGTTAAACGCACTGAGTACTCTATTTATTTCATTTTTTGTCGAAGGTAAATTTTATCCGATGTTCTCGCTTTTGTTTGGATTAGGCTTCTACATATTCTACTCACGGGCAGCGGAGAAAAACTTACGTGCAAATCGCTTATTCTCGCGGCGACTTACGTTTCTAATTATCGTAGGGATCGTCCACCTGTTCTTCTTTTGGCACGGTGACATTTTATTTACGTACGGCGTGACTGGATTTCTATTGCTTTTCTTTATTTCCAGACAACCGAAAACCATTTTAATTTGGGCAACGTTACTCCTTTTCATCTACAGCATTATTTTGGCGGTAATGATGGGTGTTAACAGCTGGTTAATGAGTCTCGGCTCCATGATTGGAGGCGATTTTACTGAAGAAATGGCCGCGATGAATGCCCAAGCAAATGATGTCATGGCAAACGGAAGTTATCTTGATATTCTTTTGCATCGCCTGCCTGAATCTATCATTACATTATTAAATGTTTTCGTCGTCATTCCGTCCATTTTGCCACTCTTTTTGATCGGTTTGTACATGGGCAAGACCGGAATGTTCCACAACGTTGCGGACCATTTGAACACGTGGAAAAAGATTTGCATCCATAGCGCTTGGATTGGCTTTTTATTCTCGATCTTAACGACAGCGCTCCTGCATGACTTCACGCCTATACCTGGAGGCGTTGCGTACAGTTTAGCTTTTAGCATACGTACATTCACCGGGCCGATTTTAATGCTGTTTTACCTTTCTGCACTCGTACTGCTGCTAACGAAAGAATCACGACAAAAAATGCTGCAGCCGATCGCTTCAGTCGGGCGCATGGCATTGACGAATTACCTAATGCAGACGCTCATTTTCGTCACCATTTTCCACGGATATGGGTTCGGCCTGTTTAACCAAGTCGGCAGCTTTGCTGGCGTCATCCTGTCCGTTTCCGTATTTATCATCCAGATTGTACTAAGTACACTCTACTTGAAGAAATTCAATCAAGGACCGATGGAATGGCTTTGGCGCAAATGGACGTATAAAAACGTATAACACTTGAAGCAAGGAGCCAAGCTCCTTGTTTTTTTCGGTGGCGGAGTGGCGAAAGTGCGTTCTCCTGTGTCGGCTATGTGAAGCTAGAAAATCACATATCCTTTAAAAGATCGGTTCTAATAGTAAGTATGAACTCTAAAAATCTTTCATTCAAAAAGTAAATAACGTTTTTTTGACTAGGGTTATTAAGAGCTATGTATCTCGAATAATCGCTAATAATTCGGCAATCCCTCTAAACACCTATAATAAGATGGCAAAGAGAGAGGATGTTTTCTTACTCATGCCTTTATTAAGATCCACCTTCAAAAAGATAAACGCCACATTACACATCGTTACCTTGAAGCCTCTCATCAAACGTTTCTAGTAATCTAAGGCTACAATAAAAAGCACCTCCTGCTATCATATATCCAACTACCCATTCTAAAGAAATATCGAGATTTTCAACACCTCTTAAAACATTAAAAACGACTACTATAACTCCCCCGACTAAACCGGATAACATGTAATTTACCCACCGTAAGCCGTAGGGAATGCGGTCTAAAATTATTGAAATGGGCAATGCTATTAAGAGAAAGGCAGGAAGTGAAAATACATACACAATAAAAAAAGCTTCTAATGACAATGTTGGTAAACTATTATATATTAACATTTCTTTTGCCCAATCTAATATAGATAGTATGAAGTAGAAAACAATAGGTGACACAACTGCTGCAAATACTTTGAGCATCATAGTAAATCCCCCTAAATCAATGGCTACATATATTCATCTTAGAAACTTATTAGTTAATTAATTTCAAAACTTATCAAAATCCATACTTAACGTCAATATTTTGAAACTTGCAACTCAGATCATGGGGAATAAGCAATAAATATCAATACCCCGATACTTCAGCTTTTGGTCACTGCCCTTTTCTGTTAGTCTAACAGTAGAATGGTTTATCGCTTTCCGGCTTGACATACGCAAATGTTGGAGGGCTCCATCATGTTGTTTTGGGTCATGCTTTTGTTTCCGTATTTGCTGCTTGGCATTGCGATTTTGTTGTCCGTGTATTGGCGGGCGAAGCCCGCTCGTGGATTGTATGTCGCAGTTGGTTTTCTAACGATTGTGATCGTCGCCATGCTCGTTCCGATTCGGATTGTTCAGGCGATGAATCACTTTGCAAGTTGGATGGAAACCGTCATTATTATGGGCATCATTAATCTCTTTATTTTCATTCCCGCGGGTCTAGTCTTCATGATCATTGCCGGAATATTTTTTCTAGTCAAATCAAAGAGGTGAACGGATTGAACGAATCGTTTATACACGTGAACACAGAGCACTTAATGTTGAGAATGCCACAACTAGACGATGTTGCCTCGGTTCTCGCGATTGAAGGACACCCTGAAGCGAACCAATTTCGAGTGAAAATCCCGGTCACGAACGAACAAGAAGCACAAGAAACCTTACACACTTGGCGAAACAACTGGCATGAATCGGGGTTCGGGTATTGGGCAGTTGTCGAATCTTTTACTTCTGAGATTATTGGTTTCGGGGGCATTCGCAAAGAAAACTGGCAAGGGTCACCCATCTTAAACCTTTATTACCGCTTTTCCCCTCACGTATGGGGCCGTGGATATGCACAAGAAATGGCGGAAACCGCTTTGGACCTCGGTAAAAAACACGTCCCGCACATTCCCGTCGTCGCTCGTATACAGCCTGTTAACAAACCGTCGATCCGGCTAGCGGAGCGTCTTGGGCTCTGTCATCAACCTAACTTAGACTCTGATCACTTAATGGTGTTCGCATAGGAGGGATTGCTTTGGAAACATTACTCGGCATTATCATGACGGTCTTGCCGCTACTGATCGTAGCCATTCTCGTCGTGTTCGTCATCAAACGCCTCGCGAAAAAAGCAAAAGAAGAGGGCTTTACTCATGCAGACAACCAGCGCGCCGTGTTTATGCCTTTTGGAATGCTGATTGGCACGAGTGTGGGGATATTACTCGGTATGTTCCTTCCGGCTTCAATGGGAACCATTCTTACGCTAGGTAGTGGTTTCGGCTTCTTCTTTGGATATTTGCTGTTCGAATGGTCTACTCAGAAAGAGACGTCTGCATGAAAGGAGGGAAAGGTTTTGCGATTACCTACATGTTGGAACTGTACGAATACATTTCGTTGGCGACAATGTATCGGCAAGTATGACCGACTCGTTTGCGACTTGTGCAGTGAAGAGAATTTCCTTTCGTCAAAAGGACAATGGCGAATGTTTTTTCCTTACGTACCGATCTTTTTACTTCCCGTTTCTTGGCGACCTTTTTTTGATGACCCGTTTTATTACTCGGTTATTTTTATCGTCGTCTTCGTCATACTTAATCATTTTTTCATTCAACCGTTTCTTCTTCATTATCGAAAAGAAAAAGAGTATTTGATTGATGGTTTCTCATAACAAGTTGGAGAGGTGAACCGATGCTTTTCTATCATATGTATCGAGAAGACGAAGTGTTGACCGACGACCTTCGCCGCGGTTCGTCTCGCAGCACGATGTCTGGGTGGGCGTCAAGAGGCGGCGGCAACCTTTACCCAGAGATCATTCAAGAGTTACAACGAGGCAGCTCAGATGAGTGGATGGATTTCCATAAATCTTTCGCCGTTTATCCACGCCCTTACAACTTTGCACAATATCTACAATTTCCACTTGAGACCGACAACGTATATGTATTCAACCGGGAAATCGTCACTCACCTGTTCGGATACATTGAAGAAGAAATGACGATCGGCAGTGATGAATATCGCCCTCGCATGTTCACCGATGACCTCCCACCGAAAGAAACGTTAATGAAAGCGTATTGGCAAAGCCGAACACCGTTAGAAACCTACATCCGCAACCAACCTTACCCTAACCCAGAGTACCTCTGCTTTTTCCCTGTACCGGCTCAGCTACTCCGTGGCTTTTTTCACGGGGAGCGTGTCGTTTTGTGACCGGCCAACACGCCGACAATCATTGCCAGCACGAGCAAGACCATCATGATTTTTGTAAGTTCCCCACTCCCCGCACGTCCTTCGGAAAACAAAACGACAGATGTAAGACTGAGTTGAACGAGGACGATAACCCAGAGCAAAATAACATATACAAATCTTGGCACTTTTCGTAGTATTTTCATATCCTCATCGTAACATAGGAGAAGATGTTCACGTAATGTCCATAGCTCCAGAAAGTGCCCGGCAGGAATTCGGGCATCCAGACGGGAATGTATTCTTTAAATAAGGAGTGATTTCTGTGCCAACGATTCTCATTAATGAACAGACTTTTCATTACCGTACAGCCGGCGATCCATCCGCCCCACCTGTTGTTTTGCTTCATGCACTCGGTCAAAACGCCTCGTCATGGGACGGTGTTGCGGCAGCGGTAAGCGATCAATTTTACGTCATCGCTCTAGATCAACGCGGCCATGGAGAAAGTTCACATGCGGACGAGTACTCTTTTGAGCAGATGCAGGCCGATGTGTTTGCTTTCGTCAGTCATTTGAAACTCGAACGGTTCATTCTTATTGGCCATTCGATGGGCGGAACGGTCGCGTACTTGTTCGCACAACAACATCCTCATATGGTTGAGCGATTAGTGATAGAGGATACGCCCGTCCCGACGAAGCCTAGCAAACCGATGAACATTCCGACGAGCCCGCCTGATGAGCCGCTCCCGTTTGATTGGCACGTTATCCCGCAAATTCTTCAGCAATTAAACGAGCCAGACCCCGAGTGGTGGGGAGATTTAAACCAACTAACCATGCCCGCGCTCATCATCGGAGGTGGCGAGACGAGTCACGTTGCCACGAGCCAACTGCACGACACAGCTGAGCAAATGCCTAATTGTGAGATGGTGACCGTGGAAGAGGCCGGGCACCACGTCCATGCGAAAAACCCGGCAGCTTTTGTAGCACACTTGAAGACGTTTTTATCGTAAGCACACACGATCCCCGGATCGTGTTTTTTTGAATGTGGCCGTCGTTTCTAACAGACAGGTTGCCTGCCCCTACTAAATCAAGACGGTGCGGTTTATAATAGAGAGAACACATCATGTAAACGAGGGGTAGTATGCAATTTTTATATGAAACTGAAGCAGGCGATTATCGCGATTTTGCGAGTGGTCGTGTGCTGCGCAATGCACCTGGGACGACAGCGTTTCCTGTACGTCTGACGAGCGAGGTTTTATTTCGTTGCCGAGCCTTGATTGGCAAAAAAACTGAGCTTACCATCTATGATCCTTGTTGCGGAGGAGCGCACATGTTGATGGCAGCGGGGTTTTTGCACGGCCGATCGATAACGACAATCGTTGGCTCAGATGTGAACACGTCTGTCGTTCCAATCGCTGAATCAAACTTGTCTCTGCTCACACGTGAAGGCCTTGAGGACCGAAAACAGCAACTGAAAGCATTTTTCGATGAGTTTCAGAAGAGCGCTCACCGTGAAGCTTTGGAAAGTATAGAACGACTGGAAAAACTCCAGCAAAAGGCGGGGCCGTTTCATTCCCTTCAAGCATTCGCCCATGATATTACAACGTCCGCACCGATTGTAGCTGGTGTGAACATCGTCATTGCTGATCTTCCGTATGGCCATACGGTCGACTGGCAAACCGCAGAGGACGAGCCCCTTCACCAGATGCTCCAAAACGTATATGAAACGTTAGATTCCGACCAATCTGTAGTAGCGTTGATCAGTGACAAGAAGCAACAGACCGATCACCCAGACTACGAACGTGTGAAAGCACTCAAACACGGCAAGCGAAAAATAACGCTGCTCAAACCGAGGTGAATGATGAAAAAAGCAGAGAAATCAGCCTCCTAACAAAATATAGAACACAAATTTTTTAGGAGGCGTTCTGAATGAAATTCCATCCCATTAATATGGAACAGTGGCATAGAAAAGAGTACTTCAATCATTACACAAAGCAACAAACATCCTTTAGCATGACGGTAGATGTGAATGTACAAACGCTACGAGGAGCAGCGAAACAATATGGCTTTCCGTTTTATCCTGCGTTCATTTACGCGGTAACGAAGGCAATAAACGAGCAGCAAGCATTTCGTATGACAATGCAAGATGGAGAGCTTGGGTATTGGGACACGGTCGAACCGATATATACAGTGTTTGATGAGCGAGAGCATTCGTTTTCTAACATCTGGACAAGGCGGCGCGCTCGGTCATTCCCTTCGTTTCACGAAGCCTATGTCCAAGACGTGTACGCGCACAGCAAAAAAGGAGTCATGTTCCCGAAAACACCGATCCCGGAAAACGTATTTCCTCTATCGATGATTCCGTGGGTAACCTACTCATCGTTCCAACTTCACGTTGGAAACGCCGGAAATTATCTCGCCCCGATTGTAACGGCAGGACGATACGAAGAACGCGAGCACCAACTGTTCATGCCCGTTTCGCTGCACGTGCATCACGGGGTTGCGGATGGCTATCATGCCGCGACGTTTTTCACTGACCTTCAACATGCGGCCAACACCGCTCAAGATTGGCTGAGCAATTATTAAACAGTGGAGCCAGGGGACTATCCCCTGGCTCCTTTGCGCTTTTTCGCACTACACGCGCCCTCCAATTTTACTCGATATTGTTTTTGCTGTTTGTTGAACGTGATGAATGAGAAACCGTTCCCGTTCTTTCGTCAATTGAAAGCTAACAATCCCAATACTAATCGCTCCGACCAACCCCGTTGCAGCCGTTACGATCGGTGCCGCAAAAGATGTCGTCCCCGCCGTTCGCTCACCGTGGCTTACCGCATACCCTTGTGCTTTAATGAGCGCCAACTGTTCACAAAAAAGCGCCCGCTCACCCTCCTCCACGAGCTGCTCCACGAAACGATTCGTTTTCTCATCTGACATGTACGCAAGCATCGTTTTATTCGCTGCACCAATGTTCAACGGAATACGAATTCCGAGTTGATCATGAATGCGGATCGAATTGCTTGGGCAATCAATTCTTTCAATAATAAGCGCCTCCGCGCCAGCAGGTTGGCTAAAATAAACACTTTCTTCAGTCACTTGCATGAGTCGCTCAAGCTCAGGACGGACATACGAGACCACATCCATCGTATCGTACAGTTGTAAACCGTACTCCAACCATTTGTTGCCGAGCGCATAATGCTTCGTCACCTCATCTTGGACGACGAGCCCGTGAAGCGTCATCGATGCGAGTAAGCGGTGCATCGAGCTGATTGGCAACTCACACGCACTCGCAAGGTCAGAAATCGACATCCACTTTTTTGTATCTGCAGATGATAATCTGTGCGCGACCTTCATCGCGCGGTCAATCGTTTGCATCCAAACACCCTCCAGTTTTGTTGACATTTCCGACAATTTTCTTTAAAATCAAGCGCATATATTTCCTAATAAAGAAATCTGTTTCCGATATACGGAATAATAACACAAAATAAGGAGGACGACTATAGATGACAACATTTGTTTCAGAACATTTAGAGCATTGGGCAATCCAAAAACGTCGGTACTTACATCAACATCCCGAGATTTCCGGAGATGAATATGAAACGACCACCTACTTAAAAGAACAGTTAAAAGCGTTAGACCTTGAAATCCTTGATTATAAAGAACCCGGCGTCGTCGCTCGACTGAAAGGGACGGTTGGGGAACAAACGATTGCATTACGCGCAGACATTGATGCTCTTCCCATTCAAGAAGAGGGAGAGAAGAGCTATATGTCGACCGTTGAGGGTGTTTCGCACATGTGCGGTCACGATGGCCATACAGCCGTCTTGCTCGCCGCGGCGAAATGGTTGTCAGAAAACCGTGATCGTGTGTGTCACAACCTCCTCTTCATTTTTCAATCTTCGGAAGAGGATTTACCGAGCGGTGCCCGAATTCTCGTTGAACAAGGCGTTATGGAGGGGGTTGACGCCGTCTTTGGCCTTCATCTGTACCAGCCGTTAGAAAAAGGAAAAATCGGCATTGCTCATGGCCCGCTCATGTCGACTGCCGACGATTTTACGATTACGATACACGGAAAAGGCGGACACGGCTCAATGCCTCACGAAGCGGTAGACCCTACTTATATCGCAAGCCATGTGATTCAGGCGTTACAAGCCATACCTAGTCGACAAATGGACCCCCAGGAACCGTCCGTCATTTCCATTGGCCATTTAGCCGCAGGGCAAGCGTACAATGTGATTCCATCCACAGTTACGATTGGCGGGACGTTTCGAACATTTTCCGAAGACACACGCACGCGTGTCGCAGATCGAATGAAAACCGTTGTCGAAGGCATCTGTACGTCTTTTGATGGGACAAGTACGGTTCAGATTGGATGGGGCGCACCGGCTGTAGTGAATGATTCCGGGATGACCGATGAATTGGAGAAGATCCTCGGGGAGACATTTTCCAAAGAGCGAATCACAGAAATGACACCGATGATGGGTAGCGAAGATTTCTCTCACTATCTTGAAGTCGCGAAAGGATCCTACTTTCTCATCGGAATGGGCGGAGAGAAGAGCGCCTACGGTCACCATCATCCGAAATTCGACATTGATGAGAGGGTAATGAAAGACGCCATTGAATCTTTCATACAAATTGTTCTGCGATTTAATCAATCCTAAGGGGGACACGAGTATGTTCAAACAAGCCATTGCTAAACGAATCGGAAAGAGCTTTGTGGGAGGTTTAACAACATCAGACTTAGGAGTGCCTGACTATACAACCGCTGAAGATCAACATGCTGCTTATATCCGTGCCTTAAAAACGTGTGGGGTTGAGGTGACACTCCTTGAAGCTAGTGAATCGTTCCCAGATTCCACATTTGTAGAAGACACCGCAGTAATCACAAAAGCTTGCATCGTCATTACCAACCCAGGAGCACCAAGCCGAAACGGAGAAACAAGTCACATTGAACGTGTTCTCAAACAAGAAGACCGACCATTAGAACATATCCAAGCGCCTGGCCGTCTTGACGGTGGAGATGTTCTTCAAGTGGACAACCACTTCTATGTTGGGTTGTCTGAACGAACTGATCGGACAGGCGCCGAGCAACTCTTAACAATCCTCGGCAAGTACGGCTATAACGGGACCATTATTCCATTGGACGTTTTCTTTCACCTAAAAACAGGCATTAGTTATCTCGGCGAAGGGAACATCCTCGTTGCTGGTGAGTTCATTAACAACGCTCATTTCTCCCATTTGAACCAAATTACAGTTCCAGACGAGGAACACTATGCAGCGAACTGCATCCGCGTGAATGATTACGTCATCCTGCCTAAAGGTTATCGTAAGACGAAAGAAAAAATAGAACATGCAGGCTATGAAACGATCGAGGTGGAGATGAGTGAGTTCCGTAAGCAAGATGGCGGTCTCAGCTGCCTTTCGCTTCGCTATTAGTTAAAGAAAGGAGGCCTAAACTATGCAAACAGGTGCTCAATCGATGGTTAATCCCATCAAACATATTTTGCTGAAACGTCCAGAACAAGCCTTTCGCAACCAAACACACATTGACAGAGAATGGCAAGCATACAACTACACAGCAGCGCCGAACTACCAAAAAGCATCGGAAGAATATGAAGCTTTTGAGCAGTTAATTCGAAAACACGTTCCACACGTCCATCTTCTGCCTGAAAGCGAACATACCGGCTTGGATTCGATCTACACACACGACTCTGTCAAGTTTACTCACCTCGGTGCCCTTCTTCTATCCCCTGGCAAGACAGCTCGTGCCAAGGAACCCGAAGCCATTCAACGGTTTTTAGAGCAGAAGAAGATTCCCATCCTCGGTTCTCTCACTGGAAGTGCCCGAGCAGAGGGCGGTGATATCGTCTGGTTGGACGAACAAACTGTGGCGATTGGCCGAGGGTACCGGACGAATCAAGAAGGTATTGCCCAGTTGCAAACGTTACTCCAAGACATCGTTCGTGAGATCATCATCGTTGACCTTCCTCACGCTGATGGTGCCGATGAATGCTTACACTTAATGTCAATCATCAGCATGGTTGACCACGACCTGGCTGTTGTCTACTCCCGCTACATGACCGTCACGTTTAGGAAGTGGCTTGTTGAAAAAGGCATTACCCTGATCGAGGTAGACGATGAAGAATACGAGACATTAGGGTCTAACCTATTGGCGATTGCACCTCGAAAATGTGTGATTCTTGCTGGGAATTCACGGACGAAAGCGAAACTTGAAGCAGCAGGGGCAACGGTCATAGAATACAGCGGTGCCGAGATTTCCTACAAAGGAACTGGAGGTCCGACGTGCCTGACATGTCCGATATTACGAGTGTAGAAGGAGAAGTTTATGACTGTTCAACATTACGGGACACCTGAACAACGAAGAAAATTACTTACCGACCTCGTCGCCATTCCAAGCATCTCAGAAAGCGAGGGGGAAACACATTTCCCCGACGCGGTCTACAGCCTACTCTCTCAATGGGAGTATTTCAAAACAAACCCTTCCCACCTGCACCACGGTGCCAGAACCGGAGATGAGGCATTTCTATCTGCGCATTACAAACACACATCAGCAACAGAGACGATTGTTTTAATTAGTCACTTTGATGTTGTCGGTGTTGAGGAATACGGGGAGTATGAATCGTTGGCTTTCCGTGTAGATGAACTAACCGAAGCATTTGTACGCGACGCTGAACAGTTCCACCCATCGGTGCAAAAAGACATTCAGTCTGGGGAATATTTGTTTGGACGTGGCACGATGGATATGAAAGCCGGCCTGACCATTCACATAAGTATCCTGGAAAAAGCGATTATCAATCGTTGGCCGATCAACATCGTTCTTCTCACCGTCCCGGATGAGGAAGTAAATTCTACAGGGATGCGCGCAGCTGTCGGCTACTTGAACCGTATTAAAGAGGAGTATAATTTCTCCTATACGTTGTTCCTAAACTCAGAACCTGTGTTTACGCAAAAACCCGATGATGACAATTATTATATCTACTCTGGGTCGATTGGTAAGATTATGCCAGGTCTATTATTTTATGGGAAAGAAACCCATGTCGGGGAGCCATTAGCCGGTATATCTTCAAACTATATGGCTTCTTTTTTAATGAATCACTTGGAATTAAACCAGCGGTTACGAGAAACGGTCTTCGAGGAGAAAACACCATTGCCCGTTTCTCTCTATCAGAAAGATTTAAAGCAAGAGTATTCCGTAAAAACACCGTATCGTTCCGCTGCATTATTCAATGTATTCTTATTTAAGCGCTCAGCCAATGAGGTGTTTGACATCTTTCAGCAAGAAGTGCATACAGCCACAGAACGGCTCAATGATGCGTACCGCACATTATGTAACGACGAAGGCGTGCAAGGGGTAGGAAACGTTCAAGTGCTTGATTACGAACAACTGGAATCCTATGCAATACAGCGTCATGGCGAGACGAAAGTAGCCGAGTGGAAAAAAGAAATTCATACTCGTACCGACCTTGACGATCGAGAAAAGTCAATCTTGACTGCGGATAAGCTCGCGAGGCATTGCAATGACTTAAGTCCAGCAATTATTTCATTCTTCGCCCCGCCTTACTATCCAGCCGTGTCATCAAAAAGAACGGTGCAATTCGACGCCTGGATTGATTTCATCAAAACTGAATCCCAACGCGCTCATCAATTGCCTGTAAAGAATATTCAATATTTCAACGGGATCTCTGATTTGAGTTATGTTGCCTACCGAGACGCGGGCGGCGATGGCTGGCGAGCGTATGAAGCGAACACTCCTGTGTTTGGAACGAGTTATACCATTCCTTTTCACGGAATGAGCCAGCTTCAAGGTCCGGTACTTAATATCGGCCCCCGAGGAAAAGATGCACACAAAAAAACAGAACGTCTTCATGCGCACAGTGCGTTCGTTGAAGTTCCCTTCATCATTGAGCGCCTCATAGAAAAAGTGATTGAATGCAACGCGTATAACCATTAGGAGGATAAACCAAGCATGAGCAGCCCTCAAACGAATCATGACCCAGAACAGATACAGCCAACCATGTACAGTCGAACAAAAGGCGTTAATCCATTTGTTCTTCTCTTTTCGATTATCATTATTTTTTCGGTCTTGAGCTACATTGTTCCTGCGGGTCAATATGAGCGAACAGAGCAAGACGGCAGAACTGTTATTGACCCGAACTCTTTTCAATTTATTGAATCGACGCCTGTCGGACTGCTGGACATCTTTAATAGCATTCATCTTGGGATGATCGAAGGGGCTCCTATTATCTTTTTCGTCCTCGTCTTCGGAGGGGCACTCGGGATTCTTAACGGTACAGGTGCCATCAATGCGTTTATTCAATACGTACCGATAAAATTTAAAAATAAAGAACTGCTGTTAATCCCAATTATGACCCTCGTCTTCGCCTTGCTTGGAGCGATGATCGGGTCTGCGGAAGACGCGCTCGTCTATATTGCAATTATTACCCCGCTCGTGCTTGCGCTTGGTTTTGACAAACTGACGGCATTTGCCATTGTGTTTGTCGGCATGTCAATGGGGTTTACCGCGGGCATCACGAATCCGTTTAACGTTGGCGTGGCGCAAACCGTCGCAGAACTTCCGACATTTTCAGGGATGGGGTTAAGGATCATTTTGTTCATTGCTTTATATGGTGCAACGGTAAGCTACATATACCTACACGTGATGCGTATAAAGAAAAACCCTAGCCTTGGGGTGTTTGGTAACGAGGAAGAACGCGCAATCGCCGGGAAAGGCACGACCGTTGAAAAGCTAACCGTGCCACATAAAGCGATTTTATCTCTGTTACTCGTTACATTTATAATTATGATTTATGGTGTGATCAGCTTAGGCTGGTTTATCACAGAAATCGCAAGCATCTTCCTCATGCTAAGTATTATCGCGTCCATAATCGTGCGCAAACGGCCCAACGAGATTGCTGATCATTTTGTTAGTGGGTGTGCTGATATGATTAAAGGAGCGCTTATTATCGGTATTGCTTACGGTGTACTCGTCATCCTAGAAGAAGGCAACCTTATTGATACGATCTTGTACTATAGTGCCAACATGCTGGAAGGGTTACCCCCGCTGCTTAGCACAATCGGTTTTTTTGCCGTCCAGTCGATGATTAATTTCTTTGTACCTTCAGGCAGTGGTCAAGCGGCACTTACAATGCCTCTAATGACGCCTTTAGCCGACATGATTGGTGTCACTCGCCAAACTGCAGTACTCGCCTTTCAGCTCGGTGACGGTGTTTCAAAAGTCATCTTCCCAACCTCTGCCACACTCATGGCTGGTCTGGCCATTGCCGGTATACCATACGGGCGATATGTCCGTTGGGTGCTCCCACTCGTTCTGATTAACGCAACAATCGGCTGCATCTTTTTAATTGTTGCTCAAATAATCGGTTACGGACCTTATTAATAAAGGGGCTTGTCCCCTCCATTCACAAAAAAAGGCCGTCCACTCACGGACGGTCCTTTCTGCTTATTTTTTCTTTTTCTTTCGATTAGAGCGGAAGCCTTTGTTTTTCGGGTTCTTTTGGCCTTTTCCGCCTTTGCCCTTTGTGTTATTTCCACGTTTGCCGCCAGGGCGGTCCCCACGCTCACCTTGGATGACTTTCGGTGCAGTACGCGCGCGTTGCTTGCGCTTTGGCATCCCGACGATTTCAAAATCAATCGTCGTCTCGTCCATATTCACTTCCAACACGCTCACATCGACTTGATCACCGATGCGGTACATATTGCCCGTACGCTCACCAATGAGTGCGTATTGCCGCTCATCGTAATGATAATAATCGTCGGTCAGGTGACTAATGTGCACCATCCCTTCAATCGTATTATCCAGACGGATAAACAATCCGAAGTTCGCCGCTCCGCTTACAAAACCAGTGAATTCTTCACCAATCTTGTCACGCATATATTCCGCTTTTTTCAGATCATCAACGTCACGTTCCGCATCAACCGCTCGTCGCTCCATTTCTGATGAGTGCGTCGCGATCTCTGGCAATTTCCCTTGCCAATGATCGGTCGTCTTCTTGCCCGTCTGCCCGTTCACAAGATACGTACGAATTAAACGGTGCACAATCAAGTCTGGGTAACGGCGAATCGGGGACGTGAAGTGTGTGTAGAAATCAGCCGCAAGTCCGAAGTGACCGACATTCGTCGGGTCGTACTTCGCTTGTTGCATCGAACGGAGCAACACTGTACTAATGACGGTTTCCTCCGCTTCCCCTTTCACCGTCTCCAATACTTCCTGAAGCGCACGGGGATGAATCGCATCGCCACGACCTTTCATCACATACCCGAAACTCGTAATGAACTCCAAAAACTTCTGAAGCTTTTCATCGTCTGGATCCTCGTGAATTCGGTAGATAAACGGCAACTTCAACCAGTGGAAATGTTCAGCGACCGTTTCGTTGGCACAAAGCATAAACTCCTCGATCAACTTCTCGCCCACCGACCGTTCAATTACCGCCACATCCGTCGGACGCCCTTCTTCATCCATCTGCACTTTTGCTTCTTTAAAGTCAAAGTCAATCGCACCGCGTTTAAATCTTTTCTTACGTAAGATGGCAGCGAGCTTCTCCATCCGTTCGAAGAGGGGGACGAGGCTTTCGTACTTCGCCCGTGTCTCTTCGTTTCGATCAGCGAGAATCTCGTTCACAGCGGTGTATGTCATCCGTTCATTCGTGCGAATAACACTCTCAAAAATCTCATGATTCACGACGTCGCCACTCGGAGTGATCTCCATCTCGCACGTGAGTGTTAGACGATCGACTTGTGGGTTCAACGAGCAAATCCCATTCGATAGACGATGGGGAATCATCGGTATCACACGGTCAACAAGATAAGAACTCGTTGCACGGTCTGCAGCCTCGACATCAATCGGAGACCCTTCCGTCACATAGTGACTCACGTCAGCGATGTGCACGCCGAGCTTATAATTTCCGTTGTCCAATTCTTCAACCGTCACCGCATCGTCTAAGTCTTTCGCATCGGCACCGTCAATCGTCACAATCGTTTCTTCACGCAAGTCACGTCGTCTTTTTACTTCATTTGGATCAATCGTGTCAGCCGTGTTTGCTGCTTGCTCCGTAACTTCTTCAGGAAATTCTCCAGGCAGGCCGTGTTTAAAGATGATCGATAAAATGTCGGTTCCTGGGTCATTTTTATGGCCTAGAATACGTACAATTTCACCTTCTGCACCTTGTCGGCCCTCCGGATACTTCGTCAGTTCGACGACAACTTTGTGGCCTTCTGCGGCACCGTGATTTCTTCCTTCTGGAATAAATACGTCGCCTTGCATATGCTTATCGTCCGGTTTCACAAAGCCATACCGTTCATAATCAAGATATGTGCCGACGACCGTCGATACCCCACGCTCAAGAATACGTACGACCGTACCTTCCGCGCGGTCTCCTTTATTGCCACCCGTGCGAGAAGAAACCCGCACGAATACGATGTCTTGATGCATCGCTCCAGCAAGATCGCCAGGAGCTACATACACATCTTCTTCGTCTTCGTTCTCAGGAATAATAAACGCAAACCCTTTGGCGTGAGCTTGTACACGACCTTTGAGTAGATTCATTTTTTCGGGTAATCCGTAGCGATTATTGCGCGTACGGATAAGTGCGCCTTCATCCTCAAGTTCGTTCAGCGTTTTTACGAGCTGTTTTTGCTCATCGGCACTCTCTCCGTGACCGAGTGCCTCTTGCAATTCTTTTACATTTAGTGGTTTATTCGCTTCATCGCGAATAAACGTGAGTACTTGTTCTCTCAATGTTTTCTCTCCTTTCTCTTAAGATGACCATTCTAGTGAATCTAAAAACGCAACGATCTCTTCATGTAAACGTTCTTTCTCTTCCCACAGTGTAATGACGTGTGGGGCATTTTCGTAAAGTACTCGATCTCGATGTTTCGAGCCGACTTCTTCGTAAATCACATCCGCGTTCTCAGGTGGAACGAGGTCATCTTGTCCGGCTTGTATCACTTTTATTGGTTGTTTGATGTTTGCGAGCCGGTCGCGCACATCAAAGATCAGTTCATCAATCGACGCCAATGTATCAAGAGGCATCGTTTCAAATTCATCCATTTCTTCTTCAATCGTCTCTTCATCTTTCTTTTCAAACTGTTTGTATTGCTTAGCATAATCAACAACGCCCTGGTATAGCCTGTCGTTCATGCCTTGTTGCATGACAGGTGCACACATCGGCACGATGCCATTTACATCAAAAGTATAGCCGACTTTCAAACTGAGCAAACCGCCAAGGGACAGTCCACAAACCGCAATCGTAGTAAACCCTCGGTCAACGAGATGCTGATACCCCTCTTCAACAGCCGCCCACCAGTCGTGCCAATCCGTTTGCATCAATTGTTCTGGTGGCACGCCGTGCCCTGGGAATACAGGAGCATGACTCGTATACCCTTGCTTTTGTAAATACCTTCCGAGCATGCGTACATCATTTGAAGAGCCCGTAAACCCATGGAGCAAAAGAACGGCTCGGTTGCTTTCTCCTTCAAACGTAAACGGTTTTGGAGCTTTAATTTTCATGTTGTCTCGTTTCCTTTCAAGAAATGCTCGATATCTCGTATAACTTGAAGCTTTTCCACATCTTGAAACACAAAATGGTTGGACTGCTCATACATGTACAGTCGTTTATGCTTCGATCCGATATTATCATATAAATAGGCCGCACTCTTCTCCGGGATGAGAATGTCTTTCTCTCCTTGGGCAATCAAGACAGGGGCGGTCACTTCTCGAACGTACGGCCTTACGGTTCGGACGGTTTTCATAAATTCAAATACCGAACGTATTGATGTTTCCTTTGCTTTATCATTAACGAGCGCCATCCACGGGTCGTTCATCCCTTCCCGCATGGAGGTTCGGACATTTTCGATGATTTGTGGACGATTTACGTAATAAGCCGCAGCATTCACAAGCACCAGTTTCTTGATCGGATATTTCGCCGCCAAATAACAGGCTAACATTCCACCCATTGAAAAGCCGATCACATACAGTTCATCCACATGTTTGAGCATTTCGTTCGCGGCGCGATCTGCGGTATATATCCAAGTCGATCCTTCTCCGTTTTTCAGCTCATCATCTTCACCGTGACCTGGAAGGACCGGTGTATAGACGAGCCATCCCTTCTTCCTTCTTAACCGTTCAGCAATCGGTTCGACTTCAGCGGGGGAACCTGTGAAGCCGTGTAAGCATAAACATCCGATCATCGTGATGCGCCTCCGTTCTTACCTGACGATCGTAGAATTCCCGTTCTTTCGGTGATTAAAACAAAAAAACAGCAGGGAGCGTGTGACCCCCTACTGCCTTTAGATGAAATACGCTAATAAAACGGTAATTACAAAGAATAAAATCGCCAGTACGACGGTGGATTTCGATAAGAATGCTTCGATTCCCCGCGCCTTTTGTTTCCCCATTAGTTGCTCTGCCCCACCGGAAATCGCTCCCGATAGTCCAGCACTACGTCCTGATTGAAGCAGTACAACAGTAATCAATGCAATTGCGTTAATAATTAACAATATCGTTAAAACAGTAGTGATCATCACGTTCGCACCTCCATAAAAACGGCAGTCTATCTCATACACAGAAGAAATGCCGTTCATTTCTTCTGTAACCCGTAAATGTCCTTATCTTATAATAGCATACTTCTCATAAGAAGATCAACGGGACGAGCCCGGGCAGCAAAGCGCCCGTCGTATGCGCCGTCGTTTTTGCGTTCATTCTAAACACGTCGTTCGCAAAAGCTGATACATTTAGCGAATAGTGATCGTTGGATAGAGCAATGATTTGCCTAGCGGAGAGTATTTTTCAAATTGAACGAAGGGAACTCACTGAATCTGATAATCGAGATCGCTGTTTGCACGTGAATGCCTGCCGATCGTCTTTTGAAGTTCATCTCACTTCGACAACTTCGTTGCCGAACGTTGTTCGTCACTGATAGGGTTGCGGGCAACACGAAGAGCGTTTGCCGTAGGGTACCAAGACGTGACCGGTGGCCATCACTTGGAGAAAGTCGTGTTATGACCTGTCACGTATGTGACAATTCAGCCCTCAATCCGGGCACTTTCAGTACGCAACTGTCACAAATCGCACGATTTGTGACAGTTGACTCCGTTTATGTGCGCATCCACGTTTAAAATGATGATTTTTCTTTCTCAAGTGTCACATTAATGAAAATATGAGACATTTGGACTTCTTTCCCCAACATAACCAGTAGACAAAAACGTGAACCGTGCCACCATTATTTTCTAGAGTGTCAAGAAAACACGGTGGGCGTCTTTTGGACACCGATGTTGCACTTATAGTCTGGACTACAAGCATCCGCCTGTAATGGAAAACAACAATCAACAGCGCAAATTAGGAAAATTTTAAGTTCATCTTATATAGCCGACGGGAAGAAGATCCTCACAACATTGATTGATTCGCCTTGTTTTGCTTCCAATGGTTGGACTTCCATTTCCAAACAGACGTATTTGGAATGATCATGAAAAAAGACGCCCAAAACAACCGGGCGTCTTCGCTTATCTACTTATCTAAGGTTATAGAACGTCTCTTTGCCTGGGTACTGCCCGCGACCACCAAGCTGGTCATGAATACGAAGCAATTGGTTGTACTTCGCTACTCTGTCCGTTCGGGACGGGGCACCGGTCTTGATTTGTCCGGCGTTAACAGCAACCGCCAAGTCAGCAATCGTTGCATCTTCGGTTTCTCCAGAGCGGTGGGAAATGACAGCCGTATAGCCTGCACGCTTCGCCATTTCAATCGCATCGAACGTTTCGGTGAGCGTTCCAATTTGATTCACTTTAATTAAGATCGAATTTCCAATGCCTTTCTCGATGCCTTCTCCGAGTTTCTCTGTGTTCGTTACGAACAAGTCGTCACCGACGAGTTGAACACGGTCGCCAATGCGCTCAGTGAGCTTCTTCCAACCGGTCCAATCATTCTCATCGAGGCCATCTTCAATGGAGATGATCGGATATTTGTTCACGAGATCTTCGTAGAAATCGATCATTTCATCGGCAGTTTTTACAACCCCTTCGCCTTTCAGGTTGTACTTGCCATCATCATACATTTCGGAGGCCGCTGCATCCATGGCAAGCATCACATCTTCACCTGGCTTGTAGCCGGCTCTTTCAATCGCCTCCATAATTGTGCTCAGGGCTTGCTCATTAGAGTCGAGGTCTGGCGCAAACCCGCCTTCATCACCAACAGCTGTGTTTAAGCCTTTTTCTTTCAACACTTTCTTCAACGTGTGGAAGATCTCTGTTCCGATCATCATTGCAGAACGGAAGTCATCGGCTCCGACAGGCATAACCATAAATTCTTGCAAGTCAACACTGTTATCAGCATGCTCCCCGCCGTTTAAAATGTTCATCATTGGGACTGGCAGTGTTTTCGCATTGATACCGCCAAGGTATTCATATAGCTCAACCCCTTGATCGTGAGCGGCTGCATACGCGCAAGCGATCGATACGCCAAGAATCGCATTCGCCCCGAGGTTTCCTTTGTTCGGTGTACCGTCAAGCTCGATGAGAAGTTGATCAATGCCGAGTTGGTCAGAAACGTCTACCCCGACGAGTTGCGGTGCGATCGTTTCGTTAATGTTTTCGACTGCTTTGAGCACTCCTTTACCCATATAGCGCGAACCGCCGTCACGCAGCTCTACTGCTTCGTGCTCACCCGTGGAAGCGCCACTTGGCACTAGGGCGCGACCGAGTGTACCGTCTTCTGTAACAACCTCAACTTCGACCGTTGGGTTTCCTCTTGAATCCAATACTTCTCGTGCTAGAATATCTGCAATCATTGACATGTATACTTCGTCCTTTCGACAGCTATTTAATTAGGCTTTTGCCCGTCATTTCTTTCGGTTGTTTCACATCTAATAATTCGAGCATCGTCGGAGCAAGGTCGGCTAAAATGCCGTCCGTTCTTAAGTGTACCGTTTCGTCTGTGACAATGACAGGCACAGGGTTTGTCGTGTGCGCAGTCATCGCATCGCCGGCTTCTGAAGTGACCTCATCGGCATTCCCGTGATCAGCGGTAACGATCAACTTTCCGCCTTTCGCAAATACGGCTTCCGCAATGCGTCCAAGTTGTTTATCCACCGTTTCAACCGCTTGAATCGTTGGCTCTAACATACCGGAATGGCCAACCATATCTGGGTTTGCAAAGTTTAAGATAATCGCATCGTGCTGGTCACCTGTGATCGTGTCTAGTAGTGCATCTGTCACTTTGACCGCGCTCATCTCCGGCTGAAGATCGTACGTCGCTACTTTTGGAGAATCGATGAGGATTCGTTCTTCACCTGGAAATACATTATTTTGGCCACCGTTCAAGAAAAACGTCACGTGGGGGTATTTTTCGGTTTCAGCGATTCTTAGTTGTCTTAATCCCGCTTCTGACAATACTTCACCTAACGTGTTTACAGGCCTCGTTGGCGGGAAGGCAATCTCTGCTTTTATACTCGTATCATATTGCGTCATCGTTGCATAAAAGAGATTCAAAGGATGCCTGTCCCCACGTTCAAAGTCGGTAAACCGTTCATCGGTCATCGTTTTCGATAATTGGATCATTCGGTCAGGACGATAGTTGAAACTAATGATGGCGTCTCCCGTCTGAATGCCTTGTGCAGCTGGTAGAATGGTCGGCTCGATAAATTCATCATAGACGCCCTTCTCATACGACTCACGAATCGCAGCAATCGGATCTTCGGCAACGACACCTTCACCGTCAACTAAAGCTCGGTACGATTTCTCGACCCGCTCCCAACGGTTGTCTCGATCCATTGCAAAGTAGCGACCGTGCATCGTTGCTAGCTTGCCGACACCGATCTTTGCCATGTTTTCTTGCAACGATTCAATATACGTCTTCGCCGATTGTTGACCGACGTCTCGACCGTCTAAAAACGCGTGCACGTACACATCATAAAAATCATGGCGCTTTGCGTGCTGGAGCAATGCGTACAGATGATTCTGATGGCTATGAACTCCGCCATCAGATAGTAAACCATACAAATGAAGGGCCGATTTGTTCCGCTTTGCATGTTCGATCGCTTCAGCAAACACCGCATTCTCAAAAAACGTTCCAGCGGCAATGCCTTTGTTAATTAACGATAAGTTTTGATGAATGACCCGGCCCGCACCGATGTTCATATGGCCGACTTCGGAGTTGCCCATCTGTCCTTTCGGTAACCCAACATCTTCACCTGATGCCGACAATGTCGCGTGTGGGTATTTCTCCCAAAGTTGATCAAAATGAGGCGTATTTGCTTGCGCTACGGCATTTCCTAACGTCTCCTCTCGCATTGCGAATCCGTCAAGGATAATGAGCGCGACCGGTTTCTTGTGCCTCATTTAGCGGTTTCCTCAATGAGAGAAAGATAAGAATCCACATCTAAGCTCGCTCCGCCTACGAGCGCACCGTCAATGTCTTCTTCTGCCATATAACTGCGAATGTTCTCCGGCTTGACACTTCCACCGTATTGAATGCGAATCGATTCTGCCGTCTCCGGACCATACGTGTCAAAGAGAAAGCGGCGAATGGTTCCGCACATCGCTCCGGCATCTTCTGGTGAAGATGATTTGCCCGTTCCAATTGCCCATACGGGTTCATACGCAATGACAATGTCTGCCGCTCTGCCAGCTTCAATGCCATCGAGCGCATCTTCTAATTGCTTTCTTACAACCGACTCTGCTCGTCCAGCTTCACGTTCTTCCAATTGCTCGCCCACACACAAAATCGGCGTAATTCCGTGGTTTAATGCCGTTTTCACTTTCAAGTTGATCCGCTCATCGGTATCGTTATAATACTCACGACGCTCAGAATGACCAATGATGGCAAGTTTTACACCGACCGAAGTAAGTGCACTTGCGCTAATTTCTCCGGTAAATGCACCTTTTTCTTCTTCATGTACATTTTGGGCACCGATTTGAAGATTCGTACCGACCGCTCGCTCTTTCATATCTTTCAAAGAGACCGCCTGGCCACAAACAGCATAATCAACCGATTCAATCGACGGAACACGCTCGACGACTTGGTCTACAAACTTGAGTGCTTCTTCATCCGTCAGATTCATCTTCCAATTCCCAGCAATAAATGGCTTTCTCATTTTGATCACCTCTTATTTATCTTGCAACGCCGTTACACCTGGTAGCGTTTTGCCTTCCATAAATTCTAATGAAGCGCCTCCACCAGTCGACACATGACTCATCGCTCGTTCAACGCCAAACTTGTGAACCGCTGCTGCAGAGTCTCCGCCACCAATGATCGTGTACGTATCACTGCCTGCCATTGCCGCAGCAACACCTTTTGTACCATCGGCATACGGATCCATTTCAAACACGCCCATTGGTCCGTTCCAAACGACAAGTTTGGACTCACGAATGGCTTTTGCAAACGTTTGAACCGTCTCTGGACCAATATCTAGCGCTTGCCAGTCGTCAGGTATTTCACTAATTGGAACAATCTTCTTGTCTGCTTCTGCACTGAATTCAGCCGCGACTTTCACGTCGGTTGGTAGAAGCAGTTCTACGCCATTGTCTTCAGCTTTTTTCATGAATGATTTGGCGGTTTCAATCTTGTCTTCTTCTAAGAGAGACTGGCCAACACCATGTCCTTGCGCGCGCACGAATGTGTACGCAAGACCTCCGCCGAGAATGAGGGTGTCTACTTTGTCGAGCAAATGATCAATGACGTCAATTTTATCTTTCACTTTCGCACCACCGATAATCGCCACAAATGGACGGCTCGGATTTTCAAGTGCCTTCCCTAGAACTTCTAACTCTTTTTCAAGGAGTAATCCGGCAGCCGACGGTAAATGATGGGCAATCCCTTCTGTTGAAGCGTGCGCCCGGTGAGCCGCACCAAATGCATCATTCACATACACATCAGCAAGTTGTGCAAAAGCTTTCGCCAGCTCCGCATCATTCTTCTCTTCACCCGGCTCAAAGCGTACATTCTCAATGAGTAATACTTCACCTTCAGAGAGCGCTGAAGCTGCCTCTTGCACCGATTCACCGACGACGTGATCGACCTTTTGTACACCGCCACCTACGAGTTCATTCAAACGCTCTGCAACGGGGTTCATTCTTAACCCTTCCACCACTTCACCTTTCGGGCGACCGAGGTGGCTTGCCAAAATAATCTTTGCTCCAGCTTTTTGAAGCGCTTCAATCGTAGGCAATGCAGCCCGAATTCTCGTGTCATCCGTAACGGTTGTCCCATCCATTGGGACATTAAAATCTACACGGCAAAACACGGTTTTTCCTTGCAGATCATGATCACTTATTGTTTTTTTGTTCATTGGGTATGGCCTCCTTCAAACGAGAAATAAGGGAGCAAACGCATCCGTTTCTCCCTTTTCCCTTTACCTGTATTATTATAACCCAATCTTGGCCATATGAGCGACAAGATCAATCACACGATTGGAATACCCGTATTCATTGTCATACCACGAAATAACCTTCACCATATTGCCTTCCATCACCATCGTAGACTGTGCATCAACGGTTGAAGAAAGCGTACTGCCGTTATAGTCACTGGATACAAGCTCTTCTTCACTGTAACCAAGAATACCTTTAAGTTCTCCTTCGGAGAGTTCTTTTAGTGCTGCATTCACTTGTTCTTCCGTCACATCTTCATTCAATTCTGCAACGAGATCGACGAGAGAAACATTCGGCGTCGGCACACGCATCGCCGCTCCGTTAAGTTTACCTTCAAGTTCAGGTAGCACGAGCGCTACAGCTTTCGCAGCTCCCGTTGATGTCGGAATAATGTTCTCCGCTGCTGCACGAGCACGGCGATAGTCTTTGTGTGGCAAATCAAGGATTTGCTGATCGTTCGTATACGAGTGGACCGTGTTCATGATCCCGCGACGAATGCCGAACTTATCGTGAAGTGCTTTCGCTAAAGGAGCGAGACAGTTTGTTGTACACGACGCATTAGAAACGACATAGTGCTCTTCTGGATTGTACGTTTCATGATTCACCCCAAGTACAAACGTCGCGTCAACATCTTTTCCTGGTGCCGAAATTACGACACGCTTTGCGCCACCTTCGATATGCTTATTCGCATCTTCTTTCGACGTAAAGCGTCCTGTTGATTCCACAACAACATCAACACCATACTTGTCCCAACCGATTTGAGCAGGATCTTTTTCAGAAGAAATGGCAATGGATTTGCCGCCTACAACGAGGCTGTCTCCGTCCACTTCTACTTCTGAATTGAATGTTCCGTGTACGGTGTCGTACTTTAAGAGATGGCGAAGCATATCGGCATCCGTAAGATCGTTAATGGCCACCACTTCTACATCAGGATTATTGAGTGAAGCTCTGAAAACCAAACGTCCAATACGACCAAATCCGTTAATTCCAATTTTCGTTGTCATCTATAATTCCTCCTCTAATGTTTGCAGTACAGCTTTCGCTGCACCTTCATCGGTAATAAGCAAATCACTTGGCCGGTGTGTCATATAGGAAGCAATTGCTCTCGCCTTTGACTGACCGCCGGCAATCGTTATGACCTGTTGGTCTTTATTCAAATCTTGAAGTTGTAGACCGATGGTTCGTTCTTTATGAACAATCTGTCCTTCTTGATCAAAGTAATACCCAAAAGCTTCAGATTGTGCATGTTGCTCAGCGAGACCGGTGAGCTTACCCGGATCTGCACTTCTTCTCGTTGCCATCGTCATGGCATCTCCTACACTATGAATAACCATTCGTGGCGAACGAATTAACTGTAGCAACTCTCGTATACCCGGTTCTTCAATGAGTGAATCATAAGCGGTCTCACTAAGTTGGTCAGGCACGTGCAACAAACGGTAGTTCGCTTCTGCTTGCTTTGCAAGCTCCGCACTAATCGTGTTCGCTTGAAGCTCAACATTTTCACCTAACCCACCTCGTGCAGGAACAAATGTGACACCTTTCAAACGTTCATGCGGATACACTGAAGCCGCTAACGTCGCAAGCGTTGTTCCTCCAGCGACTGCAACAACATCCCCATCACGTAACGTGTGGATCATCTCTTCCACACATGCACGGCTCATCTCTTTTTTCACCCAAGATTGCTGATCGCTATCTCCAGAAGTGACAATCACTCGACGCACGTTCAACGCTCGCTCAAGTTGTTCTTGCAACGCCGCTCGACCCGTTAACGCCTGAATGCTTGGCTCTAAAGCATGCAATAAAGAATTCCCTTCTTCTGTCAAACGCATACCTGAAGACTCGACATTGAGAAGCCGTTGCTCCTTGAGCAAATCCACTTCTCGTCTTAAGATTCGTTCAGATACGTTCATCTCAGCACCGAGCGCTCTTCGACCGACAGGTTGGCTAATTTGGATGAATCGCAGCAAATCATACCGGTGAACGAGTGACTCAATCACGTCAGGTTGAAGCTTTTGTTGCCATTCTAGCATCGTTAACATATTCATATTGTTTCACTCTTCCTTATCGGGATCGATTATGTCCCGCGTTGACATTTTCGTTCCCGCTAAGTCGATAATTATATTATAACGGACCTCGCCCGTTTTGACAAATGATTCTGTTTTAAAAATATTACTTTGACAGACAGAGTAATTTTGCGTATGATTACTCTATCAGATAGAGGACATGAAAGGAGTGTTATGCATGGTACGAAGCGATCTACTGCGGGGACACCTCGACAGCATTATTCTGACCTTGATCGCTGAGCATGACCGATACGGGTATGAGATCTCCAAAGAAATTCGCACACGCACGTCAGAACGTTTCGTAATAAAAGAAGCGACACTCTATGCAGCATTTCAACGTCTTGAAAAAAAAGAACTGATTGAATCTTACTTAGGGACAGAATCTCATGGAGGAAAACGAAAGTATTATCGAATTACCCCACTAGGGAAAGCCTATCGAACAGAAATGCAAAAGGAATGGGTTGAAATGAAAGAAATTGTGGATCAATTCATGGAGGGATCGAGATGAACCGTATTCGAGCACACGTCGAGTCATTGTTTCGTGATATTCACCACTCAGAGGAAAAAGAAGTTCTGATTGAGGAAATTACGGAGAATTTGACTGAAAAAGTGCACGATCTTGTGCAAACAGGTAAATCGAGGGAGGACGCCATTAATAAAGCGATTGTCGAGTTCGGTGACGCTGAAGAGTTAAAAGAGGACTTGCGGATGAAACATCCTGAGTCTAAAGAGACGTCAAGAAAGCACCGAGCAAAGTTAAACTTATACTTTTCATTATGGGGAAGTGCGTTAATCATTTTGCTTTTCATCTTTATCAATTTCTATTACACACCGAACACGATTTGGTTCATCTTTCCGACGTTCGCCATTCTTTGGTGGCCACTAGCCATGACGTTTGTGTATAAACGAACAGGAGAGGAGTAACCGATGCGACGCTCTGAATGGCTTCCAGTCATGTTAGCGACGGCAATCATTGCTTGCGTGGCCGTCGCTTTGGACTTACTTCTCTCGCCTTCACTCACATGGTCACCGTTCTTGTTGTTGCTACTACTTCTTTGGCCACTCAGCCACTTGCCATATCGCATGTTTAGTATCATTGGCAGTACGCTAGTGTTCGTAACTTTAGCCTTAATCAACAGCATCGAAACCCCACACTATGCATGGGTTCTGTATACGCTACCGATATTTGTATGGCCAATTTCCGCTTGGTTTCCACGTACATTTAAAACATCACTCATGGCTTGGGCTTGTTTCTTCATCATTTCACTCTACTACATCGGTCTTAACATCGGGTGGGAGGACCGCTTCCCGTGGGCAATCTTTCCCGTATTTGCTTTACTCTGGTGGCCAATGACCGTTCAGTTCGTTCGGCGTCCGGTCTTGTACGCATTCGTCATGTCAGGTTTATTAGCTCTCTTCTTTATCGTAGTGAACCTCGTCACGTCACCTCAAGAGCTGTGGGCAGTTTATCCCATCTTCGTGTTCATATGGTGGCCGCTTTCGATGTATTATTTCTACGGTCGGCAGATTCTGTCCAAATAGGACCGAATCTGTTTTTTTACGTGGTCCTCATCGTAACTTTCAGGGAAAATAATCGTATGAAATACAATACCATTCATAAAAATCGTCAAGTTTTCCAATTCAGACTGCTTAGACTCGCCATCCGCGAGACAGTGACCCGCTTCTAGCATGTTCAAAGCGTCCTCGACAAACCGGTAGCACATCGCTACATATCGGTCCTTCATTTCCTTATACTCCCGTTGCTTTTCAGAAACGAGTACGAATTTTACCCACACATTATTTTCGATTCGTTGCTCTTCGTTTTCAATTTGCACGTACTGGGTAAGCATGCTTACAGCATTCTCAATCGTCGTATTCCCCTCCAATACAACATTGTTAATCCGCTCAGCCGTTCTTTCGTACAGCATTTGAATTGTGAACGAAAACAAGTCCTCTTGCTTCGGAAAGTAATATTGAACAGAACCGAGAGAATACCCGACTTCACGTGCAATCTCCCTTAGCGTCGTTTTTTCAACTCCTGTTTTGTCAATCATACGAATACATGCTTCAGCAATTATTTTCTTACGTTCATAGTGGTCTACTACTTTCGGCACAACAAATCCATCCTCTTGATTTTATTAATACAAATGTATTAAAATAAACATTATAAGTCAAATGACCAAAAAAGGCGGTTCTTATGTCAACCTTGCTTGAATATATTATCGTTTTTGCCTTAAGTACCCTTCCATTTTCGGAATTTATCATTTCAATCCCAACAGGCATTATCATCTTTAATCTAAACCCTATTATCGCAACAGCGGTTGCCATTGCTGGCAACCTATTAAGTGTTGTCGTGTTTGTTTTTCTCGGAAGCCAAATCCGGCTGTTCATCAACCGATTTAAGAACCCTGACCGCCCACCTAAAAAACGAAATCCGAAGTTCAAGAAATTCTACGACCGTTACGGCGTGGCTGGTCTTTCGTGGCTAGGATCCACCCTCCTTAGCAGCCAATTAACTGCAACAGCCATTGTATCCTTTGAAGACTCAAAAGCAGCTGCAACGTATTACGTAAGCGTTGCTGTCATTACACTCTCCATTGTCGTCGCTGTTCTTTCGGTTGTAGCTGATGAATGGCTCGCATCGATGCTCAATCTGTAAGCTTATTTTTCAGTTTGCTCGTTTAACCGTTTAACCCGGCGCCATTGGAAAACGAGGTCAATGACAGACACAAAAACGATGAGCCAAAAGATTTCATTTTCTGGTGAAATGCCCATTTGTGATTGGCCGCCAATCACATCGAGGAAGAAAATAAGGCCTACAACGTATACCGTTAACACAAGTTGCGTCTTAAATCGGTATAACGGATCACTCGTGTCAATCGCTTTAACTTTGAACATGATAAAATAGATAACAATAATTGCGATGAACCAAATCACAATGGAAACGCCGCCGATGATCGGGATCTCTGGAAAGGAATCTCCGACTAGCATAAGTGTAAATACGATGAGTATAAGTGTGTGCATGAGTATGTTTTTCATGTTGCGAGACTCCTTTTCCGCGCAAAAGGTCGGTGCAAGCACCGACCTTTACGCAAATCGCTTTCTTTTTGAAGATGCGGGAATCTTTAGCTCGTCGCGATATTTCGCTACTGCGCGTCTAGAAACTTTCACACCTTGTTCTGTATGAAACCGGTCCGTAATCTTTTGGTCGGATAATGGTTTCATTTTATCTTCTTCATTAATCCATTGTCTAATCGCTTGCTTAAGAACTGTTGAAGACGTTTCATCGCCACCAGTGTTTGCCAATCCTTTACTAAAGAATGCCTTTAACTCGAAGCACCCTTTCGGTGTTTGCATGTACTTGGCTGTTGTTGTCCTTGACACTGTCGATTCATGCACGTCCGCTCGTTCCGCAACGTCGCGAAGCGTCATCGGCTTCAAGTTGCCTGAAGAAAGAAACTCTTGCTGGAAGTCAACAATCGCCTCTGTCACGAGTCGGACCGTCTGCTGACGTTGATCAATGCTTTTTAAAAGCCAAACGAGTTGCTTATACTTCTGATGAGCGTATTCCACCGCTTCTTGATCAGATTGATTTTTCTTTTCGAGGAGGTTACGGTACTGCTTGTTCATCCGAATGCGAGGCAACGACTCATCATTAAGCTGAACGGCCCACCGTCCGTCTTGCCACTCCACATATACGTCGGGTGAGATAAACTTCGGGCTCTCTCCACCTACCCCTTGGGCCGGCCAAGGCTTAAGGCTTGAAATGCAGTCTTGAACGCTTTGCAGCTCTTGTAGCGTCACGCCAAGTTCTTCACTTAACCGCTTCCATTTCTTTTCAGCAAACGTTTGCAAATGATGCTCGACAATTACTTCAGATAGCGCATGCTCTTCAGGAAGTGATTGCAGTTGCAAAAGCAACGATTCCGCAAGTGATCTTGCGCCAATACCTACAGGTTCAAACCCTTGCAAGATGTAGAGAGCATTCGCATAATCTGTCTCACTCATTCCAACTTCTGAAGCGCCGTTCCAATCTCCGATTCGTAAATATCCTTGTTCATCTACATTGTATATCAAGTATGTTACCTGATCGTATACTTGCGTGGACACATCTTGATGCTGAAGCTGATCAAACAACATCGTCGTGAGTTCTTCACCACTTGCTTTAATTTGTTCAAGATAAGAATCTCTTTCTCTCACTTCGCCACCACCGTCTTCCCGGTCTTGCCACATGACGGGTGCATCGTAAGCGATTGGCTCGTCTCGTTTGGAGTCAATTACTTCGAGTAGTGGGTTCTCTAATGCCTGTTCCTCAATGTATTCTGACAATTCGAGCGATGAGTACTGCAACAGCGAGATGGCTTGGCGAAGTTGCTGCGTCATGACAAGTTTCATTGTCTGTTGTTGAAACAATCCCATCTCCAAGTTCACTACACGTCGCCCCCTCTAATAAAATATGTCTAAATAATGAACGTTACAATTATTATACGCTACATTAAGAAATCACGCTAGATGCGTTTGAATCACACGCATTTCGGAAATCATATAAGAGTGCATGTGTTGAATCGGACATTTTCATTTGACCTTTATTGACCAATGCGGTAAGATATATGCAGATATTCCAAGGGAGGTTTGATGATGAACTTAATTCCTACAGTTATTGAACAAACAAATCGCGGAGAGCGTGCGTATGATATTTATTCGCGCTTGTTGAAAGACCGCATTATTATGCTTGGGTCTGGCGTTGATGATAACGTAGCAAACTCAATCGTTGCGCAAATGCTTTTCCTACAAGCTGAGGACCCAGATAAAGACATCTCTTTATACATTAACAGTCCCGGCGGCTCAATTACTGCCGGTATGGCCATTTACGATACAATGCAATACATTACGCCGAAGGTATCCACAATTTGCATCGGTATGGCTGCTTCAATGGGTGCATTCTTGCTTGCTGCTGGAGAAAAAGGCCAACGCTTTGCACTGCCAAACAGTGAAATCATGATTCACCAACCACTCGGTGGTACACAAGGTCAAGCTTCTGATATCGAGATTCATGCTCGTCGCATTATTGAAATGCGTGAAAAGCTCAACACCATTCTTTCTGAGCGTACAGGTCAACCTCTTGAAGTCATTCAAAAAGATACCGATCGTGATAACTTCATGACAGCAGACGCTGCAAAAGACTACGGTCTTGTCGATCAAATCTTTGAAAAGAACGGCCAACCAGGTAAATAAAGCATTCTCACGCACGGCACGCGCCGTGCGTGTTTTTTTATGTGAACGAATTTCATAAAGAAGCAAAGTGTAGGCCCTCATAAAACAGACACGTTGCGCATGAGTTTGGGGGCGCCACACGCAACTTAGCCCCTCTGCACGGAACAGAACGGCGCGAGGCTCTATTTTTGTGTCGGACAGAACCCTTGTACGGAACAGAATTGCGCAGGGCTCTATTTTTGTGCCGGACAGAACCCTTGTACGGAACAGAATTGCGCGGGGCTCTATTTTTGTGCCGGACAGAACCCTTGCACGGAACAGAATTGCGCGGGGCTCTATTTTTGTGAGGGCAGAACCCTTGCCCGGCATGAGCAGTTCGCGCTTAACTCTTCCGACTTAGGATTTGAAAGCCTCGGGCGTCTAAGACCGATTGTTAAAAAATCCGCTCCTATCCCATGTTCCATGTGTACAATTTCTGTGTGTGTTAGTGAAACCGCGAATTGCCTTAGCTACGACGAAACCCCTCTACTGCTTAGCGTTAGAGGGGTTTCGTCGATTCAAACGTCATTTAACAACTGGTAAAGTTTTGTTTTTATATACTCGTATCCTTCCTTATGTTCCTGTTTTGCATAGAAACGCAAGCCATCTGTTGCTTTAAATAGTAAATTCGCATACAGCCTTTCTTTGAAGTGGGGGATTTCAATGCCCTGTTCGGTCCAAATCTCTTTCATCATTTTAGGAAAGTTCATCTCTGGAGACCAAAAATGAAGACCGGCTAAGTCGAACATGAAATCTCCTTGCATCGCCATTTCCCAGTCTACAATCCTAGTAACTTTCTCCCCATCTGATAGCATGTTGCCGAGATGAAAGTCGCCGTGAACTAAGAATGATGTTCTTGGCGCATATGACGCGAGCTCCATCATTTTTTTGAACCCTTGATCAAAGGGTTCCCTTTCTAGTATCTCTTCTTCAAATAGTGTTTTCCAATTCCCATAAAACCCGTCGACCTCTTCGATAAAGAAACTTTCGAGCACTTCTGGCCAGGAGGTCAGCTTTGCATGCCCATCAGGGTCGATCCATCCAAATTTTCCATTCGTTTTCGTATTTACGATTTTAGAATAAACGAACGTTAATTTCTTTAAGATGCGGCTTTGCGTACTTTTTTCATACGAAACAATCGGCTTACCATTTACTCTTTCGCTAAACATGTAGTGAATGCCATTAACGACATTTGTATGATGCACTTTGGGTATAGGAAGTGTCGCTCCATATTTATGATAGATTTGTTTCGCTTTATCTATGCTTTCACTGTCGAGCCTAAAATGTGCAACATACTGAGCAGCAGCTGTATCAAACTGATAAACGCTACTTCGTTCACCCATATCGATTCGCTTAATATGAACGGCATCTGGGTGTTCGTCACAAATAATATTCGCAACGTCTTCACCTGTTAGATTGAGTTTAAATGATTTCATGCGCCTCACCTCACTAATAGCCCGCATTGTAGCATACGTCCATAGTTTGTTAAAACGAACCGATTAATCTGTTAGTGAGCAATCATCTCATGCACAATATCCTCTTCGTTAAGATCTGTAGGATAATACGTTGGCCAATTCGTTACTTCATCTAATAGATCCTCTCTGTCATCGCCCCAGTACAAATGGAAATGGTGAGAATCAGTTGGAGCAATTTCGTGATCACTAAATTGAATATATTCAGGCATGGCTTCGTCTCCATCGACCTTTTCAAAGATAAAGCGAACCCCTCGATTCCCTGCATCATATGTCAAAATTTCATATCCATCGTATTCATAATTCGCTGTACTTTCCTCATCATTTTCATAGAAAGTGAAGCTGTCATCTCCAATAACAATTTGATCAACATCTGTTTCATACCCTACTTCATAGTAATCTTTATACTCTTCAGCAGACATATCATTGCCCTCTTCATCGGCTTTATGCTCAAACACCTCGTCTAATGTACCATCTACCAAATAGGGATAAACGGACTGCCACTCACCAGACCAATCGGATAATGAGCGATCTTTTACATCGTCATTGTAAAAGAAACCATCATAGATTCTTTGGCTTTCTTCATCGTGAGCATGACTATGTGCATGGTCGTGATCATGATCGTGATCATCTATGACAACTTCTACTGAAGGAGACTGGACATATGCTTCATGATCAGCATCAAAAAGTACTGCTTTAATCTCTTGTCCATCATGTGTAGCTTCTCCTGAATAGTGTTCGGTACCATGGTCAGGTACTGATTGCCACTCTGAATTATGATCAGCTCTCGTGTACCAGTGCCAATGATCATAATCTACATCTTCATCGAAGTTCGCTACCAATTCTATTGAATCACCTGTGTGGTAATGATCTGCTAATCCCTCAATACCAACATCTTCTGGAGAATTCTGACCAGGGTCTTCATCATGGTCAGAATGATCCTCTCCTCCTGTTTCTTCTACTTGCTCATCTACACTAGAAGCACTCGAACCTTCATCTGAAGTATCATCGGAATCACAAGCTACAAAAAGCGCTGATGCAATTAAGATACTCCATCCTTTAAGTAGTTTATTATTCATTATTCATATCTCCTTATTTGATTACCTATATTTTTTTAATTTGAAGTATTTCTTTCATTCAACATAGACAAGCTTATTCATCATCGTTTAGCGCTATTTCTAGCGTATCAATGTTCATTCTCATCATGCTGAAATAATCTTCTTCATTCTCGAGATCTTCCTCAGAGATGCTTTCCATATTACGTAGAATGAGGCTCTCAGCCCCAATCTCTGATTGTATGACTTCACTAATCGTACTGCTAACATTATTTTCAAAGGTTACGTATTGAATATTGTTTTCTGATGCTACTTCTACAATTTCCACAAGGTCGGCCTGTGATGGTTCTTGTGTCGTGGATAATCCATGAACGCTAAGCTGTTCAAGTCCGTAACGTTCTTCCCAATAGCCATAAGCGGCATGAGAGACAATGATTTGATGGTGATCTGCTTTAGCAAACGTCTGGCGAAATTCTTCATCAATCTTTTCTAATTCAGTTTTTACTTTTTCAAAATTTCTTTCGAAGGTTTCACGCTCTTCAGGAAGTAATTCAATGAACACCTCTTTAATATTCTCTGCAATTTCTATGCTTAGGATAGGATCTAAAAATACATGTGGATCACCCAGCCCACTCGTACCATCATGATCATCAATCACAATTTCAACAGGTGAAGATTGGACATACGGCTCTAGATTATCATCATAAATAACGAGCATAATTTCCTGACCGTCTCTAGCTTCGGCTTCGAATTTTGTCCGATCCTGACCTTTTGCTGCCTCCCATTGGTGATGCGTATGATTTCGGGTGTACCATTGCGATTGATTAGACTGGAGTGCTTCTTCAATTTCTGCTGTAATAACCACCGTGTCTCCCGTATGATAATGATCAGCAACGCCTTCCACAGCTATTTCTTCTGGAATATCATCACCATACGGGTGGCTCTCGACATCAGGATTATCGACACTATCCTCATCGCTGCGTTCACCTCGTAAAGGAATGTGCTCGCCCGCTGCTATTACGTAAACATTTTCATCATCTAGAACATCTTCCACTGTATCTGCAAATGGTTCTAATCCAACACCGGAATAGATAAATACATCTTGTTCTGCAAGTTTTACAAAGTCAGTGGATGAAGGTTCAAACGTATGTGCATCTGCATTTGGAGGATATATACTTTCTGCTACTACGAATTCTCCTCCAATTTTTTTTGCAAAGTCCTCCAGTGCAAAAAGTGTGGTTGAAACCTCCAATACATCGTTGCTTCCTTCTGTTGATTGCTGCTGATGATCCATACACGCCGTAAGTATTACAGCAAATCCCAAGAAGAAAACATATGAGTTTTTCATTTATCATCCCTCCATTACCGACTTGATTTTTAAATCCAGGATTTATCCTTTGTGCACATGTTTGCGAAATGCAATACGAGGCATTCCGAATGTACGCTTAGAAACTCTAGGATGCCCCCATGATCACCCTTTTCGAAATGCAGCATACTTTGCTACCAGCTCATGACGCTTTCGTTTTTCACCCATACACCTCCTCCTTCAATATTGTAAATCGTAATCGTTACGATCGTAACGATTACGATTTACAGATTAAACAAATCTGCTCGTATTGTCAACACTAGATTTTGATATACATAGAATACGTGTCACTACAATAAATTGAGCCTTTTCAGGTTTATGTAACAGAATGCAAGGCATATCCTTTTTTCATGTTGGAAATTTATATCGAATAGTAGTGGTGCATGATGTAATCACTTGGTTTTTTTTCAGTTTTTGTTGAAATTTCCCCTTCCCATCCTCTTTATGGGTAAGACTTTCCTATGGATGCTAGTTTTTCATCAGTAAATGATTTCGATTTCTTGACTTTCAGACTATGAAATTCAAAGAAAAGAAAGGACAAAAGCCGTTGGCATTTTTCGTATGAAGGTCTAAACGCCTGTCTTTCCACGATTCTACAGGATTTTTATTAAGCATACCGAAATAATTTACTGTAGGAAAAAGGAGGATTGTAGCATTTTAGGGAGTCGATTAACGGGAATAAAAGGGAGGATTTTATGAAGAAATTTAAAACATTTGCACTATCTAGTATTTTCTTTCTGTTAGCTTCATCTGCACTTCCATACGCGGCAACTGCTGAGGAGGCAGAAAAGGCGATTGAAGCACAAATTTTTGGTGTTCATGATTTCACGTCTTCGCAGACGAAGACAGTCATCGTTGAACTTGAAGAAAAGTCTGAACTAGACGCAAGACAATCAGGTGAACGCCAATCTCGCTCCGTACTAACGGACGAGCGCAATCGTGTACTTAATGACATTGAAGTGAATGTCAGCTCAGTAGATGTGGTGCAAGAATATGGCTATGTTTTCTCTGGATTTTCCATCGAGCTTCCAGAAGATGAAATTCCACAACTTCTCACCATTGATGGCGTCAAAGCGGTTTATCCAGATGTGGAATATGAAGTAGACACAATTGGTGAGGACATTGCCATTGCTGAAGAAGAGTTTAGCCCAGACATGCTTGACAGCGGACCTTTCATCGGGAATCAAGAAGCGTTTGATATGGGGTATACCGGGGAAGGTGTAACCGTCGCTGTAATTGATACCGGCGTCGATTATACACACCCTGACTTAGCCCCTGCTTTTGGTAGCTATAAAGGGTATGACTTTGTCGATAATAATGAAGATCCACAAGAGACACCTCCAGGAGACCCTCGTGGTGGTTCCACTGACCACGGCACTCATGTAGCTGGGACGGTTGCCGGTAGTGGCCTTGTTACTGGGATTGCCCCGGACGCGAATCTTCTTGCTTACCGTGTACTCGGACCCGGTGGTTCAGGTACGACAGCTAATGTTATCGCAGGGATTGAGCAAGCGGTTCTCGACGGCGCTGACGTAATGAATTTGTCGCTAGGGAATACGCTGAACGATCCAGACTTTGCAACGAGTATTGCGCTTGATGTGGCAATGGCAGACGGTGTTGTTGCCGTTACGTCTAACGGGAACTCAGGGCCAGAAAACTGGACTGTTGGTTCACCAGGCACGTCACGCGAAGCGATTTCTGTCGGTGCAACACAGTTGCCTTTCGCTGAGTACACTGCAGCAATGCAAACAGAAACAGGTAGCTACCCATCTGCAGAAGTAATGGGCTTCTCTAACGAATTGGATTTACTTCGATTAAACCAAGGAGAGTATGAATTCTTTGATGCAGGCATTGGTGCTCCTGAAGACTTTGAAGATGTTGACGCAGAAGGCAACATTGCACTGATGATTCGAGGGGACTTACCCTTCGTTGAAAAAGCAGAAAATGCAGCGGATGCTGGAGCTGTAGGGGCTATTATTTACAATAACGTCGAAGGAGCTCAGCCAGACGTTCCAGGCTTAGACATCCCGACGGTTAAATTGTCGCTCCAAGACGGGCAAGCGATGCTAGATGCCCTAAGTAACGGGGACAACACCGTTTCATTTGACTTTGATTTTGACCGTGAAGTTGGAGAAACGGTTGCAGACTTCTCTTCTCGCGGACCGGTCATGTTTAACTGGATGATCAAACCAGATGTGTCTGCACCAGGGGTATCGATTGTAAGTACTGTGCCGACACACGATAGTAGCAACCCACACGGATATTCATCCAAACAAGGGACGAGCATGTCAGCACCACACGTCGCTGGTGCAGCAGCTATTCTTTTAGATGCAGATCCGGATGCAAGTGTTGAACACGTACGTGCGGCCTTAATGAATACTGCAGAAACGCTCGTTGACCCTGACGGGAATACGTACCCGCATAATACGCAAGGAACAGGTAGCATTCGAATTCCAGATGCCATTAACGTAGATTCTACAGTTATGCCAGGAACTCACTCATTTGGTATCTTCGCTGAAGATGAGGGAGTCCAAACGAAGCGAAGCTCGTTTACGATTAATAATGTTTCAGATCAAAGACAAGCATATGGCTTCTCGATTGAATTTGATGGCAACCCTTCTGGTATTAGTGCGATGACGAGCAGTGACATTGCGCTTCAACCAGGACAATCTGGTGAAGTTCGCCTGAACATTCAAGTGAATCCTGACCTTTTAGACAGTGGTTATTATGAAGGTATGATTACAGTCGAAAGCCTCACCGATACAATTGAGGTACCTACAATTCTATTTGTAGACGAACCTGATTATCCACGAATTACTTCGCTAAATGTTCTTGATACAGAGGAGACAAATGAATTTGATCTCGTTGCAAATGTACCCCGTGGAGCAGAGGAACTAGGATTCTGGCTCTATGACGCAGAAACAGGCAACTATTTAGGACTTGCTGACTCGTATGCTGATGTTGCTGGTGGTACGTTTGAGGAAACTTATGATGCGACTCATCTTGACGCTGGTGATTACGTAATGATTGGGTATGCTGAATATCTCGAACAAACAAATACCGCTCAAAGTAACGTGTTTACAGTCGTCGAAAGTGACGAAGATGCTTCGCAACCAGAACCAACTCCAGACCCAGAAAACCCACCGCTTTGTGAACATGGCGCGTGGTCAAGCTCTTCCATTTATGTAGGGGGAGACCGCGTTGAGCACAACGGTAACTTCTACGAAGCCAAATGGTGGACGCAAGGTGAAGACCCAGAACAATCTGGACAATGGGATGTTTGGAAGATCGCTTCAGACTGCACCGAGCCAGATGAAGATGACGGTTATCCTGCTTGGTCAACATCTGACATTTACGTCGGCGGAGACCGTGTACTCCATGACGGCCAATTATTTGAAGCCAAATGGTGGACACAAGGGGAAAACCCGAACAATTCTGGACAGTGGGACGTTTGGAAGAACGTAAGCGAATAACGAAAAAAGGTTGAGCGGATCGAACCCGCTCAACCTTTTTAATGTTCAGTGACGAATGCTTCCAACGCATTCACTGCGTCTTCAGCATCATTTCCCTCAGCCTTTATTACAATTGCCGTATCTTTACGAATGGCCAAGCTCATAACACCCATAATGCTTTTCGCATTCACTTCTTGATGATTTTTTTGGATGGTGACATGAGAACCGAATCGATTTGCTTCTTGAACGAACAACGCTGCAGGGCGTGCCTGCAACCCAGATTTTAAAGTGACTGTCACTTCTCTTGTAACCATGGCTTCCCTTCCCTTCACAATCGTTTAAGCTTGCGGCAACTCAATGCTTTCGTGATTACGTAACTTCTCAGCCATCTCATCGAGTTTTCTTAGTCGGTGGTTCACACCTGACTTGCTCACTTTACCTGAAGGAACCATTTCACCGAGCTCTTTCAGCGTAACTTCTTGATGTTTCACTCTTATCTCTGCGATTTCTCTAAGCTTTTGAGGTAATTTATTCAAACCAATCTGTTGCTCAATAAACTCGATATTCTCAACTTGACGTAATGCCGCTCCGACGGTCTTGTTCAAGTTGGCAGTTTCACAATTCACCAACCGGTTGACGGAATTTCTCATGTCTTTCATGATTCGTACGTCCTCAAAATAAAGCAAAGCTTGGTGAGCGCCAATGATATTTAGAAACTCGGTAATTCGCTCGCTCTCTTTCACGTACAAAATAAACCCTTTTTTACGCTCTAGCACTTTTGCCTGCAAATCAAACTCCGCCATCAGCTTTTGGAGTGAGCGATTGTGTTGTTCATATAGTGAAAAGATCTCTAAGTGATACGAAGACGTATCTGGGTGGTTCACCGATCCTCCTGCTAAAAAGGCTCCGCGCAAGTAAGCGCGCTTACAACATTGCTTCTCAATCAACCGATGAGAGATGTCTCGTGTAAATGAATATCCTTCTCCCATAATCTCTGTGTCTGCAAGAATTTCACGAACATGTTCGTATAGTCGAACGATGTATACGTTATTTTTCTTTAAACGCATTTTCTTTCTAACGACGAGTTCTGCCTTCATGTTATCATATGAACGTTTCAGCAACGTGTAAATTCGCCTAGCAATCGCCGCATTCTCGGTGGATATATCAAGGGATAGTTTGCCACTGCCAAATGACAGCGCTCCGTTCATTCGTATGAGTGCAGCTAGCTCAGCCTTCTCACAGCATGAATCGGTTTCAATTTGCGTTAATTCTTTTTTAGTCATCGCTGCAAAAGACGACATGAGCGTTCACCACCTTTATAATTCTATAATAATCTCTGACAGCTTCTCCGCGTGGTGACGCAGATGGCTGCTTTCGATGCGTATGAAGTTATCTTGTATCACTCGTAAACCAAGCGCTTGTAGGTTTTTCGTGTCGCACACGACAGCCTCTGCTCCCTCTTCCATGTAACGGTTTGTCATTTCTTTAGGGATCGGTGCTTCGTTCACTAGCACATGATCGAATACGTCGTTACCGACGTGCCTTTGGATCGCTTTCACATGGTCGGAAGCCGAAAACTGTTCGGTCTCCCCGTACTGCGTCATTACATTGCATATATAAAGCTTCTTCGCTGTTGATTGCTTAATTTCCTCTGTAATTTCGGGCACAAGTAAGTTCGGGAGCACACTCGTAAACAAACTACCTGGACCGATCACAATTTTATCCGCTTCCCGGATGGCTTGGATCGTCTCAGGTAAAGCGGCAGGGTTCCTCGGCTCTATAAAAACGCGATCAATCGTTTGTTCCGCGTGAGGGATGCTGGATTCACCGTAAACAATTGACCCATCCTTCATCTCTGCGGCCAATTCCAAACTATCATTGGACACTGGCAACACCTTGCCCCCAACATTGAGCACTTTACTAAGTTCCGTAATCCCGCGGGCAAAGTCCCCTGTGATCGATGTCATTCCAGCCAAAAGCAAGTTGCCAAGCGTATGACCCGTTAACCCTTCCCCATCTTTAAAACGATGTTGAAAGAGTTGTTCAATTAAAGGCTCTACCTCGGCCAATGCCGCTAACACATTGCGTACATCACCAGGAGGAGGGATGTTCAATTCTTTACGTAAACGACCTGAACTGCCGCCATCATCTGCAACCGTTACGATTGCAGAAATATCTACGTCATATTTCTTTAAACCTCTGAGTAATACCGCGAGACCTGTTCCGCCACCAATGACTGCAACTTTCTGTACACCCACTAGCTACGTTCGCCTCCAACTTTCCGATCGCGATGACTGCGATGAACCGGATAGGCACTCTCATACAAATTCGCAAAGTACTCGACAAGCGTAACGGAGCGATGCTGCCCACCTGTACAACCAATCGCAACAATGAGCTGGGACTTTCCTTCTTGTTTGTATAGCGGTAACATGAACGTTAACAAGTCTTCAAGTTTCTCTATGAAAACTTTCGTGTCATCCCATTTTAGAACATAGTCAGACACATCTTTATCAAGACCGGTCATCGGGCGAAGTCGGTCAATATAATGCGGGTTTGGAAGAAAGCGAACATCAAAGACAAGGTCGGCATCAATCGGAACTCCGTGCTTAAAGCCAAACGACATAAAATGAACCGTAAATGTCTGTTCTTCAGGCTTCGTAAATAAACGATTGATTTCCTCTCGCAACTCTTTTGGTTTAAGGCTTGTCGTATCAATGCGATGCCTTGCACGACCTTTGATTTCTTCTAAAATCTTCCGTTCTTTTTCAATACCTTCTAACAGCGAACCGTTTGGCGCTAACGGATGGGAACGTCTCGTTTCTTTATATCGTTGAACGAGCTTTTCATTATCTGCATCCAAAAATAAAATATGTGTATGCAAATTCGGCTTGTCACCCAGCATACTAACAGCTGAAAACACTTGGTCAAAAAACTCACGACCACGCAGGTCCATCACAAGGGCTACGCGATTCATGGAACCGGATTCAATGAGGTCTAACAATTTCGGAATAAGGGCTGGAGGCAAATTATCAATACAAAAATAACCAAGGTCCTCCAAACTTTGGACCGTTACCGTTTTCCCCGCTCCGGACATCCCGGTTATAACAACAATTTGGATATCTTCGTTCATATCCTTCTCCCCTTTTGTTCACCTGTACCGTTCTGTTCTTCTTCCCATTATACATCATTAAAGGCTCGATTCCCAAAAAAGGCGCAAGGCGATATCGCCTTGCGCTTCAAGATATATAAAAGGGGGGTCAATTAACTAACCCCATCATAGCGCATGAGTGTTGCACTGTGGTTACAAACCCGTTAAAAGCGAATAACGAATTTATAAAGAAATGTTAACATCGTTATTTCGAACCTACTTGGGTGAGCAGTTCTTCGACATAATGCTGTGCATTTTGGGCAGCTAAACTACCATCACCTGTCGCTGTAACAATTTGGCGAAGGCTCTTTTCACGAATGTCTCCTGCAGCATATAGCCCAGGAATGGCCGTTTCCATCTCTTCGTTCGTTTCAATATAACCTTCATCATTTGTGATCCCTAAGTCTTTCACGGCATCGTTTAATGGCAACATCCCGATATAAACAAACACACCTTCGGTTTTGTGTTCATACTCCGTACCATCTTCGACATCCACAAGTGTGACACTGCCTACTTTGCCGTCCTCACTATGAATTTCTTTAACAACCGTATTCCACTTGAAATCAATCTTGTCGTTAACAAATGCGCGTTGCTGAAGAATCTTCTGGGCGCGAAGCTGATCCCTACGGTGCACAATCGTTACTTTATCAGCAAATCGAGTCAAGTAGACAGCTTCCTCCACTGCAGAATCTCCACCACCAACAACGATGATTTCACGCTCACGGAAAAATGCGCCATCACAGACCGCACAATAAGATACGCCACGGCCACCGAGTTCTTTCTCGCCTGGAATGCCTAGTTGTTTATACTCTGCACCGGTCGTAACGATGACGGCTCTCGCTTTGTATGATTTGTTTCCTGCGTGAACGGTTTTATATTCTTTACCTTCTTCAATGGACTTGATGTCGCCATACGCATATTCGGCACCAAATTTTTTGGCATGGTCGAACATTTTATTCGAAAGGTCGGGACCGAGAATATGATCATACCCTGGGTAGTTCTCAACATCTTCGGTATTTGCCATTTGGCCACCTGGAACACCGCGTTCAATCATTAGCGTCGACATTTCAGCTCTTGACGTGTAAACAGCTGCCGTCATTCCAGCTGGACCTGCACCTGCGATAATCACATCATAGATTTTTTCTGTATCCCCTGACATCTCCAACACTCCTTTTTGTTTATTCTGGATTGAAGTTCATTATTTTATCCTGTTCCCAAAGTATATGAAATGTCGCTAGTCAGCGTCCATAAATTTGCTTGAGTGTTACTCGATTCCAAAAGCTAGATCGCGCAAGTCTTCGCAACGCACTTCTTCATCGTCGAGGGATCGTATCTCCCACGTCGCCAGTAAATTAGCCGCATGTTCATGCCCCCACCTTTTGGCGATGGACCACGCTTTTCTTGTGCGGTTATTATACCCGAGGTGATATGCGACAACACCGTACCGGTAGAAAAAAGACGCCTTTTCCTGTGGCATATGCTTTTGCAAATAACGAAAAACAGGAAACGCAGCCTCGTATTCTCCGAGCCTACATAACGTCGTTGCCACCTTATACATATGGCCTTTATCAATCGGTACAACATCTTTTAATCTCTCGGTCCAATAGGACGCTTCTTCTTTGTGACCTGCTTCAAACAGCAAAAGCGCAATTTGGCAAAGTGCCGGCACATATGGCTGCTCCTCAATGAGTTCTTGCAACACGAAAATCGCTTCTTCCGTTCTCCCTTGCAAGTGAAGCGCTCGCGCCAGTTGGTTATATGAAGCCAAATAACTTGGCTGATCCTCAATCATCTCACGCAAATTTCGTTCGGCTTGACGGTAATTGCCTTCTTTAATATAGCGCCACGCTTCTTCATATTGCAAAATGACTTGATCGGGGACAGGGTGATCGACAAGTTCATCGTTTTCTATTCCCGCATCAAGATCCTCAAGGTTTAATAGCTCAAGCAGTTCTTCTGTATCTGCACGAAACTCGCCATATGGCATGAGCTTCAAATAATTATTCGCCGCTTCTCTTGCTTTATCAAACAACCCTAAATAGGCATAATTATTTGCTAGAAAATAATAACAATCGTATAATTGGTAATCAATATGCTCGACTACGTGTAACAGAATCTCGTTGGAACGCTCATACTGACCCATGTCCGATAACACAGCTGCCAACTGACAGTGAAAAACCCCTTCGAGGGGGCGTAAGTCAATGGCTCGTTGCAGCAATCGCGTCGCACGGTGCCAGTCCTTCTTTTGATAAGCAATGACACCTTGTTTAAAGAAGTATTCCGGATTCTGTATAAAAGGGACAACTTGACCCATTGAACAAACCCTCACTCTCCGGTTTTGACCATAGCAAATTCGCTTTTGCCACAAGCTAACTCTCCGAACAAAAGCATAACGAACTAATTATACCATATAATCTATTGGAATCAAAAGAACCGTCTCAAAGTCATGAAGCATAGGTGTACGTTGTCAACATTTAGAACCGTTTCCCAGGCTACGGACGACTTCCTCGCCCCTTTCGTGGTCAAGGTAAGAAAGGTCAATGAAATCTCCGAAGCTAATAAAGTGCCCACGACATTATGTGCGTGTCATCCTTCGATCCATTCATCCTGAAGTGTCTTTTTGCTTTTTGCTTTCAACTGTACTCCTTTATATGTACAACTTTCTTTTCAAAGTCATAGCATCGGTCGTAGTTCTCCATAGGCGCTCATCGTTTTTCGGCCATGAAGCTGTTTCCAAAAGAGCTTCGATTCGAAACAGAATCACCGATCTAAGCCCGTGTTGGTATCAATTTACTTCCAATCGATGATCGTTTCATTCCAAAAAAGAATTATTGGAAGTCGATCGAGCGCTTTAAAGGAGGTAATTGACCGTCGACTTCTAAAGCAGTTTTTTATTTTTAGTCCACAGCTTATACCACGCTCAGCCGAAGACATTCCACGGAGATTGATGTTCGGGTACAAAGCCACACGACAATCCCCTGCCTATAGTTGAGTGAAATTTTTTAGTTCATCTGATACTGAACAGAAAGTGTTCCCTCAATCATGCAACCTGTCTTGCTTTTTACTTTCAGCAGCCAGCTTAGCATAGTTTCCGGCAAAATAGGGGCCCACCTTACATACACCACACAACCAAGCCAATCATCCCGAACAAACAACTTTAGATTTTTCGCTACGCTTGCTCTTCAATATGAGCAAACACCTTTTCTTCGTTGTATACAAAATCATAATCCCTTACGCTGTGACTATAATGTAAAGAGGATCACGTTTATCGAAACGTTCAGATTATTTCCCTGAACCTCTTTTCAAAACAGCACTTTCATACTACGATGTACAGAGTGTCTTTTAAGGGGGATATTCATGTTTATTGCACTTATTACTTTTACAATCCTCGCCTCCTTATTGCTTACCTATGCAATGATCAAGCGTGCCAACAAGACGCTGCTTTATGGGTTAGGACTACTCACAGCATCTCCAATTCTGTTATTAACGTCCGCCTACATGTCAGGATTTGTACTAAGCGCCTCTTTACACGAGACGTCCACACTGGTCGCAGGCGTCCCGGGTCAAGTCATCGGGTTTAGCCTTCCATTTATCGCAGCGCTCTTCTCAGCAATGAGTTTCATTCTCATAGGCAAAGGATTGTTCGGAACAGTCATTAACGTCCGAGCACGCAGAGCATGAAAAACCCCTACCGCAGTAGATGCGGTAGGGGTTTTAGGTTTAATTTCTTTATAGATTTAGATAGTTGAATAACCTAATTTGTGTTTATCTCCAGACGGATGAGCCTTTATCTTGAGGACTCACTTCATTCCATACGGATGAGCCCTTATCTTGGGGACTTACTTCGCCCCATACAGATGAGCCTTTATCTTGGGGACTCACTTCACTCCATACTGATGAGCCCTTATCTTGGGGACTCACTTCGCCCCATACAGATGAGCCTTTATCTAGAGAATTTACACTCCACACCGATGAGCCTTTATCAGCACTAGCATCAGCAACAAATCCTGTAAAACTAATAGACAAAACAAACACAAATGACATAATTAGCTTCTTCATGAAATATCACTCCTAGATTTTAATTGAAAATTACGATATTCTAATGATTTTTTCAAAAAGCTAAACGCTTGTTCGTTTTCTCCTACTCTCTCCATGTAGTAAGATACTTCATTAGACATTTCTGCACACTCAAAATAGAGATTATTTGCCTCGAGTTGATTTAAGCCTTCAATCACAACAGCTAAATCTTTTTTGACATATAAGTTCTGGACAATTTTACAACGGGCAATATATTCAGTTGAATGGTACTTATCTGCTTCATACATGGCAATGTTCAAGTAATTCAATCCCTCTTCATAGTCATCTAATCTAAAGCAAATTAAAGAGATATTATACTTTGTCTTCATGCCCTCAGCAGAGTTTTTGTGCCCTCCAGTCTCTAACGCCTCTAAAAAATTCCTTTTTGCTGATTTTAAATGATTAGATTGCAACAAACTTAAGCCAATGTTTCTTAGTGCTAATGAATGTAATGTTGGATATGATTTAGAAGAATTTAAAACACGATCAAACAGCTCTTTAGCCTCATCAGTCTCTCTCATCTCTGAGTAAACACACCCTAACAATAGCAAGCTATTTAAGGCACGCTCTTCGAAAAGTGGGTTCTCGTTAAATATACTAAATGATTTTTCGAGATAATAAATTGAGCTTACATATTGATCAATTCTATAGTATGTTTCTCCCATCCGCTGATAAAAATCTGCTTTCTCAAAAGGATCTGATAATTGATTTAGCTCAAATTCTGTCTCTTGATAGTAGCGAATAGCTTTAATATAACTACCCTGGAGAAACTCGAAATGACCATAAATATAATTTTGTAAACTCCGAAACGTAGAATTAACATTGACCTTACCTAGATCCTGAAGTTTATCAATTTTTCGATATGCTTCTCCTTCAGATATATTCTCGGTAATCATCATATGCCGAAAGTCGGTAAGCTCGTAGTAGAGTTCGATTTCTTCATCAATTTTCCCTCTAGCCATCAACTCCTCTACAACTTTCTTTAATCGCGTGGCTGCTTCTACGTCTCGTCGAATGATCGCATGGTACCAGTTTCCAATGGTTGACACGAGGTCAGCAGGGGATACATATGAGCTCATTCTGTTATGTCCCCCTTTTAAAACTTAATCTACTTAAAATCCTAGAATTAATATCTATTTTACTATAAAGTAAGAATTTTTCAATATAATTGAGTAAATATTCCTAGTTAATGTGAGCGGAATTTTTCTTTTCTACTAAAAAGCAACAAATTTCTATACGATTTCGCGCTGATTTTGTCCCTTAATCTTCAGTTATGCTATACTGCGGTACACTACATGAATGAAAGCAGGGAATATTTTGACTGCAAATGCCTGTCTACAAACGATACGCTCTTATTATTCTTCCTTATCGGATAAAGAAAAGAAGGTTGCAGATTACATTCTTTCTGCCCCAGATCAAGCGGTTTATTTTTCAATTTCGGAACTGGCAGAAGCAAGTGGTGTTGCTGATGCCACGGTTTCTAGATTCAGTAAACGGCTTGGGTATAAAGGTTTTCAAGATTTGAAAATATCTTTAGCCCGGCAGATTGTGAAAGAGGAAGCGAATATTCACGAATCCATCTCTTTGCAAGATGACGTCGGAACACTTGCCTCAAAAATATTCACTGAACATAAACGAGCCATGGATGACACGCTTGCCCTTTTAAATGAAGAAACGTTGCAACAAGTAGCTGAAGTGATTACGAAAAGCGAGCGCATTGACTTGTACGGTTCGGGCGGTTCCGGAGTTGTTGCCGAAGATGCATACCACAAATTCATGCGGTTTGGCATCCCGATTCAAGCGTTTAGCGACAGTCATCAGCAGATGATGAGCGCGTCTTTGCTTTCAAAAGGTAGTACAGCCATTGGTATTTCAAATAGCGGCAGTAACCGCGATGTTGTTGATGCATTAAAGACCGCCAAAACCGCTGGCGCAACGACGATTGCGATATCAGGGCACACTTCGTCACCATTAACAAAAACTGCGGATTACACGTTAACGACGAGCGCGCGGGAATCACTCTTTCGTTCGGAAGCGATGGCATCCCGCATGGTACAGCTCGCTTTAATCGATGTTTTGTACGTACTCGCCGCACTGCAACTAAAAGATACAACACTGAAAAACTTAGACAAGATTCGTGAGTCGATTGCGACGAAGAGGTATTAATTTTTGAACACGAGCAACTTTGATGACCTCTAATAGCGATGCATGTGCACGCTTTCGACATGGAAGTGCACACTTTTGACAAAGATGTGCACATAATCGACACGGATGTGCACCTTTTCGACAAAACCTACACCCAATGCCAACATCATCACACCGCTTAAAAATATCAAACCCCATCATAGCCACGCTATGATGGGGTTTGTATGTGTACTTAGTTAAAGAAAAAGCTGAGTGCGAATACGACGAGGAATCCGACGACCCCGATAATGGTTTCCATTACGGTCCAAGACTTGAGTGTGTCTTTTTCTGACATGCCGAGGAAACGGTTAACGAGCCAGAAACCTGAGTCGTTCACGTGAGATAATACGGTCGCACCACAGGCGATGGCAACGGCAATGAGAGCGAGTGATGGTTGTGATAAGTCAACAAGACCAACGATTGGCGAGATGAGTCCCGCCGCAGTTAGCATGGCGACGGTTGCTGAACCTTGGGCAACGCGTACCCCGGTTGCGATTAAGAAGGCGAGCAAGACGAGTGGGAACCCAGATGCGGCCATCATGTCTCCCATGACGTCACCGACACCACTTTGGATGAGCACTTCACTAAATACCCCGCCCGCTCCGGTAATAAGGATCACGATTCCTGCCGGTTCCAACGCTTTCGTGGACATATCTTGTAGCTGTTGTTTCGTTAGGCCACGTTTGCGACCTAAGAAATGCAGCGCGAAAAGTGTTGCGATAATTAAAGCGACAAACGGGTGTCCGATGAACATGAATACTTGTTGGACCGCACCTTCATTTAATAGTTGCTCTCCGGCTGTATTCGTTAAAATAAGGATGAGTGGCAGCAAGATAATAAATAGAATTAACTTAAACGAAGGAAGATCGCTCGTCTCTTGTTCTTCGGCTTCTGCACGCGCGCGAATGTGGTCAGGCACGGGCACGTGAATACGGTTGCCGATAAAGCGACCGAATAGTGGCCCTGCGACGATCATGGCAGGCAAACCTGCAATAAAACCGAAAAGGAGCATCCAAGCTAAGTCAACACCTAACATTGATGCAATGGCAATCGGCCCGGGCGTTGGTGGCACAAAGCTATGCGCCACCGCCAAACCAGCGAGCAGCGGGATCGCATAAAAAAGCAACGACTTACCGGTACGCATCGCCAAACTGTAGACGATCGGAATTAAAATGACGAGGGCAACGTCAAGGAATACCGGAATGGCGACGATCAGCCCTGTAAACCCGAGGGCCCATTGCGCCCGCTTCTCGCCAAATGTATCAATGAGGGTGAACGCCAGCCGTTCAGCTCCTCCGGATGTTCTGAGCACTTCACCAAACATGGCGCCAAGACCGACGACAATGGCGATAAATCCAAGTGCGCCACCCATTCCTTCTTCGATCGTTTCAAGCAGTGCTAATGGGTCCATACCGGTCATTAGTCCAATGAAGATACTCGCCAATAGCAGCGCCAAAAACGCTTGCATTTTGGAACGAATGATTAAGTATAAAAGTAAGCTGATACCTAAAATTGTAATAATTATTAAGCTTACGCCTGACATGGAGAATTACCCCTTTGTTTTCGTATTAATACTCCTTACCATTCGGCAACACTGCCATCTGTGTGTCTCCAAACCGGATTTCGCCAGTTGTGACCTTCTTCACTCATTTTCCTTACATGCGCTTCATTAATTTCAATCCCCAAACCTGGACGATTTGGAATCTCTACATACCCATCTTTATAGTTAAAAACGCTCGTATCGGCCAAATAGTCCAGTAAATCGGACCCTTGGTTATAATGAATACCTAGGCTTTGCTCCTGAATAAACGCATTGTGGCACGTTGCGTCCACTTGTAAGCACGCAGCAAGTGCAATCGGTCCTAACGGGCAATGCGGTGCGGCGGCGACGTCAAACGCTTCTGCCATCGACAAGATTTTCTTATTTTCCGTAATGCCACCGGCATGAGAAAGGTCTGGCTGAATAATGTCTACGTAACCGTTTTGCAAAAGGTTCTTGAAATCCCATTTTGAATACATTCTTTCGCCAGTCGCAATCGGAATGGCGGTATGGTTTGCGATCTCTCGCAACGCTTCGTTATTTTCAGGGAGAACGGGCTCCTCAATGAACATTGGCCGGAACGGTTCAAGCTCTTTTGCAAGGATTTTCGCCATCGGTTTGTGGACTCTCCCGTGAAAATCGATGCCAATACCAATATAAGGACCTACCGCTTCACGAATGGCAGCAACATTTTCCAGAACAAGATCGATTTTTTCGTAGGAATCGACGTATTGCAATTCGTTCGTTCCGTTCATTTTTACCGCTGTGAACCCACGGTCAACGACACGCTTCGCCTCTTGCCCAACATCTGCAGGGCGATCTCCGCCAATCCAGGAATATACTTTAATAGAATCCCTTGCTTTACCGCCGAGCAATTCATGGACCGGCGCACCATAGTATTTGCCCTTAATGTCCCAGAGCGCTTGATCAATTCCAGAAATTGCACTCATGAGAATCGGACCTCCACGATAAAAGCCAGAGCGATACATCACATTCCAATGATCTTCAATATGAAGTGGGTTTTTGTCCATGACGTATTCCATCAATTCATGAACGGCAGCTTTCACGGTTGCCGCACGTCCTTCAACGATCGGCTCCCCCCAACCGGTAATCCCCTCGTCTGTCTCGATCTTTAGAAACAACCAACGTGGGGGTACTTGAAACAATTCATAGTTTACGATTTTCATCGTTCGTCACTTCCTTTCTCCATTCGTGGTTACGCTTTCAGAAATTCATCTTCTTGATCTGAAATTATCAAAACGGTTTCACCTATCATTTTAATTCCTACTTATTTTTCAAAACGATTGAGTGCATCTTACCACTATGTGGTTAAAAATGAAATATATTTTCTTCATTTCATTTACAAATGAAAATTATTTTAATAAGATACAAACAACACCATTACTTTGGAGGCGTTTTTATGAAGGTAGGCATTGTTGGGCTTGGAAAGATGGGACTGTCTCTATCTTTACAGCTTATGGATCGTAACATCGATGTTGTTGGATTGGACCAACAACCGGAAGCAAGGAATACATTGCAGGCAGCTGGTGGGGGGACCGCGGAAACGATTGATGATCTCCTGAACGCTCTTGAGACCCCGCGCACCCTCATTTTGCTCGTGCCTGCTGGAGACATTACCGAAGACGTATTTCAGGAATTACGCGGGAAACTAGCACCCGATGACCTCATTATTGATGCTGGAAACGCCCATTACCGCGATACATTACGTCGTCACGAACAGTTAAAAGACACTGGGATTCTGTTTGCAGATAGCGGGACGTCTGGGGGCATTTCTGGTGCTAGAAATGGGCTCTGTGCAATGGTAGGCGCGGATGAGGAAGCAGCCGATCGCGTCAAAGCGGTCTTTGAAGCCATTACAATTGAGAATGGATTTTTACTCACTGGGGAAGTCGGGAGCGGACACTATTTAAAAATGATTCACAATGGCATCGAATACGGAATGATGCAAAGCATTGGCGAAGGGTTTGAGCTCCTAGAAAAAGGGCCATTCGAATATCATTACGAGAGCGTTGCCGACATGTGGAATCACGGCTCTGTCATTCGAGGATGGTTAATGGAATTAACCGCAGAAGCATTTAAAGACGAGCCAAAACTAGAGAGCATTAAAGGCGTGATGCATTCTTCCGGAGAAGGCAAATGGACAGTAGAAGCGGCTTTAGACTATCAAGCAAGTGCCCCCGTCATTGCAATGTCGCAGTTGATGCGCTACCGCTCACTAGATGACGACCCGTTTCACGGAAAGGTAGTCGCTGCATTGCGCCATCAGTTTGGCGGTCATGCGATTGAGAAAAAAGAGTAGTGGAAGCAGGTGATTGACATGGACAATCATTATATCGGCGTGGACATTGGAACAACCGGCGTCAAAGCCGTTGTATTCGATCAAGAAGGGACGGAGAGATTCAAAGCGTACGAGACGTACCCAATGCGAAGCCCGACTCCGGACGCCGCCGAACAAGATGCAAACCTCATCTATGAGAAAACGATGGGCGTACTCGAGCAAGCACTTGCGTTTCTGGCAGACGAAGGGACGCGTGTGCGTGCGGTGAGTTTTAGTTCTGCTATGCACAGTATGATGTGTGTCGATGAGTCAGGAGAACCTCTGACACAGTTGATCACATGGGCGGACAAACGAAGCGCAAAAGAAACGAAAGCGCTGCAACAGACGGAGCGGGGGCAGGATTTTTATGAACGTACGGGAACACCGATTCACCCGATGTCTCCGTTCGCCAAGCTCGTGTGGATGAATGATCATCAAGCACCATTGCTAGAAAAAACCGCAAAAATCGTTGGGATTAAAGAATATATCCTCTTTAAACTATTCGGGGAATTTGTGATGGACGAGTCGATTGCAAGCGCTACTGGACTGATGAACATTCACACACGCGAGTGGGATGAAGACATTGCCGCTTATGCAGGTATTTCCCTAGAGCAACTTCCGACGCTTGTCCCAACATCGTATACGTTCTATAGAGAAGAGACTCCATACATTATCGGAGCAAGCGATGGCGTTCTGTCCAACTTAGGCGTTGGCGCCATTGATGAAGGGGAAGTGGCGCTAACAATCGGAACGAGCGCGGCGATTCGTAGTGCATCTCGCGCGCCACACGTGGATGCCAAAGGCAGGACGTTCTGCTACTTACTAACAGATGATCTATGGATTATTGGCGGTCCGATTAACAATGGTGGCATTGCCCTTCAATGGGTTGTCGAAGAACTCATTAAAGATGACACCATGACGAGCGAGAATGCGACAGAGGCGGCGATATCGCTCGCCGAACGTGTGCCGGCAGGGTCAAATGGTTTGCTCTTTTTGCCGTTTTTGACCGGTGAACGTGCGCCGCTTTGGAACCCGGAAGCGACCGCATCTTATATTGGACTCACCCGCACCCATACGCGCGAAGATATGATTCGGGCTGCGTTAGAAGGGGTCACGTTCAACATTTATAGCGTCTTGCTTGCCTTGCAAGAATTAATCGGAGTTCCAAACGCCATTTACGCTTCCGGGGGGTTCTCCCGCTCAGAGACATGGAAACAGATGGCAGCGGATATTTTTGATCAACCGCTTCATTTCTCTCCCTCTTATGAAAGCTCGGCATTCGGCGCTGTGATCTTGAGCATGTACACACTCGGAGACATTGAGCAGCTCTCTCATTTTAAAAATCGTAAAACTCGAGAAGAAACGGTTGTGCCAGATGCAACAACTGCAACCACCTATCGCGACTATAGCTCGCTATATTTAGAACTAATTCGGAGCTTGTCTCCCCATTACGAGCGGTTATATCGTTTGCAACAAGCTGCAGCAACTAGTCGATAACTTTTCTACCCTACCCATTTCTTCATTTTTTAGAAATGGGTTTTTCAAGCGGTGTAAACTGCGGTAAACAAAGGGACTGAAAAAAGCGAATCACTCGTTCACGCGAACCCTCTGGCCGTGCGTATGTGGGGATTCCAACAACATTGAGCGTTGCATTCGTCAATTATTCCCACATAGAACCGCCTATGTGGGAATATCGCCTTTCTATGTGGGGATTCCTGCAAAAATCGGCTCGATATTTCAGAGAATCCCATCATAGATCCTGTCTATGATGGGATTCTCTATTTATAACAAGAGAAACACGGTTATACGTTTTTCAGTAAGCTACGTCATCAAGGGGGGCAGTACCCACTAAAATCCCATCTCACAATTATTCAATTTACTCATTTACGGCAAGCTTGTTATCCTCTTTTATCGAATACACCTGATAATAATATGTTAAAATTTCTTGAGAACATTCGTTACCACTCCAATACAAAAGCATCATTTAAAGTCATCCACTTGCAACAAAAATTACAATATATTAAGAATTTTTACAATTAATTTACGTTCGTACGAGCGTTCATTTCTTCCTATAATGATACAAACGGCAGAAAACAAGGAGTTCAGCAATGAAACAACAATCCATCTTGATCGGTGCGGTTGCGATTGGTGGCGGGCTCGGCAGTAGCTTGCGTTATGGCATACATATGATGAGCCCGCTCACGCATGGCCCGTTAGGCACGATCATCGTAAACCTTATTGCGAGCTTCTTGCTCGGGGCGCTCGTAGGTGCGGTGCTCAACCGCTCGTTTCCCGAATGGTTGCGCGCTGGGTTTGGCGTTGGTTTTTGTGGGGGGCTCTCAACGATGTCCGCCTTTGCAGCGGATGGGGTGTTTCTCATCACAGACCAGCACCTGGTTTTCGCTGGCGTCTATATGATCGTGTCACTCGTTGGAGGCATCTGCTTCTCATTTTGCGGGTTGGTGTGTGGACAAAAATGGGCAGGAGGAGCAAATCAATGACCGTATTCGCTGTGTTTTTCGGAGGAGCTGCCGGTGCGGTTTTGCGGCTGATCCTTGGCAATGCCATTCAACGCCAAACACCCCACACACCGGTTCCTCTTGCAATGATCATCGTAAACATTGTAGGTTCTTTCGGCCTCGGCGCGTGGTATGCATGGTCAACAGCAGACGAAAGTATTGTACACGCACTCATTGCCATCGGATTTTTCGGAGGATTCACGACGTTCTCGACATTCAGTGTGGAAGCACTGGAGCTACTCGAGCAACGTCGCTACCTCCCTTTACTCATTTACGTAAGCCTAACTTTACTCGGGTCCGTCGTTGGTTTTCTAATCGGGCTCAGTCTTTCAATTCTTTAATCAAGTCCTGGGGTGTGTCTCCTTGTAACGCTTGCACAAGGTTTTTCGCCGCACACATTTCCATCTCTCGCGTCGTTTCATGTGTACTTGATCCGATGTGCGGGGTCAATGTGACGTTATCTAGTAATAACAACGGGTGATCGGCAGGCAGTGGCTCCTGATCAAAGACGTCTAGACCCGCTGCAAAGATTTGCTTCTCTCGTAACGCCGTGACGAGCGCACCTTCATCTACGACAGGGCCACGCGCAGCATTAACGAGTACACTCGTCGGCTTCATAAGCCCAAATTCTCGTGTACTAATGAGCCCTGTCGTCTCTTCTGTTAACGGAACCATCACAACGACAATATCAGCATGTTGGAGCAGATCATCCAGTTCCATGTACCGCGCCTCGTAATTTTGCTCCACTTCCGGTTGGCGGCGACGGTTGTGATACACGACGTCCATTTCAAATCCGAGGCGGGCCCGTCTGACAACTTTCTCTCCAATACGCCCCATGCCAATAATGCCGAGTGTGCGATGATGCAAGTCTTGACCAAAAAATGTGCTATCTGGTTCTGGCTGCCACTCACCTTTTTTAATATACTCATGTAACTCAGCAATTCGACGACTCGAAGAAATCATCAGGCCAAGCACGAGGTCAGCCACTGTTTCATCGAGCACATAAGGCGTATGCGTCGCAAGCACCCCGTACTCTTGAAACGCGTCGATATCAAACGCATCATAACCGACACTAACCGTGCTAACGACTTTTAGCTTCTTAGCATCGGCTAACAGCTGAGCATCAACTCGTGTAGACGTTAGCATCGCCCCTTCTGCTCGTTGCAACTCATCACGCAAACGTTCCGCGGGTACTTTTTTGTTGGGCTCATTCCACACCGCCAGCTCAAAATGTTGTTCGAGGTAGTCTCGGGTTTCTCGTTCAATCGGATGTCCGACAAACACGTAAGGCTTCACGACGTCACTCCATCATTTTGCAAAATTTGTTGAAATAATTGTATGAACTTATCTTGTTCCTCTATAAATGGCGTATGCGCACTATTCTCAAACACATGGAAATCCTTATGCGGGGCATCGATCTTTTCAAAGAAGCGCTCGGCTTCCAAAAGACTCGTCTGGTAGTCATACCGTCCGTGCATAATATAAACAGGCATTTCAAAACGTTTCGTTCGTTCAGCCACGTCTACGTCCATCATTTCTTTCCCCACTTGTTTATACGTTAGCGCCGCACCAGGCAAGATGTTCATTCGTTCCCGCAGCGTGTACGCACGACATTTCATAATATCAACGAGGCTGTTCGTGTTTGAGTAACCGCTTTTCTTCATCCCGCCGCCGTACTTATTCACTTTCCCAAGCAGCATTCGGTAATCGGCATTTTCATGTAACGTGTCATCAACTTTCACTTTTTTGACGCGCTTTACTACCCCATGTTCTCCTCGAACCGCTGCACTTCGTTCCAAAAACTTGAGTGTATCTTTCGTTGATTCACGGTGTCTACCCATCTGCCCCGATGTAATCAACGCATGAAAATGCTCGGGATGTGCATAGGCTGTTAGGCAGGCAATCATACTACCCCACGAATGCCCGAACAAATAAATCTTCTCGCGTTTCCATTGCTGTTTTACATGTTTAGTGATTGCTAAACAATCCTTCACGTAACGATCAATCGAAAGCTCTCCTTGTGTTTTCGGGTTATAAGACATGCCCGCACCTGGTTGGTCCCAATAACAGACCGTCACATCTTCAAGCCACGCTAATTTTTCAGCCGCCATTAATGGGTATTCAGGAAATCCTGGCCCCCCATGTACAAACAGTAATATTGGATTTTCTTTATCGGTTCCTTCAATAATCATTCCGTGCTCATGTCCGTCAATCTCCACATACTCTTTTTGTGTAAACATCCAAGCCCTCCTACAATCTGCTCTTTACGATAAAATACTGTGCACTATAATACGTTGCCATAATAAGAACATGCGACAGTTCCAAAGATTCTACGAAACGGTTCCACGCCAAGAAACTATCGGAAATAATAAACAAAGCTGCCCCGAAAATCGCCAAGCGGTTTCTCGTAAGCATTGCTGTAATTCCCATCGAACCAATGACCACTATGTACAATACGACAGGAACAACCATAGCAATGTCGCCTGATTCTACTAAAGCACGAATAATAAAAAAGCCAATAAATACGATATAAATGAAAATGATTCCGACAGCCAATACACGATTGGCCTCTCTTTTTCGTGCATGCCAAAACGCAGGAATATAAAATAAATGACCGATCAAAAAGATGACAAGTCCAGCGATAAACGAATACGCAATCGCCACATCTGCCACTGCACAGACTGTGACGCCAATCATGACGAGCATACCCGAGCCTTTTGTGCGAATGTTAAGACCATAAATAATAATAAGGACCATCGGAATAACTTTGAACAGAACAACAACGTGTGTGGATACATTTAATAAAGGAATAATGAAAATATAAAGTGCACTCATCAATAAGATCAAACCTGTTAAACGCTGCATAAGAACACACCCCCTTCCCGGTCAGTATCTTCATTATCCCCTGTAACGCGCCGTTCATCAACGGTTTAATCCCGCACACGCAAAACCGCGAACCCTTGCAACCACGACCAAACGATCGCAGAAACCGTGTACACGAACAACAGACTAAAACAGATCAATCCAATCGTCATAAACATCGAATCCGATAAAGAAAACAAACTTCCGGTCAATATAAACATCGCAAACACAACGATGAGCACGAGAAATATGACTTGCGGTAACAACGCACGCTTGCCATGCCGCTTAATTTCATCCTCACCAACAGCCATGGCAACGACCGGACCAATTACAGGGAGAATTGTAATGCTAAAATACGGCAACGAGGAAAGAAAGGACGTATTTTTCAGAAGAGGGTTCCTCACCTTGATTCGTTCTCGAAACTGCGCGTCTCCCTTTACCAACTCATCAATCGTTACATCGAAAATGCGACTTAACTCCACAAGCCTCTCAATATCGGGATAAGCCTTTTCGTTCTCCCACTTGTAGACCGCTTGCCTCGTGACGTGGAGCTTTAACGCTAATTGCTCTTGAGAAAGGCCATGTTCCATTCTTAATCGACGAATGTGTTCATGTAATTTCATTAGCTCTCTCCTCCTTCTTCACCACCTTACGGCAAGTTGTTGCATTTAGCGATGAACCGTTCGTTGCCCGTGTCAACCGTTGGTTCACGACGCAATATCTTCCTTCTTTTTCTTCGCTTTTTGCCAGTACGTTTGGAACCAATCAGAATTAAACACGCGGTCAAACACCGTACTAATGATGAGACCGTGCAGCATAACACCGAGGATTGAATAGATGACGGTGATGATAATGCCGATGAGCGTTTCAGGTTCAAAGCCCGCCGCATAGAAGACAACAACGGAAAAGAAGCTCACGTAGATCGTTTCAAAAAATGAAGAAAGCTCACTTTCCGCAACGTAAAGAGGGATGACAAGCAATAAGATGAACAGCGTTGCCCCACCTAACACGACGTACAGTTTTTGCTTTTTCAAAAACTTAATAAGTGGCATTGTGTAGTATTTCGTAATGGTTTTCAGTCGCAGAAGATGCAAGATTCTTGCGAACCTCGCCAACTGAAAAATCGCGTCTAGCGGTATGGCAGCCACAACAATAAGCGGGTTTGCCTTCAGGAACTCCACACGATCTTCACTTTTTATAATACGCACGAGGAAATCAACAAAAAACGCCGCCCACGTTCCCCACACAATATAATCGTCCACGCCCGTATTTACCCAAAGCGTCGACACCGAAAAAGCGGCAAGAAAGAACATGCCGATCTCATAGGCAATCTGAACATTTGGCTTTCCTCCGCTGCCCGTCATTCGCTAACCACCTTGTAAATGTCTCCTGTTATCATATCATAATCTTCTGATTACAATGGGATACGGCCATAATCCCTTAAGGGATTGTGGCCGTATCAGTTATTCTTCACTTGTGAGGATCCGATCAATAAACAATGCCATTTGACCGCGGTTCACAATTTCACGTGGTCGGAATCGTCGGTCTTCGGTTTGGGTAATTCCATGCTCCGTTAAAATTAAAATGTTTTCTCGGTGTACATCTGAGCTGTCGTTCAAGTCAATCACTTCTGGATTCCCTTCGAGCGACTCCAAGTCAAAGGCTCTGACGAGCACACTCGCCATTTGCTCTCTCGTCAAACCTGCGCCAGCGTTAAAAGTCGTATTGTTTTGTTGACCGACCATAATGCCTGTTTCTTTCATGACGGTCGCTACATCGGCATACACATTGCTAGCGGTTACGTCAGCGAACGGCGACTCGGTCACCTCTTCTGGGATGGGCAGCTCAAGTGCCCGAGCAATAATGCGAGCCGATTGCCCACGATTCAAGGTTTGCGACCGTCGATACGTGCCGTCAGAATACCCAGTTAGAATTCCTTGTGCAGTTAAATTCATAATGGCATCGTATGCATGTGTACCTGGAGGCACATCTGAAAACAATTGTTGTTGCACGAGTGCAGAGCCACCACCACGGCGCTCGGCCTCTGCTGCTGCACTCACACGACCATCTTCATGAAAAGCAATGCCTGTCGCCGCTCCGATTTCGTGCAGACCTTCTCGAACGATATGACCCCGATCTTCTAACGCCTTTCTAAGGTCAGAGGTTTCCCTTCCATACCGGCCTTCGTATTCGGTGTGAGCGTTAAAATTATTTCTTTGTGTAATTCTCGGCTCTTCAATTGCTTCGGTGAGCGACATGTCCCGATCTAAGTGATTCATTAAGATTTGGGTGACCGTCGTGATGATTGTGTCGCTACCCGGTGCGCCAACGGTGACGACAGGATCCCCGTCTTTCATCACAATCGTTGGGCTCATGCTACTGAGTGTTCTCATCCCTGGCTGCGGGTAGTTCGGGTGAGTTGGGTGTTCAGTAGGTATGCGGTTGTACGCGTCGTTGTTTAATAGAAATCCGTACCCAGGCACTATCATGCCGTTGCCACCGATCGACACGATCGTATTCGTATAACTGACGACATTTCCTTCGGCGTCCGATGTGGCTAAATGTATTGTCGATTCATCGCTTCGTTCTTCTTCAATTTCAAATCCATCCGCTTCTTCATCAGGTAACTCTTGGGGCTCTGCCGGTTCTGCTTCTTGTTCGGAGCGAAGCGTGCGGACACGGTCACTGTCTAATGAGCGGACATTCACACCATCTAACGTAAACTGCTGCGTATTATCGTAACTAAAGTTGATCGCACTGAGCATGAACCGGCCCGGTTGGTTGATCGTCGTTGGTTCGCTCAACCTCGAAGACAGCGTCCACTCCCGAGGCTCCTCTTCCCCAAATACCCAAGCTTTTGCATACAAGTGATTGTTCGTATGAACGAACGCAAGCTCATGATCGCGATCCTCTAAAGCATAAGAAGTCGTTTGCAATGTATGGCTCGTCCCATCAACAATGCTAAACAGACGGATTTCATCCCGGTCCAGACGCAGTTCTAGTCCGTAACCATTCTCAGGTTGACTCGCTCCAGACTGCCAAACGTCACCGGCTAAAAATAGCCGCAATCGCTGGTCGCTATCGGTATGGTCGGCATTTACGGTTAAGCGAACCTCCTGCTCATACGAAGGCTCTACATTCGCCGCTGCCCTTCCATACGCACTACCGCGTGTCGGCAAACGTTCTGATAGAGAGATCTCTCCTTGCCCATTTCGCACGTTGAAATCGGCATCAAATGGACTGTTGGCCGGTCCATAATCTAATCGATAGAACGCTTCTTTTGACCATTCTTGTCCGTTTTCCTCATCAAAATCATACGCCAAGTTCGGTGAGCTTTCTAAAACACCTCGTGGGTTACCTGGCGGCACTTGACCGATCGCGGCTCGCTCGCCTAGTTGGCTGTGGCGAAATTGCGTATACCGGTCCGAGAGGAGCTCATTGACAGGGACATCTGAAACCTCCGGGTCCCCTAAATAAGCTCTTCGATCCGCAAACGCATACCGACTGGACTCCAAATAATAATGATACGCGTCCTCTTTGGACATGTTTGATAGGTTTTCATTTTCTAACATGTTCAACATTGAAGCAATCGTCACACCACCACTAGAAGCAGGTGGTGCGCCGTATACATCATATTCACGATAGGTAGAGTGAATCGGCTCCTCTTCAATAATTTCATAATTTGAAAAATCAGCGCTCGTCACATCTCCCGCTAATACGTTCAAACTAGGATTAGAAACCGTTGGGGGTTCATTGATGGTATCTCTCATTGCATCCGCAATCTCTCCATCATAAAATACGCTGGCCCCGTGCTCGGCAATTAATTCATATGAACGAGCCAAGTCACGATTCGTAATCGTATCTCCGGCTGCGGGAACCGAACCACCGTCTAAAAATAAATCACTGGAAGAGGTGAACAGTCGAAACCGATCCGCATGTCGATTCGTTTCACTCACATAATTTGCATCTGCAACAAACCCCGACCTTGCCAATTCAATGGCCGGACTTAGCACATCTTCCATTGGCAAAGAACCGTATTCCTCAATCACATGCTCCCAATGCTTGACCGTACCCGGGATTGAAAAAGCCGCTCCACTACTCGTACGAGTCGCTTGATTGTACAAACTACCCGTTTGCTCATTAAAATATGTACGATCATGAAAAGACGCTGGCGTAACTGGCAAACTATTAATCATAATATGTTCATCTGTCTCTTTTAAGTAAAGGTTCATCACTCCGCCTCCACCAATACCTCCAGAGTACGGGCGGGTAACCCCTTGCATGGCTGCAACTGCAATCGCTGCATCTACAGCATTGCCGCCGTTGTTTAACATATCCATCCCCGCTTGACTCGCATGCTCGTCTTCAGAAGACACCGCCCCGCCAAAGCCTGACATTTCGTGGCCGCTGTTCGCAAGCCCGTGGTCCACTCCAAGCGTGGCACCCATCACACCACCGAGCAATACTAAACTTCCCCACTTTTGATGTCGCCGTTTCATCAAAACCCTCCAATACCTTCCTTAAATTGATGATTAATTCCTATATAGGCATACTATAACAGGTATTATTCCCTAGCAAGTAGAAAAAAATGGTCGATTATTAGGAATATATATCGTCTCCAGTCCGTTAAATTAACGATTTTGAGGGACAAAAAACCCATCATAGACGTACCTAGATGGGTTGCAATAATGAAATTCACTAGTTCTTGATGTTGAAATTGCATCAAACCTCATTTCTTTCGCTCGGCGTAAGTAGTTCTACGACCTTTTTTGTCATATAGGAAAACGAGACGTCAGCATGAGTCATGCTGACGTCTCGTTCGTTTTATCATCGGCACCAGATGTGCCGATGATGGTTGCTAGCTCTTGAGGTTTACATGGACAAACAGAGTGAATAGTTCTGCAGCACAGAAACAAACGTTCATAGATCGCCCAGAGTGAGGGAAGCAATAGTGCTCTATAGCGATCTGAAGTGATCTGTATATGTTGAACGAAAGCATCTCCTAAAGAATCGGTGTCGGCTTAGTCAAATGGGAACTGTACTCGAGTTGCGGTCGATCAGTTCTCAAGTTGGGGGAAATCGCTGGAAAAGTGGGCTATTCACATAAACTAGGGAACAGAATGAGCGAACTCGGTAACAGATTACCGGGTCACGTGTACATCCCCGAGCCGAAGTACCCACAAGACGTCGGCGCGAGCCACGCCGAACCGAGTGCGGTTTCGTTTCGGCCCCGCTGGGGCCGACGTGTCGTTGGCACTTCAGCCTGGAATCTGCGCTCCAGTTCGAACAAACTGCGCAGGAGTTTGGCGGATTGAGCGCAGATGAGGGAAACTAGCGCGCAAAAGGCTGATTTCACCCGCATCGGGTGAAATCAGCCTTTTTACCGCGATCTAGATCGCCGATCTCCTATAAATCACCAAATGTTATACAGCTAGAAGTATATCTGAGCAAACACTACCTCAACAATGGTTGAGAGCAGATACAAGCTCAAAATCAGACTTCTTCATATAGATGGTTTTTTGTTCATGTCTATTCTTGATCTTCTTCAATCGGATCTAAGCTTGCTTGAAACGCTTCGTCTCGAAATTCAATTGCTGTTTCAAACATGTACGTTCGAAGGGACACAGCTCGCTCATTGATCATGGAGCGAATGTATGCCCCATTGACACGATAGCCTTCTTCTTCAAGCTGATCGGTTAAATGGCGTAGACGATCTTGTTCTTCTCTCGTTCGTTCATTCATCTCATCTTGCCGTTCCCTGGAATCATCGATATGTTCCATTTGCTGTGCCCGCTTGTCTTCGATGAATTCAACTTGCCAGTCTCTCCACGCTTGAATCGTGTAGATCGACGCTTCCTGAATTACACGCTGGAAGCCTTCGACTTCCTCCACGTGTGTAAATGTGCCTTCACTGCTAGATGCAACGCTCTCAAGAGCTTCCCGTTCATTCGGGTCGACGTTGTACCCAATTACATGGACGACAGCATCTAACATTTCAGCTGCATGAGCCGGATCGCCACCACACGTATCCGCACCGGAAGCAACGACATACACGATTGTTTTTTCATAATCACTGTAATGAACTTCAACTTCATTCAGTGCGCTAGAGAGCGGAACTGACGCCCCAGGCTCAATGCCAACCCCCTCCTGAAGTAGACGCTCATCGTAACTGTCAAGCGGATGAATCTCATGAATACTGTCGCAAGAACGTTCGCCACTCTCTGCTTCCGCGCCGTAGCTCAAGAGGGATACATTTGTATCGTCCGGCATGTCCTGCATGAAATCTTGTAAAAGCCCTAATACTTCATCGTCAGCATCCGTGCCGATGTTGGCATCGTAAAGCAAGTGGATGTTCACTTGCATGCCTTCATCCATCAAGTTTGCCCCTACAGATGCAATTTCTGATTGAATCTCATCGAATTGCATGAAATACGTGTAATCGTCTCGGTAATCAAAAGCTGCAAGGTCCAACATCTGATAGAATAGTTCTTCATCTGACACTCCTAAATCCGCAGACTCTCTTAGTATTTCAAGCACTTCTTCATCATCAAAGTCTTCTGTATGATAATCACCAGGTTCTGCCTGCATCCATTCTGCAGGAGATGTGCTCGTAAAGCGATCAAATGAGCCAAAGTCATATGAATGTTCATCAATTTCTTCCTGCTCTTCAGGTTCAAATTGTTCTTCTTCAACGGTACAGGCAGCAAGCATGGCTGCACAACCCATCAATAGTAGAAAGCGTTTCACTTGCTCGTTCACCTGCCTCGTCTGAGCATTATCAACTTGATTCTATACGAAAACGTGTTCAGAATCTACTCTATCTGGAAATTCATTTCCTGCCATCTTTTGCAATGTATGTGATCAAACGCTCTTTATTCCTCGTGTAGCTTCACCATTCTAACGTCTATAATACACTCGTTTCGTTTCATCATATTCTGCCTCTTCCACAAACGCAAATTCATCAATAATTTCTTGAGATGGTTTTTTACCTAGCAAACTAACGATTACTATGGCCAAACTACCGAGCAAAAATCCAGGTACGAGTTCATACAAATCAAACAGACCCCCTTGGAACTGCGACCAGATAATTACTGTGAGTCCACCGGTTGTAATACCCGCTACCGCTCCCCACACCGTCATCCGCCTCCAAAACAAACAGAACAGCATTACGGGTCCGAATGCAGCGCCAAATCCTCCCCATGCATACTCAACAAGTTCCAACACGGTATTATCTGAGTCGAACCCGAGTATCATGGCCACGAGTGCAATGAGGACAACCCCAAACCTACCAATCCAAACAAGTTCTTTTTGAGACGCTTTTGGGCGAATGAACCCTTTATAGAAATCTTCAGCAAGCGCACTCGAAGAGACGAGCAGTTGCGAGTCAACCGTGCTCATAATTGCCGAAAGAATTGCCGCAAGCAGAAATCCAGCAACCCAAGGGTTAAAAAGCACTTGGCTAAAAATAATGAATACAGTCTCGTGGTTATCTAGAGGTGTACCCGCTCCGATTCCATCAAAATAGGCAATACCAAGAACGCCAACAAAGATTGCACCAAAAAGGGAAATGACCATCCACGTCATTCCGACGAGACGCCCCGTAGGTACGTCACGCTCCGAGCGAATCGCCATAAATCTTGTAATAATGTGAGGTTGACCGAAGTAACCAAGCCCCCAGCCGAGCAAAGAAACGATTGCAATTACCGACGTTCCGGCAAAAGCGTCCAAATATTCTGGATTAATCTCCGCGACAGAAGTGACTGCCGAGTCCCAACTCCCAATCTCATAAACGGCTACAATCGGCACTATTACAAGTGCAAGGAGCATGAGCGTGCCTTGAAAGAAGTCCGTATAACTAATCGCCAAAAACCCTCCGAGAAATGTATACGAAACAATGGCAATCGTGCCGATAATTAGCGCCACTTCATAATCCCAATTAAACGTTCCAGAGAACAATACTGCCCCGCCAACTAACCCTGAGGACGTGTAAAACGTAAAGAATAAAAGAATAAAAAATGCCGAAACGACACGTAGAATTCTAGTATTGTCACGAAAGCGGTTTTCAAGAAAGTCTGGTAAAGTAATGGCGTTATTTGCAATTTGTGTATACCGGCGTAGCCGTTTCGCTAAAAACTGCCAGTTTAAGTATGCACCAATCGTTAGCCCGATCGGCAACCAGATTTCACTCAGCCCGTTTAAGTAGATCGTCCCTGGCAATGCGATGAGCATCCAGCTACTCATATCTGATGCCCCAGCGCTTAAAGCAGCGACCCAACCATTTAAACTCCGCCCTCCAAGAACATAATCACTCATATTGGACGTAAGGCGGTAAAAGATGATGCCACAGATCGCCATCCCAATAAGGTAAACAATAAACGTAATCAGTGTAGGAATCTCGATACCACCCATTAAGTTTCACCCCTCTTCCAAAAATAATAACTAATTGCAGATAGCACAATGGTGAGTGGCATTGGTATGACTAACCATAACGCCGTTGCCAACGGCAGCCCGAACATCTCCATACGTTCACCCCTTCGTTTTTGTTTATTTTAACAGAAAATTACAACAAAATCGCAGTTTGATTTTCCTTCCCTCTGTTTCTGATAAAGTAGACATGAAAAGGGGGACCTTGAATGCGAATCGAAGTCATTACACTCAATCATGAAGATACGAAGCAAGCCGCCCAGTTGGGGGCAGACCGTGTTGAGCTCGTTAGCGCAATGGCTGAAGGAGGATTGACGCCGAGTTACGGGACAGTAAAACATGCATTGCAAACAGCTGCAATTCCTGTTCAAGTGATGATTCGACCACACAGCCACGGATTTGTGTATACGAAAACCGATTGGGACATCATCCGAGATGACATCGACATGGTCCGTTCATTAGGTGGACGCCGCATCGTCTTTGGCTGTACGACTGAAGGTGGACAAATCGATGAAACCCTATTAAACAAGGTGTTGGAAAGGGCTGATGGATTTGATATTACCTTCCACCGTGCCTTTGACACCCTTCGCTCTCAACAAGAAGGATACGTGCTTCTAAATAAATACAAAAAACAAATCGCTAGAATTCTCACATCTGGAGGAGAGCAGAAAGCAAAAGATGCCATCCCCCAACTCCAACAATTGATTGCCAAGTCAAAACAATTAAATGGCCCTACCATACTCGTCGGTAGTGGAATCAAACCCGAAGAGCTCCCAAACCTTCACAGGGAACTGTGTGCAGAAGAATACCATCTCGGAACCGGAGTAAGACAAGATGGAAATATGCACCTTCCCATTGATCCCGAGAAAATGAAGATGATGAATCACTCCCTAAAAAAATGAGAGCGCGGTGCGAAATCACCGCGCTCTCATTTTTGTGATCGGATCGATTCAGTATCATTAGCGTGTATATTTTTTGTTAGTACTCGGTCAGAATTTATCCGCTTACTGGAGGGTGTTGAATCTTTTTAGAAAACACCTTTTTTATGAGAGGCAAGGTTAAGGCTAGTAAGGCAAGCCCTAGCAAAGTTGCACTTATGGGTCTGTTTATAAATATGGATAAGTCCCCTCCAGCCATAAGTAACCCTCTTCTAAACTCTTCCTCTGCGATTGGACCTAGTACGACGCCTAATATAATGGTTGCAAGCGGGAATTTAATTCGATCGAAATAAAACCCAATAAGACCAAACAACAACATAATCCATACATCAAACATGGAATTTCTCACTGCAAATGTGCCAATAACACATAATAATAGAATGACTGGCCCCATTATTGAATAAGGAATGTTCATGATCTTTGAAAAGATCATAATAAATGGTCTTGCGAAAATAATCATAAGGAGATTAATAATTAACATGCTAATGATGATTGTGTATACGAGTTGCGGCTCATTTGTAAACAGCATCGGTCCAGGTTGCAGTCCATGCATGACGAATGCCCCGAGTATAACGGCTGTTGTTGCTCCTCCAGGCAGACCTAATGACAGCAATGGAACCATTGCACTTACCGCTGCACTATTGTTTGCAGATTCCGGAGCAGCAATTCCTTCTGGTGCTCCTTTTCCAAATTTTTCTGGATGTTTTGACCAACGAACCGCCTCACTGTAACTCAACATCGCTGCTGTTGTTGCCCCTACACCTGGCAATACTCCTATTGCTGATCCTAATAAAGATGAACGTGTGAGGGTTGTTGATATTTTTTTGATAATGGGAAAATCAAAGATTTTCGTTTTGAATTTTTGGAATGTATCCTTAATTGAATGATCATCTCGGCTTCGGCGTAATACCTCAGAGACCGCAAACAAACCAGCAAGAATTGGAATGAAATCAACACCACTTAACAAGGGAGCGCTTTCAAAAGTGAACCTTGGAATTCCAGACAAAGGATCCATTCCGATTGTTGCTATAAATAGCCCAATCGTTACGCCAATAACACCACGTATTAAATCCCCTCCGCTTAGCGTTGCTACAACAGTTAGTCCTAATATAGCTAAGGCAAAATATTCGGGAGCTGAAAATTGCAAAGCGAATGTTGCTAGCACCGGAGCTAAAAAAATAAGAAATATCGCACCTACCATACCACCTGTTGCAGAACTGAGTACGGCAATGCCTAGAGCTTGTCCTGCTTTACCTTGTTGTGTCATTGGATACCCATCAAATACTGTAGCTACTGACTCAGGCGTTCCTGGAGTTCGGAACAAAATTGCAGTAATCATACCAGAGAATACACATGCCACATAAACCGTTGTTAAAAGGATAAAAGCTGAGATGGGCTCCATTCCATATGTAATCGGCAAAACAATTATAATTAACATTGTTCCGCTTACACCAGGCAAAGCTCCACCGATAAATCCAACGAATACCCCGATGAGTAACACGAGAAAATGCTGGGGTTCAACTATTGATTGTAAGCCAAGCATTAAACCTTCTAGCATTGCTGCCTCCTTTCTATTGCCCGTGCATACGTACTTAATAGATTAAGAAACTAAATGACCTGAAAAAACCTATTCCTCTAGGAAGCGGAATATTAAACCCGTATAAAAACAAAAGTACAGCAGCACCGTGACTAATGAGTGAGGTAAGTAACAAATATCGAATCTTTGTCATTCCAAGCACAAGTGCAAGTAGAATGATAAATAGCGGAGTGGCTACCAAAAAACCGATGAGTGGCATCGCAAGTGTGTACCCTGCAAGAACTGCCATCACAAGCCAATGGTAGTTGGGATTTGCCGGTTTAGATTTAGATTCAGACTCTTCGGGTTCTTCTATATGCCCCTTCGCTCTTTCTCGATACGTCCTTAAAGCTAGTAATATACCCATTAATAGCATGACGAAAAGAATTATCATTGGCCATACACTAGCAGTTATTGTCCCAGCAGATTCTGTATCCGGAAGGTTGAAGGTCATCACAAGAAAAAATATCGACAAAGAAATGACTATGATTGATAAAATGCCGTTATATTTCACAATGCATCCCTCCATTTACAAGTCTTCTAGTATTCTTTCATAGAGCTCCATATCTTGTATAAGCTTCTGTTCATACTGTTCACTATTAAGCCATCCTTCTCGGAAATTCAAGAAAGCGTTTTCTTTATATTGTTCAAAAGTCTTTGTTTTCTGCGCTTCATATAAGACCTCTTCAAGATAAGTAACGATTTCCTCCGGGGTATCTCGATGGATCATTAATCCACGTTCAATCCCATCAGTTAAATTCCATCCATATTCAACTGTCGTTGGTATTTCTGAAAACTCCTCGACCCGCTCATCAGCAAAGATAATTAGTGGCTTTACTTGTTCACTTTCAATATAAGAGTATGCAGGCCCTAATTCTTCTAAAATGACATCCACATGCCCACCAAGTAGATTTGAATGCATGGACCCTGCCCCTTCCATTGGAACATAAGTCATTTCAATGTCCGCTGCCTCCATAAACCGCCTAGCGTTTACCTCATCCATTCCCATTGTCCCTACAGATGCAAATTGAAGTTCGCCTGGGTTTTCATCGGCATAGTCAACCAGCTCATCAATAGACTCAAATGTGCCCTCTCTCACTTGCAATGAATAGATATCACTTTCCACCCGTCCAATTGGCATCAAGGTAGACAAATCATTTTGGTTAATGCCTGCAGCAGTCGTTACAGCAAAGGCAGACATCCCAATGAGTGTGTATCCATCTGCAGGCTGGTTTGCAGCACTTTGTTTAGCAATAACACCTGAGCCACCTTCTTGGTTAATAATATTGAAGTTCACACCCATCAGTTCGCTCATCTCATTTGTTATCGTTCTCGTAAATATGTCGGTGCCCCCACCTGGACCGTGACCGACGTACACATCAATGTCACGATTAGGATAGTTCTCAATATCTCGATCACTTGCATCAGGGGTCACCGTTTCATGAACAAAAGCGCTGGCTATCAATATAATAGAAAATAATGATACGAGTAAAAAGAGTTTCTTACCTTTTTCTGACACGGAAAGCCCCCCTAACTATAGCTGAACAGCCATCTTTAACGCTTCAATTGTAGCGCCTTCATCCGCCTCACCTTTTCCAGCGATATCAAATGCCGTTCCATGAGCTGGTGTCGTTAAAGGAACAGGCAACCCACCACTTATTGTTACTCCTTTATTAAACCCGAGAAGCTTCATTCCTGTTTGTGCTTGATCATGATACATCGCTACGAGGCAATCAAACGGGTCTTTTTTCCTTCGTACGAAAAGGGTGTCCGCTGGATAGGCGCCTCTGATATTTAATCCTTCGCTTTTTGCCCGATCCACTTCAGGTTGTATGACTTCGATCTCCTCTTGACCTAGCATGCCGCCATCGCCAGCATGAGGATTTAATGCAGCAACTGCAATTCTAGGGTTTGAGTACCCTGCCTTTTCCAATGTTTCATTTGCAAAACGTATCGTCCATGCCACTTTTTCTTTTGTTACAAGGTCCGATACTTCTTTTAAAGAGACATGAGATGTTACGCGCGTTACCCATAGATCGTCCATTTTATTAATTTCACTAAATCCAGTTGTTACGCCAAATAATGTCGCAAAGAAGTGAAGCTCATCTTTAAATTCGTGACCACCTCGATGTAACGCTTCTTTATTTAATGGCGCATACATAATGCTTGAAATGACCCCCTCCTTAGCAATGCGGATGAGGTACTTTAGGCATTCCCCAGCCGCTTTGCCCGCATCAGGTGACAACTCCCCTAATTTGTATGATTCGTCACCTAAAGTAGCCACCTCAATAAAATAGATCGTGCCTGCTTTCGTCTTGGCATCATGAATATCTTGGATAAAGGTCACATTAAGATGCTTACCTGTAATTGCCTCTGCTCGTTCCAAAACTGCACGATCACCTGCAACAATCCACGTAGCTTTCTCTCGAATTTCCTGATGTTGAAACGCTTTGACAACTAACTCTGGGCCTATACCTGCAGCATCACCTAGCGTAATCCCTATTCTTTCATTCATCGCGTTAATCATCTCCTTATCGTTACACATTTGCTTTTTTAAAATATGGTGCATATTGAGCAGCTACCTTTAAACATTCGACCATACTCACTTCACTTGCGACTCCTGTCCCTGCAATATCAAATGCAGTTCCATGATCGACAGAGGTTCTAAGAAAAGGAAGACCATTTGTAATTGAAACGGTTCGCTCAAAATCAGTCATTTTGGCAGCAATGTGACCTTGATCGTGATAAAGAGAAAGGACGGCATCATACTTTCCATGCAATGCTTGGTGAAAGACCGAGTCTGCAGGTACTGGACCAGAAACATCTAACCCATAATTTCTTGCTCGTTCAATTCCAGGACCTATTTCAACAACTTCTTCATCACCAAATAATCCATTTTCACCACTATGTGGATTGAGTCCTGCTACAGCAATCTTGCGTTCTTCAATGCCTAAATGTTGCATCGCTTCGTCACATCTCTTCAAGTAATCAAATACCCTATCACTTGTCATCTGCTCAATCGACTCTTTCAACGACACATGCCGGGTTAAGAAGAAAATTCTCAATGACAAGACTTCAAACATCGTTAGTGGATCCTCAATATCCGCCATTGCTCCGAGCATTTCTGTGTGTCCAATATAAGGAACGCCTGCCGCTTTTAAAGATTCTTTGTTAATTGGGGTTGTTGCTAGAGCGGCTGCTTTACCTTCTTTTGTTAGTCGCACAGATTTTTCGATGTATTCATAGGCAGCCTGCCCACATTGTGCCTGTACTTCTCCCTGGACCAACGATGAGAAATCCAAATTTTCAATATGGATAATGTTTAAGTATTGATCTTTAAACTTCCCATCTTCGACTGTTTCAATCTGGTGAATGTTGAGGTTTACATTCGTTTGTTCGATGGCTTGTTCCATCACTTGACGGTGTCCGACAACTACTGGTCTACATACTGTTTGTACTTCGGGACTGTTCACAGCTTTAGCCGTAATTTCAGGACCTATACCTGCTGCATCACCCATAGGTATCACAATAATTGGTAAATTCATTCGATAACCTCCATATCCTCTTCTTTATTCGCTTCAACTTCCAGTCTTCTTACACAAGTATCGATAACGTCTAACTCTCCTACTGAACCACCCTTAGTAATGACTCTTAGTCCATCTAAATCTCCACCAGTAAGCTGTGCAAGGGCAGTGAGAGGGGCGATTTGTTGTTGCAGTCTCAACCCATCCGCTCCTGATATTTTACATAGTGCTGCAGTAAAGTCTCCACCACTCGTGAAACAACCTCGTATCGATGGATTTTCACTCAATAGTTTGTATGCAAACATGGCAAATCCGCTTGTAATTCTTTGAGAAATATGTTCAACACTTTGCTGGTGCTGTTCAGCATACTCTTGTAGTGATAGTCGTCGTTCACCTGGTACAATCGTTGTCGTAACAACAATATCTTGAGTTATTAACAAGCGATGGATTCGTTGAGCTTGTTCTGATATAAACTCGTATTCACACGGTTCCAAAAACCACTTCGGGTTTACAACAATAGGCTCTAGTTTTCGATCGTTACAAAATTTGTTCATTTGGGCTTCAATTAACTGATTTGCACTGCCAATACACACCATTTGTTTTGGAGGTTTTTCAATATTCATTAACAACTTTGATTTCATAAAATGATACGTTAGTGGGCCAGGATCGAACGGATACATCGGTAGATTACACAATGTCATTGCTTTAGCTATGGTTGTAATGTGTTCATTTGTAACTGCGTCAACAATAACAATTCTTTGCTCTTTCTCTGGTAATTTCCGAAATTGATTTGCGAGACTTTCAGCCCCTTTCTCAACTTCTTGTAACTGGACATGGGCTGTCGCCTCAACTGTTTGAGCGTGGATGATTGATGAAATGCTTGAATCTTTGATTGGCGTTGTTGGGTCATCACCTACACTTGTTTGATGCATTAACTGACCATGAACATACAATAATCCATCCCGGACTGTTCTACCCGAGTCGGGAAAGCTTGGAACGATGACAACAATTGATTGCTCTCCAAACTGCAACAGCCACTCCGCCGCTTCAGCACCCACATTCCCACGCATTGTACTGTCAATACGGTTAGCGAAGTAAGAGATTTCATTTGCTCGATATGTGTGAATCATTTCTTGTAACTTACTTCTAGCGACAACAGGCGAACTCTGTCGACTGTTTGTATCAACCATCGTTACGTCAACACTTGAATTTAGACTATGTTCAGACCAGTGGAATTTCGTTTCCACCCTAAACCCAGTCTCTGCAAACAAAGCTCCACAAGCGTTTGCTCCTGTTAAATCGTCAGCAATAACCACTAGCTCCATATCAGATCTCCTCCGACGCTACCTCCATATTCATTCTCTCGGAATATTCTTCCATCTTCATTTCCGATAGTTGTTTATCCGTAATCGCTTGACCGACCATATTTAGAGGACATACACTAGCAAATGATTTTTGATCAAATTTAGTAGAATCTGCTACTAAAATCGTTAACTCCGCAGCATTAATCATTTTCTTCTTAATACTTGCCTTCTCCAAAGTAGGCGCAGTAATTCCTGCTTTAGGATGAATGGCATGGGCACCTAAGAAGAAAATGTCTGCATGTACATCTTCTAGAAACCTCTCAGCAGCCGGACCCGTGCATGCACCTACCCCTTGCTGCAACACCCCACCAGTTAAAATGACTTCTAGTGGCTCATTCATACATTCCATCGCTGATGTAATATCATTTGTAATGACGGTTAAATCCCCTCTGTGCTTAATTCTTCGGATAATCTCTAGAGTCGTTGTACCGGAATCCATGATAATACGAGCGTGATCAGGGATATATTGAACAGCCAAAGATGCAATTTTTTTCTTTTCCTCTATATGTTTTGATGCTTTATTCATATAAGGAACTTCTGACACTAACTCTTTAACAGGAACTGCCCCGCCGTGCACTCTTATAAGCTGTCCTTGTTTTTCTAGTTCAGTTAAGTCTCTACGAATTGTCATTGCAGAAACATTTAATTTCAGAGCTAAGTCCTCGATTTCTACCTTTTCCTTATTGTTTGTAAGACTAATAATTTGTCTTTTGCGCTCATCAGCATGCATATGTACACCTCTGAAAGTTAATTTCTAACACAATTATTGTTCATTTATAACATTAATGTCAATAATTTTTTAAATAAATTGTTCAAAATTAACAAAAATCACTATAGGAAATCCTCCTGTAGTGATTTTTCATTTGACTTCATTCACATGATTCGCAAGGGCAATCGTTATTACAAAAACAGATGGATATTGAACTGGATAAAATGACAGTACCGCTTACATCAGGTGGGTTGACCGTGTTGTACCTTGCATACAGGACGAGATCTCCGGTCGTTCCTTCTGGAATGACTGTCACTTGGTTTCCTAATGCGTCAAACCATCCGATAAATTGAAGCCCTTCTACGGGTTCTGGATCTTGTAAGACGATCGGCAAGTCGTCTGCAGTATAAGAGTTAGGATTCGGGTTTCTTCCAATGACACCGATATACGTAATTCTAAATGGTCCAACCATTGGGTTGAATACGAGCACAATTTGATTATCGATCAATGCTACTTGCCAGTCTTCAAACCCCGCTGGTGGTTTGATGAATCGATTAGCATCTTCTTGTGTGAGAACAGGGTAAGAGGGCGTTGCAACCCCGACGACAATGGGACTGTTGGCCGGATCAGGAGCCACATAATCCGATTCGTTTAGTTGGATAACCGCATTAGGTGAAAGTGGGGCTGTTAGTTGAACGACATTGTCTGCGGATTCAATAAACACTCCGTCAGGGACGAAAAGTGCATCTTGACCATTTAACGTGCCAGCATTGTAAATTCCTGGGGCAAGAGGTGCATTATTCGAACCAAACGGTCCAAAGTTACTCGTTCCAACGAAATTTAACGTACCCGCGTTAAAGATGGCCCCGCCTTGCACAGACGCAGTGTTTCCAAAGATCTCACTATTCTGTAATGTGAGGCTTCCTCCGTTATTAAACACTGCACCACCCGTGCTCGCCGTGTTTACAGCTGCTTGAAGGTTTGTGGCACTCACACTTGCATCACTGTTTATGAACAACCCTCCACCTTCTCCATTTGCCTGATTGCTAAACAAAATATCTGCATTTGATTGTAGTACAGCAACCACATTTACAAATATTGCTGCCCCTTGCGGGGCTTGATTATTTTCAAAAGTGTTGTTTGAAGTTGCTGCTGCGCTGTCAACATTCATAAACAACCCAGCCCCCGCTGAAGTTGCTTGATTTTCTTCAAATCGGTTATTTTCAAGTACGAGTGAAGAATTCAAATTTATAAATACACCGCCTCCAAACGGTGCTTGATTTCCTCGAAATATACTCGTTGTGATCGTTGCTGCACTTTCAGCATTCAAGTAAATACCTGAGCCATTTAAGGTTGCAACATTATTTGAAAATCCACTACCCGATACGGTTAATGATGTTCTCGGATTAATGAAAATTGCTCCACCATCGGCAGCGGTGTTGTCAATAAACTGACAATCCGTAATAACAGCCGTTATATCTGTATTTAAGAAAAAAGCGCCTCCGTTAATTCCGGCTACATTTTGTGCAAATATCGTTCGTGTACACTGGAAATTTGTGAACTCATTCATAAACAAAGCTCCACCGTTGCCCCCAGATTCGTTTCCACTAATTATGCAATCTGTAAGCGTAAGGCTACTGTTTGGGACGGTGACATAGATGGTCCCTGCTTCAATTGGTGAAAAACAATTAAAAATCGTCACTCCGTTCAATATTGCGCTAGTCCCCTGCACGAGAAGCGCGGCTCCTCTCGTGCTAGAAGTAGAATTTCGCAACGTTACTGCGCCCATCACAACCGGACCTAAAGCTCTTACTAGTGTTGTAGACGTAACCTCTTGCCCGTCTAAGACAAGTGCATTAACCGTCAGTTGTCCAGAATTTGTAACGAAAAAAACGTCTCCTGTAAATGCAGAGGAACGAGTAATCGTTATATTTGGATTTGCTCCTTGAATCTCCACTGAATAATTGACAGTGGCTGTACTAGTCGCTACCAGGTCATTCGCCACTATGATTACCGGAATACCAGCGGCAAGGGCTGCAAGTAAATCTGCATACGTTGTTACAATCATAACAATTCCTCCTTTCTATTGTTCTAGTTAGTTCTGTAACTATGCTATGCACCCTTACGTAATATTCTTGTGTTCCTACCCGCTTTGGAGGTAATTACACGAGAAAAGGCCGGGAGTGAAAAAATGATAGAAAAGCAATCTTTGTAAATCGAATAAAAGAAATATGTAATGAAGGAAGAAATATCGACTGATAAAGCTCATAGTTCATCGTCAAGAACTCACAACAGATCGTAGCAATGAATGTCTTCTACAACCATGTTGCTCAAAATCCTATCCCTGTCATTGACTGATTATGTTCATACATAGAGTTCAATACCACAACTAAGAACCTCGAGTTGCACAACGTCGCATATTTCATACCGTTGATTAGAACGACGTAGGATTGACGCGCGCGAAAGACGGACCGAATTGTAACTGTTTAGCTACTAACAGAGGGCAATTTGCGAGTGAGTGTCACCGTACTGTTTGTCGCAGTTCATCTTGTTTCACTCCGACATCTTCAGCGCCAATTGTTTTTCATCAATAAGAGGGTTGCAAACAACACGGCGAGCGTTTTCCGGACGGTAAACAGATGTGATTGATAGCTGCCCAACTCGTTCAAGGAATGCTACGGCCTCTCACTCTTTTATGTGACAATACTGGACTTCAGTCAAGAAAGTAGACACTAAAAATTGAGCGCCCAAGTATAAAAGCCTACCGCACTGCGTTTGGTCGATCCTGCGTGGAGGACGTTGAAAATCACAACATCATCCACGCAGGATTTTTGGTCACATTCTGAGTTTTTCAGATTACTGATTCTTTATATTGCTGCTCATACTGCTTGGGTGAAAGATAACCCAAT
>NZ_JBHFQF010000019.1:0-28184 GCF_041949955.1 Geomicrobium sp. JSM 1781026 | reverse complement strand
TGTGATAAAATGCATGGATACGCAGCTCCTTGTCTATGACTTGTTTCGGCAAATTCAAGTATAGAGGACAAAGGAGCCTGCGTATTTTATTTTGCCTCAGTTGTTTTTCCACCCCAACATTTAGTGTAGAGCCCGAAAAAAAGACCTTCACCACGGGATTGGTGAAGGTCTTTTTGAACATATAAATAGACCTCACCTATGATGGCAAAGGTCTTGCTACAATCGGTCTGATTGCACTAAAGCCGGGGCAAAAATAGGCCCGTCATGACGACTTTAATGAGGAGCTACTCCCCTTTGTTAATCTAAATGTACGCTTTTCAGAAAGAAAAGTCAATAGAGAAAGTTCTCTAAAGGTATTTCGACAACTGTGCAGAAATATAGTAAATAGACTAACGATATAAAGGGATGATCCGATGACGATGATCAGAGCGGGTGTTGATATTGGTGGTACGTTCACGGACTTGGTGTTTATTACAAGTGATGGAGAGCGGTTTTTCGGCAAGACGTTAACGACGTATCCAGATCCTTCGGAAGGATTTATTAAAGGGCTCGATGAAAATATGAAAAAACACGGTTGGTCGTATGATCAGCTGGAGAGTATCATTCACGGGACGACACTCGTCGTGAACGCGTTAATTGAGCGAAACGGCGCAAAGACAGCGCTCATTACGACGGAAGGGTTTCGAGATCAATTGGAAATTGCGTCAGAAAGCAGGTATGACTTGTATGACTTGATGGTCGATAACCCGGCGCCACTCGTTCCCCGGCACTTACGGTTTACCGTGCCAGAGCGTTTGACGAGTGATGGTAGTGTTTACAAACCTGTTGATGAAGCAAAAGTAGAAGAAGTGTTTCAGGAAATCGTTGCATCTGGCGTTGAGGCCGTTGCCGTTTGTTTGCTACATAGCTATCGAAATGCTGCCCATGAGCAACAAGTGAGAGAGGTTGCTAAGCGCGTCGCTCCAGAGTTGCATCTATCGATTTCATCAGAGGTGTCACCAGAAATACGCGAGTATCAACGATCGTCAACGACCGTCGCCAACGTGTTCGTCAAACCACTCGTCGAGCGATACTTAACCCAGTTGGAGCAGACATTAACGGAGAGAGGTTTTCGCGGTACGTTTCTCATGATGCTTTCTGGAGGGGGCACATGCACCGTCGAGACAGCTATCCAGTTTCCAATTCGTATATTAGAATCTGGGCCTGTCGGTGGGACGATTGCCGGTGCGCATTACAGCAAACAAGCCGATGAAGACCACGTACTCGTCTTTGATATGGGCGGGACGACGGCAAAGGCAAGTCTTGTTGATCAAGGCGTACCCCTTACGACGACAGAATTCGAAGTCGGTCGTGCTGACCGATTTTTGAAGGGGAGCGGCATGCCCGTCAAAGTGCCTGTCGTTGAGATGATTGAAATCGGTGCAGGTGGAGGCAGTATTGCCGGTGTTAACCGACTCGGCTTATTGAAAGTCGGTCCAAAGAGTGCGAGCAGTGTGCCCGGTCCGGCAAGTTACGGGCAAGGGGGAACGGAGCCGACGGTAACGGATGCTGATCTGGTACTCGGGTATTTGAACCCGGATTATTTTCTTGGTGGAGATATGCGGTTAGACGTAGAAAAAGCGAAGGAAGCCATTCATAAAAAAGTCGCGAAGCCATTAGGGTTAGACCCAGTTGAAGCGGCGTGGGGTATTCATCAAGTCGTGAACGAAAATATGGCAAGTGCTGCCCGCATTCATGCGGTTGAAAAAGGAAAAGATGTGCGCAATTACTCCTTATATGCTTCGGGTGGTGCAGGCCCAGTTCATGTCGGCAATGTTGCGAATATTCTCGGGGTGAATACGATTGTGTTGCCAGTCGGGGCAGGCGTGAATTCTGCGTTTGGGTTCCTCACTTCGCCGTTAGCGTTTGACTTTGTGCGAAGCTTTTACGGGCGATTGCATGAACTGAATTGGGCACATGTGATGACGCTCGTTACCGAAATGGAAGAGGAAGGCAAGCAGCTGCTTGCGCGAGCCGGTGTGGGCGAAGGCATTACCGTCATTCGGAAAGCGGACATGAAATACCGGGGTCAGACCCATGAAATTACCGTATCGTTGCCGCTAGGAAACTTAGGTGATCAAGAAGAGGAGATTGTGAACCGTTTTAAAGACGCGTACCGAGAATTATATGCAGAAGCAAATGAAGAGATGGAAATTGAAACACTTAACTGGAGGGTAATCGTTCAAGGGCAAGAGCCAGTGTTACAACTGAAAAGCACAGAAGAAAGCGGCTTTAACCCGACCGAGAAAGCGACGCGTAACGTCTATTTCGGCGAGTGGATCGACACCCCAGTGTATGAGCGTGAGCAACTATTTGCTGGCGTTCAGCTCAAAGGGCCTGCCATTATCGAGGAAAGAGAGTCGACCGTCGTTGTGCCACCAGCGTTTCTTGTCACACTCGATCGTTCTCATAACATCATCCTTGAGCGCAAAGTTACAGATCAGGAGGTCTCAACAGATGCACAACAATCCACAACACGCATTTGATCCCATCCAGCTGGAAGTCATTTGGAATCGTCTCGTTACACTTCTTGAAGAACAGGCGAAAACGCTCATCCGCACGTCGTTTACAAGCATCCTTTCGGACGCCAATGATCTGTCTGCTGGTTTGTTCAACAAACAAGGTGACATGATCGCTCAAGCGAACACTGGAACCCCTGGGCATATCAATTCAATGGCAACAGGCGTGCGTCACTTTTTAAAGAACGTGGACACCGAAACGTTGAAACAAGGAGATGTGCTCATTGGCAATAATCCGTATGAAATTTCAGGTCATCTGTTAGATGTGACGATCGTTACTCCTGTATTTTTTAACAATGATCTCATCGGTTATTTTGCATCGACGTGTCACGTCTCCGATGTGGGAGGTCGCGGGTTTAGTCCAGAAGGAGAGAGCATTTATGAAGAAGGGCTGCATATCCCTTACATGAAGTTCTACTCCGAAGGAACAGTGAATGAAACGTTACTCGCCCTGATACGCACGAATGTGCGAGCACCGTACCAAGTCGTTGGTGACTTGCGCGCTCAAGTTGTCGCCCAAGAAGTCGCGATTGCTCGCTTAATTGAAACACTCGAGGAGTTTGATTTGCCAGATGTTGAAGAGGTCGGCGCAGAAATTATTCGCTTATCAGAAGAAGCGATGAGAAACGCCATTCGCGAGCTACCTGATGGCACGTATGAGAATGAGCTATGGAGTGACGGCAGCGAAAAGCCAATACGATTAAAGTGTGCACTTACCGTAAAAGGCGACCGAGTGCACGTCGATTTTGCCGGCACGTCAGAAGGAAGTAAAAAAGCGATTAACGTCTGCTTGAACTACACATTGGCGTACGTAAATTATGTGTTAAAAGCTACCGTGGCTCCTGATATCCCGAGCAATGAAGGCAGTTTTCGCCCGGTGTCCATTTCTGCACCTGAAGGTTGTGTCCTCAATGCCGTGCACCCGATGCCGACAGCATCGCGGCACATTATCGGTCATCTCGCGCCAGTTTGTGTGCTCGGCGCGCTTCATGAAATTCTCCCAGACCGAGTGCCTGCTGAAGGAGCAGCGGCAATTTTTGCCCTACAAGTGCACGGTGTTGACTTCGAGGGAGAACCTTTCTCCAATGTGGTGTTCAACGCCGGTGGAGCGGGTGCCAGACCGGGGAAAGATGGCTTGAATGCGACAACGTTTCCGTCCGGTGTGAAAGGGACGCCGGTAGAGATTATTGAGAGCACTTCTTCAGTGTTTATTCATGAAAAAGAATTACGCGAAGGTTCTGGTGGCGACGGTGAGTTTCGAGGCGGATTAGGCCAAAAAATCACATTTGGGGTTAGAAGCGACCAAGCTTATCACGTACCGCTCATGTTTGAGCGCACGCAATTTGCCCCGAAAGGGTTTTCTGGAGGTGCAGATGGGGCGAAAGCTAGAGTGTTCATTAATGAGCAAGAAGTACAAGAAACGAAAAAGCTCTACACGTTAGCAGCCGATGACGTGATGACACTTCATCTGCCTGGTGGGGGAGGGTTTGGTGATCCGAAACAGCGCTCAGCAGAATCAAAAGCTTATGACGAGCGAAATGGGTATGTGTTAAGATAAGATCAATAGAAAAGGAGATTGCGAGAATGGAAGGATTCCATTTGATTGTAATCTTTTGTGTGGCGCCGATTTTTCTGTCCATTTTACTCGGGGCCTACTGGCTTAAATATGAACGATTTCCTTGGCAGAAGCGATAATGAAGGAGGATTCCGATGAGGTTAGAAGGGAAAGTAGCTGTAATTACAGGTGCCGGCCAAGGCATTGGCGCGGGAATTGCTCGAACGTTTGGCAAAGAAGGGGCGCGCATTGTCATTGCGGAAGTGAATGAAGAAGCGGGCCGTGACACCGTTCAAGAACTGCAAAATGACGGGGTTGATGCCATCGTACTGCAAACCGATGTGGGTGACGAAGAGAGCGTTCAAGCACTCATGAAACGTGCCGTAAGTGAATACGGAAAGATTGATATTCTCGTAAATAATGCTGCGATTAATATTCGAAAAAGTGTTACCGATACAAGTTTGGAAGAATGGCAAAATGTGATGAATGTCAATTTAAACGGTCCGTTCCTCTGCTCAAAGTACGCCATCCCTGAAATGCAACGCTCAGGCGGGGGTTCCATCATTAACATCGCATCATGGCATGCAGAGAAGACGATTACCCGTCTTGCTGCGTATGCGAGTGCGAAAGGCGGACTCACAGCCCTCACTCGTCAGATGGCGCTTGATTACGGGAAAGATGAAATTCGTGTAAATGCGGTTGGACCGAGCACTGTAGATACGCCGCTATTACAGAATACATTTGCATCTTTGGAAGACCCTGAAGGGGCGTTTCGTGACACACTGAAATTTCAACCGATGGGCAGAATTGGCACAGTGGAAGACATTGCCAATGCTTGTCTTTTCCTTGCATCTGATGAGTCAACATACGTAAGCGGTCAGACAATTATGGTTGATGGTGGCGCGATAAACAAAATCGCGCGCCCGATTGAATTTGATTAATTAAATCCCGTGAAACAGCCCCAAAAGGTAGCGTGAGAGATCTGCTTTTGGGGCTGTTTCATGGAGTTAGCCTTGGTGTTTACGTAAGAAAGAAGGTAAATTATGCAGTTGCTCCTCGTGTTTAGTATCATTCTTCTTGGACTTACGATCGGCAGGGTGCTCCGCGTCTATGCCGATCGACAGCGACTGCCTAGATGGTTTCCGCTTGCCAAGTTCCTCCGGTTTCTTACGTTGTTTGTGCTGCTCGGAATGATGCCAATTATCCTCGTTGGCGCATTTTGGAACGCCGACCTTACGAATCAAACGTTTCTCATCTTACCGGTGCTCGGTGTGTTTACGATATTTCTTGGTGGCGTGCTCGCTGTACTTTTTGCTAAATGGATGAAGATGAGTAGAAAGCAAACCGGTTCTATGTTCGTGACCGGTGCTTTTTTGAATCTTGGCAGTTTTGGCGGATTGTTTGTTGTGTTTTTTATTGGACTTGAAGCACTTCCGTTCGTAGCGTTGTTTCGCTTGTTTGAGGAGCTCGTCTATTATACGATCTGCTATCCAATTGCTAGGAAATTCGGCGCTCAACGTACAGAGGATTCCCAGCCGAGATGGAAACGGATCTTGAAAGATCCGTTCATTATGGTCATCTTTTCTGCGATTTGTGTAGGGGCGCTCCTGAACGTCTCGAGCATTCCTTATGCCACCGTTTATGATCAAGTAAACGAATGGTTCGTGCCGCTGACGGTGATTTTCTTGCTCATTCCGGTCGGATTTTCAATGCGAATCGGATCTGTTGGAGAAAATATTAAACCGGCTACAATGATATTCACCATTAAACACCTAATTGTTCCTGTGACGGTTACAGGTGTTGCTTATTTGCTTGGTTTAGGTGCTTATGCCGAAGGGATGTTACTCAAAGTGATCCTCATCTTATCTGCCATGCCGCCAGCTGTCTCAGCGCTTGTCCCACCCCAGCTGTTTGGGTTGGATGAAGACTTAGCAAACGCAAACTGGATTGTGAGTACCATAGGATTGGTCGTCACATTACCGATTTTGTATATGCTTACAGCGATGATGTAATAGAGGCCCAGTAGGGCCTCTATTTCTTTCGCCAATACACGCTCATGCTGTCGATCGGAATGAGCGGTTCGGTAATGTGGTGTTCAGCTCGGTAGTCCATAATAGCAGCATTGCACCCAGGAAGTATGAAATCATCAATGATAATATAGCCGCCAGGGCTCACTTTATCGTACAGATTATTTAAACTGTCCATCGTTGACTCGTATAAATCACCATCTAGACGTAAAATGGCTAATTGCTCGATCGGTGCGCTGGGCAATGTATCCTTAAACCAGCCTTTAAGAAAATGAACATTATCGTTGAGTAGGTCATATTTGTTGAAGTTGTGTTTCACATCCTCAAGAGATACTCGTAAATAGTCAACGGTATGGTGCGTATCCCCTTTGTCTTTTGGGTATTTTTCTTCGTTTGGTTTTGGCAAGCCTTCAAAGGAGTCAGCGACCCAAACGTTACGGTCTGTTATTCCCATCACATCAAGAAAACCACTCATGAAGATGCAAGCCCCACCTCGCCAGACGCCCGTCTCAATAAAATCGCCTGGAATGTTGTCTTTAACGACAGACGTCATACAGCCTTGCAGATTGTTCATCCGATAACGACCAATCATGCTATGCGCAATTTGTGGCCATATTTCCCCTTTTTGGTGACGTTCCCGATCAAACCCATGATTCCACCAAGCAAGGTCGGTTTCATATTCTTGCCAAATCTCAAAAAGAATTGCTCTTTTAAGCAGTTCCAAATACTTTGCGTGTGCATGTTCAACGTCCATTGTATGCCTCCCCGTATAATCCTTCTACACACTATGTAAAGGAACGGATTTTGATACATATGCCCACAGATCTCTCCATAAATTGTGGTGTGGAGGTGTTTTATGGACCCGAAAAAATTCGCGTTTATTTGTTGTGTGAATGATTGGGAGGAGTATGAGGAAAGCTGTCGGCACATTGGAGCGTTAGCCATTCCAGACGGTTATACGGTAGAGAGAATACCAATGGAAGGTCAACCCAGCATGACGACGGGGTATAACCGAGCCATGCACGAAACGGATGCAAAGTATAAAATTTATCATCATCAAGACACGATGGTAATTGATCAGCTCTTTTTGTTTCATGTGCTGTATGTTTTTAATCATCCGTCAATTGGCATGATTGGTGTTGCAGGATCGGAGCACATACCGGAAAGTGGCATCTGGTGGGAAGCGCCTGCTGCCGCTCTTTATGGTATGACGCTACAGTACCGCGATACGATGAGCGTGCTTACATTTACGAATCCAACAGACACGTACGTGCCGGTTGCTGCAATTGATGGACTCATTATGGTGACACAACACGATCTCCCGTGGGTAGAGCAGTTTGACGGCTGGCATTTTTATGATGTGAGTCAATCCGTTCAATTTGCACGAGCAGGGTATCAGGTTGTCGTGCCGCACCAAACGACACCGTGGACGTTTCATAACTGTGGCACTGGTTTTGATGCTCCGGCATACAATCATTACTTGCACATGTTTTTAGAATGGTATTCACGTCATCCCGATGAAATAAAACGTGTAGAAAATAACCCAGAAACTTAGCCATAAAACGACTTTGACTGTTTTGGACTGGCGCTTTAAGAGCGTCTGGCTGATAAAAGAAACAAGCAGACCGGCAAGTAGAAAGCGAATGACACGAGCAGGGACAGAGATGATTATAAATAACCAAAAGTACACATCAGCATGATAAGCGTTAAGGGCAAAAATTTTGTACGGTATGCCTTGTGTCGGTCCGAGGAGCATGGCAATGAGCCCACTCTCAATGAGAGATTGCTGGACATCTGCCACAAGCTGGGCATCAATAGCTGGAATATGAGTGAGCAGCTCATTGCCTTCTTTGACGAAACCGATGCCCAAAGCATACATTAATGTCCCTCCGACAAGCGCCCCAATCAGTGTATATAAGCACAACCAGACGATGAACGTGCGTGTTTTCGTAAGTGCGGCATACGTAATGAGCACATCAGGGACGATGAAAAAGACGGTCGCTTCAGCAAATCCCCATATCGCGCCCCATCGTTTTACTCCCATTCTGCGTTGGCTCCTACTTGTCTCATTTGATTAAACTGTTCTTCTACTTGCTCCATAAAAAGCTTCCGTTCTCCGTTCCAATACAATGGGGTACCAATGCGAATGGTAGCAACGAAAGGAACGAGTAACGGATCTCCTTTTGGCAATGCTTTGCCGAGTCCATGCGTAAAGACTGGGACGACCGGCACATCGGGATGGCGACTTATAAGATGTGCTAACCCACTTTTTAATTGGGTCATCTGTTCAGGCTCTCCTCGTGAACCTTCTGGAAAAAAAATAAGAATTTCCCCTCGTTCAAGTGCATCAGAAAGAGGTTGGAGAACGTCTTCTCCTTTGGATTTGCCACTGCGTTTGATCGGAATCGTGTTCATAATTCGGGTCGCAAACCAAGCGCGGGTTTTGTTCGTGAAAAAGTAATCAAATGCGGCAACCGGCCGAAGCAAGTGTAGCTTTTTTAGCGGGAAGAGGTTCATCATTAACGGAGTGTCCAGATGGCTGTTATGGTTTGCGATCATGACAGCGGGTCCGTTTTTGGGCAGGCGATCAATGTCGTGAATATTCATGCCGAGAACGATGAGGAGAACGGGTTTCACAACGAGCAAGAAAAATAACTTTTGCATACCGGTAACCTTCCTTCCCGTTAGAAATAAAAGTAACTCGTAAAGTGGAATACGAGGGGAGCTGTATACGTTAAACTGTCAATTCGATCAAGAATGCCACCGTGACCAGGTAACGCTTGACCGCTATCTTTGACGCCGAGATCTCGTTTTAATGCCGACACGTTCACATCGCCGATAAATCCAAAGATGCTAATGATGAGTCCAGCAAAGAGAGCAAACGGCCATGTGTAGGGGGTGAGCAATGGAAAGAGTAACAAGGCCAAACCGGTTGTCACGAACACACCGCCGAGAAAACCCGCCCACGTCTTATTCGGGCTCACAGCCGGTACAATTTTACGCTTGCCAAATGCTTTCCCGAACAAAAATTGACTCACGTCATTAAGTTGGGTAAGTACGACGACAAACACAATCATTGCGGCTCCCCCTGCTCCAGGTACAGCGAGAAAGTAAGCCAAATGGCTTAAACCAAATACCATGAGCATCATGCCCCAATGAATCGAGCCGATCGACTTTAAGAAACCTGAAGTTTTTCCGATGAGCACCATGATGATTGGCAAGAATAAGAACATATAAATTGGAATGAATATAATAAACATCCCGTACCATTCCATATAGATCCATAGAAACTGAATCGGTATAGCGAGGTAGGCAAAGAACAACACACGACGATCAGCCCGCCGAGTTGGAATCATTGAAAAGTATTCCTTTAATGCTAAGTACGTTAGAAAGGCAAAGAATAAAAGCGAAATGGTTTCATGGATAAGTGTGGCAAACGTAAATATAATCGCCATAAACCACCATGAACGAATGCGGTCTTTTACTTCGCCTAGTTCGTGGCCGCGCACTGTAAGTAGTTTTGTAATGACAGTCGCTACGATTAGAAGTACAAAAATGCCGAGCAGCACAACGACTAATGAGTTTTGAATAATTTGATAAAATGGCTGTGTCTCAATCCAGTCTGGAAACACGTTAACCCTCCCCCTCTTTGAGTGCAGCTCGTATGCGGTTAATCACAGTCATCACACTCAGGATGAACACGATACCGAGTGCGATTAAATAAACGTTTGAATGAAACGAAAAGAAATACAGTGCAAACGCAAGGACACTAAAGAAAAAGGCACGGTCACTTTTACCGAAGGGTCCGTCATAACGCCGCGTAGAACCTACAGCTATACCGAGAATACCTGCGGCTTCTCCGACGAGTGCGATGACGACGATGCCAATGATCAATTCAACGGGCACATCAATCCATATCGCCAAGGGCAAATAAAGGGCAGCATCGGAAACCATATCTCCGATCTCGTTTAGAAACATCCCAAGGCGGGTTTGTTGGTTGTACTCCTTTGCGAGCATGCCGTCAATCGCATTCATCATCATGCGCAAGAGTAAAAATGCAGGCAGCAGGAGCAACAATACGGGATGGAGCTGTATGTATAGAAGCAGTCCAAAGAGAATAGAGAGCAGTGCTGCGCTGACCGTCACCCCGTTTGGTGTGACGTTCCACTGATGGAGCTTCACGACCAACGGGCGCAGCATTGCCTGGAATTTCGGTTTGATATCATAGATCGTTGCCACTGTAATCACCGCCGAACAATTGGATTTAAAAGCGTTTTGCGAGCTGTTCTTTGCGGTAAGAGAAGATATCTTTCAACCGTTTCTCGACGATAGCCTGATGGGCTAGTCGCCCGATCGGGCCGAAAGGTAACACGTAATGGACGATATCTTCGATTTCTACACCGTCTGGATGATCATGAAAATGATGCTGGTGATGCCAAAAACGAAACGGCCCAAAGCGCTGTTCGTCCACAAATAGCTCGCCTTCAACGACGTGGGTAATTTCAGTTACCCATTGAACCGGGAACGCGGGCAGAGGTTTCAAATCATAATGAACAATCATGCCCGGGTGCATACGATCCTTTATATCATTTCTTACATCAAACTTCATATCGCCGGGTGTGATGGAAGAAAGTTGACCGGGGTTAGAGAAGAATTCCCAAGCATCTTCTTTTGATATCGGTAAAACTTGAGTTTCTTTTAATGTGTATAAGCGCATCGAATCCCTCCTTGGCATTCTATACCCGAAGACGTTTGAAAACGAACACCGACTTCTATGTAATATTATGAAATGAATGGCGTTTGTTTTGTCAATCTCTCTTTTGTCCGATATACTTTGGGTAGATTTTGAAATGGAGAGTGAGTATAGATGTGGAAACCTTTTCGACTTGCAGCGACTGCTGGATTGCTGTCGGTAGTGCTCGTTGCCTGTGGAGATGACTCGGAAGAAGTAGATGTGGACGAAGAGCCGGTTGAAGATTCAGAAGAGGAAACGTCTGATGAGGCGGCGGTTCATGAAGGCAATGTTGTAGACGAGGATTCAGAAGATGCGCTCGCCAACCTTGATGATGTCGAGGGAGCGATGGTTTCCCATACCGATGACGGAGTAAATATTGATCTAACGTTATCGATTAGTGAAGACGATGCGACGGACGAACTGTTCGAAGAGATGGAGCAAGAAGTCGCTTCTATTGTTGAGGAGCGTCCGGTCGACCTCATTATCATCGTTGATGGTGTACAAATGCACAATGCATTTATTGAAGACTAGAGGACAAGCTACTACGTATTCGTATTGATTGAGGAGTGAACACGATGTATCGTAATGTTTCAGATTTTATTCAAGAGTGGACGCAAGAGTCCCGTGGCACGGCGAGTGTCATTGAAGCCATTTCTGATGAGAAATTGGACGTAGCCATTGCTGAGGATCATAATTCACTCGGCTGGCTCGGTTGGCACCTTGCGACATCACCGGCGTTTTTCGGAAGCCTTGTCGGTGTAAATGTTACACCAGCAGGTGACGCGGCGAAAGTACCGGAAAAGGCAGAAGACATCCACAAAGCTTACGAGCAGATGGCCGAAGACTTTCGCCAAGAAGCTGAGCGCGTCCTCACCGATGTTTCATTAGAAGAAACGGTTGAAGCAATGGGTGGGCAAGTTTCACGCGGAGCGTTGCTACGCACGCTTGTGAACCATCAAACTCACCACCGCGGCCAGATGACCGTTCTTCTCCGCCAAGCTGGACTGTCTGTACCGGGTGTAATGGGCCCGACAAAAGAACAATCGTAATGGGAAGAATGAATAACTAGACAAAAATGAATAAAAAGGGTTGGATCACATTTATCTCGTGAACCAACCCTTTTTGTTCTGCCTTATTTTGTTACAGCATTTTATTGTTAATTACTCTTTTTCTCCCACGATCGTAAAGCGTTCGTTCACATGGTTTTTATTTATAATTTCATCTACGACAGCAATTGCAAAATCTTCATAGCTAATGTAACTCTCCCCAGAAGAATTTACAATAAGAGAATCTCCTCCTTTTTTATATGAACCTGTTCTTTTACCACTTGCATCAAAGAATGCTGCAGGACTAATAAACGTCCACTTAATGTTTGTTGCGTCCTGTAAATCTTCTAAATTTTTACTTTGTCCTTTTGCTGTCGCTAAAGCAATTTCTGGAAATTCTGGTGTATTCATTAGCTGTGTTGTTTTTTCGTTATCGACATATAAACTACCTGCCCCACCTACAACAATTAACCTTGTATTGCTTCCGTCTAACGCTGCAATTAATGATCTGCCTACGTTTACATGAATGTCTTCTTCACCCATAGGGGCGCCAAAAGCGTTTATTACAACATCAAAGCTCTTCAAATCCTTAGACGTTAGATCCATAATGTCCTTTTCGATAATATCAAAGTTCCCATTAACTTTAGAACGATCTCTAACAATTGCAGTACTTTTAAGACCGCGGTTCAATGCTTCTTGAAGAATTAATTTCCCTGACTTTCCACTTGCTCCAATCACTGCTACTTTCATTTGATCATCTCCTTATTCAGTTGTAATTAAAATGATTACATGTATATAGTTTAGTTACAAGTGAGGTGTTCGTCAACTTGTAGATATTAACAAGAAGCACCATGTCAATATCTACGTTATAATAGGAACTACTTTAAGTACTTATCATTTATGATGAAAGCAGGTGGAATTGTGTCAATTAGTAGCAGGTTCTCAGTTGGAATACACATTTTAGCACTTATTGAATTAAACAAGGATACTGTGAATACATCTGAATCGATTGCTCAAAGCGTAAATACGAATGCTGCGGTCATTCGAAAAATTATGGGCATGCTAAAAAAAGCTAACCTTATCAAAGTACAGCCTGGAGTTGCAGGGATGCAATTTTCGAAAGCATATTCAGAAATTACATTGCTTGATGTATATCAAGCAGTAGACGTTGTCAAAAGTAAAGAACTATTTAACGTTCATAACGATCCAAATCCTAATTGTATAGTTGGGCGAAATATACAAGGTTCTGTCGAGCAGTATTTTCATCGTGCTCAGCAAGCGATGGAAGATGAACTAAGGACCATTACGATTAAAGATGTAATAGACGACATGAGAAACGTACGCTACCCTAACCCTCAATGACCCCTACCCAAATAAATAGAAACATTTACTCCTTCGACTGCACATTTACTTTGTCACATTCACAAAACTAGTGTACCCGTACCACTCTTATCTTACTTATAGAATAAACAGGGTTTGAGAACTTGTCGCTTTTAAAGTGAGCGAAACTCCCATTCTATATACGTTAAATATAGACTTTCTTGATTTGCGCAGTTTGTTGTTGCTTTCCGCTACAGGCATATGCTTGTACTCTAGAGCATAAGGGCTACATCTCCTCTCACTGCGCTCCGCTTGTGCTCTCTGTATCTACGTTACACTCCAAAATATAAGGGTAACATCGGTGGCGAAAAGACATAAACCGTGTTTTCTAGACCAAGGAGGGCAGGTCGAGCCTTGTCAGTCTTATGCTTGCGGTGTCTCTTCTCGGCCCTTCTTCCGCATACAAGACTGTCTAACTGCTGTTTGTTTTCAGTCGTGCTCCGGTATTGTTTCACTACTTGCCCGTTGCCGACAGGTCGTTTGATATTGGGGCTTGGTTCAATGTGCGCGCAAGTTAGGATCATCTGCGCTCAAGTTAAGCGAAAAGAGCGCTGAAATCGCAAAAATAAGCAAACTTGAGCGCAAAAAGCATGAACTAGAGCGAAGAATAGCGCCGACACACTGAACCGAAGTGCCAGCAAGCTGTCGGCGCGAGCGGCGCCGAACGGAGGTCGGTTTTGCTTCGGCCCCCAGGAGGGGGCCGACAGGTCGTAGGGTGTTGGGACATAGCACAATGTGCGCTCAAGTTAGGATCATCTGCGCTCAAGTTTGGCGAAATGAGCGCTAAAATCGCAAAAATAAGCAAACTTGAGCGCAAAAAGCATGAACTAGGGCGCAGAATAGCGACGGCTCACCGAACCGAAGTGCCAGCAAGCTGTCGGCGCGAGCCGCGCCGAACGGCCTCTGCACGGAGTGATTCTATGCAACCAATGCCAATCCCTCGGAGCAAAATGAAGTGAACCATCCCGCACAGCAACCTATCTGCACTTTGCATCCTGCACTAACTATGCCATTGCACGATACTGCAAAACGGGGAGGTTTCTGCTTGCTAATTTGTCGCGCGATTGCAACAATGGGGGTATCGACAGATGAAAAGAGGGGAAATCATGGGTTTTCAATCCGCTGTAACGTGGCGCCCGCTCAGTGAACAGGCAGTGATGATGACACTTGGAAACCGTATGGACCCGAGTGTTCAGCAATACGTCCAACGTGTGAAACAAGCAGTTGAACGAAATCCGTTTCCGGGCTTTGTTGAAGCTGTGCCAAGCTATACGGGACTGGCGTTTTTCTATGACCCTATGAACGTGCGCGAGAAAATGGACGTAGAAGGCTCGATGCAAGACCAGGTACGCATATGGGTTGACCAGTTGCTCACATCGATTGAAGATGATGATGACCAGCAGCACAACGGACGTATCGTGGAAATCCCGGTCTGCTATGGTGGAGAATTTGGTCCAGATCTTTCCTATGTTGCTGACTATCACAGTTGTAGCGAAGATCAAGTCATTGCTCATCATCAACAAGGGGAATATCTCATTTATATGATCGGCTTTGCGCCGGGGTTTCCGTTTGTTGGTGGCATGGCCGAAGAGATTGCGACACCTCGGCGAGACACACCAAGAGAACGAGTGCCAGCAGGATCGGTTGGCATTGCCGGGGCACAGACAGGCATTTACCCGTTTGCAACACCTGGTGGATGGCAACTGATTGGACAGACGCCGCTCGTCCTTTTTGATGAGACGAAAACAGAACCAAGCTTGCTACGGTCAGGAGACCGAATTCAGTTCGTGCCGATTGATGAACAGCAGTTTAAGAAGTTGAAAGAGGTGCGCTCATGAATATAGAAGTTGTTAAACCAGGCATGCTCACGACTGTGCAAGATGCAGGCCGATACGGATATTTGGATCAAGGTGTTGTGCAAAGTGGAGCGATGGACCGACTCGCTTTAAGGACGGCAAACTTGCTCGTCGGTAATGATGAACAGGCTGCCGCTTTGGAGCTTACGGTTACCGGGCCAGTGCTCCGTTTCCATCAGCCAGCTCTTATTGCTGTGACCGGCGGTGGCATGACGCCACACGTAGATGGACAGGCGTTTTCTCTAGGTGTTCCGATTTACTTACCCGAAGAAAGCATTTTGACATTTCGAGCTGAGCGAACGGGAATACGAGCGTATGTAGCGATTGCAGGCGGTTTCAATGTCCCCGAAGTATTGAATAGCCAAAGTACATATTTACGTGCCGGGTTTGGCGGCTACGAAGGACGAGCGCTAAAAGAAGGCGATCTGTTAGACAGCAACCCTCTTAGTCAAGAAGCTAAACAATACATGGAAAGCGTCGAGGGAGAGGCACCTTTTGCACCAAAATGGGGAGCAAATCTGCTCTGGTTGGATGATGAAGAAACCGACGTCTTACGCGTGTTTCCAGGGGCTCATTACACCGGGTTTACGCCAGAAAGCCAGTACCGGTTTACCGAGCAGCCGTTCATATTGTCCTCGCAGTCCGACCGGATGGGATTTCTTCTCGAAGGAGATGAACCTTTGCAAATGGGGAAAACCGAATCGATCTTATCAGAGGCGGTCGCATTTGGGACCGTGCAAGTCCCGCCAGATGGGAATCCTAGAATTCTCATGGCCGACCGGCAAACGACAGGTGGGTACCCGAAAATTGCCCAAGTTGCCGTCGTTGACCATTACAAACTCGCACAATTGCGCCCACAGGAACATGTATATTTTCAGATGATTTCCTTCCAAGAGGCAGAAACACTATACATCTTGCAAGAAAAAGCAATGAAGCAGCGAGCGTCTGCGATTTTACTATACTGGAAAGAAACAATAAGGGGTGATTCTCTTGCGTCACGTTGACTTTAATGCAGATTGTGGGGAAAGTTTTGGCGTGTATACGTTAGGAAACGATTCGGAGATTTTGACAGAAGTGACAAGTGCCAACATCGCTTGCGGCTATCATGCAGGAGATCCGAAAACGATGCGGGAGACGGTTCGGCTTGCACTACGAAACGGTGTGCAAATTGGTGCGCATCCCGGACTTTTAGATCTCGTCGGATTTGGCAGGAGAAACATGGACATCAGCCCTGAAGAAGCGTACGACCTCGTACAATATCAAGTTGGTGCGTTGATGGCCATTGCTCGTGCTGAAGGGGGAGAAGTGAAGCATGTGAAAGCCCACGGCGCTTTGTATACGATGGCGGCGAAAAGTGAAGCGCTGGCGCACGCCATTGCTCGTTCGGTTTATGACACGGACGACCGTCTTGTGCTGTACGGCCTCGCCGGAAGCGAGTGGGTAAGGGCCGGGGAGCGGGTCGGCATTCAAACGGCAAGCGAAGTATTTGCCGACCGTACGTATGAGCCTGAGGGCTCGCTTACCTCTCGGAAACAACCCGATGCACTCATCACCGACGATACGATCGCCGCACAGCAAGTCATTGACATGGTCGTTCATGGACAGGTGACGGCGACGGACGGAAGCAAGGTATCGATGAAGGCGGATACGATTTGCATTCACGGGGACGGTCCTGGAGCGGTATCGTTTGCCCGTGTAGTCAGGGGTGCGTTAACGGACGCCGGGGTTAGCATCCACGCCTTTTCGTAAAATGATCTCATCTTGAATGGGAATGCCGTTGCCCGCGATGAGTGGAATTGTTGGTTTTCGCTTGCGCGCGTCACCTACAGCGCCTGTTACAATGCGATGAAAGCGGAACCCTTTCTTTTGATAAAACAAAAGTGCGTGCGTATTATCGTTCGATGTAATCACACGTATGTGTTCGCAATGGTCGTCAACGGCACGCCTCTCCACGCGTTCAACGAGCCGGGTGCCAATTCCAATTCCTTCATCGAGGGCATCCAATGATATGATTTCGCACGCAGGACCACGTAACATGTACGTGATAAGTCCACGAATTTGCTCATCGTCGTCGATGTACGCGTACCCGTCAAGCGTTGTGCAGTCGTACTCACCACTTGAAACGATCATCTTCGAGCTCCCCCAATGTGCTGCAAAAAACTGCTGTATTTCGGCGTCAGCAATATCAGATCGTGGAATAATCATAAATCGGCTCCTTTACATTCTTGTCGGCGCTGTAACGCCAAGTAGGTACAAGCCACATTGAAGTTTTCCTCGCACTGCGTCGACGATGAGAAGGCGTGAACCTTGCCCAGAATCATCGTTTACAATCTTCACTTGGCTGTAATAACGGTTAAATGATTGGGCGAGATCGAGAACGTATCGAGCGATGAGCGATGGATTCTTTTGACGCACAGCGATGCGGACGGTTTCTTCGAATCGATAGATTAACATGATCATTTCCCACTCTAGATCGCTTGATACCGAAGGCTCGCCTGGTGTCCCGTGTTTAAGAATTGAGCACGTTCTTGCGTGCGTGTATTGCACGTACGGTCCGGTTTCTCCTTCAAATCGCAAGCTATTCTCCAATGAAAAATCAATATCTAATATACGATCATTTTTCAGGTCATTGAAGATGATCGCACCGACGCCGATTTGCTCAGCAACGTCGTTTGCATTCGGGAGCTCAGGATTTTTCTCTTGGATGTTCTTTTTAGCAAGTGCCACCGCTTCATCGAGCACGTCATCGAGTAAAATGACGGTTCCTTTACGTGTGGACATCTTTTTGCCTTCCAAGCGAATGAGCCCGAAGGGGACGTGTTCCATTGCGTCTGGCCAATGAAATCCAGCCTTTTTAAGCACAGCTTTTAACTGTGTGAAATGGAGCGATTGTTCATGACCAACCACATACAAGGATTGAGTGAACTCGTATGTTTCTTTTCGATAGATGGCAGCGGCAAGGTCTCTCGTCGCATAGAGCGTAGCGCCGTCGTTTTTCTGGATGAGGCACGGAGGCAGGTTCTGTTCTTCTAAAGGAACGACTTGGGCGTCGTCGGATTCAATTAGGAGACGTTTCTCTTTGAGTACATCCACAACCGCTCCCATGCGATCATTATAAAATGACTCTCCTGTGATGGCATCGAAGCCCACGCCAAGACGTTGATAGATTTTTTTGAACTCTTTTAATGATTCACTTTTGAACCATGTCCACAATTGAACGGCCTCGTCATCACCATCTTCAAGCTGTTTGAACCAACGTCTCCCTTCCTCCTCATCACCTTCCTCATGAAAGCGTACGTATAACTTTAACAGTTCTGGAATCGGATTATTTTCAATCTCTTCTTTCACACCCCACGTTTTATATGCACTTATGAGCTTGCCGAACTGTGTGCCCCAATCTCCGAGATGATTGATTTTAACCGTTCGGAAGCCGACATGTTCATGCATGCGCGCGAGCGACTCGCCAATAATTGTAGAGCGTAAGTGACCCATTGAAAATGGTTTGGCGATGTTCGGAGAGGACATATCAATCGTCACTGTCCCTTGGTGCGTTGGAGTTACGGGCTTGGCAAGAAGAACGTTAGCTGCCATCGTTTCGCGATGAAAAAAGAAGTTCACGTATCCGCCAACGACCTCAATTTTCGTGTACATTTCATCGGTTTGCAATGCTTGTTTAATAGACTGGGCGATCTGTTGAGGTGACGTTTTTAGTGCTTTCGCGAAACGAAAACACGGGAGAGCAAGGTCTCCGTGATCGAGCTGTTTTGGGTACTCGAATTGTTCAATCGTTACCGGAAGGGCGAGCGTATTGGCAATTTTCTTTTGGGTTTGTTGTTTGACGTCCATAATGTCTCCTTTCAATACAAAAAACCCCCGTCCTCTCTAGAAAGAGGCGGGGGTGTCCGCGGTACCACTCTTGTTGTGACTCGAGATAACGGGTCGATCTTACCCGGCACTGTCCTACTGCTCGTTCAGACAGGCTTCTAAGAAGTCCGGTTCACGTTGCAGACGCTACCGGCTCTCACCTGTCCCGGCTCGCTGACATTGTCTAACAGCGCTACTCTCTTCCTCATTGAATGGATGATTTTCATCAGTATACACGACGGTTATGCGTTTGTCACTTGGAAAGCAGGTCCAGCTTTCATAACCATGCCTGGCAATATTTTCTCCATAACATTTTCCAACCAAATTGCTGCGTCAATCATCTTCTGAACGTCCACGCCTGTGGGCACACCCATCTCTTCAAACATATGAATTACATCTTCACTCGCAACGTTCCCGACCGCATTCGGTGCAAATGGACAACCGCCAAGTCCACCAATCGCCGCATCAAAGTGGGTAACGCCAGCGGCATAACCGGCGGCGACATTGGCGAGCCCAAGCCCCCGCGTATTATGAAAATGGAGACCAAGTGGCGTGTCCCCACCAAATGTTTCTTTAAACAATTCCACCATTCGCGTCACTTTCGCCGGATTTGCCATGCCGGTCGTGTCCGCCAGAACAATCTCTTGTGCACCTGCATCAAGAAAGCGCTCGGCGACGCGCATCACGCGACTTTCATCAACAACGCCTTCGTACGGACAACCGAAGCTCGTCGCAAGAATCGCTGTAGAGGGGCGTTCCGCTGTGGCAGCATCCTCAATAACTGAGCTAATTTCATCCACGCCTTCTTGAACCGATCGCCGGGCGTTTTTCGTATTAAATGTATCACTCGTCGCAACAACGACGTGCAAAAGGTCGACCGACGTTGCCAATGCACGATCAAGGCCGGAACGGCTTAACACAAGCCCAGCATACGTAACGTCCTCACGTTTTGGGAGGCGTTCCATTACCTCTTCTGCATCCGCCATCTGCGGCACAACACGAGGATTAACAAAAGATACAGCTTCGATTTTTTTCACGCCAGCATCAATCGCTTGTTGGATGAGGGTGACTTTTTGTTCTGCGGACACGGGTTTTGCTTCATTTTGCAGACCATCTCTCGGTCCGACTTCACATAATTGAATCACAAGGGCACCTCCAGGTGGATAGAAAGAATTGTCTGTCATTTTTATATGTTTAGTCTATCATAATTCGATTAAGTTGTTTATATATAGCTACGTTCGGGAAAAACATTGTTGAAACTTTTTGCGGATCGCTATCGTAAATACGAGTAAGGAGCTGATTGCATGAATGAGATCCAAAAACGACCAGACCGTGATGCTGAAGAAAACATGGGTTTAGGTATTGTTGCATACATTTTATTCTTCGTGCCACTTCTCGCTGCGAAAGATTCAGCGTTTGCGCGGCACCATGCGAACCAAGGGTTGTTGTTACTACTGCTCGTCATCGCTGTAAATGTCATTGGTAATATTCCTCTGATTGGTTGGTTGCTCTATCCGGTCGGAATGTTGCTCGTGCTCGTGCTATTTGTCGTTGGCATCGTGAATGCAACGCAGAAAACGAAGAAGTCGCTACCGATTATCGGTGGCATTAATTTAATCAAGTAAAGATTAGGCATGCTCTCGTTGTATAGCGGGGGCATGTTTTTTGTATGAGTTGACGTGCGGGGTCCGATTGATACAATGAAGAGAATAACAATGTATCCGAAGGAGAGGCTCTTGATGAAGTACGAACGTGTTCGTTCCAAAAAGATCTATGAAGAGGTGGCAGACTCCTTAAAAGGCGCGATTGAAAAAGGAGATTTAAAGCCTGGGGATCGGTTGGAATCGGTAGAAAAGCTCGCCGAACGATTTGCTGTTGGGCGCTCGGCCATTCGCGAGGCGTTAAGTGCGCTACGGGCAACGGGTCTCGTTGATATTCGCCACGGTGAAGGCACGTTCGTTCGTTCGTATGAGTCGATTGACTTAAAAATCCCATACTCCTCGTTGTTGCTCGTGAATCCGAAAGAAATCAAAGAGTTGCTTGAAGTACGTAAGATATTAGAAGTTGGCTCTGTGCAAGCCGCTGCGAAGCATCGGACGGAAGAGGATTTACAACAAATGAAGGAAGCGCTTCATCTGATGAACATTCATATGGACGATGAGAAGCTTGGAGAGAAAGCAGATTGGGCGTTTCATATGCAGGTGGCTCGTGCCTCGAAAAACGACATGCTCGTGCGCCTATTGCAAAGCGTCGCCGACCTCACCGTCGAAACGATGCTCGAAACGAGAAGAATCTGGCTATATTCAGAAAAAGTACGTGCCGAGCAATTACACGAAGAGCATATGGCGATTTATACCGCGATCGAAAAACAACAAGTCGCTCGCGCTGGAGAACTGATGATGGACCACTTGCAAAGTGTGGAAGGCCTGCTAAGTCAATATATTAATTAGGCTAATATAGTTCTCAGGTTGAATCAATGTGGGGATTCCTGTAAAAAAGGGGTCTTCATTAACGAAAATCCCATCAAAGACAAACGTCTATGAGGGACCTTCTTTTTATAACAAGAAAAACAATCGCGTCCGAGTTTAAATCTCCCTCTTCCAGCACCGAACGTGGCGCAGATCGAAAATCTTACCTTAGAGTTCCCTATGGTAAGATTTCTTTTTTTCCGCGTTTCGTTGTTGCAAATCTTACCATAGAAACTGAAAATCCCACCATAGATGAAACAATGGTAAAATTTCAGCTAAATCGGCTCCCTAAATGAAAAAATTCCTATCATAGCCAGACGAGCCACTCATAAATACCCGTAAGTAAAAACATCTCGCTTTTTGTGCAACTCGTGAATGCGAACCCCCCGACCTATTTGCGAGTTTCAATTTCCTTTTTCGGTGACCTCTCAAACGTATGCGATAGATTTTGCACGTTGTATGGAAGGGGAATGATTGCTTGCCCTCGGGCCTGTCTGTCGATCCACGTTCAGCGTGTGACGAGATCCCTCTCAACGACGAGCAACCATCGGCACCTAAGGTGCCGAAATGAAACCGAACTGCCCTCGGCATGGTTCATGCCGGCCTTTGACGCTAGAGAGTCGTCGGCAGGGCATTTTCACAAAACGAGTCGCTAGTTGTATGGATGAAGAGTAGACAAGAGTTACTTACGCTAGTTTTCCGAATAAGCAGGTATGATTCAAACAATCTCTGACCGGTACGCTTTCCTAAATGTGAACGCTAACTGCGTGGTTTTCACCCATTTTATATGTGACAATCCACCCCTCTAATGGGTCACTTTATGGCACGGAATGCCTCATATATTTTGATTTGTGACAATATGAGACGCTTAAGTGACAATCGACGATAATAATGTTGGTTTTCCGGAATGAACGGTCACACAAACGCATATTTGTGACACTTCGAGTACTTCTAAAAAACCACTGGCTGTTTTGCACGCCAAACGATAAGAGCAAACCGATATTGCCCCGATCGTCTGGAGCCACACCATTCATTCCTCTGCGACAAAGCCCGATTCTTCGTAACTTTGAAAACCTTTTCTTGAACTATGAAAGCGTTTCACTTATAATGGTCTGCATATAGACATAAGGTCATCTGATGACTTAGGGGTAGGGAGCGTTTATAATGAGTGAAGGGTTATTAAGTTTGATTGCGATTTTACCGATCGTTGCGGTATTTTTCTTTCTTGTTATTTTACGTTGGCCGGCGAAAGTGGCGATGCCAATCGCGTTCGTTGTCACTGTGATCATCTCTTTATTTGTTTGGGATGTTCCCGGTTCACAAGTCGCTGCTGCAGCTACAAATGGTCTAGTTACAGCGCTTGAAGTTGCCATTATTGTGTTCGGCGCGTTGCTTTTATTGAATACACTCAAAGAGAGTGGAGCGGTTCACACGATCCGTAATGGATTTACGCAAATTTCTCCGGACAGAAGAATTCAAGTCGTTATTATTTGTTGGTTGTTCGGTACGTTTCTTGAAGGTGCTGCCGGTTGGGGGGCGCCAGCGACAATTATCGGTCCGTTACTCATTGCTGTAGGTTTTCCGGCGATGGCCGCGGTGATGGTTGCGCTCATGTTGCAATCTGCCCCTGTTTCTTTCGGTGCAATTGGAACACCGATTCTTGTCGGTGTAGGGTCAGGGCTTGAAGGCAATGAGATCGTCACGAACTTTATTTCAAATTCTACATATTCGGATTACAACGCATTCATTACCGATGTCGGTGCGCAAGTGGCAATTTTTCATGGAATCATCGGTACATTTATTCCTCTTTTTATGGTGGCGATGCTCACGTTCTTCTTCGGCAAAAACCGTTCGTTTAAAGAAGGGTTGGCCATCTGGAAATTTGCGATTTTCGGAGGGTTGGCATTCACCGTCCCATCCGTCCTTGTAGCCAATTTATTAGGGCCTGAATTCCCAGCGCTATTAGGAGGCCTCATTGGACTTGCAATCGTGATCCCTGCGGCAAGAAAAGGGTGGTTCATGCCAAAGCATCATTGGGACTTCCCTGAGAAGAAGCATTGGGAGCCAGAATGGCTAAGCAACATGAAGTTATCGTTGGATCGTGCCCCTTCAGGCCGGATGACAAGTCTAAGAGCTTGGATGCCGTATGTCCTTGTTGCTCTCATCTTAATTGTCATTAAAATCGACTGGCTTCCGTTCCAAGATTGGATTGCACGTACAGAGATCGCGGTTTCTTCGCTATTTGGCACAGACATTGAGATTAGCAGTGTGATTTTAGACATACCGGGCATGACGCTCATTGCGGTTTCAATCATTTGTATCTGGTTACATCAATTGTCATTCAAACAATACTGGTCCGCTGTAAAAACATCATTTAAAACGGTTTCGGGAGCGATTATTGCACTTTTGTTCTCGGTACCACTCGTCCAAATTTTCATCAATACCGATGTAAATCTCTTGGGGCTAGAAAGTATGCCGCTCACAATGGCGAATTGGCTCGCGAATTTCACCGGTGATTTGTATCCGTTATTTGCCCCGATTGTTGGTGCGTTAGGCGCCTTCGTTGCTGGTAGTAACACGGTGAGCAACATGATGTTCTCGCTATTTCAGTTTGGTGTAGCCGATGAATTAATGATGAGCCCACTCATCATTGTCGCATTGCAAGCTGTGGGAGGAGCTGCTGGGAACCTGATTTGCGTGCATAACGTCGTCGCCGCTTCAGCTTCCGCGGGTATCTCTGGTAAAGAAGGAACTTTCATTCGAAGAATGATGATCCCGCTCACGTATTACCTCGTGTTTGCAGGGGGGCTTGGTATGATCGCTATTCACGGCTCTGGAATCGGAACAGCCATTCTCAGTGCGGTAGCTCTTTTCATTATTGCGATGATCATCATTGGACAAAAAAAGAAACAAGAACTGGACGGTTTGCATTACAATAAGGTAAATACATTCCATCAATAACGTAAAAGGAGTGAATGGACATGAACGTTTCCTTGTTTATCACGTGTCTTGGGGACCATTTCTACCCGAATGCAGGTCGTGCGACAGTGGAACTGTTGGAACGATTTGACTGTGATGTTGATTTCCCAGCTTCGCAAACATGTTGTGGTCAGCCGGCGTTTAATAGCGGCTATCATGAAGATGCGAAAAAGGCGGTAAAGCAGACCATCACCGCCTTTCAAGATTCGGAATACGTCGTCACGCCTTCTGGCTCATGCGCCGCTATGCTCCATGAATACTCACATCTTCTGAGTGACGACAAGGAGTGGGAACAGAAGGCAGAAGCGTTGGCAGAAAAGACATTTGAAGTGACGGAGTTTCTTGTAAATGTACTTGGAGTCCAAGATACAGGCGCGCGTTTTCAAGGAACGGCAACGTACCACACGTCTTGCCATATGACGAGACTTCTCGGTGTGAAAGATGCACCGATGAAGTTGCTAGAAAACGTAAAAGGGTTAGAGATGATTGACTTACCAAACAAGCATGATTGCTGTGGGTTTGGCGGTACGTTTGCCGTGAAAATGCCACAGATTTCCACAGAGATGGTACAAGAGAAAGCCGATTGTGTAAGAGAAACGAATGCAGACATTTTAATCGGAGCGGATGCCGGTTGTTTAATGAACATTGGAGGGAAGTTGTCACGGGAAAAAAGCGGTGTTCGCGTAATGCACATTACCGAAGTCTTGAATCATCAATAATACGTAGAGGAGGACGATTCCGTGCCATTGCGAGTAGGTAGCGATGCATTTGCCGAGCGAGTTGACTCAGGCTTGGAAGATGCGTTCATGCGAGGGGCGGTACGCTCAGCGCAAGAGCGTTTGCGGGAGCGTAAACATACATCCTCAGAGCAGCTCGGGGATTGGGAAGCGTGGCGTGATCACGGAGAGGAAATCCGTACACATACGCTCAATCATTTAGACTATTACTTGGAACAGCTGAGCGACAACATTGCTGAAATGGGTGGGCACGTATTCTTCGCAGAAACGGCGGAAGAAGCGAATGCATACGTGCGTGAAGTTGCCAGGAAAAAAGAAGCGAAGAAGATTGTTAAATCAAAGTCGATGGTCACCGAAGAAATCTCATTAAACGAAGTTCTCGAAGCCGATGGTCGAGAAGTGATCGAGACAGACCTAGGTGAGTACATTCTCCAAATTGATGATCATGACCCACCTTCTCACATTGTCGCGCCTGCACTTCATAAAAACCGCTCCCAAATTCGAGATGTGTTTACAGAGCGAAAAGGGTACAGCAAAACAGATGATCCAGATGAACTCACACGTTTCGCGCGTGAACAGCTTCGCCAAGAGTTTTTGGATGCTGACCTTGGCATTACCGGTTGCAACTTTGCGGTCGCAGAATCAGGTTCAATTTCACTTGTGACGAATGAAGGAAACGCGAGACTTGTAAGTGCATTGCCAAAAACCCAAGTGACCGTAATGGGGATGGAGCGGATCGTTCCGACATGGGAAGAGCTCGATGTATTGGTCAGTCTGCTTTGTCGCAGTGCCGTTGGCCAAAAGCTAACGTCATACATTACAGGTCTCACTGGACCGAAAACCGAGGGCGAGGTGGACGGTCCAGAAGAATTTCACCTCGTCATCGTCGATAACGGACGCTCCAAAATCTTAGGCACACAATTTCAATCCGCATTGCACTGTATCCGTTGTGCTGCTTGTGTGAACGTGTGCCCAGTCTATCGTCACGTCGGTGGTCATGCGTACGGGTCCATTTATAATGGACCGATTGGCGCGGTCCTTACACCGCTTCTCGATGGGTATGAGAACAATAAAGACTTGCCATATGCTTCGTCATTATGCGCAGCGTGTACAGAAGCTTGTCCAGTAAAGATTCCGTTGCATGAACATCTGATTGCTCACCGCCAAATCATTACCGAAAAAGAAAAGTTAGGGTCTATGCCTGAGCGTTGGTCAATGAGGCTATTTGGTACCGGCGTGAGTAGTTCTAAACTTTATCGTCTCGCTTCCAAGAATGCTCACATTGCCTTAAAGCCTTGGACAAAAGGGGATCGCATATCTTCGGGACCGAGCTTAATTAAAGAATGGACACGTTCACGTGATCTGCCTGCCCCTTCTCGCGACCGTTTTCGCGACTGGTGGATGCGCCGTGGCAAAGGAGAGGGTCAAGATGAGTAGAGGTACGGTCCAAAATCGGAAATCATTTCTGAACAACATTGCAGAAAAGATGGGTAGAGCGCGTGTCGACCACGTGGAGCGCCCAGTTTATAAGCACCGCCCTCAATGGGATGTGTATGCAAATGCGACGCCTGATGAACTGCTCGACGTGTTCAAAGAGCAGTGCCAGCACATTCATACAGATGTGATCGAAGTTGAAAAAAGTGGTGTCGCCAAAGCGGTAGCAGAAACGTTCGGTCGTTATCAAGCACAGTCGTACCTTATGTGGGACGATCCCCGGCTTAAAGATGTGGGTCTAGATGATCGTTTTCAAGAGCAGATGAAGCAACTGGACGTGGACACATTTATTTGGGACCCGGATAGTGATGAGAACATTCGTGTTGCCGAACAGGCAACGGTCGGGATTACGTACAGCGACATGACACTTGCCGAGTCTGGGACCGTCGTATTGTTTAGTTCAAGTGAAAAAGGCAGAGCGGTAAGCCTCTTACCCGAGACGTATATTGCCATTATCCCGAAAAGCTCTCTCGTACCGAGAATGACACAAGCGACTTACGAGATTCATCAACGGGTAGAAAATGGTGAGCGCTTGCCGTCTTGCATCAATTTCATATCCGGACCTTCTAACAGCGCAGACATTGAAATGAGCCTTGTCGTTGGCGTGCACGGACCGGTAAAAGCAACGTACATCGTGTTTGACGATGAGTAATTCGCTTATATGAACGAATTTCATAACTGCCTGTCTTAGCCTCCCAAGGTTTTCACGTCACGAAAAAAGGAGTACCTCCCCAAACAGTCGAATGAGTTAAGTGCTGACAAAACTCTAAAGACTGGAGGAAGACTCCCTTATGGCTATTATACGACAAGCGAGCCTGTTTGACCTGCAAGATTTATATGATTTAGAACCTCCCCATCGATTCGATGAGGTATTTTCGGCGATCAATATTGATTCGATCCTTTGGGTGGTGTCGAAAAAATCCCGGGAGGGTGCGCCTTTACAGCTCAACTACCCGGCCATGATTCATGCGCTTCTCATTCGAATTCTTGAGCGAATCCCAACGATTAAAGACTTGGTTCGCCGTTTGCGCCACGACGTGAAGTTCCAACTCGATTGTGGGTTTCTCGTCTCAGATGCCGTCCCTTCTGAAGCCTCGTTTTCACGTTTGGTCACGAAAATCCAACACGCGGAGGTGCTGGAATCCGTTCAATCCGATGTGCTTGTCCAAGCCTTTACGGAAGGGTTCATTACCGATGACACCGTCGCCATTGACGCCACTCATCTAAAAGCACGAGACTTAGCGCCCGTAAAGGAAGAGAAATCCGAGAACATGAAGGAGTCCCCTACAAAACAGGGCCGCAAAACCAAAGCCGATCCGGAAGCTTGCCGTCAAGCACAGGCAGAAAAAGAAGCGGCACTTTCGCTCTACGATAAGAAAATTGAAGATCAGCTGGACATCTCTGTTGATCTCTTACGGGCGGAGGTGCCGATGGATCCCAAGTGGGGCATTAAGAAAAACAGCGAAGGCAAGAATGTGTTTTGGT
>NZ_JBHFQF010000018.1:0-29086 GCF_041949955.1 Geomicrobium sp. JSM 1781026 | reverse complement strand
GTGGAAGTGTGGCGACACATGGAGCTGACAGATACTAATCGGTCGAGGATTTATCCACGCATATGGCGTTAGGATGGGTCACGTCCGCATGCTTCTCCGTTATTCAGTTTTGAGAGAACGATCTCTCTATACATGGTTAAATCTGAGGACGAAAAGGTCCGAGAAGATCGAGGACACGCAGTTTCGAGCATCGGAGCGTATTGAATACGTGAGAAGCAGAGGAACAAGTGGACGAAGAGATTCGACAGAGATTTTCCCCGGAAGATTTAACATTCATTTCTATAGTCAGGTGATGATGGCGAAGAGGTCCCACCCGTTCCCATGCCGAACACGGAAGTTAAGCTCTTCAGCGCCGATGGTAATTGGGGGGTAGCCCCCTGTGAGCGTAGGACGTCGCCTGGCAAACGAAACCACCCTGTTTCCTCTTTGGAAGCAGGGTGGTTTTTTGTGATTGAGAGAATGAAGAAGGTTTTGGACGTAGAGGGATTCCTTCGTCTCGCTCTCCAGCCTTGAAAAGACCGTCAAAATCCAGTATCCACAGCGCAAATTAGGAAAATCCAACGCCCATCCAGCGTAGATCCCCTCGTAAAAGCGTCTATGTGGGGATATTGAGGAGAACGCGGGCTGATCTGTGCCCAAATCCCCACATAAGAAAGCGAAATTCCCCCATGACCACGCTTACGATGGGATTTGGCATTGAATGGCGGGGGAAGATCGTCAAAATCCCCCCATTGCCGACGCACCGAGGCCGGGCGCGGGGCGAAATCAGCTCATAACCCCTCTCATGGGCTGATTTGTCTTCTTTTCCGCGTTTCGTGGGTGCAAATCCTACCATAGAAATCAGAAATCCTCCCATTAATGAATCTATGGTAAGATTTTAGCCAAACCGGCTCTCCAATTCCAGAAAATCAGCCCATAGCCTACAGGCACTAACGTGTAAATGCAAAAGCTTGGGTGATGCTTTCAATAAGCTCATCTTCCTTTAAGACCCCATATACATGATTACCCGTTATCGAACGATGATTCCAACTAGTCAAACCGGACATCCCACTATACAACTGTCTGGGAGCTCATTATTCATTCATTTCGAAAGCTGCCGAAATACATCCACTACCTGTCACTCGTACGTGCTCGTCTTGCATAAGTATCAATGTACTGCCAAATGAAAAGACACACTCGTTGGGTCAATATCATAGAGTATGGGTAGGTGTAGGAATGTCAGATCAAAAGGAGTGAATGTTATGAGTAAAGATGCTGAATATGGTCACTCGTATCGACCCGCGAATGTTGGTTGTTATTGTGGCTCACGCCAAAAGCATCATTTAGGTGATAATCGCAAATGTTGGTGTGAATATACGATTGAGATTGAAAATAATTTAATTAATGATATTACAGGCCTCGATATCCAAGTCTATGATCCAGCGATAGCCAATGATTATTTAATTGGGCAGTTAATAAGTTATAACGGCAGATTATATCGAGTGATTATTAATAATCCTGGAGGAAATCCTGATGAAGTGCCGGGTGGTTATGAAATACTTGTCGATGGAGGAGGGGCGACTGGAGCTACGGGAGCAACTGGCCCTCCTGGAACAGGGTCTACAGGACCTACAGGCATTGGCGTGACGGGACCACCTGGCGCTAGCGGACCAACTGGACCAACCGGACCAGGGGTTGGAGCTACGGGAGCAACTGGCCCGCCAGGACCAACTGGACCACAAGGTGAAGTGGGTCCAGAAGGACCGCAGGGACCTGAAGGAGTTCAAGGTGACCCAGGACCAGAAGGCCCGCAAGGAGAAATTGGTCCAGAAGGACCCCAGGGTGAATTAGGACCAGAAGGGCCTCAAGGAGAGATCGGTCCAGAGGGACCCCAAGGGGAAATTGGCCCAGAAGGACCACCAGGTGACCCAGGCCCAGAAGGACCAGCCGGGCCAACAGGTCCTGGCGGGGGTTCAAGCATTAATAACGCATACGGGGCGTCAATAACCGGGCAAGTCATTACGTTATCTGGTGGCGTTGGCACAGTTGTAGAAGTACCAGATGAGCAACTATTTAGCGCAGACTTGCCGATGACAACAAACTCTGTAACGGTTAACACACCAGGTAGATATCGTGTTTCCTATGCGATGAAGTTATTAACGTCGCGAGCAGTTTCAACGAGAATTCTCGTGAACGGTGTACCTGTACCTGCATCGATATTAAATGGTAATGAAACGGGCTCATATGTAGATTATGTTAATGAGGTTTCTCTTGATCTTGGGGCGGGAGATGTGGTTCAATTAGCTGTTACTGGTCCAGATGGTTCTACTTTAACATTAGATCCAAATAATGCCGGTGCTACGCTTCAAGTCATTGGCTTAGATGTAACGTAAGCTTTTTGAATTGTAGATAATACAGATGTGCCGTTTAGGTGCATCTGCTTTTTATTTTCAAAGTGGAATGAAGACGAAGAAGATCACTATGATGATTTCTTGTGCGTTAGGTGTAGAATTTGTTATTATTAAAGAAATTTTCTTAATAAGGAGAGGGTATACATTCAACTTCAAGAACAAATTCACAACTATTTATCTGTGCCATCAGTATCGTCACCTGTAGCTGTTAAAGACGGCATTCTATTCATTAGTGATGAAAGTGGTCTTCCGCAATTGTGGAAGCATGACTCATTAGAGAAAACGTACGCTCATTCTCTTGATACAGAAGACCGGATTCAATTTCTAGAAAAATTTCCTGAATCTGATGACTTAATTATCGGTATGGATATTCAAGGAAATGAACGTCAGCAACTATACCATGTGTCTGAGAATAAAGAAATCACCCGCCTCACGAAAGTGGATGATGCTATACACGTGTTCGGTGGTATTTCGAGTGATGGTCATCACGTCGCTTGGGTAAGTAATGAACGAGACGCTCGTTTTTATGATGTTTATACGATGAATATGAATACGAAACAACTTACTCGCGTTCTAGAAACTGATGGTACATTTCGAGTGTTAGGTTGGCGTCCGTCAGGGGATGAGCTCGTCATTCAAGAAGTATATACGAATTTGTACAACCGAATTGGGTTTCTCAACATACATACGAAGGACATTCGTTGGCTTCTTGACACTGATGAAAACTCTTCGTTCCATTCTCCTAAGTTTTCAAGTGATGGACAGGTCATTTACGTTTTGAGTAATTACGGGCGCGAGACGACTGGCCTTGCACAAATGGACTTGGAAACGATGAAGTTAACTTGGTTGGACGAGCCAGATTGGGATATTGAAAATCTAACGATAAATCCAGACAAGTCAAAACTTGCATACACGACGAATGAAGGCGGGATTGATAAAGGTTGGATTCTGAATATTCATAGTGGTCACCGCGTATCGTTTGAGCTAGGGTTTGGCACGTTGGCGGACCTCGCTTGGAATGTGGCAAATGAGATTCATCTTATTTATAATGCACCAACACAACCGGCAGATGTATACGTACACTACATCGATACGGGGGTGAGTGAGCGTCTTTATTGCACTCTTGCAACATCTGAATTTGAAGCTCAACTCATCGAACCAGAAGTTTATACCGTTCGCTCTTTTGACGGTCGATCCATTCCATCGTTTCTGTATAAACCAAAAGAGTATAATAAAAATACTCCCGTTGCGTTTTGGGTTCATGGGGGTCCTGAAGGCCAAACGAAGGCGACGTACCACCCCGTTATTCAGTCACTCACATCTCTTGGATATGTCGTATGTGCACCAAATGTACGAGGAAGTAAAGGATATGGAAAGACATATATTCATTTAGATGATGTGCGGAAGCGAATGGATTCGGTTAAGGATCTTATTGAAATTGCAGAAGCTTTAAAAGAAGAACCGTATGTGGATGAGAAGAAAGTAGCGGTCATTGGCAGAAGTTATGGTGGATTTTTGGTGTTAGCTGCAGTGACCCATTATCCACACGTATTTACCGCAGGCATAGATCTCGTTGGCATTTCCAGCTTCCGAACATTCCTTGAAAATACAGGTCCGTGGAGAAGGAAACTGCGAGAAAGCGAATACGGAACGATCGAAGCAGATGGAGAGTTCTTTGACGAGATTGATCCGATTCACTATTCCGAAAGAATTACCGCGCCGTTGATGGTGTCACATGGAGCGAATGACCCGAGAGTTCCTATAGCAGAAACCGAACAGATAATCGAGGAGTTACGTGCAAGAAATCATCCCGTAGAATACATTCGATTTGAAGATGAAGGTCACGGCATTGTGAAAATCGAAAATCAAATTACAGCATATACAGCTATGGCAGATTTTTTGCAGAGGTTGTATAACGAGTAAATGCTAAGCGCAAATGAAACTCATTTGCGCTTTATTTCATCTGTTCCACGACTGAAATCACCCTCTTCGTACATGGACTACTGCTCTTCATTAAGATCTTTGCAATACTATATGTGAAAGTAGTCGCAGGAAAATCACAAAAACTATGAAAAAATACCAAAAGTTGCTAGAATACGTCAAAGAATTTTTTAAGATTGTTGTTTAGAATGAGAAATCTGTCATAATAAGAAAGGATTAGTCTTGTCATTTTGACTCGGATCAGAGAAGTGGTTAATAGGAGGAAGAAGAATGATACATAGCGTGAAATTTTTGCACGGTCTTTTTAATACGAAGGCTCATTTCTCAACATTAAAAGAATCTGAAGCGACGAAAGGTCTGGCTTGGCGGTTGACTGTCGGCGCTCTTATTATAGGACTTATTACAGTCTTGAGCCAATTCGCAGTACGAGACGATATGATGCAAGTCTATCAATCTATGCCTGGAATGGGCGAGGAAGAAGCATCGATATTTGTCTCAATTATGATGGCTTTAGGTGGTGTGTTTGCCGTAGGCGCGAGCATCGTTGCCATTCTCGCGATTGCCCTCGTTTTCTGGATCTTTTTTCGTGAAGTTGGTTTTAAGCGACTATTTATCATATTCTCATATTTTATTCCGATTTACATAATTGTAATGCTCGTTGACTTGCCTTATTACTTTTTGTTTGGCATGGAGCACCTGTACTCTGTGACCGGTCTTGGATATGTGGCGGCTTTACTTTTTGAAGACTCGTTTTTTACGCATTTCTTCGCACAGATTAGTCTGCTCGTCGTTTGGTGTTTCATCGTTCAGCTGTTTGCTCTTCGCGTCGTTTCTACGAAGAGTACACGATATATTGTGATCACATCAACCGTCTTTTATCTATTATTAATGGTAATTTTAGCAGCAGTTATGTACATGTCGATGTTGCAAGCGCAAGGGGTGCAATAGTATGAAGAAGCGAATTGGAATACTTATTGGTGTTATTTTACTTGCCGGACTTATTGTTGGTAATTCATATATTCTAAACGAAGGGCTCATTAGTGATGATCCAGTTGTGGTGGAGACAGTCACGGCAACGGAAGAAACCCTTTATGAATCAATCATTGCAAACGGCATTGTGGAACCGCTCGAGAACCAGTCGTATTATGAAGAGGCCCAACACGGAACACTGACGGACATTCATGTGGAAGTCGGCGATCAGGTTCAAGAAGGGGACTTGCTCATGACGTACGAAGATGAGGAAATGGCTCGTCAACTTGTGACGATGCGTAACAGCTTGGATCGTTTGATGCTTGAGATTGAGCAATATGATGATCGAATTTCCTCTATTGAGACGGATATAGCTAATGAACGAAATCAAGCAGATGACGAAGATGAAGAAGACCCGTTTAATCAAAGTGATCAGTTAATTAGCCAATTGCAGTCTGAAAGAGATAATTTAGAATTTCAACGCAGAACAACGAACCTTCAATACAGTGAGCAGCAAGAAGAGCTGGAGTATTATGAAGGTGAAGAGTTCCACGAAGTGTACAGTGACGTGCCCGGAACGGTAACGAAACGAATTTCACCTGACATGGCTGCGGAAGGGGAATCATTAATTCACATCCAATCAGAGGATCAGTGGACGATTCAAGGAACCGTCACCGAATATGATCTCGTTCAGTTAACGGAAGGTATGGAAGTTGAGGTTGAGCCGAATGTGATGCCAGGCGAGCGGTTTAGTGGAACCCTTACAGAGTTAGGCACATCACCTGCGAGTGAGGACGATCCGTTGCTTATTGAAGAAGCAAACGTGACCTCATATCCATACGAGATTCTTCTTGAAGAAGGTTCAGAGGAATTGCTCCACGGTTTCCACGTGAACGCGTACTTTGAAATCGAGGCGGAATCAGATGCCGTGTTGTTACCTGAACATGTCATTGAGTCGGAAGTGGATCCGTTCACACAAGAAGAGATGCAGTATGTATACGTCATTGTCGATGGATTGGCGATGCAACGTCTTGTGGAGACCGGTGTAACGAGTGATCAAGGTACACAAATGATCTCGGGAGTGACACCAGGAGATTCAGTGATTGATCCTTCAAATCTTGAGATGATTTATGAAGGAATGGAGGTCATTTTGGATGATTCACCTGAAGAATCTTGACAAAACATATAAAAATGGCGACCAGGTTCTTCATGTGTTAAAAGACATTGAACTTTTGATTGAAGAAAATGAGTTCGTTGCCGTCATGGGTCCTTCAGGGTCTGGTAAATCCACACTTATGAACATGATTGGTTGTTTGGATCAACCTTCGTCCGGTTCTTATTATTTGTCGGGTACAGATATTGCTGGGCAACCGCAAAAGACACTCGCAGACATTCGTAACAAAAATATTGGATTTGTGTTTCAACAGTTTCACCTTCTTCCTAGAATCAGTGCACTTAACAATGTGGAACTGCCACTCATCTATGCAGGTGTAAAAAAGAAAGAACGTCAAGAACGGGCAAAAGAAGCACTTGTGAAAGTAGGGTTAGAAGAGCGGGTATCTCATTTACCGAATCAGCTTTCGGGTGGTCAGAAACAACGTGTAGCGATTGCTCGGGCGTTAGTGAATCGCCCGAGTCTCATCCTTGCCGATGAGCCAACGGGTGCTCTCGACTCGAAGTCTGGAGAGCAGATTATGGGGCTATTTGACACGTTGCATGAAGAAGGCGCCACACTTGTCGTCGTCACACACGAACAAGAAGTTGCGGACTATGCGAGACGGATTGTGACGTTTAGAGATGGAGAAATTATCGAAGATCGGAGGCGAGATCGTGTCGTTCTTTGATAGTTTTAAGATGGCGTTACGCTCGATTTGGAATCACCGGCTACGTTCCATGCTGACGATGCTCGGTATTATTATCGGTGTAGGCTCTGTTATCACGGTTGTAGCCATTGGTAAAGGCGGGGAAGCATTATTAACCTCCCAATTTGCAGGTGGCGGTAACAATACGTTTGAAGTGTATTATATGCCTCCAGAAGAATCGTTAATGGATTATGATGCGTACACAGAAGTTTCGTATTCTGAAGAAGACTTACGGGCCATTGAGTCGATGCCTGCAGTCGAGCAAGTGATTGCTTATGCACTAACGTCATCCAGCGTATACCGTCACCGAGAATCTTCTGGAGCACAACTGCTTGCCATTAACGAGAGTTACTATGAACTGAATGAGTTCATGGCAGAAAGCGGTCGACTTTTGAACGACCGCGATGTCGAGATGGGCCGGAGAGTTACGACAATCAGCCCTGGACTTGCAGAAGAGTTGTTTTCATCTGAAGAAAATCCGATTGGTCAAACGGTAAATATCGAAAATATCCCTTTTGAAATTGTCGGGATTCATGATCGTGCGAACCAAAGTTTTTTTGAGTTTCAAGTTGATGAAGCACTGCTACCACAATCGGTCTGGCCGATGCTCTATGGCACCGATCAAATGGACATGTTGAATGTGCAGGCTACGAGTGCAGATACGATTCAAAGTGCAGGAATCTCAGTTACGGATTATTTAAATGAAACAACAGACCGTACGGGTCACTTTGAAGTCATTAACATGGAAGAGATCCAAGAGGGTATTTCACAGATCACCAACGTCACGACGACCATTATTGGTGGAGTAGCTGCTGTTTCGCTACTCGTTGGTGGTATCGGTGTTATGAATATCATGCTCGTTTCGGTTACAGAACGAACGAGGGAGATTGGTTTACGCAAGTCGTTAGGGGCAACGAGGGGCAACATTCTCCTCCAATTCCTTATTGAGTCGGTCACCTTAACGACAATCGGCGGTGTGATCGGCATTGCGCTAGGTGCCGGAATTGCGAATACGGTATCCATTTTCGCTGATTGGCCGTTTCTCGTCTCTGTACCGGTCATGCTTATCGGTGTTGGTTTTTCAATGGTTGTGGGTGTGGTCTTCGGGTTACTTCCAGCCAATAAAGCAGCCAAACTCGATCCAATTGAAGCCCTTCGTTATGAATAAGATACCCACTGAGAATTTCTCCATGCACGTAAGTTCTCTGCGGTTTTTGGCTATACTAGCGGGCAAGGGGGAATGAACATGGCACAAGAAATTTTATGTGAAGTAAACAACTGTGTCCATTGGGGCGAAGGGAACCATTGCGAGGCCGACCGAATCTATGTTGTCTCAAATGCCGACAAGATTACGACCGAGCAAGAGGAAACCGATTGCCACACATTTTCACCTAAGATGCACTAGATGGGAACCGTTGCACAAATTTGTGCAACGGTTTTAATTGTGTATTGGGGTTAGACAACGAACGTTCTAGAACAACCATTTCTTTAAGTACGCTCTAGTCTCATCAAACAGTAACGATATGTTGAAAGGTGAGAAGCTTTGTGCTAAGATTCGTTACATAACTAAATACAAATCTAATACTTCGGGGCAGGGTGAAATTCCCTACCGGCGGTGATGAGGTCGTTTACCTTTTAGTCCGTGACCCGTGACAACAGTAGTTGGAGCGGTGGATCTGGTGAAATTCCAGAGCCGACAGTTAAAGTCTGGATGGGAGAAGTGAGGATAACAGCAGCAGTATGTCGTCATGTATGTACATACGTGTATTTGCTATCCGTAAAAACATATGCCAATGGCGTATGTCACTTTAACAATCTCTAAAAGCTACCCGTGGTTTTAATCTCGGGTAGCTTTTTTTCGTGTGTCGATGAGTATTGGAGAAGGGAGAGAAGATGACAACGGATCAAAGGTATATGAAAGTTGCGTTACAGCTGGCGCGTTTAGGAAGAGGTCAAACGTCTCCAAATCCTATGGTAGGGGCGATTGTAGTATCTGATGAAGGTGTTATTGGACAAGGAGCCCACTTGAAAGCGGGTGCTGAGCACGCTGAAGTTCATGCGCTCAACATGGCAGGAGAGAAGGCTAAAGGAGCAACATTGTATGTAACGCTCGAACCTTGTTGCCATTTTGGACGCACAGGGCCTTGTACGGACTTCATCATAAAGTCAGGAGTTACCCGGGTCGTCGTAGCTTCTGTAGACCCTAATCCACATGTACAAGGTAAGGGAATTGAAGTTTTGCAAAGGCATGGCTTATCTGTTCAAACGGGAGTTTATGACGAAGAAGCTCGAGCATTAAATCGTAGTTATTTTCATTACTGCAAAACAGGTGAGCCTTATGTGACGTTGAAGTTTGCAAGTTCACTTGATGGAAAAACAGCAACAGTATCAGGAGAAAGTAAGTGGATCACGAGCATAGAAGCCCGAGACGATAGCCATGAAGAAAGAGCCACTCATGATGCAATTCTAGTCGGAATTAACACTGTTCTTGCTGATGATCCTAAGCTCACTGCTCGGGGAGCGGGTGATAGACACAATCCTATTCGGGTCATTATGGATCGCAAACTTCAAACACCAGAGCAGGCTAAAATGCTTCAAGAACCCGGCGGAACTTGGATTTTCACTGAGGTTGATGGCAAGGGATGGGGAACTGATGTGGCAAAGATTATTTGGGACGAACGAGTGACCGTCCCATCGGTTTTGGCTGAGTTAGGGAAAAGAGGAATCCGGTCATTGCTCGTAGAGGGGGGTGCTGAGATTCATGGAGCCTTTCTGAAGGCGAGGCGGTGCGAGCGGGTGATTTCATATGTCGCTCCGGTCATGATTGGTGGAAAAGAAGCGAAGGGAACGGTTGCAGGTACAGGCATAGCTGAACTAGATCATGCCGTAAAATATCAGATACAGAACATAAAGAATGTTGGGACTGATATAAAAATTACATCATTAAGGAAAGGAGAATCAAGCAATGTTCACAGGAATAGTTGAAGAAGTCGCTCGTCTTATATCTATCGAAAAGAAGGAAGGGGGTTGTTCACTAGAAATCGAGTCACGCACAGTGACTGAAGATGTACGCATCGGTGATAGTATTTCTGTTTCAGGTGTTTGCTTGACAGTTACTTCGTACAACAAGCAATCCTTTACCGTAGATGTGATGGAAAAAACAATGGAGGATACGACCATGGGTACGCTTGAAGTTGATGCGCCGGTTAATGTGGAGCGAGCCGTTCAAGCAGGGGGAAGGTTTGATGGTCATATCGTAACAGGTCATGTAGACGGTGTCGGTCAGGTTACGAGCAGAGAAGAGAAACAAAATTCAACCCAATTTTCGATCACTCTTCCAGAAAAGCTGACGCGTTACATGATTATGAAAGGCTCAGTCGCTGTGGATGGCACGAGTTTAACAATATTCGCGGTAGAAGAAAATGAAATAAAAATATCGATCATCCCCCATACACATAAGGCAACGAAGTTTGCATTTTTACATGAAGGAGATGCAGTTAATATAGAATGCGATATGGTTGCCAAATATATTGAAAAGTTCACGGAGGTTAACGATGAAAAGCACGATTGATCAAGCGATTGTTCAGCTTCTAGCAGGTGGCATGGTAGTCGTATGTGATGACGAAGATCGGGAAAATGAAGGTGACCTTGTCGCACTTGCGGACCGTATATCCGCAGAAAGTATTAATTTTATGACGTTACATGGACGTGGACTCATTTGTGCACCGATATCAAAAGAGATTGCTGAGCGGCTACAGCTCGATTTGATGGTTAGAAACACATCTGATCCTCACGAAACAGCGTTTACGGTAAGCGTCGATCACAAATCGGCAACAACAGGCATCTCAGCGGCAGAACGAGCGAATACGCTTTTACAACTCACAGTGCCTAACACGACACCTGAGCAATTTCAACGACCTGGACATATTTTTCCGCTCATCGCAAAGGATGGTGGCGTGTTCACTCGGATGGGTCACACGGAAGCGACTGTAGATCTTGCTAAGCTTTGTGGCGCAAGGGAAGTGGGTGTGATTTGTGAGATTATGAACGAAGACGGATCGATGAGCAGATATCCAGAGTTGTTGGACTTTGCGAAGCAATATGACTTACCTCTTATTACGATTGAAGACTTAAAAGAATATCGCATTCGTACAGAGAATTTGATACAGGCTGAAGCGGCAACGATGCTTCCAACTGAATACGGGACATTTCATATTACGGTCTTTAAGACAAAGTTAGACGATGAAGAGCATGTTGCGATTGTAAAGGGAAATGTTTCCGTTCCAGAAGCAGTGTATACGAGAGTTCATTCGGAATGCTTGACTGGAGATGTCTTTCACTCAAAACGATGTGATTGTGGACAGCAGCTAGAAGACGCATTGCGCACACTTCGTGAACGAGAAGCCGGAGTATTATTGTACTTGCGGCAAGAAGGTAGAGGAATTGGCTTGTTTGAAAAGATTAAAGCGTATCAACTACAAAGCGACGGGCTCGACACTGTAGAAGCGAATGAAGCGTTGGGATTTAAAGACGACGAACGTGAATTCACGGTTGCCGCTGTTATGCTCGATCATTTAGGTGTCAGTAAAGTGTCTCTCGCTACGAATAATCCGGAGAAAGTGAATGGCTTACAAAAATCTGGGATTATTGTAGAAGAGATCATTCCTTTTGCACCAACTGTATATGAGGAAAACGAACGTTATATGAATGCAAAAAAAGAAAAGCTTGGTCACTTAATATAGGAGGTCATTGAAATGGAGAAGACGTACAGAGGAACATTGGACGGAAGAGGATTAAAGATTGCGATTGTAAAAGCTAACTTTAATGAAATGATTACAAATCTACTTATGGCAGGGGCAAAAGAGACGTTAATGAAGCTCGGCGTCAAAAGTGAAGATATTCATATTGTTGAAGTTCCAGGTGCATTTGAAATCCCGTTTGCCGCCCGTAAGACGGTAGAAAGTCAACGCTATAATGGTGTCATTGCACTCGGGGCCGTAATACGGGGAGAAACATCACATTATGATTATGTGTGCCAAGCAGTGACGAGTGGTGTAAGCTCACTTAATATTGAGTCAGATATTCCGATCACTTTTGGTGTATTAACGACGGATACGAGTGAACAAGCTTTGGCTAGAACGGGGATTAAGCATCCAAACACAGGAAATGAAGCCGCGCGCACAGTTGTTGAAATGGCGACATTGGAAGTGTAAGGAAGCAAATTTTTGGTTCTGATTCTATACTAGCGAAGTATAGAGTCAGAATCGAATATAAAGAATACTATGTCATATTTTCTCACAGATTTCTTTTTAGTCATCGTTTCCGACATTCGACTGTGATAAACTCGAAAAAAGGAGTGAGTCACCATGAAGCATTTCGACTGGAGAGTTATTCATCAAGAGTCTGGGAAAAAGAATCATTTACATAGTAAAGCAACCCCGATTTATCAGACGTCAGCCTTCGCTTTTTCGGATTTAGATGATTTGGAACAGTTTTTCTCTCCTGAAAATGAACGGTACATGTATACGCGCTATGGGAACCCGAATACAGACGAGTTAGCAGATCTTGTTGCTGGTTTGGAGGAGGCGCCCGCAGGTGTGGCTTCGTCATCAGGAATGTCTGCGATCCTTGCAGGTGTTTTAGCTGTCGTAAAACCAGGAGATCATATGCTCATTCCAGAAGATGTGTACGGGGGGACGTATGACCTCTTTCACAACTTTCTTACGGACTGGAATGTTCAAATAAACACGGCCTCTTTTGCCGATAAGAACAATATCCTTAGTGCATTAACAGAAAAGACAACGCTCATTTTTGGAGAGACTGCAGCCAATCCCCTTCTAAGGGTTGAAGATATTGAACAACTCACGCAAATAGCAAAGGGTCACGGCGTCAGGGTCATGATCGATAACACGTTTGCGACGCCATATTTTGTTAGGCCTTATACATTAGGGGCAGACTTGGTCGTACATAGTGCAACCAAATATATTGGTGGGCACAGTGACGTTACCGCGGGCGTCCTTGTCGGAGAATCATCGTTAGTTGAGCAGGCGAAGAAAAAAGTCATCCAGTTAGGTATGAATGTCAGCCCCTTCGAAGCATGGCTCACGACACGAGGATTAAAGACGATCTCCGTTCGAATGAATCAACAAAGCAAAAACGCGGCAGAAGTGGCAACCTTTATGCAAGAGCAACCAGGTGTGAAGGTGTACTATCCAAACACCTTAAGTGATCATGGTAATGGAGCGATGGTAAGTTTCGACCTCGGCCATCAATTTGATGCGTATACATTTTTTAAGAGCTTACAATGGATTCGAATTGTACCCACATTGGCAGGAGTAGAAACGACAGTTTCTTACCCGCTAAAAACATCCCACCGCAGCATTCCGAGTGATTTGCAAAAACGCTTAGGTATAACGGAAGGACTTGTGAGAATGTCTGTAGGCCTAGAAGATAGCGGGGAAATCATTGAAGAATTGCGCCTTGCTTTAGCGGCTGCAAAAAAATAAATAAACTTTTTTTCTAGATGCCTTGCATTATCTTTTTTTCCATGATATATTATTACACGTGGCGTTGAGAGACACCACAAACGAATCTGGTGACATTGGCAAAGAGGTCACACCCGTTCCCATGCCGAACACGGAAGTTAAGCTCTTTAGCGCTGATGGTAATTGGGGGGCAGCCCCCTGTGAGAGTAGGACGTTGCCAGGTTTTTTCACATCGCGGGATAGAGCAGTCTGGTAGCTCGTCGGGCTCATAACCCGGAGGTCGGAGGTTCAAATCCTCCTCCCGCAACCAATTATTCTTTAGATTGTAGTACTCGAAGAGTGCAACCAATTTCACTCTCGACACTACGTCGAATTTTTTTCTTCTCTGCGAGAAAGAATTGTAGTGCCTGGAAGGTGCAACCAATTTTACCCTCGACACTACGTCGGCTAAACTTCGAAGCAAGAGGGGATAGTGGTACTGAGTGAGTGCAACCAATTAATATTTAGATTGTAGTACTCGGAGAGTGCAACCAAATTACTTTCGACACTACGTCGAATTTTTCCTTCTCTTTGAGAAAAGGTTGTAGTGCCTGGAAGTTGCAACCAAAAATACATAGCTCAATTAAACATACAAACGACAAATCGTTTGTTTTTTTGTGTTTAAGCGAACCTACTCATGTGACGATGCTGCAGATTTTTAGTGTCCAACGAAAGCATAACGCTAAGTAACTGTGTGTGCCTATTTGCGATAATGATCCACTGCATAGAGTAACAACGACAAAAAATTAGCGTTCGCAATGGGTCGGGCTCTGCTCGATAATGTGTGTGGGGATTTTACTTATTATTATCCAGAACACTTACGAAATCCCACCGTAAACGCGCTTATGTTGGCATTTACGGTTCTTCTGTGGGGATTTTGGAAAAATGAGAGAAGTTCTTCCTCCAAATACCCTCATGAACCGCATTTTGGGGCAGTTTTACAATGCGTGTACTTTCGTGTACGTGCACCAATTGTATGCTAGAATATTGGTTATGAGCCTTGACTTAAAGGGGTATAAATGATGGATGAATTTCGCTTAATAGAACGGATTCATAATACAATTGAAGATAAACAGCCAGGTGTGCGTGTCGGAATTGGGGATGATGCAGCAATTATTCAGCCAAATGCTGAATTGGAGACGATCTGTTGTGTCGACACGCTATGCGAAGGTGTGCATTTTAAACGATCAACGATGAAACCGGCAGACATTGGCTATAAGGCGCTCGCTGTAAACATTAGTGATGTAGCTGCAATGGGTGGAAAGCCTAAATATTACCTTGTATCCATTGCTGTTCCTCGTGGTTGGTCTGATGATGAAGTTCTTGAAATTTATGATGGAATGCAAAGCTTGGCACAGCAACAAGGGGTTCATCTCATTGGCGGTGACAGTGTGACATCAAAAAGTGAACTATACATATCTGTGACGGTTCTCGGTGAAGTGGCAAAGGGAAGGGCGTTACTTCGAAGTAGTGCACGCGTCGGTGATGTTGTTTTCGTTACGGGTTCATTAGGAGGTTCAGCTGCAGGTCTCGAGCAGTTATTAAATCAAGATGCTAACCCGAACAAAGCATTTGTTGAGGCGCATCAACGACCGCTGATGCATACTGGGGTTGCGCAAATGTTCACCGAGAACTCAACGAGAATGGCATTGAATGACATCAGTGATGGTTTATCAAGTGAAATATGGGAGATTGCTGAAAGTAGTGACGTTCATATTGAACTTGAGGAAAGCAACATCCCGATGCCAGAGTTGATGGAAGAGACGTTTGGGCGCGAACTTTCTTTGCGGTTTGCCTTTAACGGTGGTGAGGATTTTCAATTGCTAGGTACGGTTTCGAAAGAGGATTGGCCACGTATTGCTGAAGAGGCAAAACGTATAGGAGATCCACTTACAATAATCGGTCATGTCATCGGAAAAGGTGCAGATGTGACGTTAAACTCGACCACACAAAAAACACGCCTTGTGCGTGAAGGATATACACATCGTTCTTGAATAGAGGTGAGGGCATGAGAGAATACGAAATATTGACGAATGATACAGAAGAAACGATGCGTCTAGGGGAACAGCTAGGACAAGTCGCCAAACCAGGGGATGTTTATACGTTGGACGGGGATTTAGGTGCAGGGAAAACGCATTTTAGTAAAGGCTTTGGAAGAGGCCTAGGTGTTCAAGGGAATATCAATTCTCCAACATTTACCATTATCAAAGAGTATAAAGGAAGGCTTCCTTTTTACCATATTGACGCGTATCGCTTGGACGAGAGCGATGAGGAAGATCTCGGTCTCTCTGAATTTGTTGATGGAGACGGAGTAACAGTCATTGAATGGCCATCACGATTGAGCGTACCATTGCCTGAAAATACCGTTCATATTACCCTCCAACGACTTGGAGAGCAAGAGCGACGTTTACAAATCAAAACAAATGCTTTGCATTATACATCTGTGTTGGAGGTGTATGAATGATGATTCTTTCTATGGATACATCCACGTATGTGTTAGGTACTGCAATCGGTACAAACAGCGAGATTGTTGCAGAGTGGACGACGTACAAAAAAGAAAATCACTCTCTTCGCCTCATGCCAGGCATTGATGAGGTGATGAATCAAGCGAATCTGGAAATGAAAAATCTAACCGGCATTGTTGTGACGACGGGTCCTGGATCATATACAGGGGTGCGTATCGGCGTCGCTACGGCTAAGGCGATGGCGAGTTCATTGGACATCCCCTTATATGAAGTATCTTCACTTGAGCTGTTAGCCCAAAATGGGAAGTATACGAGCACCGTGATTTGTCCGTTTATTGATGCTAGACGAGGGCAAGTATATGCTGGTTTGTATGAATCAAATGATGGAGAAGTTTCTCAAATCCGTGAGGACGAGCTTGTGCTGATGAGTGATCTGCTAAAAGAACTGGACACGCTCGAGCGCAACGTTCTTTTTCTAAGTTTAGATCTAGAAAACCATAAAGAACAAATCCAAGAAGTTCTTGGCGAACGAGCAATATTTGGAGGCGCGACAGACAACCGCACGAAGCCAAGTGAGATGATCCATTTGGCAAGTAAAAAAGATGCTGCAACGAATGTAGACACGGTTGTCCCCCGGTATTTGCAATTGGCAGAGGCGGAGAAAAATATCCAGAAAGAATCTCGTGATGATGGGTAATGGTGCTCGCGAATTGGTGAACATTAGACGGATGACGGTTGCTGACATACCGGCAGTACTCATCGTTGAACAGGACGTATTCACGATGCCGTGGACAGAGCACGCATTTGTTAATGAGCTTGTGAAGAATCCGTTTGCTCATTATTTCGTGTTAGAGTTAGACGCACGAATCGTCGGATATGGTGGTGTTTGGCTCGTCATGCAAGAAGCGCATATCACGAATTTTGCTATCCATTCTTCCGTGCAAAGGCATGGGTATGGTGAACAGTTATTTCAAGAAGTTTTGGAGACGGCAAAGCAATACGATACGAGAAAGATGACGTTGGAAGTTCGCACGAGCAACACGGCGGCACAACGGTTATATGAGAAATTTGGATTTGTGAAGACGGGGATCGAAAAAGGATATTATACGGATACAAAAGAGGACGCTTTTGTTATGACGCTTGAAATGGAACCTAGTTAGAGAGGAAGATGAAGCATTGTTAACCCCTACAATTCTTGCTATTGAGACGAGCTGTGATGAGACAGCCGCAGCAATCGTTCGAGGTGGAAAAGAGATCTTGAGCAATCAAGTAGCGTCGCAAATTGCGATTCATGAACAATTTGGAGGCGTTGTGCCAGAGGTTGCCTCTCGTCACCACGTTGAAAATATGACAACGGTGATCAAGCATGCACTAGCTGAAGCGAACCTTACGTATGATGATATTGATGCTGTGGCGGTTACTGAAGGCCCTGGCCTAGTAGGTGCTCTGTTAGTCGGTGTGAATACGGCTAAAGCGGTTGCGTATGCACACAACTTACCACTGCTTCCAGTTAATCATATTGCAGGTCACATTCATGCGACGAACTTGGTTGATACGATTGAATACCCTGCGATGGCACTTGTTGTTTCAGGTGGACACACGTCTTTAGTCTACATGGAGACAGAGGGAAGTTATGAGGTTATTGGCGAGACAAGAGATGACGCTGTTGGTGAAGCATATGACAAGGTAGCTCGCACCATTGGTCTACCGTATCCAGGCGGACCACACATTGATCGGCTCGCCAGAGAAGTGGAACCAACGATCGATTTTCCTAGGTCATGGTTAGAGGAAGATACGTATGATTTTAGTTTTAGCGGATTGAAGTCATCGGTCTTAAACTATGTGCACAATCAAAAGCAAAGAGGCGAAGACATTCACGCAGAAGATATTGCAGCGAGCTTTCAAGCAAGTATTGTTGAGGTCCTCGTAGAAAGGGCATCGCGAGCGGCGCTCTCTTATGACACGAAACAGCTCATTGTTACAGGTGGAGTGGCTGCAAATCAAGCGATACGCAGTGCTATGAAAGATAAGATGGAGCGTATCGGTGTGCAACTCATCATCCCACCTTTATCTTTATGTACGGATAATGCAGCCATGATTGGTGCAGCTGCGTTTGTAGAATGGAAAAAGAAGAACGTTGCTGATTTGAAATTAAATGGGGTACCAAACCTCCCTCTTACTACACATGTGAGGTGAAAACAGAATGTCACGAATTACTTCTCGAAAGGCGGTCTCTAAAGCCGCTGAAGCTGTATGGGCAGCAAATAAATACTTCGTCCTCGCTTGCTCACAATCAGCATATCGGGACATTCGCCATCATTTACGTCCAAACGAACGCGATGTGAATGCTGCGTTTCTTCGGTTAAAGGAAATTGACAGGACTTATAGAGGAGTGCATTCCGCGGACTTGCCTGAGCTGTCCAATGCGCTCTACCACCTGCTCGGATACTTTAAATCTGATTTACTCACCGAAGAGCGTCAATATCTTCAGACTCGAGTAAAAGAAGATCCTGAGGAAGTTCTCGAGAAACTGGAGACGTACACATTTGCGTATGATAAGACGTATTTAAAAAGTTGCCGCCTATGGCAACGTGATCGTTCTTTCTCCCTTGTCCCTGTTGGTTTAAAGATTGAAGGAGAGCTAAGCGAAGCTTACGTTTGGGACTGGCAAGGAGATTATATTTGCGATGATAATTGATAAAAAAGCCAGCCTATAGGTCGACTATAGGCTGGCTTTTTGTGTCACTTTACTTCTGCTGACTGTTGAGTATAGTTCAGTTGTGGTCTGCGTAATGAGACGATTGCAAAACCAAATGCAATTAGAACGAGAACCGCTCCGAAGCTTGCGAGACTCATTACTGTTCCTGTAAATGCAAGTACGAGTCCTCCAACTGCTGAACCGATGGAGATTCCAAATTGCAAAGCGGAAGTGTTTAAACTTTGCTGGATGTCGGATGTTTTTGGCGCCGATTGAATTAAATAGTTTTGCATTGCCGGAGTGAGTGCCCAGCTTAGGCCACCCCATAATGCGGTAAACACGAGGAACATTAATAGATATCCGGTCGTGAAAGGGATGACGAACAGCACGACGGCAAATGTGGATACGACAGCAAGTATGGACGTTCTTGATCCAAACTTGTCACTGAGTACACCGCCGAGTGCATTCCCGCCAATAGATGCTACACCAATGATTAGATAAGAAATACTAATCCATAGCGGTTCCATCTGAAACGCTTCTTCAAGAAATGGTGTGAAATACGCATAAAGCACGTAGTGACCGGCGAGCATGAACAACGTAACTAAATGAGCAGTGCTAATCTTGATGCTTTTCAACGATTGTACTTGCTCACGGATCGGTACAACTTTCTCCACAGGCATCTTCTCAATGAGCAAGCTCACAAGAATAATTGAAAGCAAAGATAGAAGGGCAATGCCTAAAAAGACCGTTCTCCAATCCAATACTTCTGTTAGGAATATACCTACTGGGACACCAAAAACGAGAGAAGAGCTGATTCCCATAAACACAAGGCCAATCGCTTTTGCCCGATGGCTAGGTTTTACAATTTTCGCTGTTATGGTTAACGATAAGACGACAACTAGAGCCGTACTCATGGCTGTAATAACACGGGCAATCATAACGAGAGCGAAAGTCGTACTAAAGTACGTCATGATATTTCCAAGGGTAAAGATAATGAGTGCAATGATATATAATTTCTTCCGTTCAACTTTCGCAGTTATTGAGATTAATACAGGTGCTGAAATTGCGTAAACAAGGGCAAACACGGTAATGAGCTGACCAGCAGATGCAATGGTTACATCCAAATCAGCAGCAATGACAGGCAGTATACCCCCAACGATTAACTCCACGAGACCGACTGAAAAAGCTGCGGCGGCGAGAATGTACACTCTCCAATTCATACAAACAACCTTCTTCCTGTTTAGTAGTGATGGCGTTCATCATCGTTCAGGAAGACATAAAAAAATTCCTGATTACAAAAATGAAAACAGCCATTTTTGTAATCAGGAATTATCGGTTCCTGGTAGAGACCCTCAAACCATATCATTGAGGTTATACAACAGTTGATTATATTAGCACATGTCTTAAGCATTGGCAATCGTTTTATGATTGCAATTCCTGCCATTCTTCCAGGAGTTCTTCAATCTTTCGTTCATTTTGTTCGATATCTTCTTGGATCTTTGCCGCCCGAGCGAAGTCTTCGTATACGTCGGGCTGGAGAATAAGTGCTTGTAATTGTTCGGTTTCCGCCTCTAGTTGTTCAATGGCTTCTTCTAACATATCAATCTGTCTTTGGCGTTTGCGCGCTTCTCGTTTATCTTCTTTGCCTTGCATAAAATCTTTCTTTGCGGTTTGCGATGATTCAGGTGGGGCGGCATTTACTACACGGTCGTCAGTAAGTTCAGCAAGTCGCAGTCGTTCCCGCTCTGCTTCTTCTTCTTTTTTCTCTAAATAATAGTCATAGTTTCCGAGGTATTCAATAAGGGAGCCTTCATGAAATTCTAGTGTTCGTGTAGATAAACGGTTTAAGAAATAACGGTCATGCGAAATGAATACGCTCGTCCCTGGATAATCCAACAACGCCTCTTCAAGCACTTCTTTACTGTCGAGGTCCAAATGGTTCGTCGGCTCATCAAAGAGTAGCAAGTTTGCCTTTTTCATCATCAGTTTAGAAAGAACAAGTCGTGCTTTCTCCCCGCCACTCAGACTGTGGACAGGTTTTAGCACATCTTCCCCACTAAATAAGAAACGACCGAGAACCGTACGGATGTTCCGTTCATACACATGGGGATACTCGTCCCAAAGTTCTTGAAGCACGGTTTTACTCGCGTTCAAATCACGCTGTTCTTGGTCGTAATACCCTACAGTTACTTTGCTCCCGTGCAGCACATTTCCGTTCTCGGCTTCAAGACGCCCACCGAGGATCTTCAAGAGCGTGGACTTCCCAGTGCCATTCGGTCCAATCATCGCAACACTCTCACCGCGTGTAATCGCTAGATTCACTCCGGTGAGAACGGGCAAGTCACCATACGAAAATGAGAGGTCTCTCACACTGATTACATCATTTCCGCTCTTTTGTTCAATATCAAAAGAAATCGATGCACTCTTTTGATCAGAGAGGGGAGCGTCGATTCGATCCATTCGTTCTAATTTTCGGCGACGGCTTTGTGCACGTTTCGTCGTAGAAGCGCGAACGAGGTTTTTTTGGACGAAAGTTTCGAGCTGTTCAATTTCTTCTTGTTGTTTGTCATACGCTTTTTGTTGTAATTCTCGACGTTTATCGCGCTCAATGAGGTAATCTGTGTAATTGCCTGTAAAGACGGTCGCTTGCAAATGGGCAATTTCATATACTTTTGTTACGATTCGGTCAAGAAAATAACGGTCGTGGGAAACGACGAGAACAGCGCCATCATACCCGTTCAAGTAATTCTCTAGCCATGATAGTGTATGAATGTCCAGATGGTTCGTCGGCTCATCAAGAATGAGCAAGTCTGGTTTTAATAAGAGAAGTTTAGCGAGGGCCAATCTCGTTTTTTGGCCACCACTAAGCGTCTGAACTTTTTGGGTGTAATGTAAGTGATCGAAATTTAACCCAGATAGGATGCTGCGAATGTCCGCTTCATAACGGAAGCCACCTTTATTTTGAAAGGCTTCTTGTTTGTCATCGTATTCTTTCAACGTCTGTTCATACCGCTCGGGGTCCTCAAATACTTTTGGGTCAGACATTTGTTCTTCAAGTGCTCGGAGTTCATGTTGAAGCTTGATGACCTGTTCATACACGGTAAGCATCTCGTCCCAAATGCTGCGTGTCGAGTTCATGCCCGTGTCCTGGGCGAGAAAGCCGACGTTCACCGATTTGGGCATAATCACTTCACCGCTGTCATAAGACATTTCACCGGTAATAATTTTGAGTAGTGTTGTTTTTCCACTACCGTTGCGGCCAACGAGCGCAACACGTTCCCCGCTTTTGATTTCCATTTTTATATCTTGTAATATGGAGTCGACTCCAAATGATTTCGAAATTCGGTCACATTGCAGTATGATCAATGGGCTCATCCTTTTACGCAGACATCTGCGAGACTGTTTAGTCTAACGTTATAAGACAACGTCGGATAGGTCAAGCGTACAGCGACTTTGGTGAAAACATGTTATAATACTAGCTGTAAAGAGAAGACCGATCGTGAGGGAATGCCTATGGAGGAACAACAGAAAATACCCCAGGCAACAGCTAAGCGCTTGCCTTTATATTATCGTTATCTTGAGAACCTATATGGTTCTGGTAAGTTACGCGTGTCCTCAACAGAATTGAGCGAAGCGGTGAAGATTGACTCAGCAACCATTCGAAGGGATTTTTCGTATTTTGGCGCTCTAGGTCGTAAAGGATATGGTTATGATGTTCATTATTTGTTATCATTTTTCCGCAAAACACTCGATCAAGACGAGACGACACATGTTATATTAGTGGGTGTTGGGAACTTAGGCAAAGCGTTGCTTAACTATAACTTTGCCAAAAACAACAACACGCAAATCGTTCGAGCATTTGACAATGATCATTCACTTGTCGGTCACGAAATCGGCGGGGTCACCATTAGTCATATGGATGAACTAGACGAAAAGGTAACAACCGACATTAAAGCGGCAATCCTCGCCGTTCCGTCAGCTGTTGCACAAACGGTTGCAGATCGCTTGGCAAATACAGGTATTCAAGGCATTATGAACTTTACTCCTACGAGACTGAGCGTTCCTGATCACATCCGTTTGCATCACATTGATCTTTCGATTGAATTGCAATCTTTAATATACTTTCTCAAACATTACCCTCTACAAACAAAGTAATATAAAGGAGGAGACACTATGAATATTGGATTTGGCAGTATACTCGTAATCCTCATAGCTGCACTCATCGTCTTTGGTCCGAATAAGCTTCCTGAAGTAGGACGTGCGACGGGAAGTGCCGTACGAGAGTTCCGAAAGGCAACTCAGAACGTTCTTAACGATACGAAGAAGAATAAATAGATGGAGAACACAATGATTATGATTTGGATGAAGGACGGGTGTAGATGAAACAACAAGACATGACTTTTCTCGCCCATTTTGAAGAACTGCGCAAACGATTAATTATCGTTGCGATTTATCTTGTTGTCGGTATGGCTGGAGGATTTCTAGCTGCGCCTACGGTCATTGAATACTTACAAAATATCCCACAAGCCCAAGACTTCCCGATGAACGCCTTTCAGCTTACTGACCCGTTGCAAGTGTATATTAACTTTGCTTTTGTCATCGGTTTAATCTTAATTGTTCCAGTCATTTGGTATCAAATGTGGGCATTTGTTTCCCCAGGTTTGGCGGATAAAGAGAAGAAGATTACGTTATCTTATATCCCACTTGCGGTTTTGCTTTTCCTCGGTGGTATTGCCTTTTCTTATTATATCCTCATTCCTTATCTATTAGAGTTTTTAGCTAGTATCGGGGACCGACTCAACATTACAGAGCAATACGGAATTAAAGAATACTTTTCTTTCTTATTTCGGTTAACGATTCCGTTTGGGTTCTTATTCCAGCTGCCGGTGCTCATTATGTTCTTAACCCGACTCGGCCTCATTTCGCCGATGTTTTTGCACCGAATTCGGAAGTACGCCTACTTCGTACTCATTGTTATCGCAGCATTTATTACGCCACCGGAACTGATTTCCCACCTTATGGTTACCGTACCGTTATTGCTACTTTATGAATTAAGCCTCGTCATCTCTAGGGCGGTTTACAAGAAACGATTAAAAGAAGAAGCTGAAGCACAACGGCAAATGGCAGAGTCTGACACATATTCAGAGTAAACCTAAAAAAACTGAGCTCATTCAACTTGGAATGGGCTCAGTTTTTATTTTCGTAAAATCATACGTATGTACAGCAAACGACTGTGAAAGGTGATATTCGCCCCAACCATTCGTGGTTGGGGCGAATCGAAAAGCGTTCATCATTGATTGCTTTGGCTTTGTTTTCGTTTTTGTAAGTTGTGCCAGGCGAGCATGTAATCAGCCGCGGCAATGCTTATAAATAAAACCGAAAAGAATTCCCAGCCTTCCGTTTGTACATGAACGATCGCAAACATAACAAACAAATTCCCGACTAAGAAATACAATACCGCTAGAATAAGCGGATTCATGAGAAGAACACGCCAATTAACGGTGTAATGAACTGCGTCATCTGCTCAACATTTTCCATCATTTCCAAAACGTCATAGCCTAGATACTCAAGAAGGATCGGTAATGAGGCGACGGCGTTCATGAGACAGTGTGCAATGATCGGGACGATAATGCGGTTCGACATCACATAGACGAAAGCAAAGGCAAAACCTGCTCCTGCATAGACGAAAATATTCGCGATCTCCATGTGAACAATGGAGAAGGCTAAGGAGCTCAATCCAGCAGCAAAGAAGAAGTTCATATGTTTGTATAACTTGCCGAAAATCACTTGTCTAAACAAAATCTCTTCCATGATCGGACCGAAAATGACAACCGCAAGCAACATAATTGGAACCGAACTCATGACTTCTAATAACATCATCGTGTTCTCAGATTCACGGGGGGCTCCGTATAACCCAGACTGAATAGCAAATCCGAGGTTCTGACCAATGAGCGCAAGAGCGACACCGGCAAAGATCCAACCAATCGTTGGCCCTATATTAGAACGGGGTTTCTCCGGTCTCATGAGCGGATGTGCGTTTCGAATAAGCAACATCATCGTAACTGCACCGAGGAAAAACGGAATGACGACAGCCATGGACATGGCTGTTTCTAAACTCATGTTAGAAAATAAACCAAACACAATGCTCAACGTCAGCGATAGCACTTGGGCAACAATAAATGCGATCACAACGAGCCAGTATCGTAGCGTGTAACTCAAGGAACAAAACTCCTTTAGGTTCGGGAATTAAGAAAAAGCAATTCTATTGTAGCATGTCACAACGCGTATTGTCTGAAACAACATTCGTAACAAAAAAATTTCGTCAACCACTTGCAAAATTTAGGTGAAACTTTTATTATTGAAAGTGGAATTAGCACTCGTCGTGAGTGAGTGCTAATAAATCCCTTGTACAGTCACTGAACCCAGTATAACAACTGAAGAAGAGACGTGCTTACAACATAACTCAAAGGAGGTTGTTTTCCTTGTTAAAACCATTAGGTGATCGTGTTGTTATTGAACTAGTTGAGCAAGAAGAACAAACAGCGAGCGGGATTGTACTTCCTGACTCTGCTAAAGAAAAGCCACAAGAAGGTAAAGTTGTAGCTGTTGGCACAGGTCGTGTCACTGAAAACGGTGAGAAAGTAGCTCCAGAAGTAAGTGAAGGCGATGCGATTATCTTCTCTAAATACGCAGGAACAGAAGTAAAGCACGGAGACAATGAATATTTGATCTTACGTGAAAGTGATATTTTAGCCGTCATCGGTTAAGGAAGTTTCTCTTAGGCTCGCTGCCTAGATACATTTATTTAGGAGGTAATTTCAATGGCTAAAGATATTCGTTATAGTGAAGACGCACGCCGCGCAATGTTAAGCGGTGTTGACCAACTCGCAAATACAGTTAAAGTTACACTCGGACCTAAAGGACGTAACGTTGTTCTTGAAAAGAAATTCGGTTCACCACTAATTACAAATGATGGTGTGACGATTGCAAAGGAAATTGAGCTTGAAGACAACTTTGAAAACATGGGTGCACAACTCGTATCCGAAGTTGCGAGCAAGACAAACGACATTGCCGGTGACGGTACAACGACGGCAACGGTTCTTGCACAAGCGATGATCCAAGAAGGACTTAAAAACGTTACATCTGGTGCAAACCCAATGGGCGTTCGTCGTGGAATCGAAAAAGCTACAGCAGTTGCTGTTGAAGAACTTCAAAAGATTTCCCGGGAAATCGAAGGTCGCGACTCGATTAAGCAAGTAGCATCTGTTTCTGCAAACGACGAAGAAGTTGGCGAATTTATCGCTGAAGCGATGAGCCGTGTTGGAAACGACGGCGTTATTACTGTTGAAGAATCAAAAGGATTCACAACAGAGCTAGAAGTCGTAGAAGGTATGCAATTCGACCGTGGATATGCATCACCTTACATGGTTACGGATAACGAGAAGATGGAAGCAGAGCTTGAGAATCCTTACGTCCTCATTACAGACAAGAAGATCTCAAACATTCAAGAAGTTCTTCCAGTTCTTGAGCAAGTTGTTCAACAAAACCGTCCTATCCTCATCATCGCTGAAGATGTGGAAGGCGAAGCACTTGCAACACTTGTGCTTAACAAACTTCGTGGAACATTCAACGCTGTCGCTGTGAAAGCACCAGGCTTTGGTGATCGTCGTAAAGCAATGCTTGAAGACATCGCAGTTCTTACAGGCGGAACAGTTCTTACAGAAGATCTTGGACACGACTTGAAGTCAGCAACGATTGACCAACTCGGTCGCGCGTCTAAAATCGTTGTTACAAAAGACAACACAACAGTTGTTGAAGGTGCAGGAGCGCCTGACCAAATTACAGCTCGTGTAAACCAAATCAAATCACAAGCAGAAGAAACAACTTCTGAATTTGATAAAGAAAAACTTCAAGAGCGTCTTGCGAAGCTTTCTGGTGGGGTTGCTGTCCTTAAAGTAGGTGCAGCTTCTGAAACAGAAATGAAAGAACGTAAGCTACGCATTGAAGATGCTTTGAACTCAACACGTGCAGCGGTTGAAGAAGGCATGGTTTCCGGTGGTGGTACAGCATTTGTTAATGTGTACAACTCTGTTAAAGCGATCCAAGCTGAAGGAGACCAAGCAACAGGTGTCAACATCGTTCTTCACGCGCTTCAAGCACCTGTTCGTCAAATTGCACACAACGCTGGCCTTGAAGGGTCTGTCATTGTTGAGCGTTTAAAGACAGAAGAAATCGGTGTTGGTTACAACGCGGCAACAGACGAGTGGGTAAACATGTTCGACGCAGGTATTGTTGACCCAACAAAAGTAACGCGTTCAGCACTCCAAAACGCAGCCTCTGTATCTGCTTTGTTCCTAACAACAGAAGCAGTCGTTGCCGACCACCCAGAGCCAGAAGGCGCCGGCGGCGGAATGCCTGACATGGGCGGCATGGGCGGCGGAATGCCAGGAATGATGTAGTTCCGGCATTCGAGCCTAAATAAATTCAACCCCGAGCTAAATTCTATGAATTTAGCTCGGGGTTTTTTACTGTTTCAAAGGTTAACTTGCAGGTAGTGAGGTGGGTGAGGACGGATTGTCGAAAGTGTGGACACCTGTGTCGAGTATGTGCACATCTGTGCCGAAAGTGTGCACTTCGCTGTCGAATATGTGCACATCCATGTCGAAAACGTGCACACCCGTGTCGAAAGCGTGCACTTGGAATTGTACCTATGGGGTAGACACATACTGGTTGGAGATTTGACACACGTCGATGCAAGGGACGTACATATGGTGCAAACCTTTACACTCATTCTTTTCTTAAATACGGCTAAAATTCGGGGCTTTGTTCAAGTTACCTGTAACAACAATGTCCAACGTCACTTATTCTCCATATATCAGCATCAACTCTTAGTTGCAGAACGAGTAGTTTTCTACTAGTATTTATTATGTTTAAATCATACTAAATATATTACACACCAGGAGGTTTTGCACATGAGAAAGTCATGGCATATGGGTATTGGGACTGTCGGTTTAGTTGCAATAATGACGGCCTGCAGTTCTGATGAAGAGGAAGCAGATGTTGAAACAGGGGATGGGCATGAAACTGAGGAGATAGCAGAAGTAGATGAAGACGAAGAAGCAGAGGATGCAGATGAAGAAGTTGAACAGATGACCGCTCCAGATGATTTCGCTGTTATTGCTCACCGCGGGGCGAGCGGGTATGCTCCGGAAAGTACTGAGTATGCCTTTGATCTTGCACTAGAAATGGACGCAGATTATTTAGAGTTTGACGTGCAAATGACCGCTGATGGCGAGCTTGTTGCTTTTCATGATGATGAAATAAGCCGAACGACAGACGGAGAAGGAGCGATTGGTGATTATACGCTTGAAGAGCTGAAGGAACTAGATGCCGGCTCTTGGTTTAATGAAGAGTATCCAGAGTATGCAGATGAGGCGTATGAAGGCGCAGAAATTCTCACTGTCGAAGAGATTATTGAGTTGTATGGACCTGACGAGAATTATTACATTGAAACGAAATCACCAGAAATTAACCAAGGAATGGAAGAGCCACTCGTTGAGATTGTCGAAGAGGCAGGGCTTGTGGACAACGGAACGGTGCTTTTGCAGTCATTCAGCCCGGAGAGTTTGAAAATGATGCATGAACTGAATGCCGATATTCCACTCATACAACTGCTATGGTGGGAAGTGGATGAAGAAACAGGAGAAATAGAGGAGTGGCTAGATGTCACACCCGCTCCAGTAGATATGACAGATGAACATTTTGAAGAGATCGGCTCATATGCCGCAGGTATTGGCGCACATCTCGACTATTATGATGGTACAGAAGTAATTGATGAAGCATTTGTTCAACAGTCATTGGACCATGGATTTCATTTTCATGTGTATACGGTAAATGATCAAGACGATATGCAACGTCTCGTCGATTGGGGCGTAACCGGGATTTTCACTGATTTCCCTGACCAGCTTCATGAAGTGCTAGAGAATGGATGAACAAGTGTAGAATAGAATGAAGAAACCGAGCATATTAGCGTGTATGCTCGGTTTTCTTGGGTTTTAAGTGAAAATGCGATAAAATCCCATCATAGACTCAGATCATAAAGAGACAAAATGGACTTCAGTCAAGAAAGTAGACACTAAAAATTGAGCGCCCAAGTATAAAAGCCTACCGCACTGCGTTTGGTCCATCCTGCGTGGAGGACGTTGAAAATCACAACATCATCCACGCAGGATTTTTG
>NZ_JBHFQF010000017.1:0-35387 GCF_041949955.1 Geomicrobium sp. JSM 1781026 | reverse complement strand
CAAAACTTGCTTGTGATCGCCTGACGGAACGTATGAACGAACATCACGCTTAAATTTTTGAGAGCAACCTTATTCTGATAGGATTTATCTGTGCTTTTTTAAGAGGAAGACTTATGAAATTGATTCATATATATAAGTTGAACTAAAGAATATCTTCACAAACGAATGGTACACCAACCGTTAAAGCCTAAAGTTCACCGACTTTGAGATCGATCATCATCAGCTTCAATAGACGTAGAAAAGATGAGTATCTACTGCTATTGGCCTCCAAAGTGTACGGATCGAGTTGAATGCCAATATTGAGCAACCCCAGTTCAGCGACGTCGTCTATTCAGTACCGTTGCTTGGAACGAAAGGCGGTGACGCCTGTAGAAGTTGGGCCGAGACGAGACCCCGCAGGTCGCAAGACCGAGGAGGCTCGGCCGGTCCTCCGCGGTAAAGAAAACACGGTGGGCGTCTTTTGACCACCGATGTTGACCTTATACTCTGGAGTGTAAAGAAAACACGGTGGCTGTCTTTTGGCCGCCGATGTTGCCCTTATGCTCTGGAGTGCAAGCATCCGCCTGAAGTGGAAAGCAACAACAAACTGGGTAATCAGGAAAATGTTAAGTTCATCCTATATAGAAGAAAAAATTGATGATTCCGTTTGTAAATGCTATACACATTCATTCGACGTCGTCACTTACGCAGCAAAGTCTACTATTTCTCCCAACATGTCCACGTTAAGAGCAATGCTGTCAAACGCACTCATTCAACTCGGGAATTAGAGTGAAACAACTAGTTAATTCACTCAAAAAAGCCTTGAAGCGGTGTGCACAACCGCTTCAAGGATCTATATGAGAGTTTACCTAATTACCTCTCTGGTACAACATCTTGATTGATTTCTTTTTTCTTTTCTCTTGTTTGGATTAAGAAGCTTTGAACGATCATAAACAAACTGCCTGTCGCCCAGTATAGCGAAAGGGCTGAAGGTAATGCAAAACCAATGAATACGATCATCACTGGCATGATGTATTGAATCATCTTCATTTGAGCGGCCATTTCAGCAGGCATTTGTCGGCTGCTTAATTGCACTTGTCCAAGCATGAGCAAACCTGCAACCACTGGCATAATCATATACGGGTCAGGTTCACCTAAATTCATCCATAGAAAACTGTGTGTTGCAATTTGCTCGGTACGTATAATCGCGAAGTAAAATGCCATCAGAATCGGCATCTGAATCACGACTGGTAAACATCCCGCCGCAGGGTTCACACCGCTCTTTTGATAAAGCGAGATCATATCTTGTTGCATCTTCTTTTGGTCATCTGGGTTTTTGGGGTCATATTTGCCCCTCAACTCTTCAAGCTCCGGTCTTAGTTGTTGCATTGCTTTACTACTCTTTTGCTGCTTTAGAAACAGCGGCAAAATAAGAAGGCGAATCATAATCGTCATTACGACAATAGATAAGCCGTAACTTCCATTTAAAATGCCAGCAATTTGTATGATCAACCAAGAAAGTGGAAACACAAAGAAGTGATTCCAAATGCCTTCACTTTCTGAAGTAATCGGTGCTTGGTCAACCCCACATGCTGAAAGCAACACGACCATAAGTGCTATTATGAGTAATACAATGGATTTGTTTTTCATTAACGTTACTCCTCCTCGTTTTGAATTCGACAGATTCAAACGAGTGGAGACGGTTGTTCATCATCATCAGCTGCATAATGGTCATCGAGCGAAGGCACTTTACGAATTCGCGTAGAATCAAGACGAATGGGTGAATTGATACACATTTGATATCGCTCATATTCACGCGTGCGTTGCTCCAGTTTGCGTCCCATCCAACTTACATTCAACTCCAGCATCATATGGATTTGAATGCCTAAAAGGGCAAACTGTGAAAACAATACCATATACGAGAACCAATGGGCATCTGACAGTAATTCAATCATGGGCAGCGCCCCCTTTTTATATGCCTTTAAAGTATATCAAAGTTCATGCCAAAAACCTAATTCGTCCATTAATTGGATTTAGAATTTTGTATGGCGTTTTTGAACATCTGTATCAATTTGCCTTGTGAATATTGAAGCACACCTCCGCGGTACACCTTTGCAGCAAACATTGCTAAAAGAACGATCGTTGCCACCATGATAATGACTGATACGATCAGTTCCCACATGCCCGCTTCTCCCATTCCAACACGCAAAAACATAATCATCGGAGTAAAAAACGGGATATACGATGTGACGACAGCGATAGTCGCTGATGGATTACTCAAACTAAACATTGAAATTAAAAGCGCAAGAATGACGAGAAAATTCAATGGGCCTACAGCCAAACCAACGTCCTCAACTCTTGTAACGACGGAACCGAGCATCGCTGCTAGCGTTGCATATAGAAAATAACCGAGTACAAAAAACAACAGAGCGAGCAAAAAGAGATCAAAAGAAAACAACGTCTCACTCGTAAGTTCAGGTACATTCAGCGGCTCAGAAGGCAAATCACTCGGTGCTCCAGTAAACAGCAAGTCTGCGCTAGCCGTCAAAAGCATTGCCATAAACAAAATCGCGTATTGGCTCAGCCCGACCAATCCTACCCCTAGAATCTTACCGAACATCTGTTGAATTGGCGTAACACTAGAAATGAGAATTTCCATCACGCGTGATGATTTCTCCGCAGCTACTTCTGATGCAATCATGTTCCCTAAAAATAATACGGTAAAATAGATAACAAAGAGCAAAATGTAAACAAAGAACCTTGCTTGGTCCAGTTCCGCTTCTGATCTGGATGTATCATCAAGCGCCGTCTGTGTTAGTTCTACATCTGCATAGATTGCATCCAACTCTTCTCTTGAAATGTCAAGCGCTTCCATACGTCTTTCTTCAATGATACTTTGAAGTGTTGATTCTAACTGTGCTGGCAAATAAGTGCTGTTAATCGACGCTGCATAGTAAGAAGCCGTCAATTCTTCGGACGGCTCGTCCCACTGGAGCTCTAGAAAAGCATCGTACCCTGCCTCTTCAATGTCATCTAATGACGGAGATGCTCCCCCAGGTTCCACATCGAAGATTTGTATGTTCGTTTCTTGATGATCCAATACGTCCCGCATTGATTGGGCAAGTGATTCTGTCTCATCAACAACGCCAACCGCAAATGACCGCTCCTCAGGGGCATCATCAAAATAACTCATCAATGTATTCATATTCAAGATCGTAATCATAAAAATCGCCATCAAAAAAGTCGTAATGAAAAAAGTCTTGGATTTTACCTTTGTCCAATAGGTATGAGACAACACAAGCCATAAGTTTCGCATCATCGGCCACCTGCTTTATCAACAAAAATGTCGTGCAAAGTAGGTTCCTCTAATTCAAATAACGTAACGACCCCACGCCCTTGTAACCAATTAAAGATGACGGGTACCATATCTCTCGATGTGATATCAATCACTTTTTCCTCAGTGCTGCCCGAGACTCCGATGACCCCTGAGTACTCTTCTAATGCACGAATGTCAAAATCACACCGAACACGAAGTTTACGGTTTTTGTAATTGGCCTTCACTTCACCTAACCGCCCGTTTACGACTTGCTCACCATCCTTTAAGATTGAAAGGTTCTCACAAAGGGACTCCACTTGATTCATTTGATGACTGGAAAAAACAATCGTGGTCCCGTCTTTTTGCAAGTCAAGAACTGCTGCTTTTAATGTATTCATGTTAATAGGATCTAGTCCACTGAAAGGTTCATCTAAGATTAACAATTCCGGTTGGTGCATGACTGCCGCAACAAATTGTATTTTTTGCTGATTGCCTTTTGATAATTGTTCAATTTTTACATTTTTGTACTGTTCAGCTTGAAAGCGTGACAACCATTTCGATGCTTCTACTTGAACTTCTTGCTTTGTCATACCACGAAGCCTGCCTAGATAGATGAGCTGTTCCATCACCTTTAATTTCGGGTATAACCCCCGCTCCTCTGGAAGGTAACCAATCGTTCTTGGAGACATTCGAGACACTGGCCGACCGTCCCAAAGCACATCACCAACACTTGCCTTAAGTAACCCAATGATTAATCGAAAAGTCGTCGTTTTTCCTGCACCATTACTGCCAAGTAGGCCGAACATTTCCCCACGTTCAATTGTAAAAGATATATTATGTAAAGCGGTTTTTGATCCGAATCGTTTCGTCACTTGTTGGATCTGAAGAGACACAAGCTCACCTTCTTTTTATGTTCGTTTCTGTACTATAGCAATTCCTTCTATGAAGAACAAGTTTCTGCACGCTTTTCTGACATATGGTATAATTTTGACAAAATAACGAAGGTGGTATTCTTATGAATTATGCACTCACAGTCTTCAACAAATCCGGTGAATTATTGTTAAATGAATCATTCGTTTTTGAAAGCGACGAAGAAGCCATCTCTCATGGCAAAAGCATGCTCGCAGAACACAATTATTTAGAAACGACACATCGCCTCGTTCGAGCTGGCAAGCTATTATTATTCTACCGTTAAAGAAAAATCCGGTTGGTGCATTCACCAACCGGACGATTTTAATATAAACTCACCTTCATCTGCTTTCTAAACACTTCCTTAATCATATAGGCAAGCCCACTTTGCTCGGCTGATCGTGTCGTCCAGTTTCCTGCTTGCTGAACGCTCATTGGTGCCTGCCCCATCGCTACACCAATTCCAACCGAAGACAATAACCCTTCATCTCCATGTTTAACACCTGTTGCAACAATTTCTTCTGGTCTTACTCCCAGTTCATGCGCTAAGAATAATACCGCTTCTCGTTTGTTCGTTTCTTTCTTTATAATATGGACGCTGTGATCTTTATCCATTTGCAACATTTGAATGCCAGGAACTTTTTCTAGCAGATGGTTAGATGCAATGTCCATTTGATCATCTGATTCGAACTGTACCTTCATTCGCAACGGCTCAATGCGATGCAAATCAAGGTGGTCGCTCATATGATCAACGACGGTTTGCGAGAAGATTGATTCACTTAAACTAACCGTCATTTTCCCTAAGAAATTCTGAGGTTGTTGCTGACGATTCGTCAACTCAAAGTTTTCGTGCTCGACAACAAATTGACATGAGAATCGTTCAAGTTCTTCTGCTAGATCCCTTGCCATCTCAACAGGCATTCTCTCTACATGCAACGGTTTATCTGCTCTTCCCGCAATCATTGCTCCACCATAAGAGATATACTCATGATTGATTTTGAGTAATTTAGCTAACCGCTCAGCTTGTTGATGTGTACGATTTGTACACAACGTAACGTATACCCCTTTGTCTTGCACAAACTCAATGGCTTCCTTCGTCGATCTGGAAATTCGGCCATTGTCCTTTAAAATTGACCCATCCACTGATAATACGAGCATCCGATAATTCATTCGATTTTCCTCCTCTTCGTACCGTATCCATTGCTACACAATATGTGTGACGAAAGGAAATTAGAACACGTCCGAGTTGCAACCCGTCCACAAATATTCACGTGAGCTACCCAGCTATACTACAGGAAAGCCGACAGAACGATTACAACTTAGACTGAATTCTATATAGGTTGGATCAATGAATGCCCTGAACATTTTGAGGAAGCCGCTTGTGCCCGCTAGATCATAAGCAAAGATCAATCGGTTCACACTAGAAGTAGTCATTGATATTTTTTGGAACTATGTCGCTACATATATGGAAAATGAGAACTTATCATTGTCATTGACCGCCTATGTGTTCGGATGGAGCCCATCTATATGTTGGTCTAAAGAAGTTTAGTGGTTCCTAAGGTTTTAAGTGCATCAAGCCTACTCCCTATGCGCTCATCGTAAGAAATTCATCCACTATTTCGGTCACAAAGAGTAACAAACCATCAGCACGAATCATGCCGAGGATCGTTCGGTTTTTCTTCGGCACCCGAGGTGCCGATGGTTGATAGCTATTCAGGTTTATATGAATGCTACGGGTTGAAATTCGGTTGTATAACCGAGCATTCATAGACCTCCCGCCCACGATCAGGTAAATGGCGGTGTTGCAAAGTGGTCTAGATCGTTTCAGGCGTGACCTAGATCACCATTATCCTAATCATTTCCAAATGTTATATTAAGAGGTTCATGTGAGCATACACCACCTCACACTTCCTCGGGTGCTTGGATGTCGGTAGTTCCGGAAGATTGGGCTCGATGCGGAAGCAACGTAACGGTTTGTACAATGTTTATTAAGTGAGAATGTAAAGTTCAACAACACCAACCATTCAATACCGTTGATTAGAACGAAAATAGGTGACGCTTGCGTAAGAATGAACGAGTATCATTTCGCAAGTCGTAAGGTCATTCACGAGCAAAGGGAAATGGATATACAGCTAATTCTGTGCCAATTGTTCTACGTGGAAATCCCCGCATAAAAACGCCTATGTGAGAATTTCTATGAATATGTATGCCTTTCCTTGCTCAAATCCCCACTTAAAAAAGTGAAATGCCCACGTGAACACGTTTACGATGGGATTTAGCACCGACGATTGCGCCTAATTCGATATAATCCCCACATAGCCATTCCACTCGCGGGCAGACCAGACAGGCGCAGCGAAACTTTACCATTATGAAGTGTATTGTTGAAAATCGCACCAAAGAATTACTAATGCGCGTTGTGTAGTTCTCTTAGCAGCATGAAGGCAAAAAAAACCGAGTTGGTGCTAAACACCAAGCTCGGTTCATTTTGTATTATTCACTTTCTGGAGTGCCGTATAGTTTTTCTAGAGGTTCTGTGATCGTTTGGTTTACTTGTCCAATCACATTGCTCATTTGTTGCTCTTGTTCCATCAACTCAGAGATTTTCTCATGTTGTTGAACCATTTCAAATTGCTTTTGCGCTTGCATAATTTCTTCTTCTGTTGGTTGCTCACCTTGCATTTGCTTTTCTTGAAGAGTGAGTTGAATTTCACGGAAGTTTGTTAGCATACGGTTCGCAACTTCGTCGCTCTCTACTTCTTGATGGAGACGCTCTAATGCTTTAAATTCTTCACTTTCAGCAATTGCATTGGCTAGTTCTTTTGCTTTATCTTGTAAGTTGCTCACTTGATGACCTCCCTAATTTTGATCGCTTAACGATCAAGCATCCTCACGAGGATAACATACCTTTTCCACCGAATGAAAGGGAAACGGCATAATTAGATGAACATGAGCAATATCAATCCTTGAATGAAACCGATGATCGCTCCTAAAACCCCGCCTAAGTATTTAATGAGACGTAGTTCGCGATTGGCAATGGAGAGTACAATCCCTTCCAACTGCTGAACTGAAAAACGATTAATCTGATCAGCGACAACTTCCTGTAAATTGAGGAGCTTTAGAAATTCAGGTAACTTTAATTGAATCATTCGGCTGGAGCGACTTACTGCAGCATCAACAATTCGGTCAATGATTTCTTCATTGACGTAAGCTCCCCACTCGTGAATCGGGCGATTTGTATACTTTTCAATGGAAAACTTGTCAAACACATAAGCAGTGAGCTCTAATTTCAGCTCATGGGCTTGTTCCTTAGAAACGTAACGATTGAGCGGTTCGTTTAGCATGTCTTCGAACTCTGATTGTACCTTTTGATTTACCCACACTCTCATATCATCTGAAGTGATTGCTTTAACAATTTCAGGATACACCTTTTCAATGATTCGGTCCGTTTTAACGAACGATCCGAGCATTTGGACAAGTGATCCTTGTCTTTCGAGAAAACGCCTCACAATATTTTGCATCTGTTCTCGTCCTTCATGAGAATGCAAATACGTTTCAATTCGTTGGAAAACCCATTCGTTTACTTCAGGTAGTTTATCTGTTGTTCTTTTCATCAATTCTTCTGGTACAAGATGAGCAAGTGGTTGTTGTTCAATTTCCAAAAGCCATTCATCAAATTTATGATCCAGTCTTCTTTCAAGCTGATAACGAAGTTTTTGATCGATGTCAATGGTGGAATCATAGCTTTTAACAATGTCTGCCAATGATCGTTCTTCGGTGTGCACCCACTGTGTAACACCTTTTTTTATCCACGCTTTCATCTGTTTTTGAAACTCAGGGTTTGTAAGCTTCTCTTCAATCCCTTCAGCGGTTAACAGATGATTCATGACCGTTTTCCCTAAATGGTTTGCAATGTCTGCTTGTCGTTTCGGGATTAGCCCTGGAGTTAATGGTAACTTTTTTTTCCCTATGTACCTCGCACCGTAAGGGCGAAATAACATGCCAATCGCAATAATATTCGTAAATAAGCCAATAACACCGGCAATAAGCATCGAAATCAAGATGATCAGGATGGCATTCACACAAACGTCTCCTTTGAAAAACGACAGTTTTAGATTCTTTTCGCTAGTCATGATACCATAAATTCATGACAACTGTGAGAAAGGAGCATCAGAATGTTTAGTCATTTTCAATATGAAACCATTAAGAATAATTGGGTAGCGAAAGAATGGAAATTCTCTTTTTTTTATAAAGGTGTTCATTGTGAAGGAACCTATTCAGGTGAAGGTCAAGTGAAGTGGTTGCATGCACCGAAGGAAGACATAGAACAAGTAGAAACTCATGTTCATGATCTTATGCTTTATCATGAGTTTGAAGAACACAATCCAAACAGCCAATAAAATGATATACGAAAAGGCAGCATAAAGCTGCCTTTTCAAGCCATCTGTATTTAGTTAGATGATCATTGATGGTTATTTTTGATAGCCACCCATTTGTTGCTCAGCCATTTGAACTAAGCGTTTTGTGATTTCCCCTCCAACTGAACCGTTAGAGCGTGCTGTTGAGTCTGGTCCAAGTTGAACACCGAACTCAGAAGCGATTTCATACTTCATTTGGTCTAGTGCTTGTTGTACACCAGGTACGACAAGTTGGTTTGAACTGTTGTTGTTCGCCATGTTTTATCTCACCTCCCTCTCTGTGTACCTATAGTTTGACTCGATTTGATTTCTCTATCCCCACTTTTTAATTAGTAAGTTCATCCAGTTTTATTTCTAACCTAAAAAAAGCCCCAAAATGGGGCTTTACACCGGTGTAACACTTCTTTTTTTCACTGGAGGTTGCACTGATTTTTGTTCATATTGCTTAAAACGGCTAATCAACTCACCCCGCAATAAGTCAGGCTCTACAATGTCATCAATGATCATTTCTGATGCTAACCGGTACACATCAATATTTTCTTGATATTCTTTTCGCTTAGTAGCAACAAATTGTGCCCGCTCTTCTTCAGGCAACTCTTGTATCTTGTTCGCATACACAGCGTTTACAGCGGCTTCAGGACCCATGACAGCAATTTGAGCGCTTGGCAATGCAAGAGTACAGTCCGGTTCGAACGCTGGCCCTGACATGGCATATAAACCTGCGCCGTAGGCTTTTCTAACGATAACCGATATTCTCGGTACAGTCGCACTGCTCATCGCCGACAGCATTTTTGCCCCGTGACGTATGATGCCTGCTTTTTCAACGCGAGTACCGATCATAAACCCTGGAACATCTGCGAGGAAAAGAAGCGGGATGTTGTACGCATCACAAATTGTCATAAACCGGGCTGCTTTATCCGCAGAATCATGGAACAATACGCCGCCTTTCATCTTTGGCTGATTGGCAACAATTCCAACGACAGCACCGTCCATCCGGACAAAACCCGTAATAATCTCAGGAGCAAACAGTTTTTTTACTTCATAGAAGCTGTTTGCATCTGCGATATGGTCAATGAGTTCATACATATCGAAAGGAGCGTTTTGATTGTCAGGAATAATGTCTTCGAGTGTTTTTTCTTTACTTGAAGGTAGCTGAGCCTCAATCTTTTTTGGCTTGTTCGCAAAGTTCTTCGGCATATAACTTAAATATTTCTTAGCGGATTCAATGGCTTCGTCCTCATTACTAGCGAGCACATCCCCGCAGCCAGATACCGAGCAGTGCATTCTTGCGCCGCCCATCTCTTCCAGGCTTACTCGCTCGCCAATGACCATCTCTGCCATTCGCGGGGAGCCGAGATACATGGACGCATTTCCCTCAACCATAATAACCAAATCACAAAATGCTGGAATATAGGCACCACCTGCAGCTGATGGTCCAAACAGCAAACAAATTTGTGGGATTTGGCCAGACAATGCAATTTGGTTATGAAAAATTCGACCTGCTCCTCTTCTGCCTGGAAACATTTCAATTTGATCCGTAATCCTTGCTCCTGCTGAGTCAACGAGATAAAGCATTGGTACTTGCAGGCTTTCGGCTGTTTCTTGAATACGAATGATTTTTTCAACGGTCCTCGAACCCCATGAACCTGCCTTAACCGTAGAATCATTCGCCATAAAGCAGACAGACACGCCAGCAATATCGCCCATTCCAGTTACGACGCCATCTGCTGGTAAGTCTCCAGCCATCACATTCGCAAATTTACCGTCTTCAAGGTGAATCGTACCTTCATCAAGCAACTTCTCTAGGCGCTCACGAACGAACATCTTTCCTTTATCTGCATTACTTTTATGATACTTTTCGTTTCCTCCGCTCGTAATGTCTTCGGTCATTTGTTTGTGGCTGCCAGTCGTATCAATCATTACGTGCACCTCCGCTATTTGCCTGTATACTGTGGTTTACGCTTCTCTTTGAAGGCGAGTAAGCCTTCTCTTCTGTCCGCTGTAGGAACGGTGTGCTCGTAGCACGCTCTTTCTATTTGTAGCCCGGTTAACAAATCGACTTCTTGTCCTAGATCAACGGCTCGCTTTGCTTGTCTTAGAGCGAGAGGACCGTTTTTAGCGATCTTTTCTGCAAGTTCGAATGCATGTTGCCTTACGTTTTCTACGGCTGTACTCATTTCAAGCAGTCCAATCCGCTCTGCTTCTACACCATTAATCAACTCACCGGTAAATATTAATTGTTTTGCTTTTCCAGAACCTAGCAACCTGCTGAGTCGTTGTGTTCCCCCTGCGCCTGGGATAATGGCAAGTGATGTCTCTGGAAGACCGTATTTGCCTTCATCTGCACCGATGCGAATATCCGCAGCTAACGCCAGCTCTAACCCACCACCGAGAGCGCTACCTGTGAGCGCTGCAATCGTCGGTTGCGGAATTTCGGATATTTCATGAATGACAGACTGAATGCGCCTTACCGCTTGCAAAACTTCAGATTCTGACATGCCTGCCCGTTCTTTTAAATCTGCTCCTGCACAGAAAACTTTCTCACCCGTAGACGTAAGGACAACCGCACGAACGTCTTGTTCTGCTTTTAGCGATTCTACTATGTCATGAAGTCCGAGCAAAACGTCTTTAGAAAGGCTGTGCGCCTGTTTTTCACGCTGCAGTTCAATTAAGGCAATACCTTCTGAATTTACGGACCATTCAACGAGACTCACATTCATCACGCTCCTTACTCAATTTCAAACAATTGATCTCCTTCGTTTACGAATTCTCCTTCTTGCTTGAGCACGGCTTTAATCGTTCCTGCCTGCTCTGATTGAATTGGAATTTCCATTTTCATCGATTCCAAAATCGCAACTTCTTCTCCCGCTTCTACAAGGTCTCCCTCGCCTTTTAATACTTTCCATAAATTCCCTGCCATCGATGCTTGAATGTTCGCCATCTCTTACCACTCCTTATTTAGATACAGGTTGAATGTGTTCTTTTACAAAATTTGTTGTGAAATTAAATGAAGTAAATGCTTCATGAGAAAGCACTTGTTGAACAAAAGGCAAATTCGTCTTGATGCCTTCAATGACTGTGTTATCGATTGCGTTTTGCAGTTTTTTGATTGCGTCTTCTCGATCGGTGCCATGAACGATCATCTTTGCCACCATCGGATCATAAAATGGGGTCACTTCTGTCCCTTCTTCAATCGCAGTATCTATACGAATATCATTAGGCACACGCAATGTTGTGATTGTACCTGGTGATGGAAAGAAGGTGACGGGATCTTCTGCGTATACACGGCACTCCATACTATGTCCGTGAAAGGATACATCTGACTGTTCATAGCTAAGCTTTTCTCCACTAGCAATTCGAATTTGCTCTCGTACAATATCGATACCTGTAACCAATTCTGTTACCGGGTGTTCAACTTGTAGTCGTGTGTTCATTTCTAGAAAATAAAATTCTCCATCTTCCACGAGAAACTCCAACGTGCCGGCATTTTCGTAATTTAAAGCCTGTACTGCTTTTATAGCTGCAGCTCTCATTTTTTCTTTCGTTTCTTCGGGCAGACCTTCGGCTGGTGATTCTTCAATCACCTTTTGATGTCTACGTTGGATGGAACAATCCCGTTCGCCAAGATGGATGTGGTTGCCATACGAATCGCTCAACACTTGTACTTCGATGTGACGCGGTGCAGTTAGTGCTTTTTCTAGATACAACGTTCCAGATCCAAAATAATTGGAAGCCCGACGTTGATTGCTACTAAACGCTTTTCTCAATTCTTCATCGTTATGCACAAGCTCCATGCCAATACCACCCCCACCTGCAGCAGCTTTTACCATAAGCGGATAGCCAATCGCTGCACCAAGTTCTACCGCTTCATCTGCTGAGGACACATAGTGGTTACCAGGAAGTACAGGCACGCCCGCTTCTTCCATTGTGCGTCGCGCTGACACTTTATCGCCCATTTTCTCAATGACGAGTGCACTCGGTCCAATAAAGGTGATTTCGTTATCATGGCACGCCCTTGCAAATTCAGGATTTTCTGATAAAAATCCGTATCCAGGGTGAATCGCGTCGACGTTAGCCGCTCGAGAAACTTCTAGAATTTTCTCGATACTCAAGTAACTCTCTTTTGCATTTGCAGGTCCAATAGGGTACGCTTCATCCGCCATTTTCACGTGCAAACTCTCTTGATCGGCTTCAGAATAGACGGCTACCGAGTGTATATTCATTTCTTTTAACGACTTAATAATTCTGCAAGCAATTTCTCCTCGATTCGCAACAAGTACCGTTTTTAGCATGCTGACCACCCTTTTCAAATTCTGTACTCATCGTGCGTTAGCCAATCTCTCTGCTAATGACAAGTCGCTGAATTTCTGAAGTCCCTTCTCCAATTTCCATTAGTTTCGCATCTCTGAGCATACGTTCGACTTCATATTCTTGCATATACCCAGAACCACCATGAATTTGAATGGATTGGTTACAAACTCGTGTTGCCATTTCTGATGCGTACAATTTGGCAAATGCTGCTTCTTTTTTGAAAGGTTTTTTCGCGTCTTTCAGCCAAGCAGCCTTATGAACCATCGTTCTTGCCAGTTCAATCTCCATTGCCATATCTGCAAGCTTAAATTGAATCGATTGAAAAGAACCAATATTTTTACCAAATTGCTTTCTTTGCTTCGCATACTCTCGGGCCCGATCATATGCTGCTTGTGCGATTCCTACCGCTAACGCTCCAATTGAAATTCTGCCTCCGTCTAACGTATGCAAAAACTGTCCAAACCCTTTTTCTGGGTCGCCTAATATATTCTCTTTAGGAATGCGGACGTCTGTTAGAATGAGCTCTGTCGTATTTGATCCTCTTACTCCCATCTTTTCATATGGGCTTGTTATTGTAAATCCATCGAGGTGTGTCGGAACGATAAACGCCGATATATTGTTTCGACCGTTGTCTTTCTTACCTGAAACGGCTGTGATAATCACTGCCTTCGCATATGCAGCATTCGTAATCCAACATTTCTCGCCATTAATCACATACTCTTCACCATCGAGGACCGCTGTTGTTTTTGTGCCACCTGCATCACTGCCAGCATTCGGTTCTGTTAGACCAAAAGATCCTAGCGATTCACCGGTGCATATTGGGACAAGAAAGTCTTGTTTTTGTTGTTCGTTACCAAAGTTCAACAATGGACTCGCGCCTAAAGAAACCGATGCTGCATAGCTGAGTCCCGTTCCCCCACAAGCATTCCCTACTTCTTCAACCGCAATCGCATAGGATACCGTATCGGCCCCGGCACCACCGTATTGCTCTGGGATCGGCAACCCTAAAAGACCAAGGTCTCCCATCTTCTTAAAAGTTTCTTCTGGGAATCGACCTGTACGGTCAACCTCAACCGCTTTTGGTGCAATCTCACTAGCGGCAAAATCTTTCACCATATCGCGAACCATTCGTTGCTCTTTCGTTAGTTCGAAATTCAATTTGATCGCCTCACTTCACTTCAGAAATTTAACTGAGCAAGCGCTCAATCGGCACACAAACGTAAACGCTTACACCTAGATTACTACAACATCCAGCAATCGTCTACCGATTTTTCTTAATATTTAGATGGTGAGATTCGCTCCAATTACCGATTTCTCACTCGGTGGAATTTCAGTAAACGGGGGATCATATAAATGAGTATCTTGTGATGGTATCATCTATGCTATACTATTAGTAACCTGTTGAATTTTTGGGAGGGGAGGACTGAACAATTTGGATTTGGTATTCCCGATGATTCTTGGATCAATCATTGTTGTTACTTTATTGTTATGGTTTAGCGGATATTACGTATTGCTTAAATTTGTAAAGAAAATGGAAACGAGATGGCGAAGGTTATCGCATCTTCTTCACCGTCTTGACCGTTTATCAAGTGAATACCTCATTTCTTTAGATACCGATGGGAAGCTTGCACCTGGCACATCTCAAACCATTCAAAGACATATTGATGATATGCACAATCCAATGTTAGGGCGCAGCGAACAGCTGCATGCGTATGCCATCGTTCATGAACGGTTGGAGGAGATTTTTGACAGCGTTGAACTTGCAGAGGACGAACAAGCTCTTCAAGAAATGGAAACTGACCTTCAATCAACACTTACACTTGTAGCTTCTGCAAGCCAAGCATATGATGCTTCTGTCAAGCGCTACAATAAGAGCATTACGACAGTCCCGACTAAATATGTCGCTGGCATTCACCACTTTGAATCACAATATTTGCTAGATGATTCTGTGAAGAAATGGGAGACGAAAGATCAAGCTCCTTCAAATTAATTGATTACAATTTTATTAAGAATTGTGGAATATTGGATTTTTATATGCTATATTAACGCCGACGGGGTTTTTCTCGTTTCAACGTTTGATCGAGTTTTACCCTGCTTACTTTGCATTACCTTCTTGATGCGTGTATTTTGACCTTGGCGACCATTTTATGGTCGTCCTTTTTTATGTGAACGCCACCTCTCCTCGAAACCACCGAAAAGCGAACGACTCTCTAAGCTACTCGTTAACGCGACAGATCGAATCCGGTCTCAGTGGGAGTTTCATTACGATGTAGCGATACGATCCTAAATTATCCCACCATAGATCATATCGAGACCGCTGAAAATCGTACGACCTTCTTTGAGACATCCCATTTTAACACGACAATTTCATGTTATAAAAATGAGTATAATAATTAATCGTTCGAGCTTTTCTCCTGGAATTATCTGGATTTTATTGGAATACAGCGAGCGCTCTACACGAGTTAAATTAAAGAGATTTATCCGGTTACAAAATCGGGATTTACAATGGAAATTAATAGCGGCAATGAAGCTATATCACCCCACATAAACTTGCCACATCCGTTGACTGAGCATTGGCGCGGGCCATGGAAGTATATAAAATGAACGTAAGATACTCCTGATTTGCCCTGTTGGGAGTTGGTTTCCACTTCAGGCGGATGCTTTTAGTCCAGACTACAAGGGCAACATCGGAGGTCAAAGCACGCCCACCGTGTTTTCTATGTACTCCAGAGCACAAGGATGAAACGGTTCACGTTCTCGCCTACTGGTTACGGTGGGGGAAAGAAGTTCAAATGCCCCATAAATTCATTTATGTGACACTTGAGTAAGAAAATTCATCATTTTAAACGTGGATGCGCACATAAACGGAGTCAACGGTCACAAATCGCGATATATGTGACCGTTGAGGGCCGAAAGTGCCCGGTTTAAGAGCTGGATTGTCACATACGTGAAAGGTCATCACATGCTGGTGCCAGGTAGTGACCCATGGCCACGTCTTTTTACCTCTTGGCATACGTTTTCTGTGTTGCCCGCAACACTAGCGGATCACTCACATCGTTTGTGTTAACGAATAAATGAAGTGCTGTTCAATTCATTAATATAAGAACGTGACGCGATTTTTCAGTGATATAGCCCGTGTCTATGATGGGATTTTCTATTTATAACAAAAGAAATACTGCTATACGTTTTTTATTTCCCTTTTTCAGTGAGCTCTTTCGGCAAAAGGTGGTCTCGCATAACTATTTCGTTTTCCGATGAATTCGACGTCCATCAAACGTAAAAACGGTCTGTTTCTCGGAACATGTTGTTTCAATGTGTACGGGTCTTCCCCACAACACGTACAAATAAGGGATGGTTCGTTCTAAGTCTTTAACGTCTAGTTCATTTCCCTCATATTGATGAGTGATATACAATTCACCAGCTCGTAAATAATTTCCATCGGTTACAGTTAAATAGGGAAATCCACCATTTACTCTCGAAGCGACGAGTTCATCCCGAACGTGCGTCCAATCTTTGTCAGTGACCTCATACTGATTCCCTTTTTTTCCAAATACGTACATATCTTCACGATCAACCAAATCCTTCGTAAGATAATTGCGAAGAAACGATGCATCTGACTCTAATTCGCGAACTTCAAAGATCTTTTCCCTGCCACTGCCTTCTTTCACTCCAATTCTCTTTAGGTCCTCATTCGGATGGTCATACCGCTCTTCAATGTCTTCAAAGATCTTCAAACCCAAATAATATGGATTGATTGATGTTTTCGAAGGTACAACGACACTTGCATTCAGCTTCGCGAATTCAATAGATTCAGAAAACGTCAAATCCATTTCCCGCATAATTCGAGCGTGCCAATACGATGCCCAGCCTTCGTTCATAATTTTCGTCTCAAGCTGCGGCCAGAAATATAACATTTCTTCTCTCATCATCGTTAAAATGTCGCGTTGCCAGTCTTCAAGCTCCGTGCTATGTTCTTCAATGAAAAGGAGCACGTCTTTTTCAGGCTGTTCTGGGAACGTTTTTTTCTTCTTTTTCACTCCAGAGTGCGTAACGTCTCGATCTACGTCCCAAAGATCATCGTATGGGGTTGATTTTTTCTTTTCGGCAACACCCGTTCCTTCATCCTTACTTTGTGGAATTCGATACGGATCAACATGTTCTTGCACAGCTAAAATTGCATCTAGAAACTCTTCAACTTCTTGTTTTCCGTGCACTTGTTCATAGTGGAATATTCGCTCAGCAGTCGCACTCATACTTTCTACCATATCTTTCCTCGTACCTTGAAAACGACAATTATTCTTAAAAAAATCACAATGCCCAAGCACATGGGCAACAATGAGTTCATTTTGAATGAGACTGTTATTATTCAGTAAAAACGCATAACAAGGATCTGAATTAATGACAAGCTCATAGATCTTACTTAAACCTAGATCATATTGTACTTTCATTTTGTGGAATTGCTTTCCAAAGCTCCAATGTGAAAAACGTGTTGGCATTCCGTATGCACCAAATGTATAGATAATATCGGCTGGACATATTTCATAACGCATCGGATAAAAATCTAGACCAAATCCTTCTGCGATTTCTGTAATTTCTTCAATTCTCTTCTCTAATAAGCGGTGTTCCTCAACAGACATTCCCGCTCCCCTCCATTCCATACTTCTATTATTTATATGTGAAAGTCGCTAAGTGATGAATGGATGACGATGTTTTATCTGGCAATTGATGAGGTAAAGGAATAAAAAAGGAGGCTACAAACATGATCATAAAAAAGCAGATGGTCGCTAGTGGCCGCGTTCAAGGGGTCGGGTTTCGACAATTTGTCTACGAGGAAGCGAAAAAACACCATCTTTACGGCTCGGTAAGAAACCGCAATGATGGTGCTGTGGACATTGAAGTAGAAGGCACAAATGAAAAGGTTACAGAGTGGGTTACTCGCATTAAACAAGGAAACGGTTTCTCTGAAATTCGAGAATTAACGAGTCAAGAAACGGATGAAATTAATCATAACAAAACGTTTTCGATTCGCTACGACTAGCGTATTTGCAAATGGTGTAAGGACTCGACGACTCGATTTACCGGTAATTTACGCAAATAAAATACGTTTTGCATCACTTCTTGCAAATCGGCCAGTGATTTAATTTGCCGTTCTGTTTTGCCGCCATTTCTGTTTCGCAATGTGAGACGATCGTTTTTAAGGGAGATCATGATTTGCCGGTTGTTGCACCACTTATCAATGCGTAATTGCGTCATATACGGTGCATTCGTTTCAAACGACGCCTTTATTGGGTCAATGAGATCATCTAGCGTGTTGCGAACATTTATTTGGAAAGGGAGCGGTTTACTCACTTGTCTTCCCCCAATTGACCGAACATACTCGTATCTCCCATTGCCTGAAGTCTTCTTAACAATCACCCGTTCTCCTGCGAAAATCGGTGTTTGCTTTTCTCCGTTCGTAAGGGAAACGGGAGCTAACATTGGTGTTGGCGTTCCGGCATCCACATACCAAAGGTTTTTCTCTTCGTTTAATGTGACAAGTAGTGCTAGATGGTCCCCTCCTGGCAATATATATTGCACGCGAAAACCAACCGCTTTTAACAGTCTTGCGAACTGAATGTTTAACGTAAAACACGTCCCACCTGTTTGAAAAGATTCAAATCGATTGAGGAAATCCTCCACGCGAATTAAACGATTCTTGGCATACTTGTCCCAATGTAATTTGCTTACGTTTTCAAATGGAAACACATGTCGATGTGCTTTTAGCAATTGTTTTAAGTACACCAGCGAAGGCTCTCTTAAAGGAATCTGCAAATGGGAAAGATACCGATGCACCCACGTCATATTGTTCACCATCCATTCATCACACCGCATACACTCTTTTATTCCGAAAGTTGGTCGTTTACATCGTTCATGACCGCCTCGCTAATGTCTTCCAGTGCCTGTTGAACAAGGTGGTTCGTTTTAGCTTGAGCACCTGTGTAAATCTTCACTTTTGGCTCTGTACCTGAAGGGCGTATGCACACCCAAGAATCATCCTCTAAAAAGTACTTTAGAACGTTTGATTTTGGTAATGCAATGTCTGAATATGTGCCTCTTGACACATCCGTTCGTCTGCTCGAGTCATAATCTTCAATCTGAACAATCTTTCTTCCTGCAAACTCCTCAGGAGGCGTGTGGCGATAATGCTGGAGCAACCCTTCAATTTTCTTTTGCCCTGCTTGGCCCGTCAGCTCAATACTGTTTGTCTTTTCTTTGAAATAGCCAAACTGCTCATATAGCCTATTTAACCGCTCTTTTATGTTTTGACCTTCTGTTTGTGCTACGAGGGCAAGTTCAGCTACGATTAGTGCAATTTGCACAGCGTCTTTGTCCCGAACGAAAGAACCTGCTAAATAGCCATATGACTCTTCATAACCAAACAAAAATGACTTGTCCGTCGTCTCGTACGCTTTAATTTTCTCTGCAATAAATTTAAAGCCTGTTAATGTATCTTCACAGTTTGCGCCGTAATGCTCTGCTAACTGTCTTCCGCTCTCTGAAGTTACAATCGTCTTTAAGATGATATCATTTTCCGTTAATGGCCTTTGTTTCGCCGTTTCTTCCAGTACATAATGTAAAAGTAATAAGCCAGTTTCGTTTCCGGTTAAAAGTCGATAGCCATTTGCCTCGCTTTTATCTCGAACAGCAATGCCGACACGATCAGCGTCAGGATCTGTTGCAACTAACAACTCTGCACCCACTTGTTGACCTCGTTTTGTAGCGAGCTCAAATGCTTCTTCTTCTTCAGGGTTTGGCAAAGATACTGTTGGAAATTGCGGATCTGGCTCCGCTTGTTCATCAACAACGTGCACATTTGTATATCCGTTTCTATGGAACGCATCTAGCACAGGACGATGCGCTGTTCCATGTAAAGGCGTAAATACGACAGTCACATCTTTACCTTGCGACTGTCCCAGCTCAGGATGGTGTAAAAGTTTCGAAAGTTCTTCTTGATAACGATCGCTCACTTCGTCACCAATCATCTTCAGTGAACCATTTTCAATTGCTTTGTCTTCGTCGGCCGTCGGAATGCTTAGTTCATCTTCAATTTTATTAACAAACTTGATCAACTCATCCGACGCTTTAGGTGGCAGTTGTGCGCCATCACGATTATAAATCTTTATGCCGTTATATTGCGGCGGATTGTGGCTTGCAGTAATCATAATGCCCGCTATCGCTTGGCGTTCGCGAACAGCAAATGAAAGGATAGGGGTTGGTGCGAGTTGTTCAAACACTTCCACAGTGAACCCAGAATAAATGAGCGTAATCGCAGCTTCCAGTGCAAAGTCTTTTGACATATGTCTAGAATCGTACGCAATGACGACCGTTTTCGACTTCCCTTCTTGCCCATTTAAATATTCCGCGAGCCCTCTCGCTGCTTTTCTTACTGTAAAACGGTTCATTCGATTAGGACCGACCCCTATTTCCCCTCTCATTCCACCTGTACCAAAAGCGAGTGGCTGATAAAAACTGTCCTGCAGCTTAGAAGTGTCGTCAACTGTTTGTAGGTGGTCCAGTTCTAATTTCAGTGGATCATCCTGTTTCAAATTCTCCGCCCAATGTTTAATGATCTCTTTCATCATTTCCTCCCCCATCGCTTAAAAAGCCGATAATCCTGTTCGTTCTTGAATTCTATATAACCAATATTTCCAAGTCTGTCCTTCTTCGTACTCTGAAAAGTCATTTGTATAGTCGGCTTGTTCGGATTCCCATAGTTTGTTGAAGTAGTCATCTACAGATTGCATGAATGGTTCCTCTGCAGAAGCTGCAAATAAAAGGTTTGTTTCCAAGTTCAAATCATCTAAATTACGTCTAGTAAAATTTGCTGAACCACCATTTACTATAGCCGTGCTGCCATCGGTCATATACAGCATCTTTGTGTGGTATTGTTCACCTAAAGTATTGTACCATCTCACCTCAATGTTGGACGAGTGCTGTTCCAATTCATACGCAACTGGCCGATTAGGGACACCATTTTTTTCATGTCCAAATGCCTCTCCATTTGCGTCAAGAATAAGGCGTATGCTCGCTTGTCGATCAGCGGCAGCTTTTAATCTTTCAATAACGTCTCGGTCTGACAAATAGAAAAGTCCGAGCCAAATTTCTGTTCCATCATTTGCTTCATCAATTGATTTTAGAATCTCTTCTTTAATCGCACCCTCGGTAACTACCTTGCCTTGAAGGCCCCCATCGATTTGTTCCATATAATCGACGTTGGTTTCTAATCCAGTGAAGGCTTCACCTGACCCTGACATTTCTGCTACAGCAGTTTCAGTATCCAGTAGATGTTGAACGAGTGGGCCTTCTATATAAAAAGCAACATTTGAATGATTTGCACTAGCATCGTGGGCATTCGCTGAGGTGACTAGACCACTCCGTTCATTCAGTATGACTTTACGGTGGTTCGCTTTTGAATTGAGTAAATCTAAATAAGAACGAACCGTTACTCGTTCTGCTTCCGAACTAAATGGGCTTGGAAGCCACCCTCCTTCGGGTGTACCAAACCATTGAATAAACCCTCGCCATAATCCACTATAAATCGGGTTAGAATCTGGCATTTGTCTCATATCCGTCCAGACGAGCTCGATACCGACATCTTCCAGCGAGGACAAGTGTTCTGGAGTTCGACTGCCATAAAAACTATTAATTCGATCAGTAATCGCAATAATTGTTATATCTGGATCAGTCGTTTTTTTTGTAATAAGCTGTTCGCTTAACCAGCTCGACAGAGGGGGAAAAGCTAATTCCGAAGGATATTCATCATTGAAAAGAAACATATCAACAACGAGAAAATCCTCTGCATCTTGAATCATTTGCTCAACAGTTGCAAAAATCTCATGATCTTGTTGTCTTGTGCCCGATTCATCTACGTATGTATAATCAAATAAAACTTCAGCAGTTGGTACGGGCTCAAATCCACTATTATAACTCAAATGTTCTTCTGGGAGCGGTTTGAATATGCCATATCCCATAAAAATAATGTAAACAATAATGAAGGCAATGGATATTTTTCCAGCAGTGTACCTTTTAAGTGGCTTGTTGCGTAAACGATCCATAGTCATATCCTCCTTGAGTCACATACCCTCAGTTTACCATGATCTTTCTGTCTATGTTTGACTGAATGTCCATGATAAAATATAAACAGATCGTTAAGGGGTGATTCGATGAGTCATACAGAAAGAATCTATTTTGCAGGTGGTTGTTTTTGGTGCATGGTCCAACCTTTTGAAGATTTAGCTGGTATTATCGCTGTGACTTCAGGTTATACGGGTGGCACATCCGCTGATGCGAGTTACGAGCGGGTAAAGCAAGGGACGACTGAACATTATGAAGCGGTTGAAATTGTGTATGACCCTTCCAAGTTTCACTTAGACGAGCTGTTACGTTTATATTGGCCACAAATTGACCCTACAGATGCTGATGGGCAATTTCACGATCGAGGTCCCCAATACCGAACAGCTATTTTCTATCATAGCGAATCGCAAAGACTCGTTGTAGAACGATCCAAGCAAGAACTGCAAAAGAGTGGGCGCTTTAAACAACCCATCGTCACAAAAGTATTGCCAGCTGGACCTTTCTATCCAGCTGAAAAGGAACATCAACAGTTTTATAAAACGAATGCAGAGTATTATAAAGCCGATCGAAAAGCGTCTGGCCGAGACGAATTCATCGAAAACTATTGGCATACATCATAACGAACTGAAGGCGTAGAGATATTCACAGAATCTCTACGCCTTCAGTTCCTAGTCAAGGTATGGCGTGCACGTTAAACTGGACTTGTCGCTATACTTTAGCTTCCTGATTACTAAAGAACCATTGCAAAGCTTGAAATACGTGTTGCTTCTCTTTAAGAATAAAATGGCGAAACCGAGGGTCATCAATGCTTTGGTATACGTTCATCAGTGTACTATGGCGACTGTAGGCATTGACCTCACCGTATCCAAACATACTTGCTTTCTCCATGATCTGATCAATTAAGTGCAAACACCGTTTATTATCAGAGGTCAAGTTGTCACCATCAGAAAAGTGAAACGGATAAATATTGTATCTTCTCGGATCATAATGATCTTCGATGCGTTTTAACGCTAGTTCATAAGCAGATGAACAAATTGTCCCTCCACTTTCCCCTTTCGTGAAGAAATGTTCTTCATCCACGACCTTCGCTTCGGTATGATGCGCGATAAATTCAATTTCCACACTTTCATACTTCGTACGAAGGAACCGAGTCATCCAAAAGAAAAAACTTCTCGCCATATATTTTTCCCACTTTCCCATTGAGCCTGATGTGTCCAACATGGCAATGATAATGGCTTTGGACTCTCGCTTCTCTTCTTCATTCCACGTCTTAAAACGTAAATCATCACGATAGATCGGATTAATCCCTGGCCTACCTTCCATAGCATTGCGTTTAAGCGCTGTAAGAATGGTTCGACGTTTATCGATGTTGCCGAGCAAACCTTTTTTTCTTACATCATTAAATTCAATGTCTTCTACAACAAGTTGGTCCTCCTCTTTCTTTTGTAAATTTGGTAGTTCCAAATGTTGAAACAAGGCTTCTTCAAGTTCTGCTATGGAAATTTCTGCTTCATAGTAATCTTCACCCGCTGTGTCACCTGGCTTATTTCCTTTGCCAGGGCCCTTCCCCTTTTCTTTGCCCGGTGCGCGTGCAACCACATCTCCGACTTGACTATCTCCGTCCCCTTGGCCCACATGCTTTTTCTTGTCATCATTGTATCGAATTTTGTATTCATCTAATGATCGAATCGGCACATGTACAACATCACGACCATTTGACATCACAATACTTTCATCCGTGATCAAGTCCGGTAAGTTTTGATTGATGGCATCTTTAACTTTCTCTTCATGTCTGCGTTGGTCCAAATACCCTTTTCGGTGAAGAGACCAGTTTTCTTCGGAAACAACAAAAGGTGGCGTTTGGTTTTTATCACTCATGAGTAAAACCCCCCGGAAAAACCATCGGTCTTCAGAAACCTGATGATTTGTAAATTTGTCGTTACGTCTCCACTGCTTCGGACACGTCGTACTACACTCATCGTATGCAGCTTATTGAAAGAATTGTCACTCAATCAAGAGATCGTCATTTTGAATTTTGATTTTACTATTTTAATCGTCTTTTCTTCTGAATAGAACAAAAACGGCTCGCGCATTTGCACAAACCGTTAACGGATAATAGAAAAATCACTCACTGGCCAATATCGAATATTCGCTTTGCCTACAATATCATCATAAGAAACAAAACCAATTTGCCGGCTGTCTAAACTATTTCGTCGATTATCGCCGAGCACGAACAGTTGATCATCGGGAACGACTTCTTCACCAAGGTTCAAATCACTAAGCGTAAAATCGCGTGTAAAAGGGCCACCTTCGGCACTGGCAACGGCTTCATGTAAGTAATCTTCAGGAATTTCTTCGTCGTTAATAAACAGTGTATCATTGTGATAGCTTATTTGATCTCCCGGAAGACCAATCACTCGCTTAATGTAATCACTCTCTTCATCTGCATGAAATACAATTAAGTCAAATCGGTCAGGCTCAGAAATGTGGTAACCCACTTTATTAATAATCAATCGTTCTCCACTTTCAATCGTCGGCATCATCGATTCTCCATGTACCATATAATTGGCAAAGAAAAACGTGCGTACAATTAAAACGATGAGAATGACAATAACGAACGTCTTTACCCAATCCCATATCTCTTTTGTAAGACCAGTATTCATCGTTTCCCCTCCCACTCACCATACTTTTTACACATTTTTTGATGATTTGCTTGCGTTTTTCGAGATTTTTGTAAAGAATACGTATAGGTATGTAACTTTACTAGAAGGAATTTCGTCTATATAGTAGGCATAACCATCGAGGTGACCAAATGTTCCTTTCCATATTGATGCTTCTATTATCACTTTTCGCATCACCATTTCTTCATGATAGCACACAATTACACGATATGGGTTCTGAGAAACCAGCAACAATTGAATTAAATCGAGACGGTGAGGCAGTCACCTTAAGCTGGGGACCGCACTCAAACACTGGGTATCGTATTTCCATTGTTGACAGCTTTGAAAGAGATCAGCAATGGTACATTTTATACACACTTGACTTCCCAGAAGACAATGAGGCAGGAGTGCTTGACACTGTATCCCATCCTCAAGCATTTACAACCGTGCCAGAGGAGTATTCTGTCATTAACCTCGTTGAAGAATCAGATGACCGTTATTACCAGCACCTTCCGACCGTGACCGTTGAACCAGATCATTCTTTTGAATTAAGCTTTGAAGAGCCGCTTCTAGAAGATGCCATTAGTAATGATTTATTGTATGTATTAGATGAAGAACACGAGCTCGTCCAAAACTTCATATTTATTTATACACCAACAGAAGTGCACATTCGACCACCAACAGATAGTTATAAGGACGGACAGTTGTACCATCTATACATTGATGCAGGAATCGAGAACACGTCTGGGGAGCACTTAACGAAAGGATATAAACAATCATTTTATGTCCAAGAAGATGACGATTCCGCGAATGAATGGTTGCCTCCAAACATGTTAGAGACACAAGCCCTTCAATTTGAAGGAGAGCGCAGCTCTGTTGAGGACGATCGCGAAGGAGACAATATGTTCTCCATTCACTTAAGTGAAAGTGAAGACGGGAGCTATATTATATTGCAAAGCGATGAAGACGAACTAGAAGAAGTGATGTTACCCCCAGTAACCACTCCTTCATCGTTTTTACCATTGCACCCATTTCTGCCTTACCCTCACCAGTATGGTCTGACCCAAATGTAAAAAAAGATGCCAGCAGAGAGATATCTGCTAGCACTTTTTTTATCGATTTAATAAACTCCCAACATACTTCAATAACTCATTAGCTGAAGTTGAGTTGTAGCCGTGTTCATCCACAAGTCTGGCAATCACCTCGTTGATTTTCTTCAGCTGCGACTCATCTGGGGTGCTCACAGATGTTGTAATTTTCACTACATCTTTAAGGTCTGCAAACAATTTCTTTTGAATTGCTTCTCGTAGTCTTTCGTGCGAATTGTAGTCAAATTTATATCCTTTGCGGGCATAGGCGGAAATACGAATCAAAATCTCTTCCCGAAATGCTTTTTTCGCGTTTTCTGAAATACCGATTTGTTCTTCAATCGACCTCATTAATTTCTCATCCGCGTTGAGTTCGTCACCTGTAATTGGATCATAAATCTTTTGATTGTTGCAAAAAGCTTCCACATTATCTAAATAGTTGTTCATCATTGTTTTTGCCGATTCTTCGTACGAATAGACGAAAGCTTTTTGTACTTCCTTCTTCGCAATCTCATCGTACTCTTTCCGGGCAACCGAAATGAAATCTTGATAACGCTCACGGTCCTCTTTCGAGATGGATGCATGTTGAGCAAGGCCATCTTTCAACGCTCTTAACACATCGAGCGCATTAATCGAGCGCGTATTTTTGCGAATGATGGCTGACGAAATCCGGTTGATTACATACCGTGGGTCAATGCCTGCCATACCCTCATCTTGATGTTCTTTTTTTAGTTCAACCACATCTTGCTCTTTAAAACCTTCCACAACTTCACCGTCATAAAGCTTCATCTTTTTCACGAGGTCAATTCCTTGGTGTTTGGAATCCTTTAATCGTGTTAACACCGTAAAGTATGCCGCTGTTCTCAGCGCGTGTGGCGCGATGTGTACATGGGACATGTCACTTTCACTAATCATTTTCTCGTATATTCTTTCTTCTTCGGATACTTTTAAGTTATAAGGGATATTCATGACAATAATCCGTGAATGAAGGGCTTCATTCTTCTTATTATTAATAAATGTACGGTATTCCGCTTCATTTGTGTGAGCCACAATTAATTCGTCGGCACTAATGAGCGCAAACCGTCCAGCTTTAAAATTCCCTTCTTGTGTGAGCGATAAGAGGTGCCATAGAAATTTTTCATCACACTTTAACATCTCTTGAAATTCCATCAATCCACGGTTCGCTTTATTTAACTCACCATCAAATCGATAAGCCCTCGGATCCGATTCAGAACCATACTCAGCGATTGTAGAAAAGTCAATGCTGCCAGTCAAGTCAGCAATATCTTGCGATTTCGGGTCAGAAGGACTAAATGTCCCGATCCCGGTTCGCTTATCTTCTGAGAAGAAAATACGCTCGACCATTACATCTTCAACCCGTCCGTCGTACTCTTCCTCCAAGCGCATCGTATTTAATGGAGAAAGCGCTCCCTCTACACGAATGCCATACTCTTCATTGAAGTCTTCCCGCAAATGATGAGGAATGAGATGCAAAGGATCCTCCTGCATTGGACAACCTTTGATTGCATAAACCGCTCCATCATCTGTATAAGAGTACTGTTCTAGCCCTCTTTTTAGCATATTAACAATCGTTGACTTCCCACCACTCACAGGTCCCATTAACAATAAAATACGCTTGCGTACGTCCAACCGTCTTGCTGCTGAATGAAAGTATTCTTCGGTTAGTCTCTCAATGGAGTCTTCCAACCCATAGATCGCATCGTTAAAGAATGCATAATTCTTTTCGCCATTCTCATTCTCTTCTATTCCGTGACTTTTAATCATGTTATATAATCTTGAATGTGCGGTTTGTGCCACTTCCGGTCTCTGTTTCAGAAGTTCCAAATATTCCTTAAATGTACCTTCCCACTTCAATTTCTCATGCTCATCCCGGTAATCTTTCATCCTTGATAGTATATCCACCGAATATCCTCCCTTTTCGGATCATTAAAATGCGTCATCAACACCAAGACAAACTCCCCGAATACGACTCAGAATGAAAAACAAGCGTGACCGACTCATTCAGCGGTTCCGCTTATCTTCATGTGTGTTTGTATTCTATGCAAGGAGTCAGTTTGTGATAACCACCTAGTCATAATCCAAGGGATATCTCTGATTATGGTTTTTTTATAATCCATCGATCAACCACACGCTTGACGACATATATTCCTGCAGACGTAATAACTGAAGCAAAAATTCTTCTAAACAACTGATCGTCCTCTCCTTTCTTAATCATTCGTGTGCAATTACTATACCCGTTTGCAACGATTTTAAAAATCTTTAAAGCCACCAGTAAAATAAGACATTCATTGGCCTTCTGCGGACACGCAGCTCCAGCATGACATCTTTATGTTGCAGTATTTGGCATGAAGTGACGATCCATCGGGAATGCTCGCTTCCACATCCAGCTGAGCGGGTAATTATTGAGAAAACTCACGACATGTAAGTATATGAAGAAGCTTGCATTTGCATTTACATCTGCTCTCTACAAAGGTGTAGTCGGAGTTTGGTCTCATATTCCTTTAGATAGCTGGCATTTAGGGATTTTTAGGAGATTGGTGATCTATATAGAATAAACTTAGCATTTTTCTAATTGCGCAGTTTGTTGTTTCTTTCCACTGCAGGCGGATGCTTGCACTCCAGAGTACAAGTGCAACATCGGTGGCCAAAAGACGTCCACCGTGTTTTCTTTATAGTCCAGACTATAAGGGCAACATCGGTGGTCAAAAGACGTCCACCGTGTTTTCTTTATACTCCAGAGCATAAGAGCAACCCGGTTCACGTTTCTGCCTACTGGTCACGGTGTGGAAAGAATCCGAAATGCCCCATATATTCATTTTTGTGACACTTTGGAAAGAAAAATCATGATTTTAAACGTGAATGCGCACATAAACGGTCTCAACTGTCACAAATGTTGCGATTTGTGACAGTTGCGTGCCGAAAGTGCCCGGTTTGAGGGCCGGATTGTCACATACGTGACCGGCCATCACAAGCTTGCGCCAGGTGGTGAGCCTCGGTTACGACTTTTTATCGTTCGGCAAACGTTTTTCGTGTTGCCCGCAACCCTTGCAGTGACGAACACCGATCGGCAACTTCGTTGCCGAAATTCAACTTATATAGATCGTTTTCCTGATGATCTAGATTGTTTTTCACGATTTTTTGCACCAGCGGTGACGACGTGCGCTTGCTTTTGGTGATTTTTAGGGGATTGGTGATCTAAATCACTTTGGACCACCGCAATTCACCTCGTCATGGGCAACCTTTCTACGCCGAACTTCAACCCGGTTTATTCTTATAAACCTCAAGAGCGAACAACAATTCCCACCGGAGGTGCCGAAGTTAAACCGAACGGCTTTCGGCATGACTCATCCCGACATCTCATAGGCTTTTGAACTAGAGGAAGGTCAACAAGGAGAGAATGGGGGGACATCATCTTCATAAAAAGAGAACACCCCAAAAGTTTGACTCTAACTTTTGGGGTGTAGTAAATTTTGCAAAGCTTTTTAAGTGTGGAAGACCACTTCAAAAGAACGAAGATTGTTGTTTGTGGTTGGTTTCTTGTCAGACGATTGTTGACCTTTATGTGCGGAGAGAAATGCGTCGCTGTTTAGCCAGTTCTCATAAGATTCTTTTGAATCCCACTTCGTGAAAACAACAAAGCTTACATCTTCTTTTTCACTTTCTAAGAAAAGAAATTCTACGCATCCTTCCACGTCTTTCATACGATCTTTGCTTTTTTCAAATCTTCCTTTGACCATTTCATGCTGGTCTTTTTCTACATGAAGTTCATTCATCACAACATACATCATTGTTCCTCCTTCATCATTTCCTATGTTTCAGTATAGGGGATGTCCGAATCTGTGACAAATATGTACATGCAAACGATAATTGGTTATAATAAAAGATAAGAATGAATCTCCAAGACGACTTCGTCAGATGAGTAGATGTTGCTTTGCAGCAAGAGATGTTAAGGGAGGAACAAACATGCGTTTATTTCTATTGTTAGCAGTATGTGCGGCTTTTTTAGTTTCCATCATGACAGCTGGAAAGAATTCAAAACCACATCAATCGTAATCGTGACAAACCCTCTACTTTTTCTTAAAAGTAGAGGGTTTTTATTAATTTAACTTAGGGAAAGACTGTTGCCGCAACGCTTCATATAATAAGATTGCCGCAGCGTTTGATACGTTCAATGAACGTATTAGTTCATTTTGTGGCAAGCGAATGCAGCGATTCGGGTATGTTTCAGCTACCCATTCTGGAAGTCCTTTCGTTTCTTTTCCAAAAACAAAATAATAATCCTTATTTGTATCGCTATAATCAAAGTTGGTATACCAATCACTGCCCGTCGTTTCAACAAAAAATACATCTGACATATCCCGCTCCGCTAAAAAAGCTTCTAAAGATTGGTGGTAATTGATGTTTACATTTGGCCAATAATCACAACCAGCCCGTTTTAACATTCGATCCTCGGTTGAAAAGCCAAGTGGATGAATTAAATGGAGGGCTGTTGACGTCCCGGCACATGTGCGGGCAATATTGCCTGTATTTGCTGGGATCTCGGGTTCGTGTAGGACAATGTTAAGGCTCATCTGCTTCTTCTCCTCTATACATGCGTTATCGATACAATAGTATACCATATCGCATTACGTGGAGATATGATCATTCACCTTGAAGAACTTATATTTAATATCTGGTGTCCACGCTGTCGAGTCTTCATACTTCCAATAACGATTTCTACTGTTTGCTGTTTGCGCATTCACTAATGGTTCCTGCTCATGATTAAAAGCTACGACAATCGCTGTATGATTCCATTCCCCGTCCCCATTGAAGTCATAACAAATTACATCACCGGGCCGTAAGTCTTGAGCACGATCAGCTTCTCTCGCTGTCAGACCTGTTGTGGAGCCACTTAAGTACCACCGCATTGAGTGAGCGACTGCCCAACTGTAACTCCATCGATCACTTGCCAACCACCAACCTTTTTCTTTCTGATGTTGTCCGTGCATCGGTGCCCCACCGGCTTGCAAACATTGGGAAATAAAATTCGTACAGTTATCAGTAAACTCCGGGTAATCCGGGTTATAATCGTTCCACCAGCGTTCCGCATACTGAACTGCCTGCATTCGATTGTACGTTCTGTTTCGTAAAGACTCGGATTTCCTTCTTGGCAACCGCTCTACTCGTTGACGAACCATCGTAGTTTCGTTTGTTTTTTTTATTTTTTGATCGTTTATAATTTTTTGTTTTATGATTGTCAACTGACGATTTTCCTCTTCTTCTCTAAGGTGGTACGTGTCGCCCGCTTTAATTAGATGTGATTGATACAGTTTGTACCCAACTGTCGTGCTTGACCCGTAAGACAACATGCTATAAGGCTTTAACGTTGATGTGGTTTTGATTACTTGTTCACGTCGGTCACGAAATCCTTTATTCATACGTTTATAACGACCTTTATCCTCCATTGATAGGGATGGCGAGCGCTTTCGATTTAGAACGGCAGTGCTTAACTTTTCGACATGTTCTTGGAGTTTATCGCGGATGGACGCTTCCATTTTACCGCTCCCTTCTTTTCCCCTATACTTATGTCTTCTACGCCGCGTGCATGTGCCTTAATAAAGAAGCAGGAGCTACAATCAAAAAAAGAAGCCCGTCCCTCATGGATAGGCCTCTTATTGCAACGCTTCTTCTATCTCTTTTTGAACTTCGTCATCATCCTCATGCAGAGCAGCTAACCGAAGCGCTTCTAAGTTTTCACTCCCACTAATCTCCCCTAGTGACCAAGCGGCTGTTCCACGAATGACAGGTCGCGGATCGTTTTGAAGTAAATCCCTTAATTTAGGAGATGCTGCCTCTTCTTTAAAATGACCAAGCGCAATCACTGCGTTTCTTTGGATTGGTTTTTTGCCACGCCATGAACCTGCCATCATGCCATAAGTTTCTTTGAATTCTCTATTCGACATGGATAGCAACGGCAAAAGCTCCGGCTTCACTTTTTCTGGTTCAGGTTCAAACTCAGGTTGATAATGGTCTCCTTTGCCTTTATTAATCGGGCAAACAACTTGGCATGTATCACAGCCATATAATCGATTGCCAATTTTTTTGCGATACCTCTTTGGGATCATATCTTTCTTTTGGGTTAAAAAAGCAATACACTTTTGTGAATCCAATTGTCCTCCTTGAATAAGTGCTCCTGTTGGACAACTATCCACGCATTTGTTACACGTCCCACACCCATCTTCTACCGGTGTATCTGGTTCAAAAGCCAACGTCGTAATCATCTCTCCGAGATATACATAGCTTCCGTATTCATGAGTAATCACCATACAATTCTTGCCTGTCCACCCAATTCCAGCTCGTTCTGCAACAGCACGATCAGACAGTGCACCTGTATCAACCATAGAAGCCGTTTTCGCCTCTGGCACACGTTCTTTAATAAACGCCTGCAAACGTTCTAACCGATCGTTTAAAACCGTATGATAGTCCTCTCCCCACGAAGCTCGGCAAAATAATCCCCTACGATTTCCTTTGACTCCCTTTGGTGGATTTTTTAACTTCGATGGATAAGATAAAGCAATGCTAATAATTGATTTTGCATAGGGAAGTAACAATTCTGGGTTTGTTCGTTTATCAATATCAGGCTCTTCAAAACCTGAGTCATATCCGAGCTGTTGTTGCGTTTTGAGTCTTTCTTTAAGCGTTAAAAATAGATCTGCGCTCGCAAATCCAATACGATCGATGCCGATGGATTTACTGAAATTTATAATTTCTTCTTTAAGCTCTTCATTCATTAGAGTCCAACTTTCACTTATGGTAAAATCATATTGACTGCGCGTTTCACACATTGCAGTTGATGTCATTTTACCATATGCAAAAACGGCGCTCAATTCAGGTGCGCCGTTCGCTGAAGCTAGCTTTTTTTATAGCCAAGCTCTTGGAAAATCGACACCACACCGTAAGCAATACCGGCTACACCAAGAGCAATGGCACCAACAAATATAATTAGATTCACTATCTTCACCTCTTTGGTTGTATTGTTCTTAAATGCAGGAAAGATATACAGAAAGGATTTCTCCCTCTATGTCATTAAAAACCTTCGAGAACATCACGATGGTTGTGATGGTTCTCATCTTAGTATTATTAATTACCGGTGCAATTACTCCTCCGGTTAGCTTTTACTTCCTTGGCGTAATCGTTTTAATTGTCATTACGAACTTCTTTTGGCGTCTGCGTGATTATAAAAAACGAAGAGCGTTGAAGTTAAAGGAAATTGAGGAAGAGGAAGCAAGAAGAGCAAAGAAAAATACAGATTCCCACTCATCTTAAGGAATCTGTACTTTTCTCTTGCGTAACAGGTTAGGACATGATATATTATTATTTGTCGGAAACGACATTACATACGGCGATGTGGCGGAATTGGCAGACGCGCGCGACTCAAAATCGCGTTTCTACGGAAGTGTGGGTTCGACTCCCACCATCGCCACCATTTTCAAGGATAAACACCCCGTTTACTAACGATGAGGTGTTTTTGTTTTATATAGAAAGTGAGAAGAAGATGAACTTAACTATTATGTACGATACAAATGATTACGGTGAAAAATATGTTCAAGTGTATAACACCGGCGAGCTCGTCAGCCAAGTCAATGTTTCGATGATTGGAAAAGGTGGCATCTATCCTTCGATCACAAACTTTATCTCGCAACAACGTACGATATTTTTACAACAATCCGAAGGTCTTTCTTCCCGTATTTTTATAGAAGAAGCGATTCAAGTAGATGTTGATCGCGAAAAAGCAAACGGACATTCTTGTTAAAACAGCACTTGAGAGGAATAAGTTTAATACTTATTCCTCTCTTTTTTCTTTTATGGTACTAAACTAATGTTTGGGCTGAGGCTAAACGCCTCTGCTGTTTTGTTCATTCTACTTGATTTACATGTTCTTTCAATTAATCGTGTAATAAAACCTTCAAACTTAGCCAGTCATAGAAGTGAAAGTCGAACGCATATCGCTTAATAATCTTTATCTAGTTGCTCAGCCCTTTAGTGAGGCTATTCGTGTATCCTAAAATAAAGCTGTCGATAATTCTTAGCAGCCAGTATTTCTTCGTTTGGACGGCTTATGCCATATCTTTGGCTTCTGATGTTTCCATATCGTGATAAGAAGCTTGGAGACCGGCGAACAGTCGCCCTCGGTTTTGCTCTTACAGTGCTCCACAGATCGTCTTGATTACCTTCCTATGATATCGCCAGGTGCCGATTTAAGTACTGGTTTCTCTATACTTACGCTTATGAAAGACATGGTGAATCTGTTTACACTTCTTTCGATCATACTCGTGAAACTCTTTTTGTACTCGGCATAGCACCCTTATCTATTGCTCATTAAATATAGCGACTGAAATAAAACGATTGGCAATGGTAATTTGACGTTCTAAGGCGTAATTCACAGAGTTTTTTAAGAACGGGTTCAAGTTTATCTTGAAATTCCTCCTACCTCTTGAAATTCGTGCATGAGGGTCGTTGATTTCTCAACCAGTAGGATATCCACTGGCACACCGGTCGGTCCATTGACAATTAGAACCTGAAAACACTTGCCCTTTGTGTCGTCTTTTTTACCAATCGCACTCACCTCTAGCAAAATTCGCAGTGCCAGCTGGTCAATATGCTTATTCCAGGTCGTTGGCGAGGTTAATAGGCCTCAGTCCCATGCTTGTAAGTACACCATGCTGTAACTCCGGTAGTTCTCCATGCTTTACTTGATTGCAGGGTCCGTTTGCCGCGCAAACGTACACATACCTACGTTACCCATATCATAGCAACGAATTGCGCTCAAAAAGTTTAAATGTTGGATTTTCTGTACTCGGTAAGCATACACTTTGTTCTTCATCTCCCCCACACGCAGGGCAACTAAGTCTCGTACATTTTATAGTGGGAAATGTCTTCAATCATTTAAGTAAAGCTCACCATCACAGATTCCAGTCTTAGTGATGATGCGATAATTTACATACATAGATAACTCATTGGCTATGGCTTGTTTTCGCAAATTAAAGTATAGAGTGCAAAGAAGTCTCAGCTGTTTTTCCGGTTCTAAGTCAAATGTTGGGGTAGAGACAATACGCCTCTGAGGCTGTTGAAAAACCTAAATGTTGTTTTTATAGAAGTGTAGGGGGTGTCATGGCTACGCTTGCCACGGGCGTCGCCTCAGCTATCGCGCTTCGCGCGAGGATCTTCGGCTGACGGAAAAGGAAGTTCGACATTCATTATGAATCATAATGATGTCGAACCAACCTGCTTACGCAGGCCGCCGTAGGCGTCTCCGCCATGACACCCCTTCTCATTTTGCACAATTTGAGAGACTGCCTCACACCTCTGCTCCTTTGTTTATCCTACTCGACTTGTATGCTCTTTTAATTGGTGATGCAATAACACCTTCAAACGCAGCCGGTCATAGCGGCGAAAACCAAACGCATCGCGCTTAATGACCTTCGTCTGGTTGTTCAGCCCTTCAATCGGACCATTCGTGTGACCAAAAATAAAGCTGTTGAGAATTTCTGGTTGCCAATTCTTCAACGTTTTTACGGCCTTTTTCATCTCTTTC